>MFYT01000096.1:85521-117891 GCA_001789205.1 Candidatus Raymondbacteria bacterium RIFOXYA2_FULL_49_16 | reverse complement strand
ACATCAATATATTCTGCAATTCATACCTGATGGAAACGATATAAAAAAGACGCTTGTAATCTATATTCATGGTGGTGGGTGGAATCATTTTGAACCAGATGATTTTAAATATGTAGGGTCTTTCTTCTCAAATCTGGGTTATCCAACAACATCTTTAGGTTACCGTCTTACTCCAAAAAACAAATATCCTGCTCAAATAGAAGATATTCTTACTGGCTATTCCACGGCGATACAAAATTTCAAAGAACAACATCTTCAGATAGATAATATTATAATTGTTGGATTTTCCGCAGGTGCTCATTTAGGTGGATTAATTGCATATAATAAAGAACTGCAGGATAAGTATGGCGTTAAACTCTTGCCAATCAAAGGATTCTGCTCGATTTCCGGGCCTCTTCGTTTTGAATCGGCTTTTGGGAAAGATCGTTCTGCAAATCATATGCTCAATATGCTTTTTGAAAAGGGATATGACAGAAGCAATGCAGAGCCATATAATTTTGTTTCGCCAAAGGACAGTATTCAAGTATTGTGCATCCACAGCTTAAACGATCCTTTGTGCAATTATCAGACTTCAGTGGAGTTTCTAAAAAAAGTAAACCAAAATGGATCTGCATTAGGCGACTTATATCTTGAAACTGATAAGCACATCCATCATACAAATTTGGGAATTGGAATGTTTCTGAAAGATATGCCTGCACGCCAAGTATTAGTTGAATGGCTTAACAAGATAAGCGAATAAGAAACCTTATAATAATCATACAACGAAGGTGTAGGAAAAGATTGACGGTAAACAAAAAACAAAGATATACTTAATAGCGTTCCTGTAGTAAGTAATTATGGAAACTAAACGAACGGTTTCCGTGGCCCCAAAATCCTTAACGTACGATTTTTTCCGTTTCGTGAGCAGAACCCTAAATGTTTAAGAATACCCAATTATGCCCGGGCAGATATCAGTTGCTCTAAAACAGTGGAGTAATACTTTGGGTAAGCTGCTATTTTATTCTGAACTAAAACAAGTTTCTTTCGTATTTGGCGTTTAAGCGATTGCTTATTCAATTCATTATCGCTAATTATTTCATTCAATTCTTGTGCAATTATCCTATCACTAAAACCTAATTCATAACAAGAAACTGCGGTTGCGGTGCTCAAACCATATTTTAATTGCTTTTGGAGTAATGCCAATTCGTCAAGAAAAGCACTATTTGCCGGATCTTCTTGGAGCGCAATGGTCTCCCATATAGCTGCAATAATAAGTGTTCCATCAAAGGCGAACGCGCTATCACAAATGTCTATTACATGATCAATTGTGGGATTACGGGGACGACTTCCACTACCAATTTTGACCCCGGCATCCTCCAATATTTGTAATAATTGGCGATACGTTTTACCTTTTAACCAGCTATTTGCTAAAATAAGCATTGTTTGTAAAGAGGTAGCCTTCTGAAAGTTCCTGTTCTTAATCTGCTCTGATAAAATAGGCCATAAGGAAATCATTAAAGATTCGATGTTTTTACTATTGCGCAGAGATACAATATTTTCATCAACCCACTTTTCAATCTTTAGGCAGTCAGACACACCTTTGAGAGTTCTCGAAAATGCTTTTCTTTTGCCTGATGAGGGAATTCGTTCTACCAAATTGCGAGTAAGGATTAAGAATAATTCGACTAAGTCTTGCTTTTGTTTTGGATTGGCTAGATGAAAGGCCAGCGTGTCCTCCGCCATTTTGGCTACATCTTTCTCCGCCGTCTCTTTATCATCTTGCTCAAGGTGAGCCATCAAATAGCTCTCAATAGAATATATGATTTCCAACTTGTGCTGTATCTGGTTTGCCACTCCTTCCTTCGTGAAAGCCTTATCGAAATGCTGTTGCGCAATTTGGTCCGGCAAAGATATGAGTTCCCCTGGCTGCTGAATGTATAGTTTTGCTAGGTCAAGCGGATCTTTCACGATGGTATACATATCATTGTCGCTGTGCAGAGGCAGGAATATGTCAAAAAGACTGCTTCCGCACGGTTCTGAGTTATCAGGATTTAGCAACAGCTTTGCTTCACGCCATAGCTTATTATCGCTACTATTTCGCTGGTCATAGATTTGCGGATCGGCAAAAAGGATACTCCCTTCAGTATGCTTGCCTGATCTTCCGGCCCGACCTATTAAATTGTGAAAGTCACGGACTTTTATTCGCTCATGCCCCTGATACGCCCCTGATACTATGAGATATTTTATTGGCAGATTAACACCTTGGGCTAAGGTTGAAGTGCACGCAACAAACCGTATTAAACCTTGTTGAAGTGCATATTCCACAGCAAGTCGGAGTCCTCTTGGAATATTACCATGATGTGCAAAAACACCATGTTTTACGCTGAGTGTGCATGAGGCATCATCCCCCAAATTTTGTTTATGCAATACAAACAATTTTTCAATTTCCGAAGGATCAGAATATGTTGCAGGTGATGGGATTGTTAGTTGCCTTGAATAAACATCAGTTACTTTTTCGCAAAACCACGATGCGGTTCGTTTTGTTCCACAGAAAACAGCCACACAACCATTTTTACAAAGTTTTAGTCCTAAATTCAGGGCAATGTCCCGTCCATTTTCTTTATTGGGGAAAACATAGCCTGTCTTTTCCCTGGGTTTGCACATTAGCGATTGACTTTCAAGAATGCGCGGAACGAAGTACTGTTCTTCGGTTGGGTCAAGAGGATTAACAAATTGAAGCCGACCTAAATAATCTTGCCAACTTACGAATGCGACTGTGCGATCCGTCGGAACAAGGTTTTGTCCTGAAACAACTTTATTATGTTCACCGTTTAGCCAAACGCCTATCGCTTCGGCATTTCTAATCACTGCGGAAATGAGGATCACCTGGCAGACTTTCGGTACAAGTTTTTTTAACGAAGATACCAGCAATTCATAAGTGACACCTCTTGCACCATTATCAAAATGATGCCCTTCGTCATAAATTACTATACCAACTTTATTCGCCATTGTGGGTTCATGCCGAAGGACGTAGCTTAGTTTTTCCGGTGTTACGACAAAAACTTGTTTTTGTTCAGAATTTACTTTAAGTTCAAAATCGGCTTGAATCACATCAGTAAATTCATCAATGCCAACACTTTCTCCAGAAAAAGCAAATTTAAGATGATCGCTAATTTCGTGACAAAGCGCTCTATAAGGGGCTACAATTACCGCCAGCCGCGTCCGTTCAGCAAGAAAAGCACTACGTATAATTAGTTCCGTTGCTTTAGTTTTGCCAGCGCTCGTAGGCATTTGAATAACAGCTGAGGCCCCTCTAAAGATTCCATGTTCTCCGAGCAAATGTTGAGCTGGCCACAATTCGCGTATGAAAGTTTGTTTTTTTATAATCGAGTACCAAAGTTCCAATCCTATATTGGAATATCGCGGCAGCGCAAGCCAGGTCGAATTGTCAAGCCTCTTTCTGGCAACGGCGCATGCGATGTCGCAAAGTAAAAGTTCTCTTGGTGTACCGTTCTGATAAGAAAAGGTATGAATATTATTTAATGATGCGAGAAGATCCTCTTTGCTGGTGCCCTGATTAAAGTAATGTGAAAGTAGTTCGGAAATATTTAAAATATAATCCCGAAAAAGATTCGTAGGAATTGTTGGCAAATTGGTGAAGTCACCCTCTAGTAGCCAAGCAAGAAAGACTTCCATTCCACTGGCCCCAGGCTCAATCTCTAATGTTTCTAAAGATTTTAACAAGACGGCGGAACTACCAGGCATGTCAGCGAGATAAAAGGATGCAGCACCCAACAATATGAGATAGCTGTCAAGATTTGTTTCCAATTTAGCTTGGAGATATGCATAGAAAAAATGCGCACCAAATTTAAGTGCGGCACGGTTTTCGGTTTTGTTCAAGTTATTATCCGCACTTCCTCCGTTTATCTGTGTTGAGACATCGCCGATGAGTCCAATAGTAAGGGAGAAGAGTATGGCGGGATCTACTGGTAAATTAATGTGATCTACTTCAGGGACAGAATACTCAAACATTTTGGCTTTCGATTGAGCCATTCCGAGAATACGCAGAGAGTTTCTTTCAGGCTTCATCTGCGGCCCTATCATATAATTTGTGAACCAATTTCATCATGTCAGTACCATGTATGACAACTAGCGAAAGAGCATTGGGGAATGGATGATCTGTTGCACAAGCTTCTTTTAGGAGCTCGATGTCAATAAGCGCTGTTTCAAACAATGCAACAGCACCGAAATATACGGTATATGGTTTATCGGCGGGGTTTTGAAATCTTTCCACAATTATGGCCTTATCAAGATGCTGCTTGTCAAACAATCTCTGCTTAATCGCATTCAGTGTCTCAGCTTTACGTAAACTGTCTAAGGCAGAGCCATTTATTGCGTCTTGGAGCCTCGGTTTTGCGCTTTTACCTGAGAATTGCGTTTTTGCTTCATAAATTGCGAGAGAGTCTTCATCGCTTATGTCATCTCCTAATATTTTAAACCCGATAACGTCACAGCCCTTAGATGATTCATTTCTAATATCCTTTTCTGAATATCGAATCCTTGGTACCCAATAACCCAAAACGAAATTAAGATAGTCTGCAACTAAAACCTCACCAAAATCCCCTGCACGTATACTGGGTCCAGGTGTTTTTAAATTGTCAGGGAATTTTATCTTAAGCAGATAATCCTTGCGTTGATAGCCATATCCTTTTCTGAAATTGTCGATCTCGTTATCACGACAGTAATGATTTCTGAAGTGTTTCGCCCAGGCTGAAAGGATTGCTGGGTCATCTTGATGACAAAATTTCCAAACCTCGATGTTTTTATTATCAATTGTTGATAATTTCAATTTGGTTTTCTTCAACCATTTTAGATGTGCTGAAGTCCAAGGCATAACTTCGTCCTAATTTGGTTGTAAACTGGCCGAACATTTCCAACACATTTCAAAAGTATCTTCCAGTTCCTCTTTGCATTTTGAGCAAGTCCACACACGTCCTCCCTTTTCAGTTTCCCGTATTGAGTATGTACAAATTTCCCTTTTCCCTCATCCTTCTTCTTCTTCTTCTTAATCAGATGCGCACATGTAAAACAAGCTATCCTTGCCTTTTTAAATATAGATCATATTTGGCTAAACGGCAAGACAATAATGACATTTTGCTGCTTTTTATATACATAAGTTTCTGTAAAAAAACGTAACTTTTCTTTATGATTTAATTGATTTGGGGTTCCGACCCATTTCGTGCAAAAATATACGCCAAGCTTAACGGATTGACCTGAAAACACCCCTTAAAATGGTGCTGTATCAATAACGGTCGTATATAACACATTTTAAATTCCTTGCAAAAACAGCCTGAAAAGACCTAATTTAGTGTACTAAAACCCGTACCATAATCAAAGTACCAAAACTAACAGGAATTGATGAGTTATGGCACAATCAGAAAAAGGCCTCCAGGTCGGTTACGCCAGGGTTTCCACCCAGGATCAGAATTTAGACCTTCAAAAAGATGCTCTAAAGAGCGCTGGATGCAAAAAGATATACACGGACACGGCCAGCGGGGCAAAAGACGAGCGGAAAGGCCTCTCTAAGGCCATAGAATACCTTCGGAAAGGCGATACGCTGGTCATTTGGAAACTGGATCGCCTTGGAAGATCCCTGAAACAGCTGATTGAGACAGTAAAAATGCTAAACGAGCGGGGAATAGGGCTTAAAAGCCTTCAGGAGAGCATTGATACCACGACATCCGGGGGAAAACTTATATTCCATGTGTTTGGCGCTTTGGCTGAGTTTGAAAGGGATGTTATAAGGGAACGCACCAATGCCGGACTTCAGGCTGCCCGGGCCCGTGGGCGGCATGGTGGAAGGCCTGTTACGGTGGATGTTAAAAAGATAAAGTTAGCAAAGGTAATGCTGAAGGACAGGAATAATTCAATAGGGGAGATATGCAGGACGGTCGGGATTTCGAGAACGACTTTTTACAGGTGTGTCCGTGGAAGATAGCTTAGCGTACTTTAATTTCCCTTTCGCCAAAGGACACCAAATAGAACAAACGATCTGAACAGCAAAGAGTTCAGGTAGATAAGTTTGAAGCCGACAACAACAGGTTCCGCGATGAATCGAAAAAAGTCTTGGAATTGTTAGAAGAGCTCAGGAAAGGAACCATCAATCGAATTATGGATATGAGTGACGAGGAACTCGGGCTGAATGTTCTCTTGGGCAAGATAAAACCT
The DNA here is from genome assembly GCA_001789205.1 of Candidatus Raymondbacteria bacterium RIFOXYA2_FULL_49_16. Taxonomy (GTDB): domain Bacteria; phylum Fibrobacterota; class OXYB2-FULL-49-7; order OXYB2-FULL-49-7; family XYB2-FULL-49-35; genus XYB2-FULL-49-35. The sequence goes on along the minus strand of MFYT01000096.1, from coordinate 111,684 downwards.
CCATCTGGAGGGAAATAAGGCGCCCTGGGGGACCTAAAAACATTCTGGAGAGCATCATTGATACCACGACAAAAGAGGGAAAACTTATATTTCATTTGCAGAGTAGGACGCCGCGAAGGGAAATAATATTATGCCACAACTAACCGAACAGGAACAACAGGAGATCGTCCGCTTTATCTCGGCGGGCAAACCCCTGCCGGATAAATACCGCTTTCTTCTGTTCGACGATAAGCGCGAGGTAGAACTGGTCTGGAACGGCAAGACCAGCGAGGTTTGCAACATCGTCCTGCCCTTTCAGATTATTGAGCAGGTGGACGAACCGCGTGCGGAAAAGCCAGAAGATACCTCGTTGCAGATGGGTCTGTTCTCCATGGATGAACGCGGCCGTCAGCTTAAGGGCTGGACGAACAAGCTCATCTGGGGCGACAACAAGCTCATACTTTCCAGTCTAAAGAACGGTCCCCTGCGCGAGGAGATCGAGAAGCAGGGCGGCCTCAAGCTCATTTACATTGACCCGCCATTTGACGTAGGCGCGGATTTCAGCATGGACATCGAGATCGGCGATGACACATTCACAAAGAAGCCCAACATCCTCGAAGAGATCGCTTACCGTGACACCTGGGGCAAGGGAGCGGATTCATTCATCGCGATGATTTACGAACGGTTGATTCTGATGCGAGATTTATTGGCGGTTGATGGGAGTATTTATTTGCATTGTGATTGGCGAGTAACTGCTTTTATTCGGTGTGTTTTAGATGAAATATTTGGACAAGCTTATTTTCGGAATGAGTTGATTTGGAAGCGTACAACAAGTCACTCGGATGCGAAATCATTTGGTTCCGTCCACGATACTATATTGTATTTCGCAAAAGAAAACGCCAAGCGAAATATGGTTCTTCAAGATTACGACAAAGAATATGTAGATGATTATTATCGTTATGAAGAACCTAACGGCCGTAAGTTTATGTCAGGTGACTTGTCTGGGTCTGGTGCTGGGCCATCGCGGAACTTCGGAGAAAAAGGCGAAATTGCACCACCTGCAGGGCGGCACTGGATGTTTGACCAAAATGGAATAGATAAAATTTTACACGAGAATAGGATTTTTTGGACGCGTAATAATGTTCCACGGTTGAAGAAATTTCTTGATGAGACGGATGGAATGCCTGCCGGCGATTTATGGGCAGATATCCAGCCGTTGCGTTCTTGGCATCGTCAAGAAAGCACCGGTTATGCTACCCAAAAACCTGAAGCTCTACTCGCACGCATTATAAAAGCCTCTTCCAATGAAGGCGATCTCATCGCTGATTTCTTCTGCGGTTCCGGCACTACTGCCGCAGTGGCGGAGAAGCTGGGCCGCAAATGGATTGCCACTGACCTGGGAAAGTTCGGCATACACACTACGCGCAAGCGAATGATTGGCGTGCAGCGTGAGCTCAAGAGCGAGGGCAAGGACTACCGTGCGTTTGAAATTCTCAATCTGGGCAAGTACGAACGCCAACACTACATAGGCGTGAACCCCAACCTGCGCGAAGCAGAGCAGCAAAAACAGCTTGAAGATAAAGAGGCGGCTTTCCTCGACCTAATTCTGCGCGCATACCGCGCAGAAAGGACAACGGGTTTCGCCAGCTTCCACGGCAAGAGGGCAGGGCGGCTGGTGGCCGTCGGTCCGGTAAACCTGCCCGTGACCCGGCTGTTTGTCGAGGAGATAATCCTCGAATGCCGCAAAAAGCACATCACCAAGGTGGATATCCTTGGCTTTGAGTTCGAGATGGGGCTGTTCCCAAATGTACTGGACGAGGCACGGGCTAAGGGCATCGACATTGCGCCCAAGTACATTCCCGCTGAGGTGTTCGACAAGCGGGCTGTGGAGAAGAACCAGGTTGTCTTTCACGACGTGTCCTTCATAGAAGTCAAACCGCTGGTAAAAGCCAATAAACACGAATGCAGCGTGGCGGTAGAACTGACCGACTTTTCAGTGTTCTATTCGCAGGACTCCATTGCCAACGCAGAGGCGGAAATAAAGAACAAGGGCAGCCGGATCGTGGTAGAAAAGGGCCAGATAGTGAAGGTGACCAAGGACGCCAAAGGCATTGTAAAACGTGAGGTACTCACCAAGGAATGGACAGACTGGATTGATTACTGGTCCGTTGACTTCGATTTCGAGAGCAAACGGGAGATCATCCGGATTAAGAATGAAGATACCGGCGAATGGGAAGAACGTTGGACAGGGGATTACGTCTTTGAGAACGAATGGCAGAGCTTCCGCACCAAGAAAGACCGTACACTGGAAATGAAGAGCGTCTTTCACGAATGCGAACCTGGGCGGCGTAAAATTGCCGTGAAGGTGGTGGACATCTTCGGCAACGATACAATGACAATAGTGGACGTAAGCGTGGGAAAGAACGGAGGGAAGAAGTAATGGCAAAGGAAATCGCAAAGACAACCGGCGGTCACACCTCGCCTTTCGAGCGGATCAAACGCGTGAACGATGCGGGTATGGAATTTTGGTCAAGTCGTGACTTTTCCGAGGTGCTCAGTTACGGCGATTATCGTAATTTTGAGGGGGTCATAGAAAAAGCCAAAATGGCCTGTTTTAACAGCGGCTATCGTCTGGAGGATCATTTCGTTGATATCACCGATATGATCGAGATAGGGAAAGGTGGGCAACGGCCTGTTAAAACTGTTCTACTATCGCGCTATGCCTGCTATCTCGTTATTCAGAACGCTGATCCCAACAAGGAGATCGTAGCGCAGGGTCAAACCTATTTTGCCATCCAGACACGGCGGCAGGAATTGACGGACGAGCGTATTGAGGAAGATCGGCGGTTTCTGTTGCGTGAAGAGGTGCGCCGCCATAACGTCCAGTTGGCCGATGCGGCCAAGAATGCAGGTGTCATCGAACCAATAGACTACGCCATCTTTCAAAATCACGGGTATATGGGTCTTTATGGCGGGTTGAAACAGGAAGATATTCACCAGCGGAAAGGCTTGAAAAAGAGCCAGAAGATTCTGGATCATATGGGCAGCACGGAACTCGCGGCAAACCTGTTTCGCGCAACCCAAGCGGAAGAGAAGCTGCGCCGGGACCAGATTAAGGGAAAGACCGCCGCAAACAGGACACATCATGAAGTCGGCGCAAAAGTGCGCCAAACCATCCAGGAACTGGGCGGCACTATGCCCGAAGAATTGCCGGTAGTCGAAAGTATCAAAAAGATTGTAACCAAACAGCGTAAGCGATTCGGCAAGGCTGCAACGCCCGCAAAGAAGAAAAGCGAGTAACCCCCAATGGCTCTGCATAAAGACTTTCCGCCATCCCCTTATGCGATTCTAGACCCAAGCGTCCGCTGGTTTCCCGCTGATGAGGCGTTACGCGAAAGCAGCATGGAGAAGCTCATGCCACCGCTCGTGGTGGAACTGCGCCGTAAGGTGAAAGAGTTCCGGGACGGGGGGTATGTGGGCGCAACAGACACCAGCCGGAGCCTGCTCAATTGGTGGTTTAATAAGCCTCACCTGTTGTCAAAGGCCGACGGGACCATGGCGGAGTTTCAATACTACTTTGCCCAGCGCGAGGCCCTGGAGACGATTGTTTATCTTTACGATGTGGTGGGGGTCAAGGACAAGCACGACCTGATGCGCTTCGATGGAAGCGGCCTTGTATCCGGGAGCATGTTCGACGAGACCTGGCGGCGGTTCGTGGTTAAGATGGCAACAGGCAGCGGCAAGACCAAAGTGCTGAGCCTGGTGCTGGCGTGGAGTTTTTATCACAAGCTCTACGAGCCGGAATCGGAACTGTCACGCAACTTCCTGGTCATTACGCCCAACATCATTGTTTTGGACAGAATTTATCGGGATTTTCAGGGTCTCCGTATTTTCTTTGACGATCCGGTGCTGCCAGATAATGGCGTGGACGGCCACAACTGGCACGATGATTTTCAACTGACATTGCATCTGCAGGACGAGGTACGCATAACCCGGCCAACCGGAAATATTTTCCTGACCAACATTCACCGGGTTTATTCGGGCGATGATATTCCACCATCACCGGAAGATGAAGATATGCGGGACTATTTCCTGGGAAAGTGGCCCACGGGCGCGACAACTGATTCCAAGGTGGATTTGGGCATGATAGTCAGGGACATAGAGGAACTGATGGTGTTGAATGATGAGGCGCACCATATTCATGACCCTCGTATGGCCTGGTTTAAATCAATCGAAGACATACACAACCGCCTGAAGCAGAAAGGGGCAGCTCTTTCCATGCAGGTGGACACGACAGCCACGCCTAAGCATACCAACGGCGCAATCTTTGTGCAGACCGTGGCAGATTACCCGCTGGTAGAGGCAATATCACAGAATGTTGTCAAACATCCTGTTTTGCCTGATGCTCCGAGCCGTGCTAAGTTGCAGGAGCGTCAGAGCGCAAAATACACGGAGAAATACGCTGATTATATCCATCTGGGCGTGATTGAATGGCGCAAAGCATATACTGAACACGAAAAGATGGGCAAAAAGGCCATTTTATTCGTGATGACCGATGACACCCGCAACTGTGATGACGTGGCTGAGTATCTGGAAGGGAATTACCCGGATTTAAAAGATGCCGTACTGGTTATTCACACTAAAAATAATGGTGAGATTTCCGAATCCGTCTCTGGCAAGGACAAAGATGAGTTGGAGAAACTGCGCAAACAGGCCAATGAAATTGATGGAAAAGACAGCCCGTACAAGGCCATCATTTCGGTAATGATGCTCAAGGAAGGGTGGGATGTACGAAATGTCACCACTATTGTGGGCCTGCGTGCATATGCTGCCCAAAGCAACATTCTTCCCGAGCAGACACTGGGCCGCGGCTTGCGTAAAATGTATCCCGGCGATGTCGAAGAGTATGTCAGTGTGGTTGGCACCAATGCCTTTATGGAGTTCGTGGAATCCATTCAGGCCGAAGGTGTGGTTCTGGAGCACAAGGCGATGGGGGAGGGAACAGGACCGAAAACGCCGCTGGTGGTTGAGGTAGACAAAGAAAACAAAAAGAAGGACCTTGATGCGCTGGATATTGAAATCCCAGTGTTGAGCCCTCGTGTATACAGGGAATATAAAAACCTGGTCGATCTGGACATTGAAGCAATGGAACATCAGCGATTGTTGTATCTGCAGTTCAGCGAGGAAGAACAACGGGAAATCGTATTCAAGGACATAGCTGACGGCAAGATTACCCATACCACGATTCTCGACACAGCCGGCGTTGCTGACTACCGCAGCGTGATCGGCTATTTTGCGCAAACCATCATGAAAGACCTGCGCCTGGTCAGCGGATATGACGTGCTGTATGGCAAGGTCAAGACGTTTGTGCAAGAGGAGTTGTTCGACCGCCAAGTGGTGCTGGAAGAACCAAACACATTACGCAACCTATCAGAACTGCCTGCCACAAAGACGCTGATTGAGACCTTTAAAAAAGCCATCAACGCGCTGACTGTCCGGGACAAAGGCGACGCTGAAATCCGGGACACGATCAAATTGCGCCAGACCCGGCCTTTTGTGGCAAAGGACCAAGGTTACCTTGTTCCGAAGAAAAGCATCTTTAATCGTATCATTGGTGACAGCCAACTGGAGCTTCAGTTTGCCGCATTCTTGGAGGATTGCAGTGATGTGGTCTCTTTCGCGAAGAACTACATGGCAGTGCATTTCAAGTTGGACTACGTGAAAGCCGATGGCGACATTTCCAACTACTACCCGGATTTTATGGTCAAGCTGTCTGATAAGCGGATTGTTATTGTCGAAACCAAAGGGCAGGAAGACCTGGATGTACCGCTAAAAATGGCCCGGCTGCGGCAATGGTGCGAAGACATCAACCGAGTGCAGACAGAAGTGAAATACGACTTCACTTACGTGGATGAAGAAAGCTTCAAGAAATACAACCCCACTTCATTCCGGCAATTGTTGGAGGGCTTCAAGGCATATAAAGGGTCTGCTCACGAAACAGGAAAAACAAAATCAAATGATTTAGGATAATACATGATGGAAATATTACAGTAATTTAAAAAACACAAAAAACACACAGGCACTCATTGATAATGTTATATGTGCAGTGGTCTACGAACAAATGATGGGGTTTTGAACCATATTAAACCACTTTTCCCATATGGAAATAACATCCGAATTGTGTCCTGAATGTTTGAAGAGATTCAATGAAGACTTGGAAAAAGAGAGGTGTTAAAAAGCAATGGTCACAAACAAAAACTGCGTATTAAGGCTTTCTCGGTATAAGAACGCCTTGCATCGTTTCAAATCCCTTGGTTTTTTCAAGATTTTTTCCAGTTATCTCGCTGACGCAGTTGGCGTGACTTCAGCCCAGGTGCGTAAAGATTTTTCCCTTTTTAATATTATGGGCAACAAGCGGGGAGGATATGTCATTGAACAGCTGATAGAAAAATTGAACGATATTCTGGGCAAGAACGAAGTGCAGCAGGTGGTGCTTGTTGGTGCGGGAAATCTGGGATCCGCGCTGCTCAAATACAAGAATTTTGAGAAAGAGGGTATTAAAGTCGAGGCGGCCTTTGATATTGATCCGGCGAAGCAGAACAGTAAAATGGGCGTTGAAGTGCTGCCGCTCGAGAGACTGGTCCCGTTTATAAAAGACCATGGCATACGGATAGCCATTTTATGCGTGCCGGATATTGCGGCTCAGCAGACTTTTGACCTTATGTGCAAGGCGGGCATCAAGGGTGTGCTCAATTTTTCGCCCATTGAGCTGAAAGTGACTGACGGGTGCATTGTAACAAACGTGAATCTTGCCGTAGAACTCGAGAACATGATCTATTTTGTCAATGCCCAGGACAAGGCCGGCCAGGCGGCCCTGCGAGACAACGAAGAGGGTATTTCCGCTATTTCTTGATCATTCCCAGCACAGCATCGTATTTTTTCCGTTTATGCATGAATTTTCTATTTGCCAGGGATTGGTGGAGGCAATTATCGCTGAGGCTGCTGCAGCCGGACCTGTATCCAAACGAGTGGTCAGAGCGCGCGTGAAGGTCGGCGATCTCCGCCAGATTGTTCCAGACACACTACAGTTTGCCTACGAGACCCTGACTAAAGATACCTGCGCTGATTCATCGGTGCTTGAAATTGTACGCGCACCGGCAACGGGTGTGTGCGCACTGTGCGCATGGGAAGGTGAACTCCAGGGGCCGGTGATCGGGTTTATCTGTGCCAAATGCGGGGCGATCGAGGGGAAATTGACGGGCGGACGCGAGCTTTTTCTTGAAAGCATAGAGGTTGTGGACAATGAGTGAAATAAAGGTCTACCGCAATTTGATGGGAGCTAACGATGTCTGGGCTGAAAAATGCCGGGGTTTGCTCAAAGAAAAAAAAGTGCTCATGTTGAATTTTATCGGATCGCCCGGCTGCGGCAAGACCACTTTTCTGGAAAAAACCGCGGAAGCCCTGGGAAAAAAAGTCCGGTTTGCCGTACTCGAAGGCGATGTTGAAACAACGCGCGACGCGGAACGGCTGCACGCTGTGCAGGTCATCGCATACCAGCTTATCACGGGCGGCGCGTGCCATTTGTCGGCAAAGCTCGTGTATCACGGACTTAGAGACCTGCCCCTTAACGATCTTGATGTGGTGATTGTGGAAAATGTGGGCAATATGGTCTGTCCCGCTGAATTCGATATTGGCGAACATATGAAAGTGGCTTTTTTAAGCGTTACCGAAGGTGAAGATAAGCCCATCAAATATCCCTCTCTTTTCAGGGAGTCGGGCGCGGTTGTGCTCACCAAAACAGACCTTTTGCCGCACCTTCGGTTCGATCTGGCTGCGTGCATGGGATATGTGAAACAAGTGAACAGCGCAGTGCCCGTGTTCGAGATATCCTCCTTTACCGCATCAGGATTTTCCCAGTGGATTGACTGGATATCGGGTTTGGCAAGGCATGAAAAAACGGCGTAGGTTTGTTGTCAACGGCTGCGTGCAGGGCGTGGGATTCAGACCCGCGGTTTTCCGGCATGCTGAGTCATGTGCTATTGCCGGTTTTGTCTCCAATACGCCCTTGGGTGTGATCATTGAGGCCGAAGGGGAGGAAGAGGCTCTTGCGGAGTTTTCCCAGCGCATTACCGGGTCGCCGCCTTCCCAGGCAATCATATCATCCTGTATCACGGAAGAGCTGTTGGCGACTGGAGAGACCGGGTTTTCCATTCGATCGAGCGAACGGTCAGGTGACCTTCTCGCAGGCATGCCCGCTGATATTGCCACTTGTTCACAATGCATGGCCGAACTTTTTGACTCTTCTGACCGGCGTTTCAAATATCCTTTTCTGAATTGCACTGATTGCGGGCCCCGTTTTACTATTATCAGGGAGCTTCCCTACGATCGCGAACGCACTTCCATGCATAGCTTTGGCATGTGTCCTGCGTGTCAAAGGGAATATGCAGATCCTCGCGACCGGCGTTTTGATGCGCAGCCCAATGCCTGTGCTGTATGCGGACCAGGACTCACGTTGCTGAACAGCTCCGGCGACAAAATTCAAACTGATGATCCTGTAGTGGAAACAAAGCGGCTTCTAGAGCAGGGAGTTATTGTCGCAATCAAAGGGCTGGGAGGTTACCATTTGTGCTGCTCTGCGCACAATAGCAGCGCATTGAACACGCTTCGCCAAAGGAAGAACCGGCCTCACAAGGCCTTTGCAGTCATGTTCAGCTCTCTGGAGCAGATCAGGGATTATTGCCGTGTTTCCTCGATTGAGGAAAAAGAACTGGTTTCGCCTGCCAGGCCAATTGTTGTACTTGCATTACTCGCTTTTTCGAAGTTGCCGGTCCTGGTATCACCTGACACTCATGATGTTGGCGCATTTTTGCCATATACGCCGCTGCACCATCTTTTGCTCGAAAAGTCGTTGCCCCTGGTAATGACCAGTTGCAACAGGTCGGAAGAACCCATTGTTGCAACAGAGGAGGCTCTGGTTCCATTTCTGGGCACTATCGCAGACTATGCTCTTATTCACAACCGGCCTATTGTCAGGCGCTGTGATGATTCGGTTGTTGCTTATTCTGGTGAAAAGCGGGTGGTTCTCAGACGTTCGCGCGGGTTTGTGCCCTATCCCATTGTGCTTCTCAAAGAGGGGCCACCAATACTTGCATGCGGGGCAGATCAAAAAAACACCTTTTGCATGACCCGGGGAGACAAAGCTTATTTATCGCAATATATCGGCGACATGGTCGAATACACAAGTCATTTATTTTACGGTGAATCAGTGAATGATCTAATGAAGCTTTTAGGGATAGATCCGGCGATTGTTGCCTGCGATATGCACCCTGATTATCATTCAACCAGGTATGCGCATGCTTTGGGCAAGAGATCAGTGGTTCCAGTACAGCACCACCATGCTCATATTGCATCGTGCATGGCAGAGAACCGCATACAAGGGCCGGTTATTGGTATTGCCTTTGATGGTACTGGTTTTGGGACCGATGGCTCCATATGGGGTGGAGAGTTTTTAGTGGTCGATTTGAAAGGGTTCAGACGAGTGGGCAGGCTTAAGCAATATCCCATGCCTGGCGGTGAAGAGGCTGTTATGCATCCGGTACGCATGGCGCTGAGTGTGCTCAAGACCGAAGGGCTTGAAGTGGAAAAACTGTCAGGTCGTATGTCTGAAAAAGAAATGGGCCTGTTGTTTTCGCTCATGGAAAAAGGCATTAATTCGCCACTTACGTCGAGTGCAGGCAGGTTGTTCGACGCTGTGTCAGCGTTTTTGGGCTTCTGTGATACTGCCTCGTACGAGGGACAGGCAGCAGTCCGGCTCCAGGCAAATGCCCGGGGTCAGACTGGAGAACCTTTTGCTTATGACCTGTATAGTACGGGAGATCTTCTTGAGTTGTCTCTTGGCCCGGCCATTCGTGAAATTGTTGCCGGAGAAACCGCGGCGAGCGTGTGCGCTGTCCGGTTTCACGAAACCATGGCACAGGCAGCGACGGCTATGTGTGTTCAGTTGCGGGAGCAGGAGAAAATTGGCCATGTGGTGTTGTCCGGAGGAGTGTTTCAAAACGCCCTGCTGCTTGAACGCACAATCAGCGCTTTACTGGCAAAAGGCTTTGTTGTATATTTTCATTCTCTTGTGTCGCCAAACGATAGCGGTATTGCCCTTGGCCAGGCTGTTGTCGCCCTGGCAAACAGTATTTATTAACCGGAATGGCGGTTGTTTATGTGTCTTGCAGTACCAGCGAAAATTGTGAGTATAGACGGTGAAAAGGCGATCATTGATACTGAAGGCATACGGCGGGAAGTGGTTGTTTCGCTCATCCCAGACCCGAAGGTTGGCGACCATGTTATTGTTCATGCCGGATTTGCCATTCAAAAATGGTCTGAAGCTGATGTGGCTGAGTTCAACGGTCTGATGGATGAAATGCGCAGTGTTGAACCTGGCGCGCCAGGACATGGTCCGCATGAATAAACGCATTGAACAGGTGTACGCGCTTTTTGCAGAGGCAAAACAGCCGCTTAAGTTCATGGAAGTATGCGGTACTCATACCATGGCGGCCTTCAGGTCTGGACTGCGTTCCCTGCTTCCAGAGCGGCTGTCACTCATTTCCGGGCCCGGATGTCCGGTCTGTGTCACGGCAAACGATTCAATCAACAAAGCCATTGCCATTGCCGGTTGTCCTGACACAATCGTGGCCACCTTTGGCGACATGATCAAGGTTCCTGGAAGCACTACATCGCTCGAACGCGTGCGTGCCCAGGGCGGCCATGTACATGTGGTATATTCCCCGCTCGATGCTTTGGACCTGGCACGAAAAAACCCGGACAAACGGGTTGTCTTTTTAGGTGTGGGGTTTGAGACAACTGTTCCCGGTGTGGCATGGACCATTAAAAACAGCGCTGAGACAGGTGTGGCCAATTTTTCAGTCCTGTGCATGCACAAAACAATGCCAGCGGCAATGGCCGCTCTTGTTTCAGCCGGACCCATTGATATCAATGGTTTTCTCTGCCCTGGGCATGTCAGCGTTGTCATTGGATCGAACGCTTATGCGTTTCTAGCGGAAAAGCACAAGGTCCCCTGCGTTGTGGCTGGTTTTGAGCCAATGGACATGGTTGGCGCCATAGAGATGTTGTTACGCCAGATTGTTGAAGGTCGGTCCAGTGTTGAGATAGAATATTCCCGGAGCGTTACGCCCGAAGGAAACCTGGCTGCCCAGCGTATTATACAGGAGGTTTTTGAACCGTGCGATGCTATGTGGCGTGGCGTGGGACGCATACCGGGCAGCGGTTTAAAAATACGCAGGGAATACGCGGCCTTTGACGCTGAATTGATTTTTTCAGATATTGCGATAGAGTCTGACGATGAAAATCCCGCATGCATCTGCGGTAAAATATTAAGAGGAGTGAAGACGCCATACGACTGCGCCCTTTTTGCCAGGCAGTGTACGCCGTCGGAACCTGTGGGTGCGTGCATGGTTTCGAGCGAAGGGACCTGCGCGGCCTATTATGCGTACGCGAAAAAGAGGGGCGCATGAAAAATGATATCATTACCCTTGCCCACGGAGGGGGAGGAATACGCACCAGGAATCTCATCAAGGAACTGGTGTTAGCGCATCTTGGCAATCCTATTTTGAACCAGCTTGATGATAGCGCTGTTGTTTCGTTCGAATCTCCTGATCTGGCATTTACCACTGATTCGTATGTGGTGAATCCTCTTTTTTTCCCAGGCGGCGATATTGGCAAGCTCTGCATGTGCGGAACGATAAACGATCTTGTCATGCAAGGCGCGATCCCAAAATACATTGGATTAGGACTGATCATTGAAGAAGGGTTTGCCATTGCTGATTTGGACAAAATATTTGGATCAATTGCCGCTGTTTCGCGCGAAACAGGCGTGCTTGTTGTTACGGGCGATACCAAGGTGGTGGAAAAGGGCAGGGGCAATGGTTTGTACATTAACACCTCAGGTATTGGTGTGCGCAGGCCAGGCGTTTCTGCTGGTATTTCCAATGCAAAACCAGGTAATGTGGTCATTGTTACAGGTACAATAGGCGACCATGGCATTGCGGTTATTGGGAAACGCCAGGGATTAAGTTTCGAAAGTGATCTGGAGAGTGATGTTGCATCGCTCGATAGTCTCATTAGCTTATTATTCAATGAGTTAGTGGCTTCTATAAATGTTTTGCATGATCCAACGCGTGGTGGAGTTGCAGCTGGCGTGTGCGACATTGCTGAGAGTTCGAACGTGGGCATTGAACTGGTGGAAAGCCATCTGCCTATTAAAAAGGCTGTAAAAGGTGCGTGCGGCTTATTAGGTTTTGACCCGTTGAATGTTGCTAACGAAGGCAAGGCGATCGTTGTATGCTCTGCTGATGCTGCAGAGAGAGCGATCTCGATCCTGAGAACGCATACCTTGGGAAAAAATGCACGCATTATTGGTTCCGTTGTCCCTGATCACCCGGGGATGGTGTTGTTAAAAACCGCCATGGGCGGCGAACGAATTGTTGAGGTCCCCGCAGGGGAAGAGCTTCCCCGTATCTGCTGATTTTTAATTCCCACTAAAATTTAAGTATATTTCCTGAATGTTGCACATAGAAAGGGTTTTATTGGGTGAAAACTGTATAACCAGTGCTGAATGATTGAGAACCAGGACATTGTTTTCCGCACTGTCTGGGTATGCTCTTTTGCGTCCTCCCGGAATCGGTTCAGCCAACGCTGAATGGTCTTGATGCGCGACCCTTCAAAACCTAACGGGCGGGTATGTCTGGACAACTCCTTTTCAATTTCATCTTCAGTCAATTCCTCGTGAGAGGCAAACAGCAATACCGCCGTGTAAAAATCCAAAGCGTAGGGGCTGTATCTGAGCAAAAAGGGGGGAGCACGCCGAAAGTATGCCGCTTGTCCCGTCAGTCTTGCCCCTGCATTCGTAACATTGAATGCGAAGAACAAAGACCCCAAACAATGAAACCACGGTATGATCGTAGAACCTTTCCTTCACGAAACCGCAATCAACGCCGCAGACCCCGCACACTGCCAGACGGGAAAGGGACAGGATAATCCGGCCACGGATGTCAGTATGTATGAAGAATCCGGCAAGAAAATCCTTGACCGAGTGTAGTAAGGAATCTATGTTAAACACGGTGATCTTTTACGATAGACCCTTTCATTGCAAAAGTTCATAAGGGGGTGGGGAAATTCACAGGAAAAATGTCTTTCCCGATCCCGCCTTTTCTTACAAGAATATAAGGAAATCCGAGGGAGAACTGGCAGAATAAATGATTCGCACGAAAGAGATTATAGCGTGAGAAACGACCCTAATTTATGTTCCTATAAAGAGAGAAAGACCAAAAGAGGCTCTCGATCCACACCAGACATACGAATAAAAATCGTATTAACTAATGGAGGTTTTATGTTTCGTTCTTTATGTGGATTCTTTATTATTATGATAGTTTCAGTAAACTCGGCTCAGACATATGTACCATTTCCGACGGATAGTGCAATTTGGGCTGTTGATAGATATTCAGAAATTAGTGGCCCTCCTGGGTATGAAATTTCTCATTTTAAATATGTTCTTGACGGTAAAACTAACATTGGTCAAACTATGTATACAAATATCTATAGCTATGAAAAGGATGATGCTGGCACTGAGATTTCTAATCATTCATTCTATGGTTGGATTCGTGAAGATTCACTCAGAAAAGTTTATTATAGACATTCTGTTTCAGATTCAGAAGTAATACTCTACGATTTTTTAACAACGACAGTTGGGGATTCTATTCAGGTAAGTGTAGATTTATTTGAGCCATTGTACATGACAAAATATTTCAAAGGAATAGGCCAATCTTTATTAATGAATACCATATATGATGCATATTATTATGATTATCTATGTGGTGAAACGTACGCTGATACGATTCTATTGGGGATTGGTAATATACGCGGCCCATTTTTTACTGAATTTTGCCGCTTTACAGGGCCATATTACTATCTTAGGGATTTTAAAAAAGGCTCAGGCTCAACTTATTATGACACCGTTGCATCAATCGATTTTCAAGAGCCGAATAAACACATAAAAAACAACTTGAATATTAGCCCTAACCCTTTTAATTCCACAGTAAAGATTGCTCTTAGCCAAGGGAATTCAATCCAATATCTAAGGATATATAATGTTACCGGAGCTTGTGTATATAAAAAGCAAGTGGATGCGCCTGTTTATTCATGGAATGCATCAGGCCTTCCGAGTGGCTCGTATTATGTGTGCGTCAATAATATTAGCGGTTTAGAAAGCAAATATATTGCTATGGCAGTTTTAACGAGGTAGTCATGCTAAATAAAATAACCGTGAGGCTCTGGGGCTGGCCGCATAAATATTGAAAAGAGTTTTTTGAAGACATGCTGAATCATAAATTGCGATCATTGCCTCTAGAGCTTCCCGTGTGGTCAATTTTTGAAGAATTGCCGGCTATATCTCGATTTTGACGGAGAGCGCATAAATATGCTTGCGAAAAGAAGTGGAAGAGATTAATTTAAATGGAAAGCGGACATTGTCTAAAAACGCGCCGGTATAGGCCAAGTCTGTGCGTAGAAAAGAAAATGTAATGCATTTTTATCGCATATGGAAAGGACTCATAATGTTTAAAATAACACAAGTAATAATCATTCTATTTTCCATTACCTGCTTTGCCCAGGTTGATTGGACTAATAGGACCTCAGGAACAACGTACAACATTAATTCAATCACGTTTGGAGACAGCCAGTTTATTGCTGTGGGGGGTAATAGTACAATTCTAACATCTTCGGATGGCATGAATTGGACCAGCAGAAACTCAGGAACAACGGTTGGGCTTAATTCAATCACCTATGGAAACAACCAATTCGTTGCGGTGGGTGGGGGCTATATTATGTCCCAATACAATGCCACTACCACAGTCACTTCAACTGATGGTATAACTTGGGCAAACATCACGAACAATGGAGGTGCACCGTATTATCTCTATTCAATCACCTATGGCAACAATCAATATGTGGCTTTGGGCACGGGCAACCACATCAATACCTCAGTAGACGGAATATCTTGGACAGAAAACATTGTAACATCAAGCTCCCTTAATTCGATCACTTATGGCAACAACCAATTTATCGCTGATGGTTACGGCGGGACGATGCTTACCTCTCCTAATGGCACGACATGGACAAGTCAGACCACTGGAACAAGTAAAAACCTTGCATCAATCACTTATGGCAACAACCAGTATATCGCCGTAGGGGATAGTGGTATCATCATTACTTCTTCTGATGGCATATTATGGACACATAGAACGTCTGGTTTGTCTAGCTATCTTTTTTCGATCGTCTATGGTAACAATCAATATGTTGTTGTTGGAGAGAGTGGCAGCGTTCTTACCTCTACGGATGGCATTACATGGACAAGCCAAATCTCTGGGATAACGCATCACCTTTCTTCAATTACTTATGGAAACAGCCAGTATGTTGCCGTGAGCATCTCTGGAACAATTCATACATCACCGGATGCAGAGTTATCAATTGCAAAGAAACAAAGTCCAACAATATCCAGCGCCACGTTGTGTGTTCAGTATATGACCCCGAACACACTATCCATAATAACGCCACGGACAATGTATTCATCGAGAACAGAGGTTTCTATTAAAAACATTTGTGGGAAAAAGGTGTTTGAAAACACACTATCCATTTCTGCAGGCGAAACACGGATAAAAATCAATACTCTGCCCCCAGGTTTGTACATTTTTGGAATAAAAAGCAATGGACAAAAGATGTTTGCGAAATTCGTAGTTGCCAAATAAAGGATTAAGATGGATAACAGTTTAATTAAGGAGATGAAGGGTATGAAAAAGACCCCATTATTATTAGGCTGGCTTAATTCCGTGGCATTACTGGTAAATGAAATAAAAAAACCTGGCTATCATTCTGTTATTTGGGATGGTAAATCGGATAATGGCAGAACACTCGCCAGTGGTCTATATATCTATCGGATAATAGCGGACGATTTTATCCAAAAACGTAGAATGTTATTAGTGAAATAAGGATTCGTCCTACGGGAAAACACACCTTTATTTATAATAACAAAAACTAATGAAGAAAAAGGCGCAAAAGGTTTTTTGGATGGTCATTGCCTTTTTTTGTCTGGCAGCGGGTCTTGCCGGATTTGCGCTTGAAAAAAAATCATCTCCCGCAAAGGTCCTGTTCCTTGCAAAGGGCGGCCCTGTTGTTTTTGACCATCCGCGGCATATTGGGCCCGATAAAGCCGGCCTTGAATGCGCGCAGTGCCACCATAATTATGATCCTAACGGTGGAAAACAGACGGTTATGCGTTGCCGGGAGTGTCACTATGATGCACGCGGCCACGCTGCGGGCGCATGTAAAGAGGCAAAGATACATACGCGCTGCATAGGATCACAGTGCGCGGATTGCCACGGGCTTGACGACTGTTCCCTGTGTCATAAAAGGTAAATCAATGGGTATCCGTTCGTTTTTTGGCATAGTTCCATTTCGGGTCCGGCATGGGCAGGAGCTGCCCTATCTAGATATGCGCGACGCTGTCCCGGAAAGCCCTGTCAAACTCACTGCGGGTTTTCTCCAGGAAAAGCCAACGGAACTCAGGGAAAAGCTGCAAACCTTTGGTTTTGGCCTTGGCGCTGTTCCGTCCGATGCTGACACTGTCATTGTCAGCGCCTGTGATACAGACCCGGCAGTGACCATTCAGCAGCATGTTTTTTCCCTGTATCCGGACACGGTTGCCAGGGGACTCAGCCTGCTGCAACATATCATCCAACCAAAAAAAATTGTGCTTGCGATATTTCCTTGCCAAAGAAAACGGGCCGTGTCATTGGCCGCGGATCTGGCTGAGGTGGCCGTCATAGCCCCAGTGTATCCAAATGGTTTTCCCCAGATGCTTGCTTCCATGGTAAAGCGGTTGCGGTCGGGCGTGGGTACAAGCATGTATGTGAATGCCGAACGGCTTGTGGCCATGACTAATGCTGTTGAAACGGGCGCAGCGCCAACCACAAAACTGGTTTCGCTCTCTGGTAGCGGGTTTCCCCAGCGCAAGAATGTATGTGTGCGCGTTGGTCAAAGCGTTCAATCGGTCCTGGATTCGCAGTCCGTTGACATGGCTGTGGTAAGAAAGGTCGTCTGCGGCGGCTTGCTGACAGGCAGCGCAATCTACCAGCCCGCCGCTATTCAGGTAACCAGTCAAACCGACGGCATTGCGGCGCAGACGGAAAAAGAGCTGGTGCGCTATGAAAGCGTACCTTGTTTCAATTGCGGTAAATGTACGGCTGTCTGTCCGGCCCGTTTAAAGGTCAATCATCTTGCGCGTTACGCCGAATATTCACGCTTTGACACGTGCCGGGAATATGCGATCGATTCCTGCATAGGATGCGGGCTCTGTTCGTATGTCTGCCCGGCGCACAGACCCCTGCTCCAGCTAATCTCCTTTGCCTCAGATGAATTGAAAAAAGGGGAGGCCGCAGTATGAGACAGGCCCCGCTTGTTGTCTCGTTCCGGCCGCACAGCCACAGCAAGGCGGATGTTACCACCATGTATCTTAATACCATTCTTGCCCTTATGCCAGCTGCCGCAATTGGCGTCAGTCACTATGGCCTGCACGCGCTCAGGGTCATACTTCTTTCCATGGGTTCAGCCATGGTTTTTGAAATCATTTTACAGCGGCTTTTCAGACGGGAAATAACCGTTCACGATGGCAGCGCTGCTTTTGCGGGCCTGCTCTTTGCCCTTCTTTTGCCTCCGTCAACGCCCTTCTGGGTCATCCTCGTTGGCGCGTTTATGAGCATGCTTGTTGGAAAGCATGTGTTTGGAGGACTTGGATGCAATCCCATTAATTCCGTGCTTGTGGGCTGGACTGTTGTCTTTCTTTCATGGCCCCAGTATGTGAATTTTGACTTTTCTCTGTTAAACTATGATCCGGGTTTTTCGACCCTCTATCCACTCTCTGTCCTGAAAAAAGAGGGCGCGGCGGGGATCGGCCAATTCGCGATAAAAGACCTTCTGCTGGGCAATCAGGCAGGCGGTATTGGCGCAGCATCCGCGCTTTGTATTGTTGCGGGCGGGACCTACCTTGTTCTTCGGGGATTCGCATCGTGGATTGTTCCCGCGTCTTTCCTCATTGGCATTGCGCTTTGCAGCCAGCTCTTCCATAGTGTTGATCCGGCCAGGTATGCTGGTCCGCTTTTCCATATACTTGCCGGAAACGCGCTTTTGGGCGCCTTTTTCCTTGCGCCCGACTACGCGAGTTCTCCAGGAAATCCTCCGGGAAGGTTCTTTTACGGGCTTGGTGCTGGAGTATTCGCAATGCTCCTCAGAGTATGGAGTTCGAACATAGACGGCGTTATCTTTGCAATCATGATCATGAATATCGCGGCCCCGCTTCTTGAAATGGTTTTGTCCAAACCGCGGCAATTTGAAAAGGTGCAGCAGATATGAACGAGAATCTGAAAATGATCGGCATGCTTACCCTTTTTTGCGGGTTGTGCGGGTTTTTGCTCGCAGGAGCGCGCACCCTGACGCGAGAGTGCATTGAAGACCAGTTTCTGCGATATGTGGAAGGCCCTGCGATCAAGAAGGTCCTCGAAGAGACAACAAACGATCCGGTATCGGATAGGATGCAGATACAGGATAGTACCGGTGGCGCCACGCTCTTTCTTGGGAAGCGGGGCGATTCTCTCGTTTCAATTGCCTGCGGTTCAAAAGCAGCCGGTTTTGGCGGTGATATATGTATTATTGTCGGATACAACATTGCAATGGATACTATTACCGGCATGGCTGTTACCTCGTGTTCTGAGACGCCGGGTATTGGTTTGCGTATTACCGAGGAGGCGTTTACCGGTCTTTTCAAGGGAAAATCAGTTAACGATATCATGAAAATACGGGCTGATGGCGGCGTTATAGACGGTATTTCAGGAGCAACGGTCTCATCACGGGGCGCTTGTGCGGCTGTTATTAGCAATCTGCTGAGATATCAGGAGCGTAAACAGCGCGTGTTGAAAGGCAAATGATGGATCTGAGAATTAGGGAATTTACTAAGGGTCTCTGGAAAGAGATACCGCCCTTCAGGCTGGTGCTCGGACTTTGTCCGGCGCTCGCTGTGACAAAATCGGCTGATGGCGGCCTTGGCATGGGTATTGCCGTCACTTTTGTGCTGCTCTGTTCCAACGTGCTGGTTTCTCTTTTACGTAACGTGATTCCAAAAAAAGTACGGATAGCCAGTTATATCGCCATTGTGGCTACCTATGTGGTCTTGGTCGAAATGATAACCCAGGCCTATTTTTTTCCCCTCTATCAGAAACTGGGGATATTTATACCGCTCATTGTGGTAAACTGCATTATTCTTGGCAGGGCAGAGGCCTTTGCGTCAAAAAATCCGGTGCTGCCTTCAGCTCTTGATGGCCTGGGCATGGGGATTGGGTATACTTTATCGCTTACTGTTCTTGCCTCCATCCGGGAGATATTGGGCAGCGGTACCTGGTTTGGCATGCAGGTTATGGGCAGCAGCTATCAACCTTTTTCTTTTTTGGTAGAAGCGCCGGGCGCATTTGTCTGCCTTGGCCTTATTTTAGGCATCATGAATTCATTGGGGAAGAGGTGATGTCATGGAACTGCTGATACTCGTCATTTCCGCTATGCTAGTAAAAAACATCCTGCTTGCCCAATATCTTGGAAACTGTCCTTTTTGCGGTGTTTCAAACAGAATGGACACGGCCCTAGGTATGGGCATGGCGGTCATTTTTGTTTTGACCCTTTCGAGCGCCTGTACGTGGGTTGTGCAGCGATATATGCTCGATCCTTTTGGCCTTGGCTACCTCCAGACGCTGGTCTTTATCCTGGTTATTGCGGCACTTGTCCAGCTTGTGGAAATGTTCCTGAAAAAAAGCGCGCCGTTACTCTACCAGGCACTGGGCATTTATCTGCCTCTTATTACGACAAACTGCGCGGTACTCGGGGTGGCTATCATCTGTATCCGCCGCGATTACGATTTTGTCCATACCATAGTCTTCTCCCTTGCTTCTGCCGCGGGATTTTCTCTTGCGCTTGTGTTAATGGCCGGGATCCGGAGACGGATATCGGTCTCACCAGTGCCCAGAGCGCTCCAGGGCACGGCAATAACTCTGATTACCGCGGGACTTATGGCGCTGGCTTTTTTTGGTTTTGCGGGCGTTGACGCTTCTTTAACAGCATTAAAATAGGATATATGCAACCGGTACTTATCGCCACTCTATCGCTGCTTGGCCTTGGCCTCCTGCTGGGGGGCATGCTTGTCATTGCAGCCAGGATTTTCTTTGTACGGGAAGATCCCCGAATTGAAGCCGTGACCGGAGCGCTTTTAGGTGCGAATTGCGGTGCCTGTGGTTTTGCGGGCTGCGCTGCCGCCGCTACTGCCGTGGTTGCGGGCAAGGCGGGCCCCTCGGTGTGCGTTGCGGGCGGTAATGCCATTGCCATCCAGGTTGCGCGCGTCCTTGGCATTGAAGTCCGCATGCGCGAACCTGAAATAGCGCTTCCGGGATGCCGATACGATCTTGAACATGCTGATCTCAAATATTTTTACAATGGATTCAGGGACTGCAGGGCGGCCACAGCGCTCTATGGCGGTTCCAAGACCTGCACCATTGGCTGCCTGGGACTTGGCACCTGCGCGCAGGCCTGCCCATTCAACGCCATTACCATGCATGGAACCCTGCCCGTGGTCAATGCGAAATTATGCACAGGCTGCGGCATATGCGAAAAAATATGTCCCAAAGGCATCATTGTCCGCACTACGAATGAAAAGCGGTTTACCAGCGAATACACGGCCGCCGAATGCACGGCTCCCTGTCAGCGTGCTTGTCCGGCCGGGATTGACATTCCCAGGTATATCAAGGCCATTGCCGAGAAAAGGTACGAAGATTCCATACGTGTCATGCGCGAAAAAAACCCTCTGCTTCTTGTCTGCGGCCGTATCTGCCCGGCGCCTTGTGAATTTGAATGCCGCCGGAACCTTGCGGACCAGGCAGTGTCTATCAATACACTCAAGAAATTCGTTGCTGACTATGAAATGGCCTCGGGCAGGCGGGTTGTTTCGCATACCGCTGAAAAGACCGGAAAAAAAGTGGCGGTGATTGGCGGGGGCGCAGAGGGTCTTACAGCGGCCTATTATCTTGCGCGGCTAGGCCATTCGCCGGTCATTTTTGAAGCCATGCCAGAACTGGGCGGCGTTCTCCGCTATGTCATTACCCGGGACCGGCTGCCAAAAGCAGCGCTTGACTGGGAGATAGATGGCATACTTCAATCCGGTGTGGAAGTAAAAACCAATTGTCTCTTTGGCCGGGACATCACCTTTGACTCCCTTTTTAATGACGGCTTTGCGGCAATTCTTTTTACCACTGGCGGCATGGACAGCAGAAAAGTGATACGCGGCCCTGCTGTTTCTGAATCCTCTATGCCAGGCGTGTACCTGAAGGTCGATTTGCTCCAGGAAGGGGCTGAGCAAAGGCTTATTTCCGGGAAACGGGTCGTCAATGCGCGGCCAGGCGCCAGGGAACTTGTTGTGGGCTTGTCTGGAACGGGCAATGTTCTAACCACGGTGAATATTAGTACCGATACGCAAGCACCAAAGGCGGTCTCGGCAGATTGTGTCATTGTTGAAACAGGCAGGCTGTCTGAAATGGTCATTGTTCCTGTGTTTGAGGAGGGCGTCCGGGTGGGCTGGCGCACAGTCGAGACCTTCAGAGGATTTTCAGAGCAGCGGAACGAGGGGCTTTTTGGCGCTGTAGAGGCAGGCAGGGTGAGCGATTATACAGCTGTGGTCAATGCAGTGGGCGCGGGCCGTAAGATTGTCAGGTCGCTCCACAGATATCTTTCGGGCGATCCTATTGAGCCTCAAAAAAAGCTGGTACATGAGACAAAAGACATCCAGAACATAGACCGCATTGAGGACCTTGAAACCATTCTACGGACCATACCTTCGCTTTTGGGCGCTGGAAGCCCTGCTGAGGCCCTCCAGATAATGCACACAGATGCGGGATTTGATGAGCAAAGCGCAGTGCACGAGGCATCGCGTTGTCTCGACTGCGGCCTGGTCTGCTATACACGGGTAAAACAAAAAGCATGATCGAAAACGGCATTATCATAAACGGGATCAAATATCCCTTTGAGAGCGGCGAAACCATTCTTGCGGTTGCGCAGCGGAACAGCATTGCTATTCCCACGCTCTGCCATCTTAAAGGGACCATTCCTACTGGCGCGTGCCGTCTCTGCGTGGTTGAGGTTGAAAAGGCCCGGAGTCTGGTACCGGCCTGTTCCATGCCCGCTGCAAAAGACATGGTGGTAAAAACCGAGAGTCCGCGTGTGGTAAAATCACGAAAGGCGACTCTCGAACTCCTTCTTTCATCGGGAAATCATAATTGCGCATCCCGCAGTGTTGACGCCAAAGAATGGACTGCATTGCAGACCAGTGCGGCAGCGTACGATGCGGGCGGGGATCTGTGCGCTGTCTATGGCGCGTGCAAACTTCAGCACTATGCCTACCGGTACCAGGTAAAGAGTTCCCGGTTCAAGGGCTCCAAACCACGCTATGCGGCCGAATATGCGAATCCCTTTATTATCAGAGACTTTTCACGGTGCATACTCTGCGGCAGGTGTGTCCAGGCATGCAACGAGCAGCAGGTGAACAACGCCATCTCTCTGGGCTACCGGGGCAAATCGGCCAAGGTGGTGACCGCCGGAGACTTGTCCCTTGCTGGATCCGACTGCGTCTTTTGCGGCGAATGCGTGCAGGCGTGCCCGGTTGGCGCGCTTGTTGAAAAAAAGGCGCGTTATCACGCCCGTCCATGGGAAACGGCCATGGTGCGCACGGTCTGTCATTTCTGCGGTGTTGGCTGCGGTCTTGTACTGCATGTAAAGGGAGGAAAGATCGTCAAGGTGACCGGAGATGAATCCGCCAAGCCCAATCAGGGCAGTCTGTGCATGCGGGGCAGGTTTGCCTATGATTTCATCCATTCCGCCAACCGGTTGGCAAAGCCCCTTGTCCGCGAAGCCAATGGTTACCGGGAGGCGTCATGGAGCGAAGCGCTCGAACTGGTGGGCAGGAAAATAATGAATGTGCGCGATCAACACGGCCCCGATGCTATTGCCTGTGTGGTGTCGCCGCGTCACACGAACGAGGACTTCTTTCTGCTGCAGAAATTCTTCAGGACCCTGGTCGGGACAAATGCCATTAACCAGTCCGAACATGCGGCCTTTTCCGGTTCCCTCATGGCCAATTCCTTCAGGGAAATAGAGGAGGCGCGGCTTTGCATAGTTATTGGCGGCAGGATCGGAGAAGATAATCCTGTGGCAACCGCCTTTGTCAAACGGGGAACATTGAGGGGAAGCCAGTTGATTCTCATAGACGCGGATACCCCAAAACTCGCTTCTTTTGCCGCGCTGCACCTGAAACCGTGCATAGGGACCGAAGACATTATTATTTCAGCCCTCATTGGCGCCATTTCCGCGGACAAGGCTGGTGCGGTTACGGGGGTGAGCTCTGCTGATATTGAATCCGCCAAAGCGCTCATTGCTCAGCAGGGACCGGCGTTGGTTGTATACGACGGCGCGGCAGTGCAAAGCCTCGAAACGTTCGAGAACATCAAAAAACTTGGCAACGGTAACATCAATTCTTTTTCAGGCAACAATAATACACTGGGCGCCTGTCTTATGGGAGCATTGCCGGATTATTATCCCGGATTCCTTGAGATTGCGCCAAGTCCGGGAAAAAACCAGTTCGAACGGTTGTGGGACTGCGGACTTACCAACGCAAAGGGACCAAATCTTGAAAAAGTCGCTGAAGCATGCGGGACCGGCAAAATAAAGATGCTTTTTTGCGTGGGTGAGAATACCCTTCTTCAGGGTATGGAACAGGCCACGGTCGACTATACAGTCGCTTTTTCCCTTTTCAAAGGCGTGGACGCCGATATGGTGCTTCCTCTGGCCGCCTGGTCAGAGTACGACGGTACAACAATCAGCAGCCGTAGGCAGGTGAACATGGTGCGTACCGCGGCGCCTGTTTTTGGTCAGGCAAAACCGGTATGGGAGATTTTTTCGCTTCTGGCGCGGCACATGGGGGCTTCCTGGAATCATGAGTCGGCCCGTGATATTTGGGAACAAGAAATTCTCGCAACAGTTCCTGAACTCACTGGCCTTACTTACGAGTCGCTTGAAAAAGGCGGCAGGGAATACGCGCTTATACCCGATCATCGCTATCCTGATATTATCCACAAGGCTTGGCGTTCGGGTGAATACCATAGTAAAAAGTTGTGCGAGGAGAGCGTTGGCGTTGGTCTGGTAACCCCGGCGCCCAATGCATCAGATACCAGGGAGCGGCTCAAGGAATTTCTTGCTGCCGGACATCTTGACGGTAAAAAGAAAGACCTGGACGCCATACTCAGCGCGTATCGCGGAAAAACAGGCGGCCTTATTCCGGTTTTACAGAAGGCGCAGGAAGTGATCGGCTATCTTCCATTGCCCGTTCAGTCGTATATTGCCCTTGGACTCAATCTGCCGGCAAGCGATGTCTTTGGCATTGTGTCGTTCTACTCATTTTTCTCCATGAAACCGCGCGGAAAAAACCAGATAAAAGTGTGCATGGGCACCGCTTGTTTTGTAATGGGCGCCCAGGAAATCGTGAAGGAGTTTGAGGAGCGTCTGGGTATTTCCGTGGGCGGCGTTACGCCTGACCGGCAGTTTTCACTTGAGATGGTGCGCTGCCTGGGCATGTGTGGTCTTGCGCCCGCGGTCATGATAAATAACGATGTCCATGCAAAACTGACGCCTGCAAAGACCGCGCAGTTACTTGAACAATACCGGAGGGCCCAGTGACGGAAAAACTGACCATGGATGGGCTTGCAGCGCTCGCCCGGCGCTCCCGTGAAGAGCGCGAGGGTTTCCGGGCGCGGATCACTGTCCATATGGGGACGTGCGGACTCTCAGCAGGGGCCCAGGCGGTCTTCGATGCATTTGCTTACGAAGCGAAAAACCATGCGGACATACACGTTTCCGCTTCAGGGTGCGCGGGCATGTGCAGCAGGGAACCCATGGTCACTGTTGAAGTAAAAGGTTTTCCACGGGTAATATATTGTGATATTACTCCGGACAAGGTCCGGAAGGTCTTTGCCAGCCATGGTATGGAGAACAGGCCTGTGGTTGAATACGCCCTTGCCCAAGGTTTGGAATCGGTCCACTAAACAGAGAAGAATATGGCTGAATCATTCGCATTTATACCGCATCTGAAGGATGTGGGCTTTTTCAAGGACCAGTTGCTTGTGGCGTTGCGCAACAGAGGCTCTCTTGATCCTGACAGTATCGAGGACTACATTGGCAAGCAGGGATATGCCGCTGCAGCAAAAGCGTTGTCTAGCATGACTTCGGGCGAGATAATCGAGGAGATACTGAAATCAGGCCTGCGCGGCAGGGGCGGAGCGGGTTTTTCCACGGGCATGAAATGGAAATTCTGCGCCGATGCGCAGGGACCGGTCAAATATATTGTCTGTAATGCCGATGAGGGCGATCCAGGCGCCTTTATGGACCGCTCATTGCTTGAGGCGGACCCCCATGCGGTCCTTGAAGGCATGGTCATTGCCGCAAAGGCCATTGGCGCAGGACAGGGATTCGTTTATGTGCGTGCTGAATACCCCCTTGCAATCGAGAAACTGCACAAAGCGGTTACCCAGGCACGTGTTATGGGATTGCTGGGCGTAAATATTTTGAACACTGGTTTTTCGTTTGATATTGAAATCTATCCTGGCGCGGGCGCTTTTGTGTGCGGCGAAGAAACCGCTTTGCTCCGTTCGCTCGAAGGCAAACGGGGTATGCCCAGACCGCGGCCGCCCTTTCCAGCGATCAGAGGTCTTTGGAACAGACCCACGGTCATCAACAATGTGGAGACATTGGCAAACGTGCCGCACATTATCCTCAACCGTTCCGAATGGTATGCACAACTGGGTCCTGAGAAGAGCAAGGGTACAAAAGTCTTTGCCGTTTCAGGCGTTATAGAAAACGTGGGCCTTGTCGAGGTACCCATGGGCATACCTCTTGCCACCATTGTGAATGATATTTGCGGCGGCTCAAAAAACAAGAAGCGGTCGATCAAAGCGGTACAGATGGGCGGCCCATCGGGCGGGTGTCTGC
>MFYT01000096.1:0-85502 GCA_001789205.1 Candidatus Raymondbacteria bacterium RIFOXYA2_FULL_49_16 | reverse complement strand
TCCGGTTGATTACGAATCCATCATTGCCACAGGCGCTATTATGGGTTCGGGCGGCATGGTGGTCATGGACAACACGACCTGCATGGTCGATGTGGCGAAATTTTTTCTCGGTTTCACGGCCGACGAATCGTGCGGCAAATGTACGCCCTGCAGGGAAGGCACGGCCCAGCTGCTTGAAAAGCTCAAGGACATTACCGACGGCAGGGGTAAAGAGGGTGATATTGAATTTCTCGAGGAACTTTCGCGCTATATCATTGATTCATCGCTGTGCGGGCTGGGACAGACAGCGCCCAATCCAGTGCTTACCACAATCGGGTATTTCAGGAGCGAGTACGAGGCGCATATCAGGGACAAAAAATGCCCGGCAAAACGGTGCGTTCCCCTGCTTGAATTTGCGGTCTATCCGGACAAATGCAAGAAGTGCGGCCTTTGTTTCAAAGCGTGTCCGGTTAACGCGATTGCCTGGGAAAAGAAGCAGGTCGCGGTCATTGATCGTTTAAAATGCACGAAATGCATGAGCTGCTTCGCTGCATGTCCCTATGACGCGATATTCTGATCATAAAAAACCCGCGAATATACGGATGTCAGGGCGCGTGCGCTTTTTTTTGATGTAAGCGAGCGCAAAGATTTTCCAGGTTCGACAATAGGGCAGGATCACAATCATAACCGTTTTCCACAGCCTTTTGTAAGTACAATAAGGCGTTATCGGCGTCCCTTTGCTTGTAATAGATTTCAAAAACATTGTAATAAAAATTGCCCGCCTTTTTCGGGTCCTTTTCAGCAAATGTAACAAAAGACTGTATCGCAAGGCCGGGCCGTCCCACCAGCTCATAGATCCGACCCAGGTTGATTTGCGCGTCCGTTAATCTTGGATCAAGGGCGATTGCCTGTTGGTATTCCTGAATGGCTTCTTCATACTTTCGCTGTTTGAAATATATAAAGCCGGTATTCGCGAAAAAACGAGGGGTCTTACTTGCCGCAATGGCCTTTTTTAGATATACAAGAGCGCTGTCAAATTCACCCCTGGCAATATGAAAATCGGATATCTGTTCATAATTATAACCGACCAGCGGATTTTCGAGCGGCCTGTTCCGCAGCTCAACAAGATTTTTAAACCTGTTTGTCGATCTTACAGGCGAGCTATTGACCATGACCCAGCTCATGGTATGCAATGCGAGCAGACCGATGAGTAGTATTTTTATGACCGGATTTTCATGAAGAATCTTTCGGGACGCGATGTGATATGCCGCAAAACATGTATAGACGAACGCTGGCACGGAAAACAGGTCCCAATCCCTGAACATTTCGATTTTCGGGTCCATGAAAAAGAAAAACAATAGGTATCCGGCAAAAGCGAGGAGTAAAAAGACAGAGTAGCGGTCCTGGTAGGTTTCTTTCCTCAGCAGAAGGACCGGCAATATGAGAAACGCGATTGGTGATACAAGCATCTGTTCGTTAAAATAATCGAGGAGATGCTGGGTGCTGAACACCGCATATTCCCCCTGGCATATCGGAAGGAACACATGTTTTTTCCCTCCCAAGACCCCCCGTTCCCTGAGCATGTCAATATATGTGGAAACCTTGATGTCAAACATAACGATCACGACTCCAGCGAGAATCATAATCACAAGACCGGCGACAGAATACTTGAGTATGTATTTCTTTATTTCACCCTTCCCTTGCAGCCAGATCAAATACATCGCGGATGGCGCAAGAAGCGCGCCTGTCTGGTGCAGGCATAGTGTCACTGCCAGGAAAACCAATGGAATTTCAGCCCTGATTCTTTTTGATACCGCAAGCAGGGCCAAATACAGATATACCATTATTGAAACAAAATACATCGCGTACGATTCGACGTATCCGAAAAAGACATAGAGATAGCCGGAAAAGAGTATAAAGAAAAAAGCGAAAATCCGGCCATCGGTTTCAGTGGTAATGGTTTTTGCGAAAGCGAGTGTAATCAGCGTATAACAGATTCCCATAAGGCAGCTTATTACTGAATACGAAACAAAGGGTGTCAGACCATGTGGCAAGAGAAGGTATTTATAGAGTACGGCATGGATAAAAAAATCAATGGCGTCGGATGCGTGGTATACATACCCGTTCTTCAACCAGACCAGAAGGAGATCGCCATCGCCCAGATATGAGGTTTGTGCACGGAAAAACCAGGCTGCAACGGCAAAACCAACGGCTACTGCGCATGCGAGTGCGCGGTTGCCCAACTTGAGTATCATGAGTTTTGAAAGCAGGGTTTTGCGGAACACGATAATTGCCAGGAACGCCATACCCGCAATACAATGAAAGATTATCCGGGGGTAGATAAAATGAAGGGAATGCAACCCCCACATACTTGCATGGTATTTGACTGCCGCGATTACTTCAAGACCTATGAGTCCAATGATACAAAGACTGATAGCGGTAAATGTTATCGCTTTTTTACGGTTAGGATACAGAGATATGACAACAGTATTCACAAGTACATTAATGCCGTAAAAAGTATTATTCAGACCACCTGCAGCGTTTTTTCTTCCCTTTGCAGCACTTCTCCTATGCATGCGGCTTGTGTATGGCCGGCATTCCGGAGATCGCTTAACGCCTGTTCCACATGCTCTGGTTTTATGCACATGAAAATGCCGCCCGATGTCTGGGCGTCACAGAGGAGCATTTTAAGGGTATAATCGACCTGCGTAAATGAAGCGTCCGAATCAACGAAGTCCAGGTTTCTGAAGGCTGCGCCTGGAATGCAACCCAAGTCCGCAAGTTCGTACGCACCGTTCATGAGCGGGACAGTTATTGAATTGATCTTTATGGTTACCTTGCTGCCATGTGCCAGTTTTAGCGCATGACCCAAAAGGCCAAAGCCGGTAATGTCTGTCCCGCTTTTCACATCATACTTCTGCATGACCGCGCACCCATGCTTGTTGAGGACTTTCATGGAAGCCAGGGCCGCTGCATAGTCTGGTTCAGCGCATTCTCCGATTCTTTTTCCCGCTGCTATTGTCCCGGTACCAATGGGTTTTGTCAGGATAATCGCATCCCCTGGTTTTGCGGCAGCATTGGTAATGATTTTATCCGGATGTATTGTTCCTGTCACTGCAAGACCATATTTCGGCGGATAGTCGTCAATGGTGTGGCCGCCCAAAATGACCGCGCCAGCTTCATTTACTTTGTCGAGTCCGCCTGCCAGGATATCCCGCAAAACGTCCAGGGGGATCTTATTTGAAGGAAACATGACCAGATTGAGCGCGGTAAGCGGGGCGCCGCCCATGGCATAGACGTCGCTTAAGGCATTGGCAGCGGCAATCTGACCGAATTCAAAGGGGTCTGAACAGATCGGAGAGAAGAAATCGGTTGTCTGAATGAGGGCCATGGTATCGGAGATTTTGTATACACCCGCGTCATCGTGCGTTTCGATATCAACGAGCACCCGGTCGTTTTTCGGGATGACTAAGCCCTGTAAGGCCTGCGCAAGGTGCTGCGGCGAAAGTTTTGCCGAGCAGCCGCCGTATTCAACTGTGGTGAGAAGGTCAAAAGCCATTGCACGTGCTTTGGTAAATATGTTTTATGATAAAATATAATAATGATGTTCACCGGTGTGTGAAATTTTATTGGTGCGTCAATTCGTCGCACATCCGGTAGGGGTTAATTGCCATCAGCCCCTACGGATGTGAATGGTCCGGGAATATAACCCGCATTTCGTTCTATTCGTGCCTCGCCCTGTGCGAATAATATATTTTTCCTTTTATGAAAAACGTAATGCCCGCTGAATTCGTCGCCTTTGATATCGAGACAACGGGACTCGACGCAAAAAAAGACGACATCATCGAACTTGCCGGCGTGCTCTTCAAGAACGGGGAACCGTCCGGTGAATTCGCGACATTCATCAAGACCGATAAAAAGGTGCCGCCACACATCACCATTCTTACCGGTATAAAAAACGAGGACCTTGAGGGAGGACAGGATCTGGCCACGGCGCTCTTTTCATTCTTTGAATTTGCGGGAAAACGCCCCATGGTTGCCCACAACAGCTCATTTGATGTCAAATTTCTGAATGAAAAAATGGGATCGCTTAAAAAGGGCGAAGTGAAGAACGTCATATACGACACCCTGCTTCTTGCCCGGCTTGGTATTCCAGACCAACCAAGCTACAAACTCGAGAACCTCTCCAAAGTCCTAAACGTCCATTCCGGAACAAGCCATCGTGCAAAGGCCGACGCAGACGCATGCGGCAAAATATTCGTGCACGCGCTCACGTCAATTTCCCGGTTTCCTGACGCGAAACTTCATGCCCTTGGCCGCCTTGTGGGCAAACATGAAACTGAGACCGCAAAGCTTCTCCGTTCCCTGGTGCCTGAAACCGCGGCCAAGCCGGCCAGACGGAGGTTCAAACCCCAGCCAGAGCCATTAGTTGCGTCTGATACGGCCCAGACCGTTGACGAACACGAGATTGAATGCGTTTTTATCAATGGCGGGCTTCTGTCGCAGGAACTTGAAGCATACGAATTCAGGCCTGGTCAGCTTGCCATGGCCCATGCGGTGCGCCGGGCGTTCAACGACCGCGAACTCCTGGTCGCCGAGGCCGGCACAGGCACGGGTAAGTCGCTTGCATACCTGATCGCGGCAATCTACTTTGCGGTAAAAAATGGCGTGCGTGTCGCCATTTCCACCAGGACAAAGGCGCTCCAAGATCAAATATTTCAGAAGGAGATACCCTTTCTTGCCCAACGGTTGGATGTGGAATTCAGGGCAACGCTTCTCAAAGGCAGGTCCAACTATGTCTGTCTACGAAAATGGCACGAACTGCTCCGGTCTTCGCACCTCCTGCTTCGTGGCCGCGAAGCTGACAATATCCTGCCGCTTATACCCTGGATAGAAGAGACGGAGAGCGGTGACGTGGCCGAATGCCTTGGTTTCAATGAGAAGGAAAACAGGATCATCTGGGCGAAAATAGCTTCTGATCACACCGCCTGTCTGGGAAACCACTGTCCCTATTTCAATGAATGTTTTGTCATGCGCAAGCGGCGGGAAGCCTTGTCGTCGCACATTGTGGTGGTCAATCATGCGCTCTTTTTTACTGATCTCAAATCAGACGGTTCTCTTTTAGGCCGGTTGGCCCATGTCATTTTTGACGAGGCCCATTCCCTTGAGGACGTGGGACGGAAGCACCTGGGCGATGAAGCCTCGCATGTGGCGTTCTCAACAGCCCTGCAAAAACTCCATCAGAAAGACGAGGAGGGCCACGGCCTTCTCAGGTATATTGAAAAAATCCTGGGAAAAGCGCAGGGCCGCAAGGCGGCGGACCTTTTAAAGGACTGTGAACGGCTGACCGATATGGTTTCCCTAGCGGAGATGAACTCGGTCAAATTTTTCCGGTCCCTGGGTGCGGCGCTCAGGAAAAAAGGGGGTGATAAGCAACGGTTTACCGGTACGCTCGCGGACGCGGTTTCTCTGAAGGGCGACATGCTCGACCTTGGCGGCTTTATCGCATTGCTGAAGACGTTTGAGTCGAACGTGGGTGAAATCGCGGAATCGAACGACGAATTAAAAAACGCCTTTTTCGACCTTGCCTCGGCGGTGCACGACATAGCGTCCCTCTATGCGAACTTTTTGGCGATTATCAGAGGAGAAGACGACAGCTCGATTTTCTGGACCGAAGCCGCAACGAATCCGATCAATACGAAAATATTCCGCGCGCCCCTCGAAATCGCCAGTATTTTTAAGGAGCGTTTTCTTTCCCTTGCACAGACCGCTGTGTTCACCTCAGCCACGCTGGCGGTAAACAGGGATTTTGCGTATTTCCGCGAGCGGGTCGGCATAACAGGCGCTGAGGCTGAGCGGAGCGTGCAGACCATTGTCGATTCTCCATTCAGAATGGGGGAACAGGTCCGTTTCTGCACTGCGAAGGGCATTGACGCACCCGATAGCGCCGGTTATCCTGCGCAGGTTGCGGACATTATCACCCGGCTTGCCGGTCACGGGCGGAACATTCTGGCGCTTTTCACATCGCGGGAAATGCTCAGAAATGTGTATGCGCACCTTGCCGAGTCTTTTCTTGCGCAGGCGCGCCCCCTGTTCGCGCAGGACATCACCGGTCCAGGCTACCAATTGGTCGAAGAGATGAAGAAAAATCCCGGCGCGGTGCTATTAGGCACCGATTCCTTCTGGGAAGGCATTGACCTTCCGGGAGAACACCTGGAAATCCTGATCATTGCCCGGCTGCCCTTTGGCGTTCCCGCTGACCCCATTGTCCAGGCGCGAGCCGAGGCGTGCGAAAAAAGGGGCGAAAACGCCTTTATGCGGTTTTATCTTCCCGACGCGGTCATCAAATTCAGGCAGGGCGTGGGCAGGCTCATCCGCAGGGAAAAGGACCATGGCGCGGCCATTGTCCTTGATGGCAGAATCATTGAAAAATCCTACGGGTCGTTTTTTAAAAACTCCGTGGGCTCGGACCTGCAGGTATACAGCGACCGTGAAACATTACTCGCAAGAGTAGGCGAGTGGTTCGAGGGAAAACGGTGAACCATGGCGGAAGAGGAAAAAAAGGGCAAGCGCCGGTTTGTCGGCGTCCATTTCGCCTGCTGCAACGTGTACCAGCGTATCTATGTGAATAAGGCTGAAAATGGGTATTGGGGCGCTTGTCCGCGGTGCGGCAAGCAGGTGCGGTTTGTCATTGGCCGCACAGGCACGGATAGCAGGTTTTTCCAGGCGCAGTAACTGGATAACCGCACGGTTCAACGGCGCTCACCGTATGGTAAAAAGGCTATTTGAATTCCTTATCCAGAATTTCCTGAATCAGCCGTTCTAGCGAAATGGGATAGTACTGGATATCGGGACAGCCGACGACCGCGGTATCGACCACTTCCCGTCTCAGCATTTCATCAAGTACTGTGTGCTCGTGCGTTGGCGCGTCGTCCTCGCTTAGCTCAATCTTCAGGTCTTCGTTCTGCACCTTCAGGTTGCTGTACCGTGATGAATAGAGGAACGAAAAGACCCTTCCCACCAGTTGCTGGTTCATCAATTCCTTCTCGAAGATTTCGCCCAGGGTGGGGTTTTCGGGGTTGGGCGTGAATATGAGTTTTGGCGACACGTGGATGCGGCCGCGTATTTCAATGGAACTGTTTTTCCGCGCGCTGTCCGGGCCTATGAGCACATAGGGCAGCTTATGATATCCGGCGATGATGCCGGTATAGGGTTTGCGAAGGATACGGGTGGTGTTCCGTATCATTTCCACAAGCCGGGGGTCCAGTTTATCGAACATGGCTATTTTTTCAGCAGTTTTTTACGTTCGTATTTAAGGATAGGGTCGCATTTGCCCGGGAATTTTTCCGTTATTTTGTCGAGACACTTGCCGCCAGCGTCCAGCTTTTCGCATTGCTTGCAGCAGGATTCGAACCATTCGTCAGATATTCCCCGGGGTTTGGCGGCAGGCGCAGCGCCTCCTTCGTCAGGGGACATGGCTTTTTCCAGGATGCCCTGGGCAGTTTCAAGCACTTTTTCAACCTCTTGCTGCGGATAGCGCTGTTGGATAATCTGCACATACATGCTCAGCGCCTGTTGCAGGATCGCTTTTTCCTCATCTGAAAATAACGGCATGGACAGTTCCTTTCCTGATGGCTATCATACTAAAATAACTGGTGTCAGCCCTTGCGGTCAACAAAGCAGATGCCGTGCTGTTTGAGCGTGTCGATATGCACGTAGAATTCACTGTTGCCGGGCAGGTGCGCGCCGTCCGCGTACCAGAGCACATGGGCCCAGCGCGCGGTGTCGTGCAGGATGTCCGGCGCCATGTTGGGAAGCGCGGATATGACTTTTTCGTTGAAGATCGTTCCATTGTCGCCCGGAAAGAGGCCCATATACACAATCTCGGATTCCACCAGGTCGTTGAAAAAGTGGGTTCCCAGGGAGAGGTCGGGGGAAATGTATTCATTCATGCTCTCGATTTCACAGATGACCGATACGGTATTTATATCGGCAAAGGCGACCGGCACGCCCAGCGAGGGAGTGGTGGTGCCCCATCTGCCCGGACCAACAAGCATGATGATTTTGTTCCGGTCGCTGTTGTCCTTTTTTATCAGCTGGCCGATGACTCTTGCGAGCGCATAGCGGTCATTAATTTTCATCTGGCCGTATTCAGACGGCGCCACATAGAGCAGCCTGTCGATTGATGTATTGATGCTTCTGCCGATGATGGGACCGAGCGTTTCGAGAAAGATGTTCTCTTTCCGTATGTTGACAGAGGGCGGGGGTATTTTGCATAATTCCTTCACGTAAAAAGGCCTGCATTGGACCAGGTTGATCCTGTACGAACCGTCGTCCAGGAAATTCGCGGTAAACTCTATGTCAAAGGGATAGTGGAGCGCGTCGCGGAGGGTCTGGATGAGCAGACGCATGTCTTGGATGAATTCCGTATTTGTGAGCAGCGGGTCGAAGGTGAGTACCGGCGCCAGGCGCGCCTTTTCAGGAGGAAGCGATTCGTCGTAGCTGGAAAAAATTGAGATCGGGACTTCAGGGACCTCTTTTACAATATCATCAACATTGCTAGAGACCAGCTGGCCCGCCCGCAGGTCGAGTACATCCACGCGGTGCTGCGAGAATTTACGTATGCCTTCAGCGCTTTCGGGCCGCTTGAAAGGTTCGTTCAGCGCGACAATCCGGGTATAGTCGTGATAGGTATGGTCCACCGCGCGTGTGCCCAACCCGAACACAAGACGCATGACCCCTGCCGCAGGGTCAATTGCTTTGTCCCACACATACGGGTTATACGAATAGGCGACGCCCGCCAGGTGGGGGAAAAAGAGCGAACCGTACGTTGTACCGGACACGCGCTGAACAATGAGGGCCATCTGCTCCTCTTTTTCGAGCAGGCCGTGCCTGGCGCGGTAGTGGAGTGCCTCGCGGCTCATTGAGCTGGCGTAAATGGTGCGGACCGCGGCGATAAAGGATTCGAGCCGTTCAATGGGCGTTCCCTGGTTGGTGCAGAAGACGCTTTCATATTTTCCCGGGAAAGCATTGCCAAAGTTATCCTCGAGCAAGCTGCTTGATCGCACGATGATGGGGGATTGGCCGAAATAGTTGAGCATTTCAATGAATTGCTTTTTAATGTATTCGGGGAATGAGCCGGAGAGCATGCGTTCCTGCGCTTCCTCGGCCCGGTCAATGTATAGTTCCGGGTCCTTGAGTTTGTGGCGGTCCCACCAGCACCCGTTTTGTACCAGGTAGGTGTAGAAGACATCGGACCCAATGAAGAAGGAGTCGTGCGCTTCGAGCCGTCCGCGCCAGAGGACGCCGGACTTATCGAGAATGGCGCGCGCTAGCAGCATACCGAGCGCTTTGCCGCCGATGAGTCCGGTACCGATCATCCGTTTCCTGATGTTGAGCAGGTCGGCAAGGTCGAAAAATTTCTGGGCAAGCTCAAGGTGCTTGGGGTCCCTGGTTACCGCCATACGGAGGATCCGCTGGAAATACCGTTCAGCGTCAGATGTTGCCGTTCGTCCGGCAGCCTTGTCCTCGCAAATCTCCTCCGCCTCGGCAAAGGTCCTGGTCCAGATGCCAAGTCTGTGAATAGTGAAATCGAGCCAGGGCTGGGGGACGCCGGAAAGGATTTCAGAGATTGTGGCGCTGCAGTTAATAGGTTTGAAAAGGTTTTTGTCCCATTCATGCAGCATATACATGGTGGGGGAGTAGCGTTTCAGGACCTTCTGCGGGTGCACGTAAAATTTATTTTTGTCCCGGTAGACGTCGAGAATAATCTGGGCGGTCGCGTTGATGCCGTCAGTGGCATGGGACGAATGGTGGTTTTGCAACAGGGAGAAATAGGCGACCGTGTCGTATTTGTGGAGGTAGGGACAGGTGAGCATGAAAAAATTTCCCAGCATGCGATCACTGTACCAGTCAACGCTGAGATCAGTCAGACAGTCAAAGACATAATAGACGCCTTTGCCATTTTTCTCGATGACCGCGAAAATTTCAGAAATAAAATGATCGAACCCGTTCTCCGGATGCAGACGTACGGTTTCGGTGTTTTCTTCAACGCCCAGCAATTCATGATTTTGCGCAAAGCGGAAATAGACCAGTTT
Organism: Candidatus Raymondbacteria bacterium RIFOXYA2_FULL_49_16; assembly: GCA_001789205.1. GTDB lineage: Bacteria > Fibrobacterota > OXYB2-FULL-49-7 > OXYB2-FULL-49-7 > XYB2-FULL-49-35 > XYB2-FULL-49-35. Next base: position 75,426 of record MFYT01000096.1, on the reverse strand, counting down.
TCTTTCCGTTGTTCGCGCCCCTTCGACAAAAGGAGTCACAAATGCCTGGTAGTCATCGATTGAGTCTATCTGCCAGACAATATTGTCGCCGCTCAAAACCCCTTTGAGGATGCTGTCCAGGCCGAAAAGACCGGTGCTCAAACCGTTAGATTCTTGATGCATGGTTAAAAGATAATTGTTCCCTTTCGCCGCTTGCAATTGGCTGATGTTATATATATCTTTACTAAGGACATACCATGGCTGTTTTTAGCGGTGTTCTTTGTGTTTTCTTTACGCTGGTTTCCGCGGTCTGGTCAGCGGAAAACGAGGCGCTTTTTGTGAATGAGGCCCAATTTATAGGTGGCGCCAGCGACGCGAACGGCCTCTCAGCCGGAGACATACGCGATGCGTTGTGGAATGAACTCTCAAAGACCGGCAAATATGCCATGACCGCCGAAGATTCGGTATTGTCCAGTCCAGAACTGAAGGACATGTCGCGCAGTGTACTCTATAATCCGTCGAGCGCCAGTTATTTTGGCTCGCGGATCGGTGTTACGCTCGTGGTGCTTACACGCGCGCGGTTTATAGACAACAATATTTTTTTTCAGGCGGGGCTCTTCGACGTTGAGATGGCTGAGATGATAGCCGAGGCCAAGGTGTCGTGCCCCAACAATGAAAGCGCTATCAGGCAGACCGCGCTTCCTGAATTGGCCAGGGGCCTTTCAGGCATTCAACAGGAAACCAGCGCGGAGCGTGCGTCCGGGTCGCAGAAGCCGCGGTTCAGCAACAGTCTGAAGTGGATGGCCATTGGCGCGGCCATAGTCACTTTTTCATACTTTACCATAAATGCGGCCCTGAAACCAGAACCCGAACCTTCACCTACCAGCCAGACCAACATCGATCTCTCATGGTAAAACCGCTTTTTCTTTTTATCCTATGCCTGCTAACGGCCATGTTTGTTCCTATGGGCTGTCAGAAACAGCGGCCGGATTCAGTTGAAATGGAGACAAACCTTTCAATCAGCATTGCTTGGATGGATGGGGGGGATACGGTTGCGCCGCTGCTGGTGGACACTGTCCGGGTCATCATCGAATCTCCTGATCTCGAATACACGGTCGTCAGGAGCTATGCCTTTACCTCCCACAATGGGTCGCTTCCCGAACTGCCGTATGGCATAGACATCACTGTCACTGTCGAGGGACTTGATTCGGCAGGTAACGTCATTTATCGCGGATCAACCATGCAATCGGACCTTGAGCGCGGTGAGGCATCGGCCGAAGTGACGGTCCATCTGCTGCCTCCTGTCGCACCTATAAATCTCCAAGCCCAGCTCTTCGATTTCGACCGTGTTTTTCTGCGATGGGAGATGCGCACCCGGACCACGGATTCGTTTGTCGTGGAACGGCGGCAGGGTTCATCGGGCCAATATACGGCCTGGGGTTCAGGCGTTGCCATGGCATTTACAGACAGCGGACTTCTACCTGGTGTTTCGTACCGTTATCGTATCAGTGCGGCCAATGTAGGCGGGGTTTCGGCGTATTCCCCTGTGGTTGCCGTGACCACGCCGATTGCAGATACCACGGGACCGGTCATAACCGTGATTTCACACAGGTCGATTGATACGTCAGCGCAGAGGGTGATCAGCATCTATGGCCTGGCCAGCGACACCAACGGGATTTATTCCCTGACCATGAATGATTCCGCCCTCACGCTTTCCGGAAATTACTGGCAACAGGATGGCATCATTCTCTCCAATGGCGCCAATCTCTTTGTTTTTACCGCCCTGGACAATACTCCGTGGCGCAACGATGGCGTCCGGACCATCCGGATTTATTATAATGCGAATTATGTTGATACGGTCAATCATACGCCGGTGTTCAGGGTTGGCGCGAGCAACCTTGCCGGGCTTATCAAAGCGGGTGATACATATACCAGGGTCCTTGAGGCCACGGACCGCGATTCATTCAACGTACTGACCTATTCGGTTAGCCCGCCCCTCATGCTGGTTGACAACACTACCATTGCCTGGATACCTACAGTGGCTGATACTGGCATTCATACGGTCTATGCGAAGGTCCAGGACCAGGACGGGGCGTATGATTCAGTTGCCTGGACAATCACGGTTTTTAATCCGGATTTTAATGTCGCCCCGGTTTTTTTGACCCTGCCCGCGAACATGACAAACAGAATTCTTGCCGGTCAGACATATGCCGATACTGTAGAAGCGATGGACCTTGACCAGGGCGACCATCAGCGGTACAGTATTACGAGGGGACCAGCTCGCATGGTCATTGATAGTATCACCGGCATCATTACCTGGCTGCCCAAGAACGACAATGTAGGATTCAATGCCATTACTGTCCAGGTACGCGACGACTCCAATGCCACGGCCTCTCTTTCCTGGAACATTGAGGTCCAGCATCCTTCCGTGGTTTCATTCTCCGCGGGTCACGATACCACGGTCTCAATAAACGATACGGTACGGCTGCGTCCAGCCATTGTCATGCGCACGGGTAGTACTGTGGACCGGTATGAGTGGGATATTGGCGTCTCCGGAACATTCACGCATATCTCGCACGCTGATACTGATATCGTGGCGCCGTCGCTTCCCGATTCTCCCTATGTCTGCGTTTTGCGCATTATCTGTTCAGAGGGTGACACTGTTTCAGGACAGGTTGGCGTAACTGTTGTTCTCGATCCGCCTGTCGCCCATGCCGGGCAGGACAAGCTCGCCGCGCGAAACGAGACTGTCAATCTTTTGGGGAGCGGCGCTGATGTCTATGGTACGATCAGCGCGTACGCGTGGGACCTTGGCAACACAGGCTCGTTTGTAGCAAGCGTGGATGGAACGATTTCGTTTATCATGCCCGATTCCGTACTGCAATACGTTTGCGTACTGCGCGTTACTGACAACGATGGCAATGCCGCGGTTGACACATTGATTGTAACCTCAATCCAGACCACTATGGTACTGGTCGATCAGGGAACGTTTTTTATGGGCACGGTCCGGGGAGAATCTGATGAGGCTCCGGTACGCACGGTCAATCTATTGTCTTTCCGTATCGACAGTACAGAGGTGATCCAGAGCGCTTATAGTACTCTTATGGGAGTTAATCCCTCCACGTTTCCCCATCCTACCCAGCCCTATCCGGTTGAGAGCGTCACCTGGTTCGACGCGTTGCTCTATTGCAACGCAAAGAGCAAGCAATCCGGACTCGATACCGTGTACTCCTATTCGCATATTGATGGCATACCGGGCAATGGCTGTACCGGACTCACGGACCTTGCCATCGATTATGGCATCATGGGGTATCGGCTGCCCACTGAAGCTGAGTGGGAATTTGCCTGCCGTGCCAACAATGCGTCAGATACTTCCAAACTTTATTTCTGGGGGAATGACACCACTGTCGCGGGTGCCTATGCGGTGTATGGCCGCGCTTCGACAGTGCAAGTACGGACCAAAGAGCCCAATAGCGATTCCCTCTATGATATGGCAGGCAATGTGTGGGAGTGGTGCAATGATTGGTATGGCGCCTATAATTCAGGACAGCAGGACGATCCAATAGGGCCGGCAACAGGGTTTGCCAAAGTCATTCGCGGCGGCAGCTGGCAAAACCCGGTGAACGCGGTCAGGGCCATGAATCGGGAATTTGGCCTGCCAAACTGGAAAAGCAGCCTTGTTGGATTTCGAACAGTTCTGCCCATACGGTAGCGGCGCGGGCGCTTTGTATTGAAATTTCCCTTGGGCAAAACGTATTTTTTTTGTCAAACGGGAGATGATTATGAAGCTTTATTTTTTTGCCGTATCCATGCTTATCGCCGCTTCAGTCCTGTTCTCGGAAGAGACTATCCTCAATCTTTCCGGAACAGTGGACAAAATATTTATCGGGAAAGACGCCAAAATTACTGCGGTCTGCCAAAAGATCGGGAATGCAAAGACTGCGGTCAGTCTTTTCACCAAGGGGAGCAGGCTAAAAAACACCATCGATGTTGCCGGTATCATTGGTTTCCTCGATAACGACGGATTTGAGAAATACCTCGCCTTTGTCGAACTGGCCGCGCCGGCCAGCGATGGGCCGCAGCCCGACGCGAAGGTTTTTTTTGTCGATGTGTCGACTGGTGAACAGGTAAAATCAAAACTTTCGGTCCAACCCGGCTCTCCAGGCCGCTGGGCAGGCAAAGGTCTCCAGTATTATATTTATGGCAAACTGTGCATCATTTCCAAAACAGGGGTCGATATAGACCGCAAGTCGAGTATCAGGAATTCCGAGATAAACAAGGATTTGACCTGGACTTCAAACCCCATTGTTCAACCGGCTGAAGGGGGGAAAATACGGGTCACTATTGAGCTCGAACATCTGCCCAATAACGATATGATCAATATTGAGTCGTTTGTCATCCCGGACGACAGCGTTGTTCTCCATTGCTTTACCGACGACGGCAACTATCTCTACTATCGCTCGGGGCCCAATCCGGCCATTTACGATCTTAAGACCCGGCAGAGTCTTGCCGCCGATAATATAACGTATAAATTGCCCAAATATTTCGGGTACTATTTAGGAGATGAACGTTGTTTCTTTTTTCATGATTATTATTCAATTACCGTGCTCGACCGTGACAAGTTCGCCATCAAGGAAGTGGTGCCCAATCCTTTTAATCCTGAGCATGTGCGTATATTGGGATCGGACAAAAAGAACATCTACGGCGTATTGATCAACGAGCAAAACGGGAAAAAAGACCTGACCAAGCTGTTTAAACTCAACTTGATCAATTCTGAGACAGCGCTGGTCGACCTGCCTCTCGGTACGGTGCGCGCCTGGGTTGCCGTCGGTGAAGGGTATTATTATTATGTCGATGGAAAAATGCTGAAGTACGCTTCATGTTCAATAAAATGACCAGGAGGTAGGGCCAGTGATCAAGACCATTCTTTTTGCCAGCTTGCTGGTGTGTTCGGCGATAGGCGCTGAATCGTACCACATTATTTTTACGGGACAGAGTGAAGGGGCCTATGGCCCCTGCGGCTGAAAAGCCCATCCAAGCGGCGGTCTGTCGCGAATAGACAATTTTTGCTCGGAATACAAGCAGAAAAACGGGCAATTTCTCATGCTCGACGCGGGAAACTACTGTTCCACCAAGGGTCGCGAACAGAAAGTGCTTTCTGAATATTTTATGCGCGCCATGAAACCCCTGAATTATTCAGCGGTGCTGGTTTCAACAAATGAGATGGCTCTTGGACTCGATTTTCTCCTTGAGACCAACAAAAAGGCGTGCCTGCCCCTGGTTTCCTCCAATATCACTGACCAACTGGGAAAGCCCGTTTTTACTGACCTGCTCCAGGTGGGCTACAAGGGGCTCAAAGTGAGTATATTGGGGCTTTCTGACCGTATCCAACTCACGGATGCTGACAAGGGAAAGGTCCGTATCGCCGATCCTGGGGAAACCGCGGAAAAGGTCCTGAAGAGGATCACAAAGACGCCAAAGACGCTCATCATCCTTCTCTCTGATCTAAATGAGCCGGTCCTCAACACCATCCTGCAGAAACACTCTGTCATCGACCTCGTCATCTGCGCTGACCTGCGTTCTTTCAGCAGCGACGGCAGGCTGGTGAACAAGAGCTTCGTGGTTTCAGACACCCGGGAAACGCGCAACATACAAGGGCTCAATTTCAGCATTACGAACAGCGGCATGGCCGGACCCAAGACCTTTTCACAGCAATTGGGACCCGAATACGAGAAGAAGAACAGTATTGATAAAATCATGGAAGGCTACAAGACCGGGCTCAAGGACGCAAAATTAAGATGGCCCAGGCCGGCCGACGCGCAGCCTATTTATGCCGGACCCGAAGCCTGCATCCAATGCCACCGGACAATAGTCGAGTCATGGCGGTCCAGCCGCCATGCGCACGCCATTGAGTCCCTGGAAAAGAACAACGACCAGTACAACCCTTTGTGCCTTGAATGCCATGTCACTGGATACGAAAAGGAAAACGGTTTTTGGGACATAGAGAGTTCTCGTGATATGGCCGGAGTGCAGTGCGAGCAGTGTCACGGACCGCAGGCGCAGCATATCAAAGAGGAGAACGATGTTGCGTCCCGGGGACTTGAATTCAGCGGCATGGGAGGCGGCCAGCCGGTCCAGAAACGGTTCAAACCCCAGAAGGCCAGGTATTATATATGCACCAGGTGCCACTCAGGCGATTGGCAGCTCAAAGTCTCTCCGGAGGAAGCGTGGAAGATGCACGGCCATTCAAAATAAGGATTGCCGGTTTTCTCCTTTGCCTGGTTTTTCTGCTTATCATGGTACAGGCCTGCACGGTCAATGTCGATGAGCCTGCTATGCTCAGCATCGAATCCAGCTATCCCGCGCGCGGCCAGGAGCATGTTCGCGTTTTTGGCCCCTATTATTTTGTTTTTAACCGGACTCTTGGGCCAGCTGCCGGGTACACGGTTGCCGCCTCGTTCAACGCGGGAATCAGCGTCTCGAACGAAACGCTCTCAGTAACGCCGGACAACACGTTGCTCGATTTCGCAACACCCTATACCATCACTATTTCACGCGTGGCTGATGCGGAGGGGAACTATCAGGATATGGATGCCAGATTCCCCTTTGTCACCGCCGCTGGTGAACAGGAGGACAACGATGAACCCGGCATTGCGGATACGCTCGCAACGGGTGATATTGTCCACGGCCAAATAGGCAAGGAGGGCAACGCGCCTGTTGATAACGATTATTTCATTATACAGAGGGATTCAACCGATTCAGTTTTGATTACTGTTACGCCGCTTACAAGTTTCCCGGTCATTTGCGTTTTGCCCGATACCGCCTTTATCCTTGAAACGAACGAAAGCGCCGTATGTCCTCCACGTGCAACGCCATTCACCGTGCTTATAACCAACCGGTATCTGATTAACGGCGTTGAGAAGAGCTTTGGCAGGGAAGGCTGGTATTCGATCAGAGTAGACCGGTAAGGGTCTATTTTTATTATATTTGTATCTTGATGATTATACGCGCCCTCTTATTTTATTTCACTGTTGCGGTTGCTGTTGCAAACGCCGGATCGTTTGACTATTCCCTGAAGGTTGAGACTCGGGACGGCAAACTTGTCTCACTCCAGAAATACAAAGGCAAACCGCTGCTTATTATCTATTTTTCCACAAGCTGTTCGCATTGCAAGGAGGCGCTTGCTGTGTTGAATACATTCAAGGCCGATCCCTGTATCACCATCTTCGGTATTGTCACTGGTTCTGACAGTCTTGCGGCCTTTACCAGCTTTGCGGCTAAAAAAAGTTTTCCCCACGAACTGTACTACGATCGAAAGAAGCAATTTAAAGACCATTTTTCAATCGAACATGTACCAGCGACGGTATTTATCGCCAGGAACGGCAACGTGCTCTTTGAAAGGACCCGGACAATTGGGAAGAATTTTACTGACGTGCTTGCCGCTGGGATGAGCGCTGCGTGCGGCAAGGGCGAGTTCCAAAAAACCATGGGTGGACGGTATTACGGCGAGGCCGTGTGCGCTGTGTGCCACCAGAAAGTTGATGCGTGGTGGCAAACGTCCCCGCATGCCGATGCGTTCAAACCCATTGCAAAGAAGTTTTTTGGCCGGTCAGGGTACCGTGAAGGGTATTTCGACAAGGTCGACCCAGAGTGCCTGCCTTGCCATACAGTAGGCTACGAGGAACCAAGCGGATATGATGTTGACCAAACAGCCAAGCACCTTCTTGGTGTTCAATGCGAATCGTGCCATTCCGCCGCAGGGCCGCACGATAAAATGGGAGTCACGGACTATGAGTCCCAGTGTCTGCGATGCCATACCTCTCAACGTGATCCTGGTTTTTCTTTTCGCACAAAAATGAAAAAACTCGGTCATATCAAGGAATAATTTTTATATTATATCGTTATGGCGCTCAAGGGTCAATTACTCGAACTGCGGAACGAAGGCAACTACCAATTTCTCCTGCGCGTAGGCGTATACGACGAAAGTGCGGCGCCTTCCGATCCCAAACTGCCGGACGACTGCCAGGACGAGGAAGGACTTCCTTTTGACCAGCCAATTGAGGTATTCGAGTGCAGACTCGATTTTTCTGATCCCGAGAAGGCAGTTTCATATCCGCAAGGCGCGCTTATCGAATCCATGCGTCTTCTAGAAAACAATAAAGACCCCGGCGGGCTCGATCCTTTCAGAACGCGCTTATGGATGATAGCCTATATCGTCGATTCTATTATCGCTGAAATTTTCGCCACGGATGTGCTCGAGGTCATTTACGGTGATGAATACCAGCATTCGTGCGACCAGTGCGGCGAATGCGGCCGTATCGACGCGGCGCAGACCGATGATACCAAGTCCTACTCACCACCCATTCCCCAGTGTCCGGCTGTGAAAAAACCGCCGGCAGGCAAACGGTGCCCTGACTGTGGGGCGCAGGCGCGCGGCCTGAATTTTTCCTCGGACCAGGTTTTTGTCTGCGATTCGTGCGGCAGGCATTTCAAACTGAAAAGCCATGCCTGAAAACAGGGGCGGGGCTACAGGAACTTGATATCGCCGTCAACCAACATGATGGTTTTTTTTCCCACTACCTCGTTTTGGACCGGAAAGTTGCGGTCGCCTATTTTGATGAATACGCCGGGATAGAGGCGGTCTTTGACCAGGATGCGCGCCTTACCGATTGAGGTGATTTTTTGCTCGATCATCTCCTTGCGTTTTTGGAGCGCGTCGAGTTGCGCGGTGATTTTTTCAAGGAGCGACATCAGCTTTTTATAGAGAAACTCCTGCTTTGGCTGGAGCGCTTTTTTCAGTTTTTTCATCTTTTCAAATTTGTCCAGGTTTTCCTCGACCTTTTTTTTGTTTGTGCCAAGTTCCTTGATTTTCTCCTCAGTTTTGTATTTTTCCTCGATCAGAGTGAAATCAACGCCCACTTCGAGCTCGGTCCTTGTGCCTTGCAGGTTGCCGAAAACAAACCCTTCGATCTCGCGGTACGCTGATATTTTTCCACCCACGGCTGAGAGTGATTTCCCGTAGAAGGTGACGCAGTTACGGGCGTATATATGCGCGTTAATCGCTTCCTTTGCCACTACCACGTCGCCTTTGGCCTTGATGGTCTGGTTGCGGATGAAACCCACATTTACGCTGCCATTCGCGACGATTTCGCCTTTGCCGCTGCCCAGAAACCCCTGCTTTATGAGGACATTCCCCTGCGCATTGATTTTGGCGTCTTCGACAATGCCGCCGATATCGAGATCTCCGCCCACGATGACATCGAAACCGCTTTTAATGTCCTTGCGGATGTGGACCGACTGGCCATAGTGGATGTTTCCTGTTGAAAAGTCAACGTCACCGTTGATGCTGTACCCCTCCGAAACTTCGACTAGGGAGCCTTTGACGGAAACATTGCCGCTTTTCAGGGCAATAAGGATGTCAGGGTTGTGCGCATGTGCGCCGGTGTTTGGACCAGCGGGAAGCTTGAGGGGGGAGCCATCCATAGCGGAAAGCTCCTTGCCTGTGATGTCGTGACCAGGGGTGCCCTTGGTGGGCGGATGGAGGCGCGCGAGTTCCTGGCCCTCAGCGGCCGTGATGATAATCGAGAGTTCCTTGAAGTCGACGCTTCCGTCTTCCTTATGTTTGGGCTTGAGGCTGCCCCCGGTTGCGAAGAAGTATTCGATTTTTCCGTTTGATCCATGGATTGCTGGCTGGCCCCTGGCAATGACCAGGTCGGCGACCGGTTCGCCATTCGCATTGACAGAATTAACTACGTCCTGAATGACTGATTCGAGAATGCCGGATGAAACGTGATTTTCGTGCAATGCAGCGGTGATCATGGTTGAGGTAAACATGGCGCCTTTTTCACCAGGCGGCAGAAAGATTCCTGTTGCGGACATGAGGTCCTTGGCAACGGTGATGAGGAACTTGGCATTGAAATCGACCTGCACCACGTCGAGAGTGTTGTCGAAAAAGGTGACAATGCCGGTAATGTTGGACCGGTATGTTTCGCTATCGTCGCTGGGAGCAATATTGTGACCGATGATTTCCTGAGTGTCGAGATAATCCTTGTTTTCAATAAGGCGTCCGAAAATGTCCTGGCCGTCTTCGCCTTTTTTCCTGGGGCCCCGCTTTGCGGCAAGATCGCCGTGATCTACCCGCTTTACCCGGTTATTAATGGCCAGCATATCGGCGATGTGGATGTCCTTGCTTTCCTTTTTCAGCTGCTCAAGCCGTACACGGTCGGTGAAGGCGGCGACCGCGGGTTTTATTTCACCTTTCCGTCCAGGCTTGGGCAGCTTTCCCCGGGCAATTTCCTCGGATTCTATGCGCGATTTACTGGCGTTAAAACGCTGGACAATGGCCTGGATTTTGTGCTCTTCAACGCCGAAAACGATTTTTTTCTCATTGAGCTTGTCGAAAATCTCGTCAGCGGTGATGTTGCCAGTCTGGTTTGAGACCGGCATGACGCTCAGGCTCGCAGACATATTGTCTGAGGAGACGTGGATTTCTATTGATGGAGGCGTTCCTGCGTTTGGGCTGTCGGCATGTTCGTCGGTCATAGGGCCTCGGAAAAGCGTTTCGATACTGTGCTCATGAAAAATATATTATACTTTCTTTATAGCATGCAATAGAAAGCGTTATGGTCGTATCGATTATATTTCCCGTGTCAGCGCCCGGACGGTATGCTTATGCCGTTGCTGTGGAGCATTGCCCTATGATTTTCCCAGGAATCCGCGTGCAGGCGCAGCTCGGTGAAACCCTGCGATGGGGCTTTGTCTGCGAAATTCTTGAACAGGCCCCGGTAGAACGGCTGAAAACCGTGTGCGCGGTTGGTTCCCCGGCCCACTCGTTTTCACCGACGTATATGCGTTTTCTCCTCTGGCTGGCTGATTATTATTGCGCTTTTAGCGGCGATGTGCTGCGTACCGCATTGCCCCGCGCCATTGAAAGGGCCTTCGACAAGGCGGTTGTATCATACGCGGCGCACAAGGATACCCGGGACCCTCCCATGCCCCCGGGACCTCTTACCGGTGAACAGCAGCAGGCTTTTGCGGCCATTGCCGCTGCCTGCGATAGCGGCGGCCACGCGACTTTCCTGGTGCAAGGCGTTACCGGAAGCGGCAAAAGCCATATCTATTACCATTGCGCACACCATGCGCTTGAACAGGGCAAAGCGGCCCTAGTCATGGTTCCGGAAATATCACTTACCCCGCAGACTGTTTCCATGTTTACCGGGATTTTCGGCAACGAGGTGGCGGTTTTTCACAGCGGCATGACTGAAAAGGAACGCATCGCAAACTGGTTTTCCGTGCTGGCAGGCATAAAGCGGATAGTCATAGGAGTGCGGTCAGTCATTTTCGCTCCCATACCCAGGCTTGGGTTGGTCATTGTCGATGAGGAACACGATTCTTCCTATGCGCAGGACGAAAAGAGTTTCAATTTCAATGCGCGGGACGCGATTATTATGCGCGCCAAGCTCGAAGGCGCGGTCGTGGTACTGGGTAGCGCGACCCCGTCCCTTGAGAGCAGATACAACTGCCAGTTGGGTAAATACCGGTTGCTGACCCTTGCCAGAAGGTATAATGACCAGTCGCTTCCACGGGTGACACTGGTCGATATGCGCACGGAACGCAAGGAGAATAACTGGTCGCTTTTCTCACGTGCACTTCAGGAGAAGATTGCATGTAAACTCGAACGGTCTGAGCAGGTCATTCTTCTGAAAAACAGGCGGGGATTCGCCAATTTTCTCCAGTGCGGGGAGTGCGGTCATGTGCCGCTCTGCGGCCAGTGTTCCGTTTCCCTCACCTACCACAAATCCATTGGCCGCATGGTCTGCCATTATTGTGATTCCCGCACCCTGCCTCCTGAAACATGTCCTTCATGCGGTGGACACAGGCTTAAACCCGCGGGTGCCGGGGTTGAACGAGTGGAGGAGGAACTGAGGAAACTTTTTCCCGGCATTACCGCTGTACGGCTCGATCACGATGCTGCCTCGCGCGCAAACAAGGTAGGCGACATCCTCGAAACGTTCAGAAGCGGACGCGCACAGGTCCTGATCGGGACCCAGATGGTAAGCAAAGGGCTTGATTTTCATAAAGTGACTTTGGTGGGTGTTATTCTTGCGGATACGGGCCTTTTCATGCCTGATTTCCACTCGTCAGAAAGAAATTTTCAACTGCTGACCCAGGTTGCCGGCAGAAGCGGCAGGGGGAGCAGCGCGGGCGAAGTGGTGCTGCAGACCTATGCTCCCGATGAGCGTTCCATTCAGTTCGCGGTTGCGCAGGACTATGATTCGTATTACCGCCACGAGCTTGAAAACAGGAGGGAACTCGGATTTACTCCGTTTTCACGGGGCGTACTTGTGAAATTTTTGGACAAAACAGAGAAACGGTCGCGGGAAGCGGCGTTTTATTTCGCGCGCGCAATCGAGGGGAAAGAGGGGGTCGATGTCCTGGGACCGTCTCCCGCGCCACTGTTTAAAATACGCAATATGTTCCGCCATTTTATGTATATTAAAGGCAGGGATTCGGTACTACTCCACGCGGCAGTGGCCGAGGGGTTCGCACGGTTCCGCGCTTCTTCGTTCAGGAAGGTAAAAGTACGCGTGGCCTTTGATCCCGACAGCTTACTATGATCCAGGAAAATAAAACAGCGTCGGCAACACCCCTGCTTTTCTGCCTTCTTTTTGTTCTTTTCTCCTCGGTAATTCTCGGTGATAATATCGCCGAATCGCTTCTTATTTCCAATTTTGACCCTTCGATCCTGCCGGTCATGTTTATTGTCAACTCTATCTTTCTGCTTCTTTTCTCGCTTTTTTTTATCAATCTGATCGACCGTGTGGACCGCGGCCGTTTCATGCTCGCGGTTCTCGCCGTGCATGCCTGTTGCCTTCTTGGCATACGCGTTCTCATATCCCTGAAAATCCCCTTCATATTCCCGATAATCTATTCATATTCCTATGCTTCGAAGATGATGATTTTCATCCTTTTTTGGACAATCGCTAATGATATTACCGATGCGCGCAAGGCCAAGGAAACTTTTCCTATCATTGCGGGCGGTGGTGTCGCGGGCGGCGTACTTATCTCATACTCGGTCGTTTTTCTTATTCGGATAATCCCGGCGGAAGATCTGCTTTTTGTATGGGCCGGCCTGCTTGTTGCCGCAACCCCCCTGGTGCTGGTGATTTACCGGCGCTATTTCTCCATGCTTAAAAGTTCGACCAGGCTGCCGGGTACGGACGGCGTTCTTGCTCAAATTTCCGAAAACTACCAGTTGGTGCGGAGTGAGCCCCTGCTCAAAAGCATGGCCGCCATCTATTTTCTCAGTTTTATCCTACTGTTCGCCCAGGACTATCTTTTTCTATCCACGCTCAAACAGACCTTTATTGCCGGTAAGGCCTACTTTGTGAAAGGCCATACGCATGCGCTCGCCATTTCCGCGTTTGCCGGAGCGGATGTGGACACGCTTATCCTGAAGAAGGAGATCCCCCGGTTCCTTGGCATCTTCAAGGGCACCAGCAATCTGATAACATTCCTTATCCAGTTTACCGTGGCGGGCCTCATTTTAAAGAAGATGGGTACCGCGCGTTCCACACTTATAATGCCGATCATTTTTATCATTTCTTATGGCGCCATGTTGTGCATACATCTTTCCGTGGTGCACACTGAAGGGTTGGGGTTTTATCCCTTGTTTGGCAACCTCCTTTTCGCGGTCATCATGGGCGGCGTTGCCCTGCGCATCGCGGCTTTCGATTCCATATATTCACCGAATTTTCAGATTTTCTTTTCAACGCTAAAGAAAGAGATACGGGGAAGAGGAAAACTCTTCATCGAAGGTATCATCAAACCCTTTGCCATCACCAGTTCGGGCCTGCTCATCATCATCCTCTACCAGAGAAGCATCCTGGTGAGCATTACCGTGCTTTTCATCATGTCATGTGCGCTTCTATTCCTTTGCCTGAGGATACGGCAGGTGTATTCCCAGTCAATCTTCGAGGCCCTGGGCGGCGACCGGAGCCAGAAGATCTCACAGCTTCTGGGTATGCGCATGGAACAGGCTGACGAATCAATGCTCGACATTGCCGCTGAGGTGGCTGACGATCCCGAACCCGGGGTGGCTGATTTCGCGGTCTCGCTTATGGCGCGTGTCAGGGGTGACGTCGCAATTCTACGGCTGAAGCAGGTGTTTGAACGCGCCCCTGAATCGCGCAAGGCTGCTATTGTGGCCTTGCTGGGAAACGAGCGCGCTACCAGGTTTGTCCCCATTTTCCAGCAGGGTCTGAAGAGCAATGCAGCGCCAGTCGTGGCGCGGAGCATAGAAGCGCTACGCCGCGCGAACGCCCTGGCCGGATCGGAACTCTCAGCACTTCTTGATCATCCTGATAATGCCGTACGTGTTCAGGCCATTGTCGCCCATTGGGGCAACGCTGGAAGTACCTCGCAAGAGCGGTGCAGGGAAATTCTGGGCAAACTGCTCGTTTCAGGTGATGCTGAAGCGATACGGCTCGCAGTCCATGCTGCCGCTGAAATCAAAGATCCGCGCGTCATAGGCGCTGTGTACGACACGCTCAGTAGTATGCCGCTTGCGACCCTTAAAAAGGATCCCGTACGGTTCAATGACATGCTCAGGTCAATGGGCGACATGGGGAACGAACTTTCCGTATCACTTCTCATAGGGTATCTTTCCTCCGCAGGTCACCATCAGACCCGTATAATAGAGGAGGGCCTTGCCGGGCCCCTGTCGCGCGATGCTGCTTTGGCGGAAAAGCTCCTGCGTCATCCCCAGTACCGGATCAAACGGTCAGCAGCGCGCGCCCTGCTTATCAACAAGGCCGCGCTGTTGCCGGAAATCCGGCGGATCGCCGGCGAACTGGTTGAAACAGAGATTCACGCCCTCTACGGCTGGGCGCAGTATTCCTGGATACTTCGTTCCGCGAATATGGGCGACGAGACAGCAATGCTTGCCGACGCTCTTTTCGACAGTCTGGTGCGCAGAAATCTGGAATTTATCGTCAATCTGTTGAGGATGCTCGATCCCGGCGACCTTTTGTTGAGCGTGCCGGGCAAAGTGACCAGCAGGGACAAAAACGTTCGTTCCCGGGCCCTTGAGCTCATAGAGAACAATGTGAAGACACGGTACGCCCGTCTTTTCCTTCCCTTGTGCGAGGAAGAGGACCTTGGACGTCTTGTCGAAACGGGCAGAAGTATCTGGCACTTCACCGATCCCGGCATGTATTTTGTATTGGGAGAGGTTGCGGTCTCGGGCGATCCATGGCTGCGCGCCTTTGGCCTGTACACGGCCATTGTTGTTTCGCGGAAAACCGGTGATCCACGGGCGCTCGCGACCTTTCCGGCGGGCGATTTGGAAAAGGCAAAACAGAAGCTGGAAGAACTGGTGTATGGAACCTAAAAAGACCGACGTGCTTCGTCTCATGGAGAATGTCATTTTCCTCAAGAAATACACGCTTTTTTCCCGGCTTGGTACCGAGGAAGTGCGGGCGATCGCCCTGATCGCCAGGGACATTGAAGTAAAGGACGGCGAATGTGTTGTCCGTGAGGGCGACGCGGGCGATTCCTTTTTTATTATCAGGAGGGGCCAGCTTCGTATTGTCAAAGGGACACGGGCAAGCGAGGTCGAACTCGCCGTGCTCGAACAGAACGCTTGCTTTGGTGAAATGGCCATGTTCGAGGAGAACGCGCTGAGGTCCGCGAGCGTGTTCGCCCGGGGCGACTGCACGCTGCTGTGCATTACCCGTGATGATTTTGTCGAGGCCATGATGAACAACCCGGGCATTGCGGTTGAAATGTCAAAGATGTTCGCGGACAGATTGCGGGAAAATAATGAAAAACTTCACAAGCTCTCTCAAGCCGGCCATTAATCCGCGTATGGAGGCATTTTTAGCGCTGATAATCCTGATGGCGTTTGCCGGGTGCGCCGCGCCGCGGAAATGCACCATGCTCATCCACATGATGCCGTCGCAGGAGAAATTCTTCAAGGACAGCATCATTGTTCCCTTCGAAAAGAAGTACCGCTGCGAAATCAATGTGGGGTCCTATGCCGAACTCGACGGCATAGAAGCGGAAATGGCCAACTATCCGGGAAAGGCCATCCTGATCAAGACCCCTTTTGAGCAGACAAAGCGGCTTGCTGAAAAGGGCCTCATGATGAGCATTGACTCGGCCGTGGGACCCAAGGGAATGGTCAGCGTACGCGACCGCTTTTTTTTATTGCAGCTTGCGAGTTTTGACGGGAAACTCTACTATTTTCCGCGCAAATTTGAGACCCGTATTCTGGTCTATTTAAAATCACGGGTTGCGGATGCGGTTGAAAATTGGCACAACATGCGCGCCAGGATCGATTCAACGCTCAAAATCCAGAACGGCTTCGGCATTCCCTCGGGATACATGCTCGAACCCAATCCGGGAGAATGGGACTACTACGATATTTTTGTAGCAGGGTATTACTGGGCCCATCGTGATTCCGGCAGTGTGACGCCAAAGGTGGCGCACCGTGGCAAACGCTATTCCGGCACGTTCCAGCGTCTTATTGACCGCGCCTATCAGTTGGGCGGAACACGGGAGAATATCGTCACCATGAATGGCGAACAGGTGATTGATCTTTTTGAATGGGAAGCGGTGTATACGCGGGAAAATATATACAACCGGAATATGTGGGACAAAGGATGGAGCGGCGCTGATGTTTGGGAAGGGTTCAGGAGCGGGGAGGTCTATCTTTCCTTCATGACCCAGCTGGATTGTTTTTCCCTCCATGGCAACTACACAAAGGAACAACCCGGATACATCGAAAATCCCGATGATTTCGGATACGCGCTCATGCCCGAGGGCGTCTCCTTCAGGCTCGATGAAAACGGGAAATACCTGCGCAAAGGTTCCCGCGCCATATGCACAGGCGGCTGGTGGTGGGGCATACCGCGCGATACGCCCTATCCGGATCTTTCAGTCGCGTTGGCTAACTGGGTCCTCAACACGGACAACCAGGTTGAGGAGTGCGAGCGGTTCGGCATGATCCCGGTAGCCAAAGAGCTTCTGGGCGACCTGGGCCTGCTGTTTGGCAAGAACTGGATTTCCGACATATACGAGGTCTCACTCCAGCAGCTCATTGCCAACCAGTATACAACCGCGCCTCTTACCGGAACATTCAAAGAACTTGAAACCATATATCTCGATGCGCTTAACGAAATCGCGGCCCAGGGCAATTGGGGCCCCGGTGATAGTATCTCGCGCGAGTATATCCGCAACATCATTGAATTGAAATATGCCAAAAAGGCGCAGCAACTTGCGCAATGAAAATACTTTATGTTTTTATGCTTGCCTGGTGCCTGGCACCGCTGGCATTTGCTGAAAATCCCCGCGACCATATGATTTCCGAACCAGAGAGTCCAAAATTGTCATATACCGGTTTTATGTTCAAGGGCGGCCTGGTTTTTACCTATGCTTCACAGGCAGGTACCTATTACTCTGGTCCTGATTCAGGCGGAGCGAAACAGGGAACAACCACCGCGGTATTCGGGATTGGCGGCAATGTTGCGTTCGATAATGCGGATAAAACTGGAATGTATCATTTTATTCCGGCCATTGGCGTCGATATCTATCCCTTTGGAGAAAATTGCATTTATTATCATGCGTCCGGGGAATTCTATTTCGGCCTATCAAACCGCTATACGCCATCACGGAAGGAACGGCGTTATTTCGGGCTTGGACCCACGCTCAATCTCCTCGTCTGGCAGCAGGCCGGTAACGCGGTGCAGCGCATGGTCTGGGGGTTCGGCATGAACGGCGGCATGGTTTTCCCATACCGTGAAAAGGAAGCGCTCTTTGTCGAATTACGTCTGAAGTATTACCACTACGACACGGATTACATGGAGGACAATTTTCTCATGAACGAAAGCTTTCTGGCGATTGGCATTGGCGCGGGATATGGTTTCTGATGGACAAAAAGAGGATAACGTTTTTCAATGGCCGGATAATCGTCTTTGACGGAGCAATGGGCAGCGCGATCAAGATGCTTGAGGAGAGCGCTGGCGTTCACTACGGAAAGCCCGAATATCAGGGATGTATCGAGGCATTGAACCTTTTTTCTCCCCAAGCAGTGGAGGAGATACACGCGGGCTTTATCGGCGCTGGCGCGGATGTCATTGAGACCAACACCTTTGGCGCAAACAGCATCGTACTGGCTGAATATGGATTAGAATCGCGTATTGTGGAAATAAACAGGGCAGCAGTGGCCATAGCGCGAAAAGCGGCCGTTTCTGCAGGCAGAAAGATTTTGGTCGCAGGATCAATTGGCCCTTCAACCAAAATGCCTTCGCTGGGCCATATACGTTTTAATGACATGGCCGCCGCGTATCGACCGCAGATCCGGTGTTTTATTGAAGATCAGGTAGATATAATAACAATCGAGACCTGTCAGGATATTCTTCAGGTAAAAACAGTACTCATAACCATCAACGATGTGCTTAAAGAACTTGGCGTGCCCTGGGAAGAGCAGCCCCTGGTCATGGTCTCTCTTACCATGGAACCAACAGGCGTCATGCTCGCGGGTTCCGATCTGCCAGCGGCCCTGGCTGTCATTTGTCCCTTTGGTCCTGATATTGTTGGCCTCAACTGCGCTACCGGGCCTGCGGGCATGGAAGAATACCTTGCCCGGCTGCGCGATCAATTCAGGGGTCTTGTGTCGCTTATGCCTAACGCGGGCATGCCTGTTTCACTCAAAGGAAGAACAGTCTATCCCGAATCTCCGGAAGAATTTTCCAATACGCTTGCCCGTTTTGTTGAAAAGTATAGCATTGACATTGTCGGCGGGTGCTGCGGCACAACGCCGGACCATATACGGGCAGTGGCAAAGAAAGTCAACGGTTTGACCAAATCAACACAGCGTGCGCGAGCGTGCTCCGGCGTTGTTTCATCCTTGTATGGCGCGGTGACTTTTAAACAAGACCCAGCGCCTTTTATTATTGGCGAGAGGGCGAATGCCACGGGAAGCAGGAAATTCAGGGAGCTTTTGCTTACGGAAAAGTTCGAAGAAGTTGTTGCCGTGGCAAGCGACCAGGAAAAAAGCGGCGCCCATGCGGTTGATGTTTCCCTTGCCTATGCCGGCAGGAACGAGCTTGCGGACAGCGAGACTTTTTATTCCCTCGCGGGCACAATGGTCAGGCTGCCAATTGTCATTGATTCGACTAATCCGGCCGCGCTGGAGATCGCGCTAAAAAAGCTGCCCGGCCGCAGCCTTATCAATTCAGTA
Source organism: Candidatus Raymondbacteria bacterium RIFOXYA2_FULL_49_16 (assembly GCA_001789205.1). Classification (GTDB taxonomy): domain Bacteria; phylum Fibrobacterota; class OXYB2-FULL-49-7; order OXYB2-FULL-49-7; family XYB2-FULL-49-35; genus XYB2-FULL-49-35. Next base: position 56,204 of record MFYT01000096.1, on the reverse strand, counting down.
AATTTGGAAGATGGAGGAGCAAAGCTGCGGTCAATCTGCTGCCTTGCAGCCAGGTTCAAAACGCCTGTTATCGCCCTTACCATAGACGAAAAAGGCATGGCAGTAAGCTGCGACCAAAAACTGGACGTATTCAGGCGCATTAGGAAAATTTGTTCCGAGGAATTCGGTCTTTCTGACGGCCATGTGCTCTACGATTTTCTCACCTTTACCGTAGGAAGCGGTGACAGCGCTTATTTCAATTCAGCGATAGATACGCTCTATGCCATTCAGGCTGCGAAGAAGGAATTTCCAGCCATCCTGACCACCCTTGGCGTCAGCAATGTTTCCTTTGGCCTGTCAAAAGAAATAAGGCCTTTTTTAAATACTGTTTTCTTAAATCTTGCCATTGAGCGCGGACTCGATGCTGCCATTATTGACAGTGCAAAGATTATTCCCAGCCATGCCATACCTGAGAAAGTCAGGGTCCTATGTACCGACCTTCTCCTCAATCATCGCGCGCCAGACTATGACCCGCTGAAAGAGCTGATGGCCCATTTCAGCACGCACCAGGAGACCGCTGCAGAGGATATTGAGGCTGTTGCGCGGCCGCCTGTGGAGCAGATACGGCACCAGATTTTGACTGGCGACAAACGGGGTCTTACTGATGTACTCGATGGTTGCATGGCGATCAAAAAGCCGGTTGAGATAATCAATGGCGACCTGATTCCCGCCATGAAAGAGGTTGGCGACCTCTTTGGTTCGGGCAAAATGCAATTGCCCTTTGTGCTCCAATCAGCTGAAGTAATGAAAGAGGCAGTGCGTTATCTTGAGAAATTCATGGATAAAACAGAGGTTGTGGCGCGGAAAAAGCTGCTTATTGGCACAGTTGCCGGAGATGTGCACGATATTGGAAAGAATCTGGTCTCTATTATTGTTTCGAACAATGGCTTTGAAGTCATTGATCTTGGCATAAAGACCCCTGCGGCGCGTTTTATCGAGGCTATCCGGGAACACAAGCCGCACGCTGTGGGCATGAGCGGCCTGCTTGTGCAATCCGCTAACCGGATGCGTGAAAACCTTGAGGTCTTTGCCTCAAACAATATTACCCTTCCTGTACTGCTTGGCGGCGCTGCGCTGACCCCTGCTTTTGTGCGTGATGAATGCAAACCCGTATACAAAGGTACGGTCATCTATTGCAGGGACGCTTTTGAAGGGCTCAATGCCATGAACAACGGCAAGCAGGAGAGGAATATTGGTCAGCTTTCCAAACCTGGCAGGCCTGTGTCAAACCCATTAGCCTACGCTGATGAAAGTACGCGGCCAATTGCGCCTGCACTCACAATACCGAATAGTCCCTTTACAGGCGTGCGTCAAATCCGGACCATCCCATTTGCCCATATCGAGCGCTTTTTAAACAAAGAGGTGCTTTTCCGGGGTAGGTGGGGTTTTCGCAGAGGCAGCTTGAGCGCACAAGCATTTCAGGAGCAACGGCTGCGTGTTGTGGAGCCTGCATATGCTTCGATGAAGGCAATGCTTATCGAAAGTAATGCGTTTACGCCTGCAATATCCTACGGCTACTTTCACTGCTATTCGGAGGGGAACACCCTGCGGGTCCTGAACACAGAGGGTTCTGTTCTGGTTTCCTTTGATTTTCCCCGGCAATCAGGCGCAGGGCATTTGTGTATAGCTGATTTTTTCAGGCAACAGACTGCCGGACCTGATGTTGTGGGAATTTTAGCCGTCACCCTTGGTAATACACTGGGCAAGATTTTACATGAGCTGTATGCGCAGGAAAAATTTAAAGACTATTTTCTGCTCCATGGTCTTGGTGTTGAGGTCACAGACGCGCTTGCTGAAGAGGCGCACCGTATTATGCGTGAGGAAATGGGTATTGCCAAGGTAATTGCTCAAGAGACCGTTGATATTGCCAACCAGCCCTATCAGGGGTCCAGATTCGCGTTCGGATATCCGGCCTGTCCGAATCTTGAGGAAAACGGGAAATTGCTCAAACTGGTCAACAGTGAGGCAATTGGCGTGAAGCTTACGGAAAGTTATCAGATGGAACCTGAATTTTCAACCACAGCGCTTGTAGTACACCACCCTCAGGCGCGTTATTTTATGGTTTAGTCACATGGAAAAATGGATTTGTACCAATTGTGGCTGGATTTATGACCCGGAAAAGGGCGACCCAAACGGTGGTATTTCACCAGGAACCCCTTTTGAAAAAGTTCCTGAAGACTGGGTGTGTCCTGTCTGCTATATGCCTAAGGATAAATTTGATCTGCTTTGATAAACGATATGCTTTAGAGGCAACAGCTTATAAAACTATAGCTATTCCTGAAGCCATTCTTCGAGCGGGACAAGGCGAATAATACCATCAATAGCATGGTCATTGCGCGTGAGTACGGTCAGTTGCGCGTGGCCAGGCAATATTTTTCGGGCCCATTCAAATTCGGCAGTGCTGACGCGCGACTGATATTTTACTTCAATGAAAGAGTCTGCCACAAAGTCTATTTCCTTCCTGCCCATCCAGTAATAGAGGCTTGCTGTGCTTCTATGCCTGAGTTCAGCTGCTGCGAGTGCTTCGGCCAGCGGACCAATTTCACCAGGAGATTGGATCATGTTTTTGGCTGCTGCAAAGGTGTTTTCCCACCCTTTGCCATAGCTTGACATTAAATGAAAAATAAAGGGGTCAAAGGGATAGAATTTTCTATTTTTACGAGCTGCGGGTCTCCGGGTGTGGATATCCGTCCACATACATGGCAGTACGCTATAAATGCGTTCGAGAAGGGTTAAGTAAGTCTCCGCAGTGTTGTTTGCGCCAATGCCGCAGTCGCGGGAGAGTTTTTGAACGGAGAAGGGTGTGCTTATGTGATAAGCAAGATAATTGAGCAGATGCGGCAGGTGGGTAGCTGCATGTTTGTTTTTCAGGAATGCGCCTTCGATCCACGAAGCATACAATTGATACACATGAGAGGGGATGATCTTGAGGCGAAGGTATTCTTCTATTGCCCAGGGCATACCGCCAGTAAGCATGAATTCCTCAAGAGATAGTTTGCCACGGACATCACGAAACCTGACCGGAAGCAGCTCAAGATCCACAGGGTGTCGGCGGCCGCGTCTTCCGGGAAGAAGGTCTGCACCTTCCTGCAGGTCCGGAGCGGATGATCCCGTACATACCACAAGGGTTTGGCTCAGAGAACCGCTATCTGCGGGCACCTTAAGCGAAAGCCACCATTTATCTAGAGAGGTTATTTCGTCTATAAGTATTACTGAATACCCTGTTTGTTTTATTGCAAACGCCTCAAGCGCACCTGCAAGGGCATGACGGTTCTCGTATTCCTCGGCGTTGAATAGCGCAAGGGCTTCAGGAGGTATGCCCGATACCAGGCATTTGCAGGCAAAGTCCCGTAAAAACGTTGATTTTCCAACCTGGCGTGGGCCTCTTACGATAATGATTCCAGGCGGTTTAACCGAAATTTCCTCAGCGAGCCGTTTGGTGTGCGGTAATCTGACCGGCAGTCCGGCTATTTCAATAAGTTTAGGGTCAGCTTTCTGCCAGCGAGGGTTGTTTATCCAAGGCTGATATTGCATAAATTAAGTATAATTTATATGTAAATCAAAATCAATATATTTTGTGCAATGCCAGTATTATACTTTACGCTGCTTTTATCTGCGAGACTGAACTCGCTGGCTATTATAGGTTTTGATTGTCATTGAAAAACACGGGCTGTTAAAAGTATATTTACTTTTCAAAATGATTATCGCCCGGGTGGTGGAATAGGCAGACACAAGGGACTTAAAATAACCAGCGCAAAAACTATCTTGCTTATTGATAATTGCTTACAGCCCTCGTTTCCGCTGTGTGACAGATTTGTGACAGATCATTTTTATTCCCGTCACTTTTTGGCCTTGAATCCACCACTTTTCTGGCTTGGGCAAGGGTCCCGATATTATACCGCTTGAACGTTGCCGTTGTACGGTGTCCGGTAATGCTCATGATGGCAAAATAATCGTGACCTTCTGAAACTTTCCTTGTCACGAATCCTTTCCGCATATCCCGGAACCAAAAATTATTCCCTGTTCTTTCCCGGATTCTCTGGACCTCGTTCCTGACATCCCTGTATCGGCCGCCTATGTGGTTCGTGAAAGCATATTCACTTTTTTTAGGAAGTGATTTTATTTCATCAAACAGCCGCTCACTCATGGGTATGATACGTGCCTCTCCGGTTTTGGTAATGTTGGTGGGAAGATAAATCACCCTTTCGATCATGTCCACGTTCGACCAAGTGGTCTTGTAGAGCTCCTCGGGCCTGCAGCCCGTTTCCCATGCAGCCAGCAGGAGAGGCCGGAACCATGGGTTCGCGGCATTGTACATGCGCCTGAAATCGTACTCGTTTACCAGGTGTTGCCGGATCGTCTCGCCTTCAATTGGGTCTATGCGTGCCGCCGGATTCCGTTCAAGCCGCTTGCCCTCATCGCAGTCTTCGTCACAGGCATTGTAATATACAGCCTTCAGGTATGCCAGCCAACGGTTGATTGTTCCCACGTTGTAGGGCGTGCCCCTGCTTGATTGCTTGCTTCGGGATTTGTTTACCCATGCCCTGACCCGGTCCCGAGTAATCTTCACCGCGTATTCCCTGCCGAATTCTTTCAACAAGACGTTCAGTTTTGACCGTTCCTGCTTTGCCGATCTCTTCATCCGCAAGTGGTAGTGCCAATACAGTCCGACAAGCCGCCAGAATTTCGGATTGTACTTTGGTTTCTTAATGTCAAAGAACGTTTCCTCTTTAAGCTGTACTATCCGCTTGGACAAAACTTCGCGCCCCAATTGTTCACAGCGTTTTATTTCGCTGGGAGCATCGGAGAGTCGGCGAATGATGCTTTGCCTTAACCGTTGTCCCTTGTTGGGCAGATCCAGCCATAAAGAGCGTCCACGCCATCGGAGTGTAGCCATTTCAGGCCTCCTTTCGGCATGGAGTTTGATCTCTTCCGGAAAATCTAATTGCTTGTGATGGTGTCATTCAACACTTTTCCTTGTTCACCCTGGAGTCTAGCAGCCAGGAAGTCAGCCCGAATGCGAACCCCGCAACCGATTTTAAATGCAGGCAAACGTTTTCGGTGTATCCAAGAATAGATTGTTTGCACCGGGACTTTTAAATAGTCTGCGGTTTCTGTGACCGTTAATAGTTCCGGCAGAGAGACAATATTTTTTCTTTTGGCTCCGGATGGTAATGGTGCCTTCTCTTGTTTGATCCAGATATCTTGGTTGGTGGCGCTGTTGTTTTGTGGCGTCGGGCTTTGAGGTGGGGTGTCTGCTGGTTCAGGAAAGGCAGACCTGGGGCGGGGGATGGGGCTTGGGGTGGATTGCATGGACTTCTCCAGGGCAGGCTTTGACAGACCTTACCCTATGCCAGCACTGTGCAGCGCAGCATAAATCGTGCGCTGCCGTTTTTGAGAAGTCCCATGTAACACGGGACATTGCCGACCGTCTCCAGCCGGACTTGCGTAAACAGGACTTATTGCCTGTTGTTTTGCCGTCATCGCCGCTGGCGGACGAGACGTGGAAACTATTCCTACAAAGTAGTGATACCAGTAAATCTAAGTAAATAACTTAAAAAATGCAAATGTTCATTGTCCGCCACAGTGGTTATCCTTCGGAATATGGCCGAAAGACCTGATCTATACATTGACCGCCCACAAGCACATCGTCCACCCAGGCCGGGTCCTGGCTGTCGAACTTTGGTAACCAAACCCCTTTCCCAGCGACAATTCCATCACCGGTGATTCCAATGACTGCAAACGCACGCTCAATATTGCATTCAGGCACGGACAGATATTCTTCGCGGCACGTTGACCACTCTGACCTGGATATCCAATAAGCCATGCACTTCTCAATTGAAAAATCCACATGGGTGTATTCCAGCCTATGAGTGTCGAAGTTATAGATTTTCGCATTGTAGGGAAGGCTCGGAATAATCACCCGCACAACCCCGGCCGGCAGCCTTGATGGCGGCGCAACGGTTAACGCGCGGATGATTGTTGGGTCCCCGGGCTGCCAGAAATGAGGCGCTGTGATCCGGCGCCGCGGCGGCAAGGAGGGGTTATAACTAAGGATAAAACCTGGCATCTGATGGAAGATTTTCATGGCCGCTTCGGTCCGAATGGGATCAAGGCCGTAACCGTCATCGACTGGTGTTGGGCCATGAAGTCTGGCTTCATAAAATCGCATAGAGAACCTCCTTCTGTAACCAGTGTAACCAACAAACCCCTTATCTTCTATAAAGCTAAATTTTAAAGAATTCTATATTTTGCACTATGTATCCTTCCGAAGAGCATAATAAACATTTTTAATTTTATCCAGTTCGTTGGTTACATCGGTTACAACCTTCTCGGGAAAACTATAGGTTGTGCCACATAACTGGCTGTCACCAATGATTTTAATGCCCTTATAATACCATTTAGACGAGTCACCCTCTCGGCGCTGGATCCGTTCAATGAAGGGGAAAGTTTTATGCAGGGTCTTGCCAAAAACGGTGCTTTTAACGATTTCTTGTTTTGTTTTCTGGGCATATGTGACATAGGATGCATAGAGGCCTGAGCAGTTCGTTAACGAATCTTTGTCGAATTCACATTCCGTCGATAAGAACAACCGGACCGGATCATTTTCAGTGCGCAGGGCCTCTTTGGCTTTTTTGCACGCGTCTGGTTCCTCAAAGCGTCCACGTTTCAACACCGCAGCCAGATTTTCCATGAGCAGATTAAATATTCCCGGCAGTTCTGATTTAATGATTTTTTCGGCCAACAATTTGTCCTGCTCTTCATCGGGAATGGTTTGATTAAACTCAGCCATCAATAGGCGACGTCCTATTCCAGAAGAACGGTCGCTGAATTGAGGAGCATTGTTTGTCGCGAAGATCAAGCGCGCTGTCGGCCTTGCCGAATATACCGGTTTGTACTTCTGATTGATCATTATTGGTTCGCGCGAAACGTACGCTTTCAAGATGCCCTCGATTCCTTTATCGATATAGCCCATTTCAAAGGCGATATTTGCCAACTTACCCAACGTGTTCGCCAGCGTATGTGTTTGTGAAAATGATTCCAACGGCACGGATGAAACGTTGTCCTTGCCAATCAAGGCGATCGTAATATTCAAGAAGACACTTTTCCCATTGGCGCCTTCCCCGATAAGAATCAAGAAGTGTTCATGAGGGAATTCTGGGATGAAAAGAGATGCCACAAACTCCAACACCAACTGGCGCACTTTTGGATCAGGAAGAACTTTCTCGATAAATTCTTTGAATTTCGGGCAAGTTGCAGCGGGTATATATTCAAATGGGAGTTTTACCGTGGAAAAAAAATATCGTGTATGGCGTAAAAGAATCTCGTCTTCTCTTTTTTTGCCAATCAAAGCCGTAATATTAACGATGCCATTTTCAACAACAACAAACTGCCCTGCTATTTTATTGTCGCTAATCCAGGCTGGTTGCTCAACGTTATGTGGAATGTATGCAAGCGCTGAAATATTCTCGATAATGGCTTTTACGATCTGGGGTCGGGCATAAGCGCGGTATTGTATGTATGTCTGGAGAAATTGATATATGTCTTTCTCAACATCTGTGTCATCAAGAACCTGATAGACCTTTCCATCGAAAAAGACAAAGTGATAATTATAATATCTTAAATAATAATTGTCTTCAATGTTGTATGCACGGGCTTTCAAGTAGTCTTCGGCAATTTCAACGGGCAATAGTTTTTTCTTTTTTGCTTCTTTTTCATTGCAGTCACTTGGTGGATTCCAAAGCTCTGTTATATTCTCCAGGTCGAGAAATTTAGATTTGGCAGTTTCATCCATCCCATTCTTTTGCAGAAAATCAGTGAAATCTTTTTCTACTCGCTTGCCTTTATCATTCAATAATGTAGGATCAAGTCCGTCCGGATTTTTTTCTGACTTGTCTAAATTGATGATTTTGACCAGATTTGCGATAAGATGCAGACTTGCGGCGGCCGCCATTCCAGCCGCAATTCCAGTTTTGTCCCTGTCTGGGACAATAATTATTTCTTTGCCTTTGAATATTTTCTCAAATTGATTGCCGAATTGTTCCTTTATATGTTTCATTCCCCCGGCGGCCCCGGTGGTAAAACCATTTATACCAAAGGCGAGGGAACAATATGCATCGGGTTCTCCCTCGTGGAGATAAATCTTCTGAGCCGTCAAAGAACTGAGAGGGCTGGGAGCAACGGGGTTGTCTTTGAACATGCAACGCCACTTTTTGGCTTTTGGCATCCACGGCCTATAGACCTTGATATTGACGAGTTCGCCCTTTTGGTTGTACATAGGGAAGGTAAAACCGTCCCATTGAAATGAAAAACCCAGGCCGTATTTTATAATGATCTCTTTCGTTATGTGACGTTTATTGTAGAGGTACTTTACCTTTTCTTCATTATTCAACAGCTCCGCAACAAAGCCTTCATTAATCGATGGATTTTGTGGTACAGCTGTTTTCTTTTCTTTTTGGTTCGTTGCCGGTCCGGGCGCTGCGGCCACAGGACTAGTCGCGACAGGCCTATTGGTGAGTTTTTTGTACGCTATCTTAGCCTTGTCCAATTCACCGGCGCTAACGTCCGCAATATTGAGTAGATCCATCATACATTTTATATAAGAGCCACCCCATTTATCGAATGGGCCATTCGCCACTTGCTCTTTGTAAAATGTATTGAAGTTGCCCTTGATACCACACGCATGGCATTTATAGAGCCCTCGTTCATTATCGATGGAAAGACTGGGATCCGCATCACCATGGGCATGAGCCGCGCCGTTCCAACAATGGAAGTTCCTGCCAGGGGCGCTCTGCCGCGCGCCAAAGAGAGCGTAGAACTCGTGGAAGCGGCCGGTTGACTCTTCGTCGAAACGAGCGAAGAGGAACTTTCTTTCAATATTGTCCATAATTACCTCAAATAGAACGGCCCCGATGGAGAACGGACCAAGAACTCCATCAGAGCCGGAAATATTTATTGCCGATTGGTCCGTTAAAATCTTATTAATAACATAAGGCTTTAAGGATTCAAATCAAGGGGTAATCGATAGGGGATTGTGTTACAGAGCGGAAGAAAATATGATGATAAATAAGGACTTGTGGAAGGTTTACACAAACGCTAAAAATTGGTATATACGGATAATGATCCCGTCTATACCTTTGATTTATTAAAAAATTAACGACTTACGAAGGGTTTGTCACGGGCTGGAGAAGAGTTTGGGCGATACCTTGTTTATGCGATGAAAAAAGTTAAGTTTTTCTGGTATTTGGCTGTCGGTATATAAAAATGCATAGACAAATCCAATTTTGTCCCCGATAAATATTTCACCAGCCTGATTGATTTCTGCGACTAACGATGAAGACGTTGCAATCTGGGTTGTACTATTGGAGCTTTTAAAAATCCGTGAAGGATTCCATTTTCTTTTATCTCCTTGAACCGGCTTTATCTGCAGCGCTTTTCTTTTGAGTTGTGACATTAGCCTGTTTTTTAAGGCAAAAGAAAGTTTTCTGTCCCATTGAGTCTCAGGTGCAAGTTTCTTAAGAAACCCTCGAATAGCTGTGTCTATTGTCGTCTCATATGACTCTTTGAAGGTAAAACCTGATGGGACCGGTGGGTCGGTGAAGAAGTAAGAGGGTATAACACGCTCATCCATATTCGATATCCTTCCAGCAGAAGGGATATCCGTATCGGAAAATATATAGGAAACGATGTCCAGATACAGTCTTGGGGAGATGTGGGCTGATTTGTCAGCGGTTCCGTAAGACTTCAAGTGAATATTTTCGCCCGTTTTCTTACAGATGGGAAAAACGCCGAGGTAGTTGTTTCCCTTGCTACAATTAAAAATCTGGCCATATATTTCGGGGTAATGCTTTTTAAGTTTTTCCACGTCGCCGAACCTTGCCTTTTTAATCTTTATAATGTTTTCCTTATCATCGGTAAAGGGAATGTGGGGGAGCCAAAGTCGCTCTTTGTTGAATTTCCAGTATTTTACCAATTCAATTTTAATAAAATCGATTTTCTCATACATTGGCAAGCTGTTCATTGATGATGTTTCAATGGTTTCGATGATACAATAGAGTACCTGGGACGGATGGCAGCCTTTTCCGAATACTGACGTGCGCGGGTTAATATATCGCCAGGGCCGGGGGAGGAACGCTGTGATCCGCTGTTTACAAATTTTACTTGTCGATGTCGGATCTTCAGCTATCAACTTTTTGAATGGTTTTTGCACCACCGTGTTCATTTCAAGGTAATCGCGGTTGATGGAATTAAAATCAGTATTAAATAGCTGATCTATTTTATCGATAGCAGTCTTATCATGCGGCAATTCTTTGCATAATTGAATGAACTCCGGATTTGTCCGAACTAACTGCCAAACAATTTGTACGGCCCATTTGGTACGCTTGCTGAGGGGCCGGAAAGCTGGTTGGCATCTTCCCGCGCCTACTACGTTGACAGGGTTATTTAGTATGGTGCCTTTAGTATCCAACGTTTCCATAATTCAGGTTCCTTGTGGGTTGAGTGTCTTTGCCCAGGCTACAAACAATACGGTTATATAAGAAAAAAACATATATGAAATCATACATTGTTTACCAAGCAAATATTTACCTCAATCGATTCAACTCCCGCAGGCCCGGGATATGGTAATCGGCCAATGGGCGCCGATGCCGGTACTGGATCGCTTGCTGTGGGGCTCTCGGAAGCTGTCTGGAACCTTGAGAAGACCCGGAATAGTGCCGTCTTGCATGCTTTATCAATGTTTTTGGACCGGGAATCCTTTAAAATGACAGGGAAACGGCGGTTCCAGGCGTTCGTTGCTGGTAAAAGCCATACGAGTACCCACCGCAGGGATGCAGAATCGGCGACCATTGCGTTCCAGGGAGCCCTGCCGGATCCCAAGAGCGGGGGGTGAACGGATAGGAAGGTGCGGTCGTTGACCCAGGCCACCCTGCCGAAGGCAAGGTGGGGTGGTGGCATCCACATACTATCAAGTCTGTCCATAAGTGTTTGAAGGAGGCGGGACCCATCAACTATTGGTGGGCCCCGCCATTGGATTATGCCTTCGTTTTCCTTTCTTCCTCTGGGATTTCGTAAAATTTCTTGATGAACTCATCATAGCTGAACGTGTATCTGCCAAGCCCCTTTCGTCCGGTGTCATGGTTGTGTTCCATTCCACAAAGTACTTTCAGTACCGCCCTGAGTGCTAAGCCCTTATTGGCACCCATGACCATCAGCCCAGCTTGTTCAAGCTGCTCTTTATGTTCAACAAGAAACTGCTGGATTTTCCCGTATCGAAGATGATGGCTGAGTCCGGTCATTTTGCCGTAGCGTTCTATGAAGTACAGGCGTTGTTCGTTTATCAGGTTCTTGGGATCGAAGGTTTCCTGGATTTTGAAGATCTCTACCCATTCTTCAGCGGTCCAAAGGACCTTTCCGCGCAATATGGCATCGTTCTTTTGTTCCCACTCCTCATGCCACTGCTTCTCGTCGCGAATGGTGCACAGTGCGCCGCCTGTGACGTCGAAGGCAAACACGAGTTTCATGTCAGACGCCGGGACAAAATTTTGTACCAACCCCAGGATATTATAGTCGTCCTTGCGTTTTATAGGGTAGTAGGCAATATCCGGCGGGTTCACGATTTCCAGCAGCAGCACATCTCTTTCAAGGCCCATGATATCCTTAGCTACTTTTGGTACGCAACCTTCAAAAACATCATCCTTAATATCAAACACGGGAATGCACGTATTGCCATTCCTCACTGTCTCACCTTTCCTGATGACTTTACCCCATCTGTCGCCGGGTAATATCAAATAAAGCCCCATTTTTTCTCCTTTAAAATGGCGCCAGGATTTTCAGGCCTGGCGCCGGTTGATGTTTGGGCCACCTCTTATATTTCCTTGTCGTACCGAACTACCCGCCCATATTTCGCTGGTGATATGGAATCTCGGCGTAAAAGACACCAAATGATCGGTACTATCGGCGGCTTTTCAGGCGCCGGTCCCTCACCATCAGTAAAATAAATTACGAGTTCAGCCCGCCTTTTTGCTAAGAACTTTTCATCAAGTGGCGGTAAGAATGAAGTTCCCCCTCGTCCGACAACGTCTTTGATCTTTCCCTTGAAATCGTATATCCGATGAATTTCATAATCGCATTCGACGATGCATACCTCGGACGTACGGCGGAAATACTTGCACTCGCGGCCGATAATTGTCAAATCCTCCGAGGAGATCGACCCGGAAGTGTCGATGACGATCATGATACGCGGCCGTCTAAAGCTCCGTTTATTCCCAGGGACGATACCCAGTAGCTCGGGCATGCGTCTGTTCGGATACATTCTGGTCCGAGTCTTCTCTCGTACCGAACCAAAGTAGTTTTTCAGAATTCTGTTCCATTGAAGCCCGCTATTGCCATCAGAGATTACCACTTCGGCCGCATTCCCTGCTATATTCCCTACCTGCGATTTTTGATCATCGTCTGCCCCCAGGAGCTCTGCGGGAATGTCTGAAGCATCAGGGTTCTCCATGGCGCATAATTTGGCAATAGTTTTTATTTTATTCTTAAGAGCTTCCGTCAGATTCCCCTGGGATGGCCCATTGCCGTCGATATCGGCGTTCTGCGGGGATGGTTGTTCTTCATCCCCCCGTTCTTTCTGTGGGTCTGGCTGGTCACCCTGTTGACTCGCTTTTGTTTGCAGTGACTGACTATTCCCGGCCTTGGATGGATCTGGCGGATCTTTTTCCTGCCCACCTTCGCTCTTCTTTTCGCATTCTATCGCCTCATTCTCCCCATCCTCTCCATCATCCCCGTCCTCCCCATCATCCTTCTCCTCATTATCCTCCTCCTCGTCTTTTTCTTCATATGCTTTCTTGATAATAGATTTTAATACTGCCAATAAACGTTTCTCGATGACCCCGATATTTTTAGCATTATTCACATATCCTGGGCTAAAAATGATCTCCACCTCATCGCTGAATTCGGCCCTGATTGACCTGGCCTTGCCGGCATGGATACCCCAATGCTTAGCAAGAGCGGTATGGAACTGATGTTTTTGTCCCAGACGCATCAAGGCCGTGCTTATATGGCCCTGGGCTTCTATTTCTTCGTTTGAAATCCGCATCCTTTGCAAAAGCTCCTTATTTCTTTTTGTTTCTGTTCCGGCAAGAGGGCAATAAAAGCTAAGAGGTTCACATGTTGGTCCTTGGAGGGACTTTTGCCACTCTTCACATACTGCAAGATTATGGACATTATGTCTGACAGCCTATCGGTTCTGCGTTTCTCTACTATCATTATAATAGTATCAGCGCTTTTTGTAGGATTGGTTAGGATATCTTTTATCGTAAGGTGGTCGATGTCCTTCTTTTTGAGCATTCGAAAGATTGCAGACCCATGCTTTTCACCCGCCAGGCCAACAATGCCCGATAATAAGGTATCATCATCTATTTTCTGATTCGAAAGAATGAACCGCGATGTATAAAAAAGAGTTCGGGGGCTCAGGTCTGGGTCGTTAATTGCTTTTCGGTCCTTTTCAAGGTATGCAATTACGACTTCATGCACCTTGTTGGCCCTTGCCCACATAATCCATTCATCAGCATCCGCCTCAATATATACTACCATGAACCTGCTCATAAGCGCCGCATCGAGCTGGTCTGTGTCATACTCATCCGTGACGGGGTTGACTGCGGCGCAGGGGATCCACCCGTCAGGTAACTCATAACTGTTAAATTTTCTTTCAGTGCAGATCTGCAGGCATGCGGCCTGCAGATCCTTGGGCACGCGATTCAATTCTTCAAAAAGGATAATCCCTTTCCCATTCTTGTCACTCGGTAGGCTTGCGGGTTGTGCGTATTTCATTACCTTTTCTATCTGGTCGATCATTGGTAATCCTGCCAAATCAACAGGCTCAATAATTGACAGGTCTATTACTTTGGCTTCGATCTTCAGTTCTGCCGCCACCTCCTTGAAAATTTCACTTTTCCCCAGACCATGTTTGCCAACGAGCAAAACAGGCTGTCTTGCCTTGTAAGCAGCGGCAATTAACTTTTTAAGCGGCCGTCCTACTTTTACGATATGCATACTTGTCCTCCATGAAAATATTGCCTCTTGACGTTAAGTATCTGCCTTTGCTGGATACGTGAATAAAATTAATCCGGTTCAGGTATGGTTCGTAGTATTGAGATATACTATCCTCGTCGATGCCGGTAATGTTGGCTAATTCTCGGATGCTGATAGGACCCGCAGCGTTATATAGCGCTTTCATTATTTTCACGTCATTCGCATCAAGGCCTGTTTTTAGAAATATCGTTCTTTTTTAAACATGATTTACAGAACGGTGCGTTTATTGAATTCATGCCTGCTGCCAATGCTGCGTGACGAACGGTTTTAGCGTGCCTCAGAGCTTGACGTGGGTTCCCTTTCCCAGTCCTTGCAATGACGGTCAATACATGAGGAGTAAATTCAACCAAAGCTTCTTTCTTTGGCATTCCGCTCTCATCCATCGGCACCTTTTTATTCTCACTGTCAAACCAGTTGGAAATGATTGTCCGCAGTTCACGTTCTGAATAAAAATCAAGAATATGGTCCTTCAGTCTGGTTTTCAATGCATTGGGAAGGCTGCCTGGCTGGTCTGTGGCGATGATAAAAATAAAATCTTGAATTTGCTTTTTTGAATCAATCCCTTCAATCTCTTTTTCCTTACCCAAGATATCACTGAGTGTCAACCCTTTCCGTTCAATGCATGGGAAAAGCAGTTCATAAAATTCATGCCGGACGCGATGTCCTTCATCCACAAAAACGATGTCGCCTTTTTCGACCTTCGACAACACCTTCGCTATCTCGGTTCTCGTAACAAATCGTACCGTATGAAATGCGGTTTTATTTTGTATCGCAATGGCCTTTGCCATCTCTGTTTTTCCAAGACCTGGATTTCCTGTCAGAAGAAAACCCTCCGGAACTTTGCCTGCCTTTGCCGACCCGCAAAGTTCAATCATAATCGACTCGACAGCTTTCGTCTGTCCGATGAAACCATTAAAACTTTCTAACGGACGCATTCCTGCTTCTCCTGTACCGAAAAATGGGAATGTTGTACTGAGATTCCAGTACAAAACTGCGGAAACGAGTACAAATGTTAGCCATTTGAGGCCCTCCATAATAAATGTGGAACGAAACATGAACATGTTATTTACCCTTCATATATAAAAATATATTTATAACTAGCCAGGGTCAACATAAAAATATAGATAAGGCTAACCATATAAAGATAGATAATATTAATAAAGCTTGTGTATTAACGTACTAAAAGCTATATTATTGGTATAGTATGGAGGCAATATGGAAAACACAAGAAAAGAATCATTGAGCCAGAAGAAGCGCGATCATATTAGTTGTGTCCTAAAAAAACATTCCTACTACCTGAAGCGTTCTGAAAGCGATTCAAACCTTACGGCATTCATAAACACTACTTACGGCAGCACCAAATACTACTCTTTATTGCTGAGTGGCCAAAGCAACTGGACCTTTGAAACTGCACTCACCTTTGCCAAAAACCTGGATGACTTCTGTAATAAGAACGAGGAGATCAGGGCCATAAAGCCGATCAAACAGGAATTTGAGATGATGGTTCGGACAGCAATATATATAGATGAGGATGTTTGGGAAGAGCCTTATGCCATCGGGAAGCACCCCGAGATCCGAAAGATACTGCTCCACCAGGCACGCAACGCCGATGTTTCCAAGGAACTGTTGGCGCAGGTGTATTCATCCCCATACAGCATAATCGAGAAATTATTTTTCCGTTTCCTGTTTAGCCACGTATTGAAATATTACCAGATATTTGTCGGAAAAGAGTTCGGCGATCCAGTATTCGATAACGTCACATCGACGGATTGCGGTCTGTTTTTATTATTTCTAAACGATCCCGGTGAATATCATGGTATTCTCTCCCCAAAGACGCAAACCGGGGATATGGCATATGAAGAATTTTTAAAATGGATTACGCACACAACAAAGATGAAAGGCATCGAAAAGACAGCGTCTTTAATATCACCGCCCCGGTTTAAGATCGACTTGGATAAATTGACTATGGATTATTCGACGGACGTTCGACAGGTGGATTTTGACAAGAGGTGGGATTTCTATACCAGCACTGAAATAAATAAAAGGCATATTTCTAAAGACAATTTTGATTCCGGCCCTGACAATCTCGGCAATATGCAGTAGGCAGCAGAGGTAATTGAACAGGAGAGGTTCTACGGATCAGACCGTCGTACGTAATAGATAGTGCCTCAGCGTTGGCGTGTAATTTATTTTTATTTCAGCAATTAGGACACCCGCTGCGCGTTTTAACCATTCATGCCGCACGGCAAAGTGCTTATATACGTTTTCCTTTTCTGTAGACCTCAATAGCCTTTGTCGGACACTGGTTTGCCGCTTCCAGACACTTCTTTTCCACATCCTGCAATACGGTTGTGACCTTGACGATTGCCTTGCCCTGCAAATCCATCATAAATACTTCAGAGCAGGTTTTGGCGCAGACCCCGCATCCATTGCACAATTCCCGTAAAATGACAGAATTCATAATATAAAAAATTAATTTTATGCCAAGTATAAAAACCAGCAAGAAAAGGGTCCGGGACTTCGAATGGTCGCATCAAAGCCCATCAACGGGTAAAACGAGCGGTCTCTGTCCAGGTTACGTCATTGACCATGCCAAAGCCCTGAAGCACAGCGGCGCTGACGATCCCAGCAACATGCAGTGGCAGACCAAGGAAGCGGCAAAGGCGAAAGACAAGTGGGAATAGGCCGGGACCACGTCGTTTACAGATAGTACCCCATCTTTGGCGCGTGTAATTTATTCCAGCAGTCCGGACACCAGGCATGTGTCTTGAGCATGTCCTTAGCTTCAACACTCCGAAATATTTATTTTATTGATATAATAGTTTTAAATCCCACCAATGGAGGATATTATGGAAAAAGACCCTTTTTTTCGTCAGTCCCTGTCTGACCCAAAGCTGTTTGAAATGGCCAGTGATTTTCAAGGAGAATATTTTACCGATTTTACCTTACAAGATTTTCCGGATGATTTTGATTGCCAAGGCACTTGGGAATTGCCTACCCTTTTTCCTTCCAATACCCTCTGTTGGATTTTTAAGTATTTTCCAGATAAAAACACAACAGAGGGCCAAATTCTTGGTACGATCGATTACGAAAACAGAGAAATTCGCATCAATGAAACGTTAAAAGGAAAACCCATTTTGAAGCATATCCTCTTACACGAAATGATTCATGCATATGAAGATTGCCTTTTTGATGGTATTAGGAAGAACTATGCCTATATAATACAGTGCCGTGACTATCTGTTAATAAAGCTTGTTCAGAAAATTAAGGATAAGCGATTAATCGAAAGGGTTTTATTCGAAGCCAGACAAATGGATGCAGCTAATATTCGTCACACCCCATTTTTTGCTTTAAAAGCACTTGATCTTGAACTGAGACTGAGGCTGAAACATGGAACTCTGATGGGGTATGGTAGAGATCAATATTAATATAGATAAGCCTATTGCGAAAGTGATGTGGCAAGGGGAATATAAAACCAATTTACGAGGGCGGGAAGGAGGACTTCTTCGGTTCCCTCGGGCATGCTCTATTTATGCCGGAGTATTCTATATACCTGCGACACGGAGAGGTCCAGCTTCCTTGCCACCACTCCCGCGTCAGCGGTCTTGAACAGCTTTTTGACCTGTTCGTTCCGCTCCTGGTTCTTCTTCCTGTTGTAATCCAGACCGTATTTCACGCGCATCTGGTGCACTGCCTGTCTGGTGATTTTGAATTTCTTGCCGATTGCGTCGTCGGTTTTCAAGGTCTTCTGCAGCTTGATGAGTTCTTCTTTGCTGATTCTTGGCATGTGTTCCTCCTGTGTAGTAGTGCAACAATCTACAAAAAATGGGGAGTATGACTCAAGGATAAAAAAGAGCGGCTTTTGCCACTCTTTTCTTCTTCAACTTACCTGACAATGGTCACGGGCCTTGAAATGATCTGGTTGCCGGTCCTTAAAACGATGATGTACGATCCTGCGGCGACCTTTTGCCTTATAGGGGCCATCTGGTTCCAACCCGCAGTCCCTTTGCATTCCTGCCAAAAAATCCGTTGCCCCCGGATATTGACCATGCCTATATCGGTCTCTGCTCCCTGCTGGTTATTCGGCAGGTAATACGACACTGTTCCAGCTGCATTAAGCGGGTTCTGCGTGCGGATCTCCGGCGCACCCGCATCAGTGGTCCCGGACAGGGTAACGCCGACCGGTATATCGTCCACGGCAACCGTGATCTCATCTTTGAATGACGAGAGTATGCTATCCGGTGAGCTGACCACCTTGCCACCGTTCAGGCTGGACAAAAACCCCAGCTGATAGGTTCCCGGCGCGATATTCGCAACCATGGTCATTTTGGCGATAATCATAAAATACCGGTAGGGCACGGTACGATTCGTATCTTCCGGGGTGAAATTATACCTCGTCCCCGCTGGGATCTGAATCCCCTGGCGACCGACAAAGCTGTTGAACCTGCGTTCTGTCCTCAAGGTATCGAACACGGAGAGTTGACCATCAAGCCTTTCCGCTCTCTGTGCAACAACAGGCAAAGGCATGCGGTCGAGACTGTCCATGATCATCGAATCCGTTAACCGGCTGTTGCATATTCCACGAGAACGGGCCACTCCCTCAATGAATTCATCGAAATCAGCGATCACAGCGTACCGGATACCGATCATCTGCCATCCCTGGGGCAAAAGAGCCGCGAGAATGACGGAATCGCACCGGAACTCGTCGCGGAAGTGGGTCTTGCCTGAATCGACAATAAAACCGAGGGTGAGCAGGCGGGTTTCAAATGGCTGGCCGGGCTGGACAACCTGCGGGGCTTTGACGTCAGTGTCGATTGCGACGAGACGGCAACCGGCAAGAAACAGAGACATGAGAATAATGATGGTTTTCATAGAGACCTCCTTTACAATGGTGATACCATAAAGGGGGCGGAAGTATCAGGGGGGGGGGATAAAAAAACCCCGGAGGTTGTCCAGGGTTGAGGGTCGTAATTTAATGCTGACTGATAATACGTGGAGCAAACATCAGGGGCGGCAGACAACCCGGAAACCGTAATTAGTGTTGCCCACTTGGTCTGGTGAACCGGGGTATTTGCGTACCGCAGAACTTATGTCTCCAACCCGGTAGCCCCAACCGCCACCACGTAACACGCGGTAAGTACCTGTTGCTGGGCCTGTGGGGTCTGTTTCTGCCCCGCTTCCATAATTGCCTTTCCAATCCCAGCACCACTCAAACACATTGCCGCACATGTCATACAACCCGAATGCATTTTTTGCTTTGCTGGCAACCGTATGGGTTGTAAATCCCGCATTATCGAAATACCAAGCATATTGGTCAGCATTACCGCCACCCCAGTAATAACTTGTGGTGGTTCCTGCCCTGCATGAAAATTCCCATTCAGCCTCGGTGGGCAGACGGTAGCTATGTTTAGAGGTATCTTGAGCAAGGTCAGCCAATCCAGTACAACCGCTGAAAGGTGTACCTGTTATTGAACTATAGAAGTATGCCGTATCCTTACCATCGCGCTTACTACGAGCGTTGCAGTAAAGCACAGCATCGTACCAGGTCAGCGCGTTCACCGGTCGCAGGGAGTCACCTGTAAAATTGGAAGGATTCACGCCCGTGACAGACAGGTAATCGGCCTGTGTTACCTCGGTTGTGTCCATCCAGAAGGAAGAGATGGTGACGGTATGTATTGGTTGCTCGTCACTGTTTGCAGTGGAACCCATCTGGAACGTACCTGCGGGTACATTTACCATGCCGGGATACAGAATGGAATCGATTGTAATACTATCCACGGTCGAAAGATCAAACATAGTTGAGCCCGTGGATGTATGCACATTCAGGACACGCGCAGACAATCCCTGGATGATAAGTAGCATTGTTAGAATAAAAAGAATTCTCATGGTTTGCCCCTTATTTTATCAGCGTTAACACCTTATCGATTTTTTGATTTCCTGCGACCATATGCATTAAATACGCCCCAGTGCCAACCCCAGTACCTTTGTCATCCGTACCGTCCCATGAAAGGTTGTGATATCCAGCTGCCTTCGGACCCTTGAAAACCGTTTTTATCTTCTGGCCCAGGCCATTGTAAATCTCAATTGTTAATTTACCCGCAACATGCATGTTAAAACTAACAGTTGTAGTTGGATTAAATGGATTGGGGTAAATTTTCTCCATAAGCCCGGTCGTGGTTGAAGGTGTCGGTTTTGTTGTCGTTGAATCGTCGTTGAAGATGATTTTATAAATATTATCAATCGCAATTGAACTCCCAGCACCGCCAACAACCATATCTGTCTGCGTAAACGTGACCTTGGTTATTGCGTCGATCGTGATTCTTTCGCTACCCCCGCTCTTTTTTACCACCTCCATGATTGACTGGCCACTGGCCGTAGTAATCATAGTTATGACGAACACGAGATACCATATCTGCCTCATGAGAATTCCTTTATTAAAACATACCACAATTGACTCTGGTATAATTTCCCCTTCTATTTGCCTACATTCTTACGATTTTTTTCATCACATCCCGATGCCTTACGAAATACACCCCCGGCCTTAACTGCACAATCAGTGAGTTGGTTGGTCCATGGGAATAAACGACCCTGCCTGTGGTGTCATAGATTCGGACTGGGGAGGTGGTGTTGATAATCTTGACCCCATACCCAGTAGAGACAATTTCAATATCCTTCCTGATAGATATTTGTGATGATTCTATGCTGCTTGGGCGTGTAGCATTGATTGCGGAAACTGGAAACAGATCATAATTCACCAATATATCGTTAATGCCAACGCAGCCCCCCATATCAGATCTTATATAAATGGTAGAAAAATATGTCCCCACTGGAAAATTATATTTCCCGGTTGAGGCGGTGTAGGTCAAGGGTGCTTGATACCTTACTACTATATCCCCAATGCCATAAATATTTATCGGGAGGTTAGAAAAGGATGTTACGACACAACCGTTTAAACCTGTTACATTATATATGTGTAAATAATAGAAGCATCCTTTTATAGGAGAAGATGGAGATAGCAGGGATTCGTTATATCGTATACCGTGCGTATCTGCAACTGTCGCCATTGGAGGCGTAACAGCCCAGTTTACGGATTCAACTTGCTGTGATTTTCCCGTAAGAACATATGGTGACGCTGAAAAGGAAATGGTAGAAAAGAGAACCAGGAATAAGACCGTTTTCATAAGACATCTCCTTGTTTAGTTTGATGGATTGGGGGATACCGATACTTCAGCTACGGGAGGCTGAACAAGCTGGGCCTCTGTGGTGGTTGTAGGATCGTCCCAATCTGCTTTCTGACCCGCAGCAAGCGTAAACGGCTTCGTCTGGCCGGATGCTTCAAAGTAGTTCTGGGCCCGTAGGCTGAACATCAATATAAGAACGAGAATAATTACCCTCATATGCAATTCCTTCTTGAAAAGTGTTGTTATATCCTCACAATCCTTTTAACCGCATCCCCATGTCTCACGAAATACACCCCAGGCCTCACCGCTGCGCATATCGTCGAACCAGGTCCATGGGAATAGACCAATCGTCCGGCGACATCGTAGATCTTCACCGGGAACACGGCATTGGTTATGCGCAGGCCGTTGTTGGTGGAGAGTATTGATACCCCAGGCATTGACGACAATAAAGAGGATTCTATGGATGTGAGCGGTTTAATGATGCTGTCATAGCAACTGGTAGTACCGTATCTGGTGTACGAATAAGACAAGTATGTTCTCTCGCCCCTATGCGTTGCCATATATTTCGACACCACGCCAACCCATATTGTTATGTTTCCTCGTATATAATACTTTCCAGATGCAGAACGAGTCAATAGACAGCGCTTTCTAACCTTTGCATCGGAACATCCGTATGTCACCCCATCGTATATGACGCTCGAACCGACATGTACGGTTTCAGCGGTGAACACGACCTTGGTATAATGAAAGTATAACGTAGCCTCTATATACGCCGAGCTGTCAGCCCAATTCGTTGAGACTATCTTGGCGGTTGATGTTGCTGCGACAGATATTGGCTCATAACATGAAGAGACCGTAGCAAAGGCGAGAATCAGGAATAGAATGGTTTTCATAGAAACCTCCATTTGAGTTAAGTTAATTGTTCTCTATCATAGTTATACCACATTCTTGGCTAAAAAAACACCCAAATAGGGTGTTGATATATTAATCCAAGGCAGGACGTTTCGAACCATTGCGCGGTTCGCGATCATGGAAACGGAGCATTCCGTATCCATCACGGAGCCTGCGGGAAGATTGATACTGCTGACACATGCTTCTCCAGCAGGGGTGGCAATGGTGCTGCTATTAAGCTTTTTACCCGCAATAGTGAAGATGGAGGCCACTAAGGTTGACGACCGCAATGCCTGCGGCAATGTTATACGCAGTGAATTGGTGGACAGGTGTTGCGCGCATAAGGTGGTGGGTTTTACGGGCGGTTGGTTTTTTTCAACAGATACATCCACGGCCGGAGAGGTGAGGATGATGCCATCTTCTCCCACAGCAACATACTGGCTGTCACTGTAGGCGATTGAATTAAGGGCAGCCGTTATGCCAGAATTCCCGATCGTCCAGGATCTGCCGTCTGCTGAGGTAAGGATGGTGCCGTATATGCCCACCGCAACATATTGCTTGTTGCCATAAGTGATTGAATTAAGGCTGAATCCCTGTCCTTGCGGATTGCGCCAGGTCCAGTCTATTTGGGCAAAGCAGGAAATAGAAAATAAAACAGTAATTATTTGCGATAGTCTCAAAATATTCATTGGCGTCTCCCTTGTTTTGTGATCATTTCATATTTGTCTACTTCAGAATATTTTAATTGAATGGTCTGTCCATTCATCTTCAACCTGAATGTTGAATCGGCGGTCAACGATACTCTCATAGAGCCGCCAATGATTTCTGGGAAGCCGATATAAACCGTCCCATCTTTCAACGTGATTTTGAACGGTTGTCCGAGGTCATTTTGAAGAAATACGGTACGCATTTTAAGCAGTCCACTCATAAGACACCTCTCTTGAATTGGGATTCAGATTGATTCGTTTTGAAGAAAAAAGTCATGGCCCCTCGCACCCGTTAAGGTCTCGGACTGCGATTATCGGGGTGGTAAAAATAAAAAAGGCCCCGATAACCGCGTGTGGTTCAGGGACCAACCCTAGCCGCATCGCCTCGACGTTTCCGCCAAGGCGAACCCTGCAAAGGGCGCGATTACCGGAGCGGTTTGTCAACCGTTCCAGTGCAACCCTTTGCAGGTGGGCTAAAAGAACGAAAAATGTAGTTGTGGAATTGTATTAATGCTTTGCGGGCAGGAATACAATTCCACGCGGTTAGGTTGGTCCCAGTATGTAATATAGATTCCCGCTATCGTTTATGCAATAGATTTTATGAGTGCGGGGCTGGAATATTATCCTACCCCGCATTTTCATTTTTTTTGCAGGCGTTATTTTGCCAGTTGATTCCTGACCACCTCAAGCCCAGTCATTCTTTTCAAGTCTTCCATCATGTGCGCCGATCCCTTCTTGTTTGACGAATGCACCACGACCTTCTTCAGTCGCGGGATGCTGCCATCACGGTAAAGCGCACATATCTCATGGGCAACATGGTCTCCATCCAGCCCGTCGCCAAGGTCGTAATCGAGCCAGATCTCATCATATTCATTTGACCTTAATTTTTCAACACAGTCTGTGGCGTTGCGGGAGAGATCGAATCCCTGCGGACACGCGCGGGTGTCATCGAGAAACAGTCGTTTCCACTGATAATCGGGATTATGTTCTTCTGCCATTAGAATCCACTCCTTAAATTTATGTTTGAAAAACCAGCGCGAGGCAGGGATTTCTCCCCACCCCGCAACTGGTCTGCGCCTCGCGGGTTAGGCCAGGTCGTGCTTTTTCGTTATGCCGCTATTTTCAAGCCGCTTGATTTCCGCAGCCAGATACGCAACCCGTTTTGAAGATAGGGGATAGGTATGGTAAATTGAATTCCAAAGCCGGTCAATAAACCAAAGCTTTGATTCCTCTTCAACCGACCTTTGAACAAAGGCCACCCCTCCGTGCATTGGCAATCCGGCTGCTTGAAGAAGTTCCAGGGCTTTAATATCTGCCCGGCGCTCTTTTTCCCTATGCCGTTTCCTGATCCCGGGCAAGAGTATTGCCCGGACAAACAAATTCGCATCGGCCAGGCGCCGGTGTTCCTCATCGTCCCGGCAGTCGCCGTTAATGAAATGCGCTATTTCATGCGAAATTACGAAATTAAATTCAGATATCGTCAAGCTTTCATAGAGGCTTTTGCTGATTTTAATGCACCTGTTCCCGGACGTATCGAACCCGGCAGCGGCATTGCCCGCCAATTCTGAATTTATACCGTCATCAATGATTTTTACACCGGTTGGGTCCCGAAAGCCA
Source organism: Candidatus Raymondbacteria bacterium RIFOXYA2_FULL_49_16 (assembly GCA_001789205.1). GTDB lineage: Bacteria > Fibrobacterota > OXYB2-FULL-49-7 > OXYB2-FULL-49-7 > XYB2-FULL-49-35 > XYB2-FULL-49-35. Next base: position 31,678 of record MFYT01000096.1, on the reverse strand, counting down.
AGCAGTTTTATCCGTCGTTGGATGCGCCGTACCTTGAGGTAATGCCCGATGGCATTCCAGGTTGTTTCTAATATGATTACCAATAAGATCATCCCGAGGCTTACAATAGCGCCCCAGAAAATCTTTCCGATTAGAATCGCAAAATCCATTGTGTTTTCCTCCATAGAAAACCGACCAGGGGCAGGATTGCTCCCGCCCCTGAATCGGCCGCGCCCTTTTGCGGGGTTTACGGGCTGCGTGATCATTTGTTAAGCTGCTGCTCTCATTTCTTCCGCTGTGATCCTCACCGGCATCAGCAACGCTGTTCTCTCAGGCTGTTCACCCTGAAACACGAATGCGCTCAAGGGTGAGTTCCCTTTCATTGTCACGTTGTCACCTTCAAGGCTCCGCAGCACCCCAAGCAAGAAAGCCGGATTGAAGGCAAATTCCGTGTTCTCCACCTGTCCCTTGAAGGGGATGACCGTCGGCGGAACGGTCTGGTTTACAGTCATCCTGAGCCTATTGCCCATCATGGTCGTGAATACGGCCTGCTTGCTTTCGCCAGCCAGCCTCAGCGCATCTTCCACCGGCAGCCTGTCAAAGGTGATCTGGAATTTGAACACCGTTGGTGTCACAGAGTCTGTGTCCGGATACTTTTCACCTACGATCAAGCGACACGGCTGGCCATTCACCATCAGGGATTTCCGGTCGCGGGTCAGGGAAAGTGTCTTGATGGGAACATGCCGATGCGCAACAAACAGCTCCGGCGGGATTATGACCTCGTCCAGATGAGCGGGAATGGGTACGCGTTCCTTGAGGAGTCTATGACCATCGGTCGCGATGATGTGTCCTTTGCGATACAAGACTCCAGCCAATGCCTTGCGATAGCCTTTTTTATCGATGAACCGTATTGCTCTGAGCCCTGCCGCTACGAACTGATCGAACGGTCCGGGAAGCCGTGCTTCCTGCCTGGGTTTCGCTCGTCCTGCGGGCAATGGGGCACGTTGGATACGCGGTGGTTCCTGGGCAGGAATGGGCCCCTGGGCCTGTGGCTGTTCCGGGGCAGGCGAGGAGCCCCTGTCTGCGGGTGAAGCAGGGGCTTTGGCTGGTTTTGGCTGCGGTCTGAAGAGAAATTCAAAGAATCCCATGAGATTGCTCCTTTTTTAAGGTTTAATTGACTCCGGCCTTGGAAATGGTGTGCCAGTCAGCCCCTGATATGTTTATCAGCTGACCGCCAAACTTCTCCAGTTCCGTGGCCCTGTCGTACGACTTGACATCTGCCGACGTCCTGGTCAAAGCTTGCGCCATGCCGTACAGCGAGAAATCGCTGTCGCGGATGTAATGTTCGAGCGTGGCGTTGTGTTCAAACTCGTTCAGGACAAACGTGTCGGCAAGTGCTGTGATGGCATCAACAGGCTGTGCTTCAACCCGCAGCTTCGTCGCATCCCTGAGTTTCTGCACATGGCGGCTGAATTCCTCGTCATTCTTTGCCGCTGCAGTCGTGAGATCGCGTACTTTGAACCAGAAAGCTTGGTCGTCGGCTCTGACCGTTTCGTCAGACAGCAAATGAGAGATGCTTTCGTCCACACCCTGCCGAGCGCCAATGTGGTAGCGCCTTGTCCGACCATCTTCCATTACCATTCCGTTAAGGCATACGAGTCTGTAAATGAACCTGGTCAGCTGGAAACTGGCGCAGCCCACTTCCGAGTTCGAAATCATGAGACCACTCTGGACCATGTCGCCCACTTTCACCGCCTGCTGCAGTTTTGGGAAGACGCATTTGAGATACAGCTTCTTTTCTGTGATCTCTGACGAAGCGACGATGACATCATTGCCCAGCCCTTTCAGGATCGGCAGGATGTGCGCCATCAAATCGTAATTGTCGAACCGGTGATACCGGTCGCTCAGAATCGCCCTGACCGTGTTGCTGCCGTTCTGGAACGTGCGGACCATACGCTTTTCAGGCTCTTTTGTAAACCAGTGGTTCACGTTAGCCTGCAGAAGCCCTGGTGACGGGCGCATACGGTCATAATACTTGCGGGGAATGTCCAAGCGCTGAGCCAGCTGTTCGTGTGCGTGTTCGGTGAAGTCGAATGTGCCGACTCCGTCCAGGGCCAGTGTAGCGGTGTCGGTCATGTGCATTCTGCTTGTCGGAACGACATAGTCTTTCTTCGCCTTTGCCTGAAGCTCGACCTCTTCGGCAAGCGCTGTGATTGATCTGCCTTCTTTCATTTTGTCTCCTTTTTTAGGCTTGTGCAGCCTGTTTTGTTCTTTCTCCGTAATCATCGACGCAGTGGTTGATGATGTACGTCGCGAGAATTCTGTCGCAAATCTGCTTTCTGGCCTCGTCGCTTGTGAAATACACGGCGGGTTGTCTGTTCTTCACAGGAAAAGCGACACTGACGCCTTTCTTGCCTTCTACGATACGAATGCCCGTTATGACAAGGGCATTGTTGAGCGTGGCTGTGCAGAAAGCAAGCAAGCCTGCCCTACGCTCCTTGACGGGATAAATCCTCAGTTCCGTGATGTCCAGTTCGGTCATGTTTTTGCCTCCTTGTGCGGGAAAATGGATTTGAAAATGTTCTCAAAGCACTTCTTTGCCTTGAGAATTGCCTCGGTCTGGCTGACCTTGCCGTAATATTCCCCTTCAAAGCCACCCGTAATTGCCAATGGATTGCCGGTGATTTCACCGGACATATCAATAGTAACCGTGTCAAACTTCGGGTACTGTTCAAAGTCAGCGCGATCCACCGGTCTGCAGAAGAAGCCGATTGATTTGGTTCCGACATCCTTGAAGGTTTTGTAGTTTTCCTCTGCCTCGGGCAGGTATTTCTGATAAGCCACAATGCCTTCCCTGATTTTTAATTTCAGCCAGTGGATGTACTCGACCATGCGCATGCAATTCGGTCTGGCCTTGCCGTTTTTGATCACAAGCGGGCATTTCAGAAAATGGCCTTCGTCGTTCAGCTCAATCTCATGGTTCGGCAGCATGGTCGATACCGTCACAATCCATGCGACGGTCAAGAATGCGTTCCATTCATTGCCTGCAACTTTTGTAAAGCCGTTCGCCTGCTGGAGATCGATCTTATCAGGATTGTCTCCATGAATGGCAATGAATTTTTCGGAAAGCATCCGCCGGACGATCTGAAGATGATTCAGGTTTCGTTTCTCCAACCGCTTATATCGCGCATTGATATATTCCCAGGCGTCGCCGTCAACAGGCAACCTGGAATTCTTGAACCTTGAAGGCCACCGCGGGTAATAGTCTACGTTATGGAAACCCACGCGTTCGCAGGTCCAGGTGAATTTGGTATTAAAGGCTTCTGTGGCAGCGATGATGCGGTCCCAATCCTTTTCAGTTATTGGGAATGCGTCATTGCGCAGCAGTGTGTAATGCAGAGTTCTTCCCATGATATTCCTTTCGTTTTTTTGAAAATGAAAAGGGCTGCCTGGTATTTACACCAGACAGCCCTCTGGTTGTGTTGATAGCCGCTTCAATAACCAGGCTGGTAGTATTCCGACTCATGTTGTTGCATGATAGGAATCGCCATCCCGATAATCCCGGACAACACGGCAATCATACTTTGCCGTATTTCAGGGCTCTGCTCTTTTGAAATTTCGGTGATTAACGTGGCGATTGCCATGATTTTCACAGCGGATTCGAGCAGGCGAAGCAACTTGTCGAATAGTAGCAGGTCTTCTGCGTGGTTCACGGTTGCTCCTGGGGTGGGCGTGTCGAATTGGCAAGCAGGACATTTCCCGCAATTGTCAATACGCTGGCGATGATGAGTTTCGCGATGTTGGGGTTCATTGTGTTCACCTCCTTCCGAATTGTTAAGGTTTATTCGGTTACGGAAATATCCGACCGTCTGGGCTGGATGGATTTGAAATGTTTTGCCAGCACAGCTGATGAAGTGGCGTCGATCAAGCTTGTACCCTTGCCGCCCAGAATCAGCTGTTCGATTTCAGGCGATACAATGTGGGCCAAGGGGAACTCGTTCAAATAGTCCTTCACGCTCCCATGGTCAGCATGAATATGATGAACAAGCTCGGTTTCAGCTTGAAAGCCGCAAATAATACATGTAAGCATATGGGTCTCCTTCTAAGCAGCCTGCCCATGTTCCTGGGGCAGGGTTGAACCGCACCTTTGGCAATGGCTATCCGGTACAAACCGTATAACCGGAACCATCAGGACCTTGAACAATTTTTCTGCATTGATGATGTTGCCGTCAGTTTCGAGCAGGGAATGGCCGCAATGTACACAACGAGTTTCAGTCATAGCGTGTTCTCCTTCTGGTTATTCGGGTCACAAAGGTGCTTGAAGCCGCACGTTTCGCAGCGATAACTGCGGATTCTATATGGCTTTCCGCATTCCATGGCATCCTTGACCATCAACAGTTGTTCGATGATCTCCTGGTGGTCAGCTTGCGTGACCGGAACCTGAAGATTCTCAATTCTGGGTTCCTTCAGCTTCAGAAGCGTTTTCACAGCGTACCGGACGGGTTTGCTGATGCCAAGCCCATACAAAGCCAGCTGCTGTGCCACTCGTTTCAGGTCTTCATCAGAGTACTTCTTGGCGCCGGTTTTTATGTCCCAGAGAATCAGACCATTCTGGTCTTCGGTGAGCAAATCGATCCTGCCTATGACATAGAAACCATCGACAGGGACGAGGATCTCATGCTCAACGGCAATGACCCGGACAGGCGGTTCATTCACCAGGAGTGTCAGTAACTGCCTGGCCGTGGAGAACAACTGTTCTTTGGGCTGTTTCTCGCCATAGATCACGTCCGTCGAGTGGTCGAAGACGCTCTGGAAGATACGCATGAGCACATCGACTTCCGGGGGTTCCTGGAAGGCCTGCTGGCGCCGGTACATGTATTCAGCTGCGGCATGGACGCCGCTGCCAAAGGGAAGGTTCGCGGACACGCCAACAGGCCGTTTTTTCAGGATTTTCGAGTAGAAGAACTGCTGTGGGCAGTTGATGAAGGATGAGTAGGTTGAGTAGGAGAGGCTTTTGACAGTGATTTTCATGTCAGGCCGCCTGCTTCTGGCGCATTTTAAGGTGCTCTATGATCTTCGACGCGTCACGTGCGTTGAGTTTGGCCTGTTCCAGGCTAACGCCGCTGAACTTTTCCACATCTTCGCGTGACAGGTTCAGGGATTTTCCGATGGCGAAAATGGCTGCCAGTTGCCTTTGGCTTGCCGGATGGTCAGCAGGGGCGGGTGCGGCAGGGGTCGAAGATGCGGGTTTGCCGTTGTTTGCGGCAATCTGGCTGGTAACTTCATGCTTTGCGATCTGGAAAAGGGCCTGGACAGCGGCAGGGATGGACTTGGGGTCAGGGACCTGGTCGGACAGTTCGACGCTGAAACGTTTACTTTTGTAGTCCGGGCTGGGGACGTTCTCGGAGAAAGAGACTTTGACTTCTGGCATAGGGGCTCCTTTTGTAGAGGTTGATGTGGGAATTTTGGATGAAAGAAGAAACAACCCGAAGGCGGTTTCCTGGTTCAATATGGTTATTACAGATTTATGCGGAAACTAACAATGAGCTTGACGGGTTGATTTGCAGGAACCTATCTTACCAGCATATCAACAGGAGGCCGGAATGCCGGAAAACAGTGATGACCTGATCGCCCGTGCGGACAGGGCTGTGGAACAGGCAAAGAAAGCCGAGGTAAGGCTTATCCACGCCGATGAGCAGTACACCGCTTCGCATATGGATAATATTGAGAAATTAGTGTGTTGTCCGGCCTTTTGCGACCATATACGTTAAAGGGTCTGGAAGAATACAGAATAATAACTGTTGCCGGAGCAGCGTTCCTGGCGCGTGCTGATGAAGCCCAGCCGTATCAGAATCTGTTTATTGATGGAAAGATCGACCGGCTGAAGCTGCCGTATAATTATTCAGCGCCGCTGGGGCTTTTGACAGAGACTAATTTTGAGATTGTGGAATGGAAATGCGAGTAATAGAGATTTCTTTCTCTCCAATCGAATAAATATTATTTTAGTGTCATATGAGGAAGAACAGTATTTGGCTGCTATGCATCCTTGCATTTGTATTCTTTAGCTGCACTAATAATAATCCTGTTGATCCAACACCCGTAAACAACCCTCCAATTGCTCCCATATGTCTTGCTCCCTCCGACAGCGCGCTTAATCAGGAAAAGAGCGTTACTCTGACCTGGAGGCAAGCAATCGATCCGGATGGGGATTCAGTGCGATACGATGTCTATTTCGGGACAGATATCGGCCAATTGGCAATAATTGGCGCATCCATATCGGATACAACGTATGCGGTTACAAAGTTAATTTTTAATACGGTTTATTACTGGAAAATAACTGCCAAAGATGGAAATTCAACTGCATCCAGTCCAGTCCGGAGATTTACCGTAAAATCCTATGCTTCCCCTGGCATGAAGCTCATTCATGCAGGCAGTTTTCTGGACAAGGATTCAAACACGGCAACGATTTCATATGATTTCTGGATGGATTCAACGGAAATTACAGTGAGTGAATTTAAGGATGTGATGGACACGGCACCGGCACCTTCGTATTTCAGGGAATCTTCAGGAAAATATCCTGTTGACTATATAACCTGGTTTCAAATGATAATGTATTGCAATGCGCGCAGCAGATTAAACGGCCTTGATACGGTTTATACCTACACATCCATTAATTTTTCTTCTGCCAATAATCTGGTTTGCGACTGGACGCGGAACGGTCTCCGGCTGCCGACAGAGGATGAATGGGAGCTTACGGCAAGGGGTGCGGCGCAGATGCAGTATCCAACATTCGATGGCACCATAAGTTGCGCTAATGCAAATTATTACGGATGCAAAGAGCCTCCTTCGTCGGTTGAGGCTGCTTCCTTTATGCCGAATCCTTCCGGTATTTATGACTTAGCCGGGAATGTATGGGAATGGTGCTGGAACATTGATGAGGATACTGTACGTCAGTACAACAGAACAGACTACACAGGCGCAGAGAGCGGAAGCAACAGGATAATGAAGGGTGGGGGATATAGCAGTACCAGCGTTAACGCTGGCTCAAGAATAGGCTGGGCGTCTTCAAAACATACCTATGGAATTGGATTCAGGGTCGTGCGACTGGCAAACTAATACCTTTAGCAAAATCACCTCAGCACAACCGCTTTTCCAGAATAAACCCTGCTTCCGGCTATTAGTCGCACAATATACACCCCCGAGGCAAGGGGGCGGAACTGCTTTTGGACAGTAACCCGTGAAAAACCGCTGCCCATATTATCCACAAGCCTTCCCCGTATATCATGCACGCTGAGCCTGAACGTCCCTTGCGGATTAAAGCGTATGCCAACAGCATTGCCTGTGCTGAATACATTGAATAATGGCTGGGCTTGCGCAAGCGTGGCTTTCTCAACTGCAATACCGTAAATAAGAGGCCACACAATGGTGTCCTGCATGAGGTTGCGGGGGTCGTTTTTAACGAAGGGGACGGTGTCCCAGCCTGGATGATACCAGTAGGTTGATGAGTCTTTTACAATGGCTTTTAGTGTATGATTATTTGTGCCAAAATTAAATGATGTCGGAACGATTGTTATTGTGTGAGCCTGTTCGTCTGTGAGAAGGCTGTCGTCTAAATACCATCTAACTATGTAATGGATATTTTCTGTGTCTAAAAGGCCAAGCGAAAATTCAAGCGGTTCTGTTGTGTAACCAACATTGCACGAAGGGGGATTGGGTGAGTCTATTGTGTTTACTTTGTCTTTGATTTTAAGTACAATCGCTTCTGTGCAAATGCGGCAGTATGCCCCCCCCCCTGTTTGCATTATGCAAAAGAATTCCGGTCTGTAAACACCATAAGTATATCTTGCTCCATCAAAAAGACCTACTTGCCAAGAATAAATTCCCTCATTAGGTGTAGGCCATAGTACTCCACCTGTTACCCACTTTGCCCATTTTATAGTTTCGGGTGTTGTATCCGGCGGAACTGCAACATTGGGTTCCACTACATACGGAGGAGGATTCGTGTCTAATGTGAAACCTACGTATTCGTCCGCAAGATTGGCAAAAGCATGACCAATTTCATGCCTGCAAGTATTCGAATAATCGTCAATGCCGAAAAAGCACACTTTGTCTCTCGTTGCACCACCGTCTTGATGATAATTAATAATAATAATGACGGCATCCCAAGATCCGATAGAATCCGTTGCGATTCCCTCCGCAATGTCTTCACGAATTCCATATCCATATGTTCCCCTATAACTGTTTAAAACAGTGCTAATATAATTGCCTTCTGAGGGGATGTCGGTGCCGGATTCCTCTGAAACCAGATTTATTCTATGTATATTGATGAATTTTTGGTATTGCTTGTATGGGGTGAAGGAAAATAGGCTTTCTTTAAGAAGGTTGGCCAAGCTGTCAAACTTGCTTTGTTCATCGAGCGTAAAGCCATCTCCCATTATCACAAAATTTATCCTGGCAAAATTCGGTCCGTTGTCCGCAATTTTAATTGCGAAGCAAAAATTAACCAAAAAGATTAAAACAATCATTGTTAATTTCATAGACATTAATATACAATATTTGTCATTCAGGGGATAGCAAAATAAATATTGCGCATGAAATGACAAATACACTATACTTCTGCCATTCGCATAATGAGAAAATCATGAAGTCTACAACTTAAAGGATGGGCATTTATGAGAATATGTCCAAAATGTTTACTCAAAAGAAATGTTTTAAAGGCATTTATATGCCCTCTTATTTTATTGATGATTTTAAGCCCTATTGTTTTGTATGCGCAATTACCCGATGGAAATGTTGATTTGAAAATAGAATCGTCCGGAACAGAGCATTATAACATCATTGCAGGCAACCGCAGCGGTTTCGTAGATGGTATAACTCCTATGGTGGTGAATAATAGTAATATAGTTCGATACGCTCAATTTCGTACCGAGTCAAATCAGAATGTTATTATTTATTTTAACTCTGATGATAGTCCCTTAAATTTAGATGAAGAAGAAGATCCTGGTAACATGTTTTATCTTCCAGGAGATGGTACCGTTAGGTTTACCATGTTAGCCAATACGGAATATTATTTAGCAGCTAATTTGTATAAGCCATCGATTGGCTATAGCTATATGTTTTTAAGGATTCAGAAAGTCGAAAACGGTTTTTATATAGATCTGGGACTATTTAGGATAGATGTTGATGATGAGGGGCAGGCTTTCTTTAAAACAATATGGGGAATAGATCCATTAGATGTCCGTCCTGGAATATGTCAGGAAGGACATAGAGAAAAAACCATTTGGAAAACGCTTGGCATTCCTGGCGACGATTCAACTTATACAGATGTGGGGCCAACTCTTGCAAAAGGAGGAAGTTTTCCAGACCCAGTTACAAGAAATATTACTGTAGCAAGTTCTCAGAATTTGCCACAAGATAAATTAGGATATATTGAGTTAAGTAAAAACGACTTATATGATTTGGAAACAGGCCCCTTTGATGTTTTTAGGTTTACAAATTCTACAGCCTCATTAAGAGTAGAGCATTTGCGAAACATACCCGATGATGAAAATATGATAGTGGATAGCATGCGACTATATGTCTTAGATGGTGCGGTTCCTGATGGGAGTGGTACGTATTTCACATTTCCTATAGGTGCTGTAATATACGGCAAACGCGATACGCTTTCGCAAGCTGCTTTTTTGGATTGGTCGTTTTCTCTAAACGGACTTAGTGGTAGGGTTTTTTCAGGAAGAGATACAGTGCATTTCTGGGGAGATGAGAATCCTTCTGCCGAATATGATACAAATTTTTCTCGTGAAATATTGTTTAACAAAGTTAATGCATCTATCCCTCTTGATATTGACAGTGTTGCGGGTGGGGGCGATTGGGAGTTAAGCGTATATTTAACAGATTCAATTTTTAGTGCCGTACGATCAATACCTGACACCATGACCTATTCTCAATACCTTCGCCGTCGTCCCGAGCTTAGCACCATCGTAGCGCCCACACAACCTGCAGGTGATACGTCAGGGTGGAGCTTTGGCACCCCAAAGTATGTAAAATTAGATTGGACGCCGCATGTAAATACGGGAACAATGATGGGCAGCGTCACTGATTCTATAGAAGGTCCTGCCGGCTATTTTTTTAACTGGATAGTAAAGGACTCGTCGAATGGCATTGTAGATAGTGGGAGCGGGTTGTTAGAGACGAAGATAAAAGATAGTCTTATTCAGCCGAATAATACTGAACGGATCGGTGATTCGGTTTCTTTTATTGGGGATATACATGAAACGAACCTTGCGAAATTCTTGGAACCAGGGACATATAAATTATTTGGACGCATAAAAAGTGATGGGTGTGGAAATTTTAGCGATACCATCGAGGGTTTTCAGTTTATAAGGGCGGATTACAAGCCTGCCATTTCGGGTATTGCGATTATTGATAGTACAGGACCGGACCTGAATTTTAAGATTACGCTCGGGTATGGTGGAGACACACGAATAGACGGCAAATCCATTCCAATCATTGTCGGCATAGTTACGGATACAAATGACCTGACCAGCCTGGCAAATCCGGGACTGGAAACTGCATGTACTCTTGCGTATGATAGTCAGGATTTTGAAGGGTTGTCAGTTCCTTTCAATCCTAACGATTATTCACACGGCCAGGACCTGTTCCTTGTTGTGCAGACAAATTCCTCTGGAACAGACCATATACAGCTGGTAAGAAAAATCCAGATATTCAAAAATAACATAGGAGTCGAACCGGGAAATATAACAGTTACCTTATTCCAAGGCAGCGGGAATGTATTTCCTGAATCTGCAAATGTAACAATAAACGGATATGGCGGGTACTGCACGTTTGCTGTGCAGTGGACGCAGGCTAATGACAGCAGCAAAAAGATTTCAGCAGGCACCTATACCGTAGCATCCGATACCTCCAAGACCATACATTGGAATGGCGCAGGCATATTCGATAGCGTTACTGGCCCGCCGCTGAACGGCAATTATAAATTAACCGTGACCGCCAATATCAAAGAGAAAGACATTGTTCAAAAATCCGGGGATTTTGAATTTTCATGGGCAGATCCTGTTATTTCTGGTGTAAACTTCGGCAATCAGGGGGCGATAGACACCAGTGGTAATCTCTGGTTTGGATCTACACCAAATGCTGTAAAAGCAAAAATAACAGGGCCTACAATTTACAACGGTTTGAATATCTGGGTGTACAGCGTTCTTTCATTAAATGGTCTGCAACCTAATAATTTGGGTAATCCTGTTTTAACAATACCAAAGTCCGATGCCGCCTCTCAGACTGAAAGGAACATTGCTCTTGACACAACGGGAGTCAAGAACGGGCCATATACTGTCTGGCTGAAGGCCGCAATATCTCCTGGCGGTGCGGACTCAAGTATCACATTTACTTCGCAGGGAATAAGGATCGATACATCAAAAATCCCTGATTTCAATATCATCGGCCAGGCTATTTGTTCAACAGGCTCCCAGCATTTTAAAATACTGCATGCCCTTGCGGCAGGCAATGCCCCCATTTTAAGATACGGATATGTTGTAACAAACTGGAACAACCAAACTGTTATAACCCTGCAGAATATCGGGCTGGATACGGCGTTCAACACATCCCTTCCCCAGTCAAGGCTGATTTCATGGGCCCCTGGGCCAAATGACACGAATAACTCATATACTTTAGATGTCCAGACGCAGAATATTCTCAATATTCCCTCAAGACTACAGGAGCGGAGCTTTAAATTTAAAGTAGATCTGGATGCCCCGCTTGTCGACTATTCAGTAAATACGAATGTTGCAGCTTTTACCGGCAGCAATGAATGGAATTCAACGAGAAACGTGCAGAGATACAAAGTTTATCTGAAGGTGGATTCCCTTCGGGATGTAAGCCGTAGTGTCTTTTCCATAAAAAAGACCGATTCGTCGAATGAAGAGTCCATTGACGACAGCGCGTTGTTTTCGGATACGGGCTATGGGCTTGAGTATACAATAACGGACGTCGATACGGACGGAAATGCAGTCCTTACGTCGTATGCCAAGGACATGGCAGGGCATAAACGGACAACACTCCATACATTGACCCTTGATTTCACCGAGCCTTCGATGGCGGCATGCACCCTTTCACACGACGGTTCAGCCATGACGCTGCATTGGAATGGGAACATTGCATCTGATGCCATTACAACAAACCCATCTGATATTCTTGTCAGGGTATATATAAAAGAGACTGGCAACGGGATTGAAACGCGGGACAGCCTGCCTGACTATACCGGGAACAAACAAAACATCATTACTCACGCGCTCGATAATATTGGGTCCGAGACGGACAGCGGCAGTGTTTATGAAATATTCATCCATGCCATTGACCAGGCAGGGAACAGAAAGGCGCAAGGTTTTAAAATTAACTCAAATGGAACGATAGACGGCATAGCGATTAAAAATTTCTTCTATTTTGGCAACTGGATATTAAGCGGAGAAATTGCGCCGGACAAGGTTGGTCCTCCTGCAAATGTTCAAATAGAATTTAATTCACAGTGCAATGCGCTTGGCATTCCAAGTAGAACCATGGCTGTGCCGGAAAGCAGTTTCAACTGGATAGACGGCCAGAATGGTAGTAAAATCATAACAACAGTGGATCTTTCGGACAGTTTTCTTTCGAATGTCAGATACAACAGTGTCCCAAACCAGGTCCCGCTTAAACTGAAAGGCCTGCGCCTGAGTAAAGTACATGATAAAACGATGATGATAGATACAATTACGGCTGATGCGGGGAGCTATCATTTCAAATATGCGAACGTCCCCTTATACGGAGCGGTTCAACTGGGAGGGCTTCAGGCTATTGACATGAAAGGCAGGACAAGCCCTATTACAAGCGCAAGTTTTAGCGGCTGGACGCTCCAGGCAATAAGGGACACGCTCACGGAGAATGGCATAATAGTGTCCGGCAATTTATCCGCATTCCATGATTCCCTGAACAGCCCCCTGGTTGCAAAAAGAATGCATTTGACATATTCAGGCGTAAACCTTGGCATTGAAAACGGCGTTGTGAATCCATTTGCTGTAAAACCCGACAGCACGGCATATAATGTCAGGCATGCGCACCTGGATCATCAAAACCATGAAATAGACATTGATTCCGCGTATGTTGTCTTTTACGATGGGGTTGTTCCGGATCGTTCTCCCTATGGCGGAGAAGGGATATATTCTCTTAAAGCAGGCGATCTGGCTCTTACAAATACAAACCAGCTTAATACATCGTCCAGTTGGTGGACGGAAATTATATCCCCTCTTTCCGGAACTGGAGGAGTAACCCAGGCAAAGGCCGCATTTCCCATCAGTATAGGTGAAAATGAAATCATAGCGGGTGATTTGATTGAATTTACCTCGGACGGGAAAGGCAATCTGCTTTTTCAAACCCCTGTTTATCAAAATGGAGACAATCCTGTAACACAATTAAGCGGGACCCATAAAGTGACTTCTTATGGCATAAAGGCCAGTATTGAACTTCTCAATGTAGAATACCCCATAGGAAAATATGGTTTTGCCCGAATCAAGGCGGGGAAGGGGATAAAAGATCTTTCATCTGGTTCAAAGATCACCTTGAAGGAGAATGTCCAGCTGAAGTGGAGTATCCCAAATGTAAGCGGGCTTACCGGTAAAACCACCAATCTGGATCTCGATAGCCTTGATATATTCCCGGTCAACGATGTCCTTTCGGATAGTGTCTCGGATAGTGTCATCGCACGGTATTCATTCGACCCTTCACGGATTGTCAGGACTAATTTTGCGGACCCGGTTTACGGAATAATTTCAAGCTGGATGGAAAACGCATCGGGAAACATGCAATTGTACGATTTTACGCTGAAAGACGACAGGATCGTCATTGATTCCATCTGTTTTGACCTGCCCTACATGAAGGACAATGCAAAAGTGTGCGGGAAAAACATTGAAATCATTCCGGAATGGGAAAATAAAAAACCCGGGTTGAAACTAAAAGGCCGGATATCGCTTGATTCCGGAACCGTATGGCTCGATGCTGCAAAATACGGTTACGGTCTCAAGCTGCACTGGGGTGGATGCGAAATCAACCTGGGCGATAATACGCAGATCACATTTCCAAACGGCGCTTCTGCCGCATTGTATGGAGATTTTCCAAAACTTGACTTTTCCGGTAAGGGAGAGGCGTTTATCGACAGCGCCGGAACATCTCTGGATACCGCGGCTTTTGCCATCAACAGCATACTGATCACCGCCAGGGGGCTTTCTGATTTTTATTATGAAACCAAGCCTCTGTGCGCAAAGTTTTTCAACAACAATCTTGCCCTGTCCGGAAAGATGTTTTTCAAGGTGGATGCCGGGGCGCAGGCAATGGATGCCGGTTTGAAGAATGTTACTGTGCGTGTAGACAGTTTTCCCGATATTCCGTCACTTTCCGGCAGGGCAATCACATTGAATGCATTAAACCTTACCGGCATGAACCCCTCTACCTTCACAAGCAAAATAGGTCTTAACGCATCGGATACAATCGGGCTGTTCGCATATTCCATAGATACGGCAGTTTTTTCGTATGTTGACGATAAATTCACAATTGCCGGGAAAAATTTCAATTTTTCATTGACGGACAGTTTCCCGGTCAATGCCTTAAAAGGCGCAACAGCGAACTTTAACAATCTGAGCTTTAATATAAGTACAGGCAAACTGGATTATTCCGACATCTCAATTGACCTGCCGAACGGGAAAGTGGTTTATACGCTGCCGTATATTGACGGTTTGCAAGATACCCTTACTAGTATTAAAGCTTCAAGGGACAGCATAGGGTTTTCGGGAAGCCTGGTCTTTACCCAGGATTTTGCATTTGAATCCCTGCGAAATACTGAAGTAAAGAACTTTAACATTATGATTGATATGGGCTCCGGGGCCCCGAGATTGAAAAGAGCTGACGCGAACATACATCGCGGCGAAAGGAAAATAGAACTTGCCGGGCTTGTCACAATAGGATACAAGGATATTATAGTGTCCTATAACGGTGATATACCCAATCCTATAAGCAGATGGAGTTTTTCGCTTGGTTCCGGCATCACCGCGCAGCTGACAAATAATATTGAGATAGACGGATTGAAGGGCAGATGCCTTACCGTGCATGCGTTTACACTGACATCCGGCGGCGATGTGGACGTAATGGACATAGGCACGCCCCTGACGCCTTTTGATTTCTACGGCTTTGATTGCCATGGCATTGGTAATAATATGGAGGTTTCCATTGGCAGGGATACGAGCGGGAAATATTACGGCGTGCTCAGCAACGTGACCATCCACACGCCCTATAATTTGCCATGGTTCGGGGACAGGAATGTCACCATAGAGACTTTTAAGATAAATGAAGACGGAATTGTGTCCGAATTCAACGCGACCACCAAGTTTTCTGATATTCCAATGCCTTTTGATTTGAATGTTGACACCATCGGCGTGGGCCTGGCGAAAAAGGGGTTGACTGCGGCAAAGGAGAATTTCAAGGTCTATTTGTTTGACGGTTCCATCAAGACGCCCGATCTTGGAAGTACCTTTAGCCCGGAAAATTTCAACCTGTCCGGCAGCACTCTGCGGATCGATACTGTTGCTGTTAATTTCGGCGGAGTTATCGAACGTACCAAGTTTTCCGGGAGCATCGACAGCATAAGACTCGGCTGGTCTGGTTTTGGCGTAAAATTTGAAGATGTGAGACTCGACAAAGACGGCGTTTACGCCCGCACAGGCCAGCTTACCTTACCCAAAGACATATCGGCCAACTGGCTTACAACGTCTTTGCAGCTGGCTGATTTTCATGTGGCCAAATCCGGTGTTTCCTTTATTCCGGGAATAACAAAATTCGAAGTTCCGTTATTTCAAGGGGCCAGGCTTGTATTTGAAGATATTGCTTTTGATTTTAAAAATCCAGCATTGACCTGTCATAAAGCCACTGCAATCCTTCCGGACATATTAAAAGGCGGGAGGGTTGAGCTGAATGATATAAGGCTGGACAACGACGATCCCTATTTTCATGTAGCATCAGGCGGGGCCCGTGTTGAACTTGATGCAAAAGATCTGCATGTGCCTATCGACGTGATAGGATTGGGCAATTTAAAACTTTTTATGGGCTATACGTCGGCCCTTGGTTTTTACTATGGCGGAGAAGCGTCGGCCGTATTGCCCGGGCTCGAAGGCGAGCTTGGAGCTGTGGTTGAAGTCGCGGAAAAACTCGATACAATGCCTCTCCCGTTCCTGAAAAAGACCTGCATGACATTCAAGGCAAGCGGGCTCGGCATACCTGTCGGGGCAACAGGGGTGTATTTGAATGGGATAACGGGTTGTTACGAGCAGGGCGACTGGGACGGCACAGTGCCGGTCGAGTATGCGGAATACTGTTTCCGGTCCGCGGCAATGGACGGAAGGCGCCTGCAATTAAGGCTCTATTTTACTGCCGGAGGCGGCATTGCCGAAGGCGAGGTCGGTTTCTGGGTAAATGTTGAAAAGATAGATATTGTAGAATTCGGCAAGCTCGTGATTCTCGGGTGGGTGGAAGGGAATGAATGCGTTGGAGTCGCAAAGAATTTTTCTGATTTCAGAGGCCATGTCAAGATCGGAATAGACAAGTGGGGTGTGGAGATATGGGGTGAGGCCTGGGTGCATTTATGGGAAGCTGCAAACAGGGCCAAGTTCACGGTTAAGGCCGAATTGGGTGCTGCTTTAAAGAAGGGCGCGGCAGGCAAAGTGTTTGGCGTGGCCGTGCCGCCATTTTCATTGGGACCCGTAATAGTGGGTGCGGAAGCGGGAGACTTCGCGAATAATAAAAAAGGATTCATGTTATATTATGATTTTCCGGTTGTCGGCGAATACGGAGTCCTGATGCAGAGCGGAATAGACCTTGTGGATCCCGGTGATTATCCGCTTGCAGAATAGGCGTGGGGAACTACAAATGAAACAAAAGTATCATGGTCATGCAAGGAGTACCCGAATCATGAGATTTAACATAAAAAAAGCATCTGTGTACGCTCTGGTCCTGCTGCTTTCGAGCATGTCAGCGGCGGAGCTTTATACTGTAAGGCGCACTGTAAACATTGTGTCCCCGGGAAGGCTTACGGCAATAATGAATGAGGCCGGAGCGGAAACAAAGGGTGAAATAAGGGTTGAATATCCGGGCGGTTCAATGTTCAGGGACGCCGACCCAAGTGTGGAATCTTACCGCGACGTGAAGACCGTTGCGGCGGGTTTTGATTTGAGCCAGCCGGGCGTATACGCGGTTTATTTTGACTCCCTGGCCGATACGACAACAGCGGGGTTTAATTACCAGATACGTTTCATGCCCAAACGTCCTGAAGTATCCTTGGATACCATGTACGAGACAAGCAAAGAGAACGGCATTTCAACCTATCATATTGCGGGTATGGTCAAAGGCAAAACAAGGGGATTGCTTGATTTGCGCGCAACACCGGCGATCTTTTGCAATACCTGTCCCGGCGACATAGACACCCTGCCCAACTGGACGGGCGATAAATTTGCGACAGCCATTCCCTGGGACACTGTGACAGGGCGCTATGCCTACGAATGGAATACAAAAGCAATGTCCCCTGGAAAGTATCATGTTTTCGCCTCGTTTGAAGTGGAAAATCCCTCAAATGATTCTGCAATAAAAGCCAGTTATCCGTATGTTTACAGCATAAAATCAGGATGGTACGATACCATACGCATTGATAACGATGAATTCCTGCCGCATCCTGGCAATATAATAGCGGCCCCAATAAACTATGGGGTCGATTTTTCGTGGAAAAAACCCGATTCCGCCCCTTCAGTGAACGGATTCAAGATCTTTTATGGCAAATCTTCAAGCAATCTCAATGACAGCCTTGTCGCGGGCATGGTCAAACATGCTATTCTGCGCGGGCTGAAAAACGGAGACACGATATGGTATTCCATATCAAGTTATAACGACCTTAGAAACGGGCCCGGTTCCTCTCCTAAATGGGTGGTTCCCGGGGATGGGCAGGGAAGCCAATTATTAAACCCGCTCCGGTTTGATACGCCTGCACAGGCGGAGTATGCCATTGCGATCGGCAAAGAAATAGAGATTCCATTCAAGGTCCTGCCTGCATCGGTTTCATTTGCCAGCACCAATTCTCCGTACGACGCGGCTAAGATAACCGTCCGGATAAAACCGGAAAACGCACCCTGGCCGGACAAGGACACCTCTTTGGGTATGACCGCGGCCATTCATAAGTCACGACTTTTCCTGCCAACCGATACGGGCGTGCAGACATTAACGTTATTGTCGCGCGCGCAGGATGTGTATTATACCAATGATACGACAGACGAGGTTTGCACTTCATGTGCAGATAGCAGCAGCCTGATGATGCCGAAACTTTCCCCGGGCAACTACCATGTCAAAATAACCTGTGAAAATTTGGGAAATCCTTCAGGCACGGGCATGGCGGACGAAATCATATTTACTGTTTCCGCTCATTTTCCCGGTCCGGAATTCGGCAAAATATTTCCCGCAGAGGTGCTTGAAGGCCAGGAGATCGTTTTCAGCGCATGGGGTTCGGATTTAAGGAAATTTGTGCAGAACGGGGACAATCAATACCTGGTCATTACCGGCCCTGGCCAGAATTTTTCAATCCCCTTTGACAGCGTCACGAAATATTCAGAAACTGGGTTTACCGCGCCGATTTCAGGAATTCCAGCAGGCACCTATAGTGCCTATATTTCCAGCAGCAACGGCAATTCAGACACCCTGGTCAATATCATAAGAGTAATGTCACCATCAACATGCCCGGGCTTTGTATCCATGAGACCGGCCTGGGGCGATACCGGGGCCGTTGTATCATTTACATTAAGCGATAACGCCGGAACCGACGACCCTGCCGGCTGGAATGTCAGCCTGAACGGCCTGTCCTGCCCGGTGGAATGGGTAATCGATAACTTCGTTGAAGCCAGGGTCCCCTACGGCGCTTCAACGGGAGGTTTTCTGATACAAAGGACCAATCCCTCAGGTCCGCCGTGTTCCCTTACCACGTCTGAATTCCTTGTCGGGGCAGGGCCCATGGCGTCAATCGCCCCATCTTCGGGCCTTTATCCAAACAGCATTGCAGTGTCCGTGAATCATTCCGGTGATACGGCATTTATCCAGATCGGTGATCATATGCCGGTACAGTATACTTCGCCGGTCACTCTTACTCCCGACAGCCCCTCGGTTGTCCAGGCATGGTCAAAAGATATACTCGGAAGAATAAGTCCAGTGGCAAAGGCGGAGTATAAAATTGTCCCGGTTCCTGTTACCATTGCAGCGCCGAACGGGGGCGTTTTTTCAAGCGCTGTTTCATGCACGCTCACATGTTCTGAGCCGTCTGCGGACATACATTTCTCATTAAACGGATCAAATATTACATCGTCATCTCCCTTGTATACGGCTCCTTTTATCATTGACTGCCCGTCCACGCTCAAATTCAGGGCTTTTTATAATGGTGTTGCCGAAGACGTGAAAAACGTTGATTTCACAATAGAAAACCCCTCGGTATTTTCCTATACGCTGGCCTATCCAGAGGCTTCGGAAGTATATACGAATAAGTCGCCCTATCTTGTTCAGGGTACGCTCACATCAGGCGTTTCGAACTTTATTTTGATAAATAACAACGCAGTGCCGGTAACAGGGGGTTCGTTTCAGGCAACGGTAGCTCTGAAGCAAGGTGAAAACAGCATTACTGTTTCGTCGCTGGAAGGAAGAGGTTTGCAGGCATATACGGCCATTCTCGATACGAAGCGACCCATTGTGTACGCTTCCGGCGGACGCATAATGGGAACGGCGACAGCGCCGTTTTTTGATACGCTTTCCAGCAGTGAACCGGCGAATATTTACTATAAATTTACCGGTGATCCATCATATTCACTCTATGAAAATCCCGTATATATTGATGGCGCTACCACGATGTCATTTTATGCGGTTGATCTTGCGCAGAATGTTTCGGATACCATAACCGAGAGCTACGATATTCTTGAAGGGCTTGTTATTGAGGCCAGTCCTGGTCCGGGAACGTATCCGGAGCCTCAACATGTTGCGCTCAGCGTTCCAACCAGGGGCAGGACGCACGCAAATATCTATTATACGATTGATGGCACGACGCCCGATACAGGTTCCTCAATTTATACTGACACGCTTATCGTCAGTCATGATATGACCATCAAGGCTATCGGGGCTGACGCTTTTGATACCTCTGCCATTTTTGAATTTGCGTATGGAATTGGTGTTTCTCTTGACCTTGATACGCTGTCAGTCGGCTCGGGTGAAATAACGGCGTATGAATGGCAACGGGATACAATGTCTCTTACGGGCATCGGGGAGGCCGTGGGATCAAATTCCGATAACTGCATGTTTGCCTATCAGAAATTAGGGGGAGACTTTGATGTAAGTTTCAAAGTGCTTGAGCCCGATGATATTTCGCCATGGAAAGAAGCCGGTATTATGGCAAGGTCCGGGACAGGGGCCGGTTCTTCAATGGTATGGTTTTCCTTTCGTCACAATGACGGCACAAATCTGATGGCCCGCGCGGAATCGGATTCGCTTGCCGTGGAGACGGCGATCCCGGATATTTTTTACGGTCATTCCGCAAAACTGCGCATGGTAAAAATCGGCGCAATTTTAACAGCCCTTTTTTCATCCGACGGCGTTAACTGGACGTCTGTTGGAAGCGCGGAAATCGGCCAGGACAGCGTATTGATCGGCCCTGCTTTTACAGCGGAGAATTCCGCGCGGATGAGAGTGACCGGGTTCAAGGGTTTCAATGGCGGAGCATTGCCCGACGGCTCTCCGGTAATCTCAATTACTTCGCCAGTAAGCGGGATGTATTTTCAATCATATTACGTGCATTTTGAAGGCGGCATATCCCGCCAGACCGTTTCAGGCGACAGCGTTATTGTCTATTTAAACGGCGTCACGTACGGGAAACTCCCGCTTTTTTCTTCGCAATTCCAGAAGAACATCGATTTTTCCCACACGGAGAATTTTTTCAAAGTCCTTGTTGAAGATCCGCTGACGGGCCAGAAAGGCCTGACATGGTTTACCTGCGACAGCACTGCTCCCCAAGTATCATTTTCGGCTCCACCTGGATTGTACGAGAAGAGTCTCGATCTGACAATATGCCTGAACGAACCGGGCAATATATATTATAGCGGTACGAATCAACCGTACATACCATTAACATCCCCTGTGGCCTTGACACTGAAACCGGACACGGTGGAGGAATATCACAAATATTATCCCACCAGTTATACGATAACCGCTGTCGGGTATGATTATGCGGGTAACCCTTCAAATCAAATAAGCGGCACTTTCCAAATCGCGCCGGAGTTTAAAATGTTCGTTTCACCCAATCCGGGTGTTTTTTATGATTCAGCCGAAGTTTCATTAACATGCAATAATATAGGTGCATATGATGCCCAGATATACTTTAAAACCGGAAAAGAAGCCTGGTGGAGCATATATGGCGCCCCCGTCAAATTACGGTATTCTGATCGTCTTGAAGCATATGCTTCTTATAAAACCAAATCCGGAGAAACCGAAACATTCAGCGGGCTGTATCAAATCGTCAAAGCCGGAACGCTTTCCGTTTTATCGGTTGGGACCGCCGAAAGCACTTCGGGCGAATGGACCGGAAGCAGGCAGTACCGTTTAAACTCGGTAACAGCGCCTATTTCCGGGGATGGATTCCATTTCGGAGCGGCCGTCATTGCCGCGGAATCGTCTTTTGTTTTTGTCGCAAAACCCATGTCGGTCGCCGGGGGAAAGCAGGGGCTTGCCGTATTCAAGTCAACATACTCCTCAACCATCGGATGCCTGGTATCGGTATTAAATGACACAACAATTAAAATTGTAAAACGAGAGGCCCCTGGCGGCCTGCTGGACACTCAAATTCTGCATGTCGGTGCCGATAACTGGCTGAAAAGTGCGAGGCAGAAGGACACCGTCTATTTTTATAGTTCAAAAAACAGCAGGGACTGGAATTTGATAACCGCAGTCAATATGCCGGGCATTGTTTACAGCGGCCTCTCCGTTGTCTCTGAAGACACGGCTGTTACCGCTCAGGCGGATTTTGACAGCGTCGGTATGGATATTGATAATCCCCATCCTGTCTTAAGCATAACCCAACCGGCAGATACCCTCTGGACGAACATTGACTCTGTGCAGGTAAGAGGCGTTTTGAGCAATGCAAATATCTTCTATGTGCTTGCAAACGGCGGTTATGTATCAGTAGGAAACGACAATACGTTCAGCAAATACGTTCGTCTGAATTATTCGGGGAACAATCAGATTTTCATTGAGCAGCCCGATTTGGCCCTTACGGCAAGGGCCAATGTTGTATATGATAATTCTTCTCCGGCCGTCATTGTAAATCCTTCTGCAGACAAAGGCCCCTTCTCTTCGCCCCTGAACGTCCACGCGTATTGCAATGAAAGCGCTGTTCTTTATATTTCCGTGAATGGGGAAGAATACCGGGAAGTTGCGCAGGGCGATACGATATTGACTCTATCCGGAAACGCTCAGGTTCAATACTATGCCATTGACAGGGCAACGAACCAGTCCGCAGCGCAGAGTCAGAGTTATACAATTATTAGCCCACCGGTAAGTTCGGCCAATTATGCCAGCGGGACATATGCGCAGCCTCTCAATATAACCCTTGCGCCAAACCGTTCAAGCGCTGTTGTTCATTATTCGTTAAATGGCGCCGAACCCGGCCTGGAGTCGCCTGTATTTACCGAGTCTATTTATATAAATAAATATACAACCCTGAAGTTTTTTGCCGTTGATGCATGGGGCCGGGAAAATGTAAACACGAAAGTGTATGATATAACCGGTGAGGTATCTTTCGATACAACAAGGCTTACCAATACAACCCTTTCTTCCTATTATTGGGAAAATGGACGCCTGAAGATCAGGGCCTCCGGATATTCCAGCGGTCATCCGGAAAAAGAAGGGATAAGTTTCACCCAATTCCTGCCGGGTGATTTTAGAGTGATATTCAGAATGGATTCCTTGCCCGAGGCGTCATTTCATGCGGGAATCAGTGTTCGCAGCACCATTCAGGGCCTTTCGGACAGCACAAGGAAACTGGGCGCGCTTCTCATTGATTCCGCAGGCAGAATTGGATGGTACAAACGCCCGTATGATAACGGACTGACAACTATTCAACCAGTTACCGCCAATGGGGCGGCAGGCATCTGGATGCAGATAGTCCGGTCAAATGATACTGTCTGGGCCTCATATTCGTTAAACGGCGATGTTTGGACTCCGGTTCCGGGCCATCTTGATATTGCAGCATATTCCGTCAACGTCGGTCCGGTCATTATTCCGCATAGTCCTGCGCTGGAAGAAGAATTTGTGTTCTCACATTTTTATGGTTTTGCGGGCGGCAGCGCAGTCCCTGACGACTACTCGATGCTTGCAGTATATGAGAATAATGATCACATTGTTACGGCGAATGAATCATATGCTTTAAAAGGCAGGATCTTTGATCCTGGTATGCGTCCTCTGACCAACAGCATTTCGCCCATCTATGTCACTGTAAATGAAGGTGAACTTGAAACAATAGACCCTTCTGGCGAGGCTCCTTTTTATAATTGGGTGCACAATGTGCAATTGAATGAAGGTGAAAACCGGATTTTATTGTCCCATATTTCTTTAAATACCAGAAACGCCTATTCACTTACCATTACAAAGGACACATCCACCCCGGCCATATCTTTATTACCCCTCTATCACCATGGAGTGGATTCAATACCGGTGGAAATGCAATGCAGCGAAAATGCGTGGATCTATTGGCAAATCGGTTCGAAACCAGTGGATTCGGCGTATGGCACAATGGCATCCAGAACATTGTATGTTGGCGAATCGGGGATTTTCCAGGCCTGGGCTATTGATAATATGGGCCGCCACAGTGAAACAGTTGAGCATTATTACGATGTTCACGAGAACCTGAATTCCTATGCAGATCCCGTGTCCCGGGTTTTTTCCACTCCCGTACAGGTTTCTCTTAAATCAAATAGTCCGGACGCTGTCATTTATTACACCACCGACGGCAGCCTTCCCACAGACTCTTCGGCGAAATTTATGGAAGGATATCTGGAATTCAGCGATTATACAACATTAAAGTTCTTTGCTGTAGACCCGTGGAGCGTGGAAACTTCCATTCATACGGAAACGTATATTCCGGATTGGACGCCCTATAGTGCAAATCTGAATGTCGGATACAATGAAGACAGCAACATGATTGAGATGGCGATAAATTCCTCGATATTTATCAAGTCCGTTGAATTTTCAATAAGCGATTTTACAGGGGTTCTTAAAAACTGGACTATTGACGATATATATCCTGGAGAGAAGATATTGGAGCTCACGCAAAATGAAAGTCCGGAACTGATAGGCGCAAAGGGTGATTCTATTTCGGTATCGGTACGGATAACAAACTGTTTCGGTCAGGTCATACTAAAAACAGGAACAATTTACAGAACATTTAGCCGGATTCATTTTGTTTCGATTGGCAGCGCGTATGATTATTCCTCAGGAACCATTCATATAGCCAAAGGATCTGATCATGCGACGGGAATAAATACATCCTGGTTAAGCGCGAACAGGGGACAGGGCGACAGTATTATCATAAATAATCATGGGTTTACAATTAAATCGGTGCTTTCGGATACGGCTTTGTTGCTCACACAATCGTCGAATGAAACATATGAAGGATCGAATTATGCGATAAAAAGGAAATTCGCGGAATTTGCACCATGGGCAAATCAGAATAGAAATCTGGTATCAACATACGAATCAGAAGTTGCAGTTCTCTACAACGACAATGTACCCCTTGTTGGTTCCAGCATAGGCGACTGGAACAACTGGTGGACCACGGACGCTTCGCATACTCTTACCGTGACCGCGATCGGCAATAACCGGACCTATGGCACGGCCGGCCGTGGCGCAACGCTGGACTGCCGCGGGTATGGCATAAGCACCTATTCGCATTATATGACCATAGACGGCATAGAGATAAAGAATATAAACAGCGAATACGGGCTGTTCATTGCTGGCGACCATTCGACAGTGAAGAACTGCGTTGTCCATGATGGTTCGGGCAAGGGTATATCTCTTCAGTACGACAATACATGCGACAGCGTGTACAACAATATTGTCTACAACCTTGGCATGACCGGCATATACGCTGGTCCAGGGTCCATGTTCATTGCCAATAATACAGTCTTCAATTGCGGCAAAGGCATTGAGGCTTACGGCAATGGCAGCTCCATACTGAATAACATTGCCGCAGCTAATATAAGCGGTGATTATGTCTGGACCGGGACGCATACGTTCACGGACAATATTTCAGGCGACAATTCAGTCCCTGCCAATAACAACAAGCTGAATGTTTCCCTGTCGCGGATAGCCTTTGTAAACACCACACCCGGACAGTATGACCTGCACATCAATGAGACAAGCGCAGCCAGGGATTCAGGCAGCGCAATCATACAGACAGACATTGACGGCAATACGCGCACAAGCCCGTACGACATTGGCGCTGATGAAGCAGGCGGGTACATACCTCCTGCACCGCCTGCGCATAGTGTCCCGGTACGGTATGTTTCCATTGGCACAAAAGCTGATTATTCAGCTGGGAGTGTGCAGGTGGCAGCTGGCAGCAGGATAGTCACAGGCACTGGCACTGCATGGCTGGACAGCAGCAGGGGCCAGGGCGACAGCGTAATAATAAACAGTATCGGCTACACGATTGATTCTGCAACGTCCAACACGCGCCTTGTACTCACGCAGGCAGCCTCAGCTTCATTTACAGGCAGCTACAGCATAAAGCGCAAGTTCCGCACCTTTGCAGCATGGGAAGCCCAGGACAGGGATCTTATCATGGCTGACGAGTGTGAGGTCGCGGTCATGTACAATGACACGGCCAGCTACAAAACCGCGCTGGTGGACGGCTGGAAGACCAGTGTCGCGCATAGAATCATAATAACTGCCGCTCCTGGCAACAGGCACAATGGCGTGGCAGGGACAGGTGTTGTACTGGATGCTGATTCCCATGTCTGGACCATATATGCCAGCAATGTTTCATTTGCAGACCTTGAAGTAAGGAACCTGGGCAGCCCATATGGCATGTATATTGGCGGCCGCGAGAATGTGGTCCGCTCGTGCCTGTTTCATGGCGGCACTGGGCATGGCCTGCATGTGTACTATGCGGGCAGCAGCGACAGCGTGTATAACAACATCATCTATGGCTTTGATTCAGCAGGAATAGATATTGCCACGACTGAATGGAATTTTGTTGCGAACAATACTGTAAACGGGTGCCATGAAGGCATCCGGTGCAGCCATGGGAACAGCTCGTACAACCATATGTACGCAGTGAACAACATCAGCGTTGGAAACAATGCGGACTACAGCGAAGTGCCTGGGTCTGTTGGGTTTAATGCCAATGACAGCAACAACATTGCAGGCGATAATTCGCTTGTCACGGTTGGCGCTGGGCCGCACTGCCTGAACAATATCACCCTTGCGCAAATAAAGTTCGTTGATGCTTCCGCTGCCGCACGGGACCTGCACATTCGCATTAACAGTGCTGCCAGGAATGTCGGCGCAGACCTTGGCGCATGTTTCACCAGGGACATTGACAACATTGTCCGGACAACAGGATTGTGGGACATAGGCGCGGATGAAAACACCACAGTTGATGTAATAGCCCCGGTCATTACCGTGTCAGGCGTATCTGAAAACGGCATGTACAACAATGCCCGGACAATAACCATTACGGTAACAGACGACCAGGACCCGGAACCTGTCTATACTGCAACCCTCAACGGCCAGGCAATCCAGACCGGCCATTTGGCCAGCGACGAAGGTTTTAACACCCTTATTGTCTTTGCAACTGATTGGGCAAATAATAAATCAGCAGACACAGTGCATTTCACACTTGATTTCACCCCTCCGGTGGTCTCGGTATCGCCCCTTGGCGGCTATCATTCAGCAGCCTTCTTTAACAGCGATTCTTCCATTACCCTGTCTGCGTCAGATAACCTGTCCGAAGAGCCGTATATTCATTATACTTTGAATGGCGCAATCCCGGACAACAATTCGACGCTTTATTCAGGCCCGCTTACCCATATTGCGGCAGGAACGCTCTTGAAGGCCATTGCCTATGACTATGCGGGCAATGCAAGCGCAGTGGTAAGCGCTGAATACCTTGGCTGCATCAATGCCGCATTTGTTTCAGGAACCATCTGGGTCGATTCTGTGTGCGGCAATGACAATACATGCAACGAGTGCAATGACTCACTGCACCCGTTCAAGACCATTGATACTGCTTTTAGCCGCATAAGCAGGACAGCCTCCCTTACCAGCGACCTTACAGTTAAAATTGGCAGGGGCACATATACGATCGAGAGTAATAGCGGTATAAACCTTGCTGATGTAAGAACATCGTCCAATGCGCGCCTTACCATTAGGCCGCAGGACTTTGCCAAAAAGGCCACGGACATGCCTGTCCTTAAGAGGGCGGCAACTGGCACTGGCTCCAACACATATATATTCCGCACCAGCAGCTTTACGACCGTCCAGGGCCTTAAGTTTGCCATGACCGGCAATGGGGGAATACATTCGAATATGTGCATCGAGTCCTACAGACCAGCGACCAGCTCCAACCACATAGAAGGCATGATAATCGAGAGGAATGTTTTCGACAATTCCGGCATTACCGCTGGCACCAGCATACACGAAATCAGAATTTACAGCACTGGCGAAGGCAGCTCAAAAGATGTGTATATCAGGAACAATATTTTCTACAAGGGCAAAAACCCCATTACCATCAGGGAAAACGGCTGTTGCAACTCGGGCCAGCGCGATTCAGCTTATTTTATCGTGAATAATACTGCGTACGACTGTGATGGAAAGTTCCTGAATATTATGAATGATGGGGGCACTGGCGTTATGGCGCACCTTGTGGCTGCGAACAACGTGATATCGAGCGGGAACGACACGTTGTTTTACGGCACCTCGCCATATGCTGCAGGGCCATATGCTGTTTATAACACTATTTACGAATCTTCTCCAGCAACATGCGCATTCCAGGGCAAGAATGGGACATTTTTTGTTCAAGGTATGTGCGATTCCTCTGCCACTGCTTTCTTAAGCACGGGTATTTCTGATTCAAATTTCCTTCGGCCCTCACAGAACGACCTTGCTGTTGACTGGGCAAACGCAACCTACGCGCTATCAACCGATATCTGGGGAAATTCCAGGAATCAGGGCAATGGGCCAGATGCTGGCGCTGTTGAGTCTCCGTATACAGCCCCGGTCCTCACCCTTGCCAGCCACACAGTGGACCAGGCAACAGACGCTTTCCTGGAACACGGAGGGGAGACCCA
The DNA here is from genome assembly GCA_001789205.1 of Candidatus Raymondbacteria bacterium RIFOXYA2_FULL_49_16. GTDB lineage: Bacteria > Fibrobacterota > OXYB2-FULL-49-7 > OXYB2-FULL-49-7 > XYB2-FULL-49-35 > XYB2-FULL-49-35. The sequence continues at coordinate 3,254 of MFYT01000096.1, read as the reverse complement.
TGCAGCCATATTCCGTTTTAGGCTGACCCCCTCATTGGGTACAGCGGTTGTAACGCGCATGGCCTTCAGGCTATGGAATGTCCTTAATATATCGCAAGATATCATCAATGGCATGGAACTAATCGCGGATGCGGACAACGACGGAGTGGTCGATAGCAATGAGACAGCGATAGGCGGCGCAGGCACGGCAACCATTAACGGGTCAACAGGCCGCATTGCGTTTTCAACAAGCTTTAATGTTTCATCTCCAGCCAATTACATACTCCGCGCTGATTTCCTGTCACTGGGCCAGAATGATTCCCTGCGCATAGGCCTTTACACAGACAGCATAAGCATTGCCAGTCTCAAGACCGGCAGCGTGGCCAGCGCAGCGCACAGGGAAATATACACAGTCCCGCAGACACGATATGTTTCCGTGGGCGATAAGGCTGATTATTCAACTGGAAGCCTGCAGCTGGTGGCAGGCAGCAGGACAGTCACAGGCGCGGGAACAGCGTGGGCGGCTGGCAACAGGGACAGGGGAGACAGCATCATAGTCAATGGCACAGGTTATACCATAGATTCTGTGCGGAACGACACCGCGCTTGCGCTTTTCACAAACGCCCGAGTATCATGTTCCGGCGCTTCATATGTGATAAAGAGGAAATACGCCACGCTGCAAACATGGGCGTTGCAGGGCCGAAACCTGATTGCCGCAAACCAGAACGAGGCGGCCGTGCTCTACAAAGACAGCGTCGAGTTTACAGTGACCAGCCAATCGCATATTGATGGCAACTGGCAGACAGACAGCACGCACCGGATCATCATGACCTCAAACGCGCGCAACCGTCACCAGGGCAGGGCCGGGACAGGCGCGGCCATCAACTGCATGGCAAGCGTATGGAACCTGTACAAAGGCAATACAATCATTGAGAATCTTGAAATACGCAATTCAGGCGGTTATGGCATGTATCTGGCAGGCAACTGCAACGTGGTAAGGAACTGTTTTTTCCGCAACAGCGCAGGCACTGGCCTCCACGTGTACTATGATGCTGCGCGGGACAGCGTTTACAATAATATCTTCTTTGATATTGATTCCATTGGCATTGAAGTAAGCTCATATGGGAGCAACTTCCTGGCGAATAACACCGTGTACGGCTGCGGCAAAGGCATATTCCTGAACAGCGGCAATACAGTGACGAACAATGCCTGTGTTGTGAATAATATCTGCTGGGGCAATGGTGTTGATTACAGGAAAGTGACGGGAGCGGCCGGGTTCAATGCAAACGACACCAATAACATCAGCGGAGACAATTCAATACTGACCATTGGCAATGCCCAGAAGAATACGGGCAATGTAAGCAGCGCGCAGATGGGTTTCCTGTATACTGCCGCTGGCAGCGAAGATCTTCATATCCGCAGGAGCAGCATTGCCAGGAATACCGGGGCAAACCTGTCGTCGTTTTTTACTGGCGACATAGATGGCAACACCCGCGCTGGCGCATGGGATGTGGGCGCTGATGAAAATGTCTGGGCCGATACTCTTGCCCCGTCCATTGCGATCAGCGGGGTGCTGAACGGGTATTATTACAATACTTCAAAACAGGTCTCTGTGGCGGTTTCTGACGAGACCGACACCAATCCGTTCCTGGTGATACAAGTGGACGGCGATACCGTGGAAAGCGGGCATCAGGTATCTGCGGAAGGCATGCATGCGGTCAATGTCGAGGCATGGGACCATGCAGGGAACACATCGTATGATTCCATGGGCTTTACCATAGACCTGACTTCGCCCACAACCTGGGCCACGCCTGCAGGCGGGGATTATTCAGAGGAATATTTTAACAGTGATTCTTCTGTAACGCTCACTGCATCAGACACACTGTCTGACATCCTGCATATCTATTACACAACCAATGGCACAACGCCTTCAGATGCGTCGTCCGTGTATGATGATTATTATCCCATATCTCCCATAACCGATGGCATGGCGATAAAATACTTTGCACAGGACAATGCCGGAAACAACAGTTCTGTTGCCACAGACATATATAACCTTGAGCAGACACAGACCGGACCAGCGCCGCACTATGTTTCAATCGGCACGGCAGGCAACTATACCACAGGCAGCGTGCATCTGACAGCAGGCAGCAAAACAGTAACCGGTACTGGCACAGCCTGGAAAACAGCCAATCGCGGCAAGGGTGACAGCCTTTATACAGTGGCTGCAGGTGGCTATGTCATTGATACTGTCCTGACGGAAACAAGCCTCAGGCTGACCAGAACTGCTGATAGTGGCTATAGTGGCAGTGATTATTCTATTATGCGAAAATTCAGCACTATCCAGTCGTGGATAAGCACAGGCCGTAACCTTGTGAGCCTTGACCAGCGCGAGGTTGCGCTTATGTACAAGGACGGGAGCGAATACGCGCGGTACGACATAGGCGGATCAGGCTGGGTCACGGACAGCCTGCATACGATCATGCTGGCAGCTGCGCCGGGCAACCGCCATACCGGCATCCAGGGCACTGGTGTTGTAATAAACTGCAATGGCAGTGTCTGGAACATATACAAGGACTGGGTAACGCTTGATGGTCTTGAGGTGAGGAATTCCGGCGGGACCTACGGGCTGTATGTTTCCGGCCGGGGTGATGTGGTACGCTCGTGCATATTCCGCGATGGCAGCGGTTATGGCATCCACCTTTATTATAATGGTTCCAGCGACAGCGTGTATAATAACATTGTGTATGGTTTTGCCTCAGCAGGCATAAATATCAGCACAAACCAATGGAACTTTGTGGCAAACAATACCGTGTACGGGTGCAATAAGGGCATCCAGTGCAGTCACGGGAACTACGTGTACAATAGTATGTACGTTGTGAACAATATTGCCTGGGGCAATGGCGTTGATTACGAGGAAGTGTCCGGGTCTGTTGGTTTCAACAGCAACGACAGCAACAACATTGGCAAGGACAGCTCGCTCGTCACGGTTGGGCCTGGGCCGCACTGTCAGTACAACGTCACAGCCAGCCAGATAAGTTTTGTGGACACGGCTGCTGCAACAAGAGATCTGCATATCCAGGGCGGGAGCGTGGCAAAGGATGCTGGTGCCAGGCTCAACAACCGGTTCACCATTGATATTGATGGGGAAATCAGGGGAATACCCAGCGATAGTTTGTGGGATATCGGGGCGGACGAGAAAAGGTAGCAATTAAAAGGAACTCTACCCCTGTCTCCCCCTCTCTTTTTTCAAGAGAGGGGGCTGGGGGCATAGG
>MFYT01000095.1 GCA_001789205.1 Candidatus Raymondbacteria bacterium RIFOXYA2_FULL_49_16 | reverse complement strand
CCCGAAGACCGAATGAAGAGCCGTATGCGGGAAAGCTGCTCGTACGGTTCCGCGAGGGGCTGGGCAGGCAACTGCCCGGTCTACTCAACATTGCCGCCTGTACAATACTCGTGGCGGAAGACAATCCTGTCAATGGGTCATTGCTTCTGGCGCTTCTAAAACAAAAGGGTTGGAACGGCGTGGTAGTCATCGACGGCAGGCAGGCGGTTGAAGAAATTAAAAACGGCGATTATGATGCAGTACTCATGGATATTCAGATGCCTGTTCTCGATGGATTTGGCGCAGTCTGGGAGATCAGGCATCTCCCCTTGCCCAAACAGCGGATACCAGTGGTTGCTTTAAGCGGTGATATCATTTCAGAGGACCTGGATAAATACAGTTACGTTGGAATGGACGGCTGTCTTCCAAAGCCGTATAATCTCCAGAAATTAATGGCGGTACTTGAGCCGCATATAAAAAGATATCGAGAAACCTTGTCTCCATTGCGGTTGAACAAGGCTATATTCGATAAAGACGCGATTATGAAAAACATTGATGGAGACGTCTTGTTGCTGAAAGAACTCCTTGAGCTGTTTTTACAGGATTACCCGCTTCGTATGGACGCTATCCGAACTGCTTTAAAAAGTGACGAGTTTGTGAAAGCGGCGAACGAGACGCATTCATTAAAAGGGGCGCTTGCCAACCTTGGCGCCACTATCGCGAAGGAGCATGCGGCGCATTTTGAATTGCTCTGCCGCTCACAGGCACGTGACGGCATTGAAAAGGCGCTTGCTGATTTGTCCGGAGCCATTGAAGAGTTCGCCGCTGTTATACGGGCGGAGTTGTAACGTCGCTGAACCATATTATGTGAAAGAGGAGAGTCATGAGAACACTGATCGTGGAAGACGAATTCACCAGCAGAAAAATATTAATGAAGATTATGGCAGCGTTTGGGCAGTGCGACATTGCGGTCAACGGAAAGGAGGCGATTGAAGCTTTCTGTCTGGCCCATGAGGAGCGAAGACCGTATCATGTAATCTGTTTGGACATCTTGATGCCGGAAATGGACGGACGGGAGACGCTGCAACGAATCCGGTCTATTGAAAAGAAACAGGGCATTGAAGGGCTTGATGGTGTGAAAGTAGTCATGATCACGGGATGTAGCGACAAGGAAGAGATATTTTCAGCTTTCCAGGAAGGGTGTGAAGCGTATATAGTAAAACCTGTCCAGCAGGAAAAGCTAGTTCAGGAAATAAAGAAACTCGGCTTGGTTTAAAAGGGGAGCGGATATGAGGACCCTGGTTGCGGAAGACGGGGCCGTGGCACGCCGCATCATTGAGTCGTATTTGCAAAAATGGAACGTGCCGTATGTGCTGGCCGAGAACGGCAGGGACGCGTGGAATATCATTAAAAATGACGGTATAGATATCGCGATTGTTGATTGGGTAATGCCCGAAATGGATGGCCTTGATCTGATCAGAAAGATAAAAGGGTCAAGCGCCTTCCGGCATATTTACACGATACTGTTGACAGTGCAGGACCGTGAAGACGATATGGTCCTGGGTTTTGAGGCTGGAGCGGACGATTATATTGTGAAACCGGTCAACCATTCCGTCCTCAGCAGCCGTCTCAAGGCGGGCAAGCGGATTACGGAATATTACCAGCTTATTCTACGCCAGAACAAGGAACTGATGGAGAAAAGCCTGCTTATGGAGACGCTGGTGCAACAAAAGAGCCGGCAGCTTTTCCAGGCGGAGAAAATGTCAACATTGGGCATGCTGGCAGCCGGAGTGGCGCACGAAATAAACAATCCGCTGACGTTTATCTCCGGCAATGTCCAAATGCTTGAAATGTTTTGGGCGGAGGCCGGATGCGCGGTCAGGGAGGCCCCGTACGCCGACAGCGGCAAAGCGGAGAAAATGAAATATATCCAGGAAAAAATGCCGCAGGTCATAGGCGGAATGCAGAACGGCGTGCGGCGTATCACGAAGATCGTTCAGGAGTTATGCGACTTTTCAAGGCAGGAGAAGGAAAAGACAGTGTTATTCAATATCGGAAACAGCATTGAACGGGCCCTGGATTTATGCGCAAACCGCTTGAAACATCACGTCACGGTATCAAACGAAATGTGCCAGGACGCGGTTTTGTTTCGCGGCAACAGGTCTCGGATTGAACAGGCCTTTGTCAATCTAATTATAAACGCGGCGGACGCTATTGAGGAAGTGGGAACAGGGTCGTTGTATGTAAGGCTGACAAAGGAGGAGCGAATAACCATTGTCATTGAGGACACTGGAAAAGGAATACCGCAACATTGTATTGAATCGATCTGGGAGCCTTTCTTTACCACCAAACCGCAGGGGAAAGGGACAGGCTTGGGATTGCCAATCTCGTATACTATTATTCGGAACCATGGCGGCAGCATTGCAGTGGAAAATCGGCCGGGCGGTGGTGCGAGATTCACGGTTTCTTTACCCGTACCGGATGCGCCGGTCCTGGAGCTTGGATAAAAAAAATGACGAAAGGAGATGGTTTGAAAGGCCGTTTATTGATCGTCGATGACGAATTGGAAATACAGGAAATGTTGTGCAACCATTTCGGTTTTCTCGGATACGAAATGCACCGGGCCTTTAACGGCAGGGAAGCATTGGAAAAGATGGCGAACGCGAAGTTCGACGTGGTAATTTCCGATATAATCATGCCGGAAATGGACGGCATCGACTTGCTGCGCAATATTAAACAACAGTATCCCATGACGCACGTGATCATGATCACCGGATATGTGAAACTTGAGAACGCTCTTGCCTGTATGCGGCATGGCGCAGACACGTGCGTGTTTAAACCTTTTAACGATTTGCGTGAATTGGACGGCGCGGTTGCCGCAGCGCTCAATACGCTGGAAGTGTGGCACCAGAAGTTAAAACAGTTGCACGGACTGAAATTGGACAACGCAGGATAAGGAAACCATGGAAAACGCGTTTGAATTCGATCATGATCTGCTTCTGGAGTTTGTCGACGAGTCGGTCGATGTGCTGCGGAGCATCGATACTATGGTCGTGGGCCTTGAGTCGTCCACCGGCGATAAGGAGCTTGTAAACGCAATTTTCCGGCCGGTCCATTCGATCAAAGGAAATTCCACCTATTTCGGCCTTATGGACACCAAGGCCCTGGCGCACCGGATAGAAGATGTGCTGGACTTGCTCCGTAAAGAAAAGCTTTTCCCTTCACACCCCGTGATAGATATTGTCCTGAAAGGGCTGGACGAACTGCAGGCCATACTGCGGCGTGTCAGGCAGGGCCAGCCGGAAGTGGCGGACAGACCCGCATTTGAGGCATTGCTGGAAAAGGTCTTGGGTGCGCAGCATTTTGTGGTAAAAGATGCCGCGCGTTCTGGTCTGGATTTTGTTAACAGGCTTGCGATTGTGCGGCAAAACCTCGTGGATAGAGACGGAGTTGATCTGACCGACCTCGATGCTGTTATGCAAGACATGAAAGCCGCGTTTTCCGGCTTTATAGGGCAAAAAGAAGCGCCAGCTGAAGTACGGCCGCTGGAAGCTTCGCCGCAATCGCCAAAACTGCAGTCTGCCGCGAATGATAAAAAAACAATGCGTGTGCCGGAGGAAAGCATTGATGGATTTCTCGCATATGTCGGCGAATTGGTCATTGTTCGCGAAATGTTCGAACATCTTCAGAAACGGATATCGGATTGCGCTGAACATGTGAAAATTGTCGCTGATTTCCGTAACGCAAACAGTTTGTTCCGGACGTTGTCGTACAACCTCCAGAAAAGCATTATGGAAATCCGTAAAATGCCTATCAAATCTTTACTGCAAAAAGCGCCCCGTATTATCCGGGATATCGGAAACGCCCATGGCAAATATATTGAGGTGGAGATCACCGGTGAAGAGGTGAAAATCGATAAAAGCCTGATGGAGACGCTGGAAGCTCCTTTTATCCATATGGTGAGGAACGCTGCTGACCATGGCATCGAGATGCCTGATGTCCGGGAGAAGAAAGGCAAAAGCAGGACCGGAAAAATAACGGTTAGCGTCGTGGAAAAACGCGGTACAATCGCCTTGGTAATCACGGACGATGGAAAAGGATTGAATTATGAGGCTATACGCACAAAGGCGGTCTCAATGGGACTGCTTAAGAACGATTTGGCCGTTACCGAAGAAGACATCAAAGAGCTTATCTTTATCTCAGGACTGTCTACTTCGGATACGGTGACAGACGTTTCAGGCAGAGGGGTGGGCATGGATGTAGTCAAACGCTCGATTGAGGCGGCTGGAGGCAAACTCTCGCTGAACAGCCAGCCGGATATGGGCACGGAGTTCACTATTACCTTGCCGGAAAGCATTTATACGCAGATCATTGATGGATTCGTGGTCATGGCCGGTACCGAGTATTACGCGTTTCCTCTTGAAACGATCCAGGAAACATTTCAGATACTGCCTCAGGATTGCACATTGGTCGGCGGAAAAGGCCGGTGTGTTGCGCGGCGGGGGGAATTTATTCCCCTGATGGAGATCGACGATATATTTAAACGGGAATGCATTGCGGACAATAACGCCGATAGAGCCGGCATCGGCATTGTGCTAAACCGGAAAAGGGCGAAAAAAGTAGTGTGCGTAGACATGATTATCGGTGTGCAGCAGATTGTACTAAAAAAAATCATGGGCATAACTATGGAGACCAACCTCTTTATGGGAGGGGCCATTATGGGTGATGGGAGAGTCGCCATGGTCGTTGATGTGGAGAAACTGGAATAGGAGCGGTATGGCGGATAACGTTAAAGTCCTTATCATTGACGATTCAGCAGTGGTCCGGTCGGCTCTTGCGCAGCGCTTGGGGGCTGTACCCGGTATCGAGATAGTGGGTACAGCCTTGGATCCTTTCATTGCGCGCGATAAAATTCTCGTCCTAAAACCAGACGTTGTTACGTTGGATATTGAGATGCCGCGTATGGACGGACTTACATTTCTCGAAAAGCTGATGATGTATTATCCGATCCCTGTGATTGTGATCAGTTCTCTTGCCCCGGAAGGCAGCGCATCGTATTTCAAAGCCTTGGAACTAGGGGCGCTTGAGGTCATTTCAAAACCCGATTCCGCATTCGGCCAAAGCATTGAAACGCAGGTGATGCTCATAGCGGAGAAGATCAAGATCGCGGCCAAGACAAACATGGAGGCCCGGCGTGCGGTCGCAGGTATTTCAGGCACGCTTTCATCCGCCGGGAAGAAGAAAGCCTCATCGAAGGCTATGGTGGAAACAACTGATAAGATCGTTGCGATTGGCGCCAGTACAGGCGGCACACAGACGTTCCGTACAATTCTTTCGCAACTTCCCGCTGACGGTCCTCCCATGATTCTGGTCCAACACATGCCGCCTATTTTTACAAGAACGTATGCGGAAAGTCTTAATGAAAGTAGCAATATGGAGGTAAAAGAGGCGGAGGAGGGCGATTCACTGCGGCAGGGATTGCTTCTTATCGCGCCGGGCAATTACCACATTCTTCTCCGTCGCAGCGGCGCCCGGTATTTCGTTACTCTAAACCAGCGGCCCCCTGTATGTCATGTTCGACCGTCTGTTGATGTGCTTTTCATGTCTGTCGCAGAATACGCTGGCAAGAACGCCGTAGGCGTCGTTCTTACTGGTATGGGAAGTGATGGCGCGCGCGGGCTTCTTGAGATGAAACAAGCAGGCGCCGCCACCATTGTGCAAGACGAGGCGACAAGTATTGTGTGGGGCATGCCTAAAGCCGCCTATGATATTGGCGCGTGCGGTTCGCTGACGTCCCTTGATAGGATAGCGCAGGAAATTTCAATAAAGGCGAAATAGGTCATGAACGACATCCTCGTGGTGAATATAGCTGATATGAAGGCGTCGAATTCAGGCAATCGTCTGATCACCTACGCATTGGGGTCATGTATCGGTGTTGCGGTATTCGACCCGGTTGCAGGTGCTGGCGGATTGCTGCATTATATGCTGCCCGACTCGAAACTTGACGAACGCAAGGCAAGCGAGAACCCTTTCATGTTCGCCGACACTGGAATCACTTCCATGTTGAGGAAATTGGAAAAGTGCGGATGCGAAATACGGCGGTTGACCATCAAGGCGGCGGGCGGTTCCAATATCATGGATCCGAACGGTACTTTCTCCATTGGTAAAAAAAACTACCTGGCCCTCAAACGCATTCTTTGGCGCTACAATCTCATTCTTAGGGGCGAGGATGTTGGCGGCAGCCTGAGCAGGAATATGACGCTCAATCTTGCGGAGATGAGTGTGAGTGTCAGATATTCTGGTGTTAAGGAAGAGGTGTGGTTATGAACCCTGTACTTGAAAAAATCCTGCAAAACATCGAGAAGGTGCCGCCCTTGCCCTCAATTGTCATGAAAATACTTTCTGTCATGCGCAACCCCGAGCCCTCTATTAAAAACATCATCGCTGTGGTGCAGTTGGATGAGGTGCTTACTTTCCGGGTCATCAGAATGGCCAATTCGGCCTATTATAAAAGGAGCGGTGAGGATGTGCGCACGGTAGGCGAAGCGCTTATCCGGTTGGGTAACAACACGCTCATTAATATGGTGATAGCTGAAAGCTGTTCCCAGTATTACGAGAGTGCGGGAACAGGGTACGACCTCAAACGCGGTGAATTGTGGCGCCATTCCATTGCAACCGCTCTGGTTTCCCAAAAGCTGGCTGAAAAAACACAGTTTGAGCATAAAGAGGCGCTTTTCACCTCTTGCATCATGCACGATGTTGGCAAGACCCTGCTCGATTCGTATATGAGCACCAAACGCGCGGAAATCCTGAGTAAACTTGCCTTGGGTACAGTTACTTTTACGCAAGCTGAGATGGAAATAATGGGGTTCAGCCACGGCGAAATAGGCGCGCGCCTACTCGAACGATGGGGTTTTCCGCAGGACATGATAAGCGCTGTGCGTCACCATCACGAACCCGAACGCGCGCTTTCAGGTAAAAAACTCGCCTATCATGTGTATCTCAGCGATGTTATTTGTCTTATGATGGGTATTGGTCTTGATCTGGGAGGGCTTTCGTACACGGCTCAGAAAGATATCTTTGACATGTTTAATCTATCTGAGGCCGACGTGCAGATGCTGTTTATTTATTTGGTCGAAGAACTGGCGAAAACCGAAGAAATGATACGGGGGTGACCCATGGGGCTTAAATTTCTCATTGTCGACGATTCCGCGAATATCCGGGCGTTTGTGAAAAAGACGCTTGGGCTCACGGGACTTGAAATAGAACGGATAGACGAAGCCACTGACGGCATTGATGGCCTATTACAGCTGGCCGAGAATCCAGTGGACGTTGTACTCACGGACATCAATATGCCTAATATGGACGGGCTCGATATGATACGTAAAATACGGGAGGATCCCAAGTTCGCCTCCATACAGATTGTGGTCATTTCAACCGAGGGAAGCAGGGAAAAGATTATTGAGGCGGTCAAATGCGGGGCCAACGGGTATCTGAAAAAGCCTTTTGGTCCTGAAGAAGTGCTTGATATTTTAAAGGAGGCGATAAAGAAATGAGCACCCGAGACAACCGTATAGCAGGAAATTTTGTGGTCGAATCCATGAACGAACTGCTCGAAAAAATGGCCTTTGTGAACATTGAACCGCGCGAGCCGTATTGGACGGGCGATTTTATCTTTGAAAAAGAACTGGCCGGAAGGTTGTTTTTTTCTGGCCCGGTCTCGGGCGTGTTTCTTATCAACTGTTCGGCGCAATTCATCCGCGAAGCCACATCCAATCTTTTGGGCATTGAGGGGGCTGAGGTGAACGAGGAACAGTTGTTCGATACACTCAAGGAGTTCGTCAATATGGTGACAGGCAGCGTTTTGCACAAGATGGATAGTGAGAAGAGCCTGGCGAAGTTGGGCATTCCTGAGTGCAGGAATGTGCGCGTAGCGCCTTTTGATGAATCCGCACCGTGCGAAGTAATGGTTTGCCCGTTTACATTTTATTCGATCACGGACAATGCGGAGGATGCGTTGTTTCTGGAAATAGCCTTGCGCTGAAAAGAGATGTTTATGAATGGCATTATTATTGACGAAAAGGCAGTACTTGCCGCCATGCCCGACGCTTTGTTTATCACTGATGCTCAGGACTCTATCGTTTCGACGAATAGGTCGGCCCAGGACCTGCTGGGTTACCAGGCAGAGGAGCTTATAGGGGTATCCTTAGACGCAGTGATCAGTCGTACGGCTTCTGCAAGCGTGTCTCACATTCAGGACATTGAACAGGCTGAAACCTATAGAAGCAACAACGAATATATAGTAAAGAACAAAACAGGGAAGGAAATCTCTGTATTGCTTGCGGAAACTGCTTTAAAAAATCAGGTTGGAGAGACCATTGGGCACGCATATATTACGCATAATATCGCCGATTTTATAGAACGTGAAAAAGAGATGCTTGAGATAAAACAGGAGCTCCAGGGGCTAAATGGCGCGCTCATCGCCACATTGCAGCACGAAAAAGAGATGTCCGCCCGTTTAGAAATGCTGAATGAAGAGATTGCGGAATCGAACAGAAAATTGTCCGTGGAAATTGAGACTCGAAAGAGAATTGAGGAAGAACTGGCGCGTTCGAATACCGAGCTGGAACAATTCGCCTATGTTGCGTCCCATGATTTGCGGGAACCGCTTCGCATGGTCACCAGTTATCTTCAATTGCTTTTAAAACGGTATATAGCAAACCTTGATGCAAACGCACAGGAGTTTTTTGGGTTCGCCATGGATGGCGCTGCCCGTATGAACCGGCTTATTAATGATTTGCTGGACTATTCGCGTGTTGGGACCAAGGGTGGTTTATTTGCCCCCACCGAATGCAACGATGTGATTAGTCAAGCTGCTAAAAACCTGGAAGTTGCCATTGAAGAGAAGAATGCCGCGATAACGTGTGGTTCCTTGCCTGTGCTTATGGCAGACCAGAATCAGCTTGTTCAATTATTTCAGAACTTGCTAGGGAATGCTATCAAATTCTGCAAAGAAAAAACACCGGAAGTCCATGTTGCAGCCAAGCAAGAGGAGCGCTATTGGCTTTTTTCTGTTAAGGACAACGGGATTGGCATTGCGCCGGAGCATCGGGAGCGTATTTTCCAGATATTCCAGCGGTTGCATACCCGGGAAGAGTATGAGGGAACGGGCATTGGTCTTGCCGTATGCAAAAGGATTGTTGAACGGCATGGCGGAAGGATATGGGTAGAGTCAGAACAAGGCACTGGGACGATTTTCTGGTTTACCTTGCCAATTAAAATGGCCTACTAAAGGGAGTGTTGCATGAACACAATTGTTATTTCGAAGGGACCGTTTTCCGCGGAATTGACTGAAGTATTGCATAAAAATGGGTGTGATCCCATTAAAACCGTCAAGAACCCTGCGCTTGCGGCAGCCAAATTTATGGGAAAGCAGAACATTGTTGTTTACGAATGGAGTGAAGATCCGCAGGAGGAGACCCGCAATCTCCAGGAGCTCATGAAACAGACTACCGGTCTCAAGGTGCTGCTCATTGTCGATGAAGGCATCAAAGAGGCCATTAAGGTGCTGGTCAAATACGATGAGGTCAAATTTGTTTTCAAACCACTCACCCGCGAGCGATTACAGATAGGCATGCGCATGCTCCTGGCTGAAAAAAAGAGACCGCCGACCATCAATATTGAGTATGTGAACCCCTTTATCGAGTCGACAAAGGCGATTATGCAACAGATGGCGCAGACCGACATTGAGAAAAAAGAGGTGCGTATCGACAAAGGGCTTACGGTCTATGGTGATATATCGGGCGTCATGGCCCTTTCAGGCAACGCCAACGGCTTTGTGGTCATCAGCATGGGTATTGACACGGCAATTGAGATTGTAAAAAGGATGACCATGGGGGATGTGTCTGAAAGCGACAATGAACTGATCGAAGGAGGCATTATGGAGCTCATCAATGTCATTTCCGGCCAGGCCCAGGCTTTGTTCAATCAAAACCAGCACCATTTTGATTTTACTACGCCCACTATGGTGAGAGGCAAGGGGCATACCATCAACCATGGGCTGCACGAGAACAGCATTGTGGTAAAATTTGAGACACCTGACCATAAGGAGCTTTTTCTGCAAGTGTGCCTGAAAACAGCCTAATCGGAGAAGGAGGATAATCATGAAGGTCAAAAAAATACTCATTGTCGATGACTCGCCCACCATGCTTAGAATACTGCAGAACACGCTGGCAAAGGCGGGTTTTCCCGATTCGATCACCGCGTGCCATGGAAAGGATGGTCTGTTGAAACTCGCCGAGAACAGGGACGTTGATCTCATTTTATCGGACTGGAACATGCCCGAAATGACGGGTATCGAGTTTTTAAAGAATGTAAAGGCTGACGGCGATACGAAGAACATCCCCTTTATCATGGTCACCTCGCGTAACGTGAAAGAGGACATTATGGAAGCGGTCCAGTCGGGCGCGCGGGATTACATTGTAAAGCCTTTTACCGTCGAATCTATCCAGGAGAAAATAAACAATATCTGATATTTATTATTGACAAAGACTTATGCTCTATTTTATTTAATTACCAGATATATGGAAACTGGCAAAAAAGAGCATGGCACCAGGCAGGGGCTGGAGGATGTGATTAATGATTCGGCTGATCCGCAGAGCAGTGAATTGTTCTGGTTCAACATCTCGTCCGAAGGTCTGGCCATTCTTGATACTTCAGGTACTATCATTGCCATCAACGACGCGCTTATTGCCATTTCCGGATTTTCCCGCGAAGAAATAGTCAACAGATCAGCGATCATTGTCGCGAAAAAAACGCTTTCTCTCAGAGACATTCCCCGGTCGCTTGGTTTCCTGAAAAAAATCCTGGCAGGCGAAACTATCCCTGCGTACCAGGGTAGGTTGAACGGGAAAAAAATTGAAGTATGCGCCTCAACGCATGTCCTGGATGGAAAAAAAGTCATTGTTACGCGTATCAATGATATTACCGATAGGGCCATTGCCGGTGAAACCGCGCGTGAAAGCCTGAAGGTCTCTGAGGATTTTGTTCGTTTTATACCTTCAGGTGTTTTTCTTTTCAGGTCACATATTACCGAGGGAACATTGACCCTGTCTGGCGGCAATCTTGAAGCTGAACATGCGACCGGACTGCGGGTGGAGGAGTGGCTCGGCAAGGATTTCGCCGACATGTTTCCCGGTGCCAGGGAAACAGGACTCGATAAAAAAACGTGGGAGGTCATAAAATCCGGCGAACCATTCAGGGCTGAAGAGTTCGCCTACAGTGATGTTAGAATGTCGGGCATCTTCAGAATTAATGTTTTTTCTCTGCCGCAGGGGCGCGTGGCCCTTTGTTTCGAAAATATAACCGAATTGAAACGGGTCGAAGCCTCTATGAGGGCGCGTGATGCAAAGCTTAGCAGCATTTTTCGCGCAGCCCCAACCGGCATTGGCTTGGTCAACGACCAGGTTTTACTGGAGGTGAATGACCAGATATGCGCAATGACCGGATACCAGGCGCGCGAGTTAGTTGGTCAATCCGCTCGCATACTCTATCTTTCAGATGAGGATTTTGAATTTGTTGGCAAGGAAAAGTACCGGCAAATTCAGCAATCGGGCATTGCTACCGTGGAAACACACTGGAAGCGCAAAGACGGTACAATTATCGATGTTCTCCTCAACTCAACTCCTGTTATTCAGAACGATCTTTCGCAGGGTATTACTTTTACAGCCCTCGATATGTCTGAACAAAAAAAGAACCAGCTGGCTTTCCAGGAAAGTGAAAGGAAATTGGAGGCGGAACTGGTCAAGTCCCAAAAGCTCGAATCCATCGGCGTGCTTGCTGGTGGCATAGCGCACGACTACAACAATCTTTTATGCGGGCTTTTTGGCTACATGGACATGGCGCGCGAGGCAGCGGTCAACGATGCGCGTGTCGTCACCTATCTTAGCAAGGCGCTCGAAGTCTTCAACCGTGCGCAAGACCTTACCCGGCAATTGCTTACGTTTTCAAAAGGCGGTCAGCCCCTTAAAAAGACCATTGATATAGCGCCGCTTATCATGAGTAATGTGCACTTTGTGCTTTCCGGGTCCAACGTGGTCCCCCTTTTTGCTGTGGCCCCTGACCTATGGATGTGCGAGCTCGATGAAAACCAGTTCGGCCAGGTCATCGATAATATAGTCATAAACTCGCGTCAGGCAATGGCTGACGGCGGCACTATTATTGTGGAGGCTGAGAATCTGCCGGGGGATGTGGCGCTTCCTACCGCGCTCAAACAGGGGAAATACATTCGTATCTCCATTATTGACCATGGCACTGGCATTGCACCCGAAAACCTCCCAAAGGTTTTTGACCCTTTTTTTACTACCAAACAGCAGGGGAGCGGTTTGGGTCTTGCGACCGCCTATTCAATCATCAGCAAACATGCGGGGCATATTGAAATTGAATCAATCGAAGGCCAGGGCGCAACGGTCCGCATCTATATGCCAGCTTCCAATAATAGTATGACGGATAGTGTTGAACACCGTGCACCAGACTTTGTTGGCCATGGACGGGTACTGGTTTTAGACGACGAAGAGTTTATGCGCGCACTGATAAAAGAGATGCTTGAAAGCATGGGTTTTAACGTCATATGCGTTGCGGACGGCGATAACGCTGTTGCCGCATTTGACGTGTCCCGGTCCGAAAACATGTCTTTTATCCTTGCCATTCTTGACCTTACCATTCCCGGCGGCATGGGCGGCAGGGAAACGATCCAAAAACTCAGGGACATTGATCCTGCTATCCGCGTCATTGCCTCAAGCGGTTATTCCACGGACCCGGTCATGGTCAATCCGCGGGAATTCGGATTTTCCTCAAAACTCGAAAAACCTTTTCGGAGAGATGATATGACCAAGGTACTTACAGAGGTTCTGGGATAGAAAATGCTATATTTTGAGGCATGGAAAGCTTCAAGCGGAAAAACATCTCTGAAATAAAAAACATCGGTTTTGTCTCCACGCGGTTTGCGGGAACAGACGGTGTTTCCCTCGAGACGCAGAAGTGGGCCACGGTACTCGATGAAATGGGGTATCGGTGTTTTTATTTTGCCGGTGAACTCGACAGGCCAAAAAGCGCGGCCATGCTTTCCCCACGCGCCCATTTTAAACATCCAGTCATTTCCCAGTTGAACGAATTCGTTTTTTCGCATACGGAACGTCCTGAGGCCATTACCGACCAGATCGACGGACTTAAAAAGGAACTCAAGGCGGATCTAAAGGAATTTATCGCACGATTTGACATTGAACTCATTATTGCGGAAAATGTGCTCGCGATTCCGTTGAATGTCCCGCTGGGTCTGGCCCTTACGGAGATTGTTGCCGAGACCAGCATGCCTGTGGTGGCGCATAACCATGATTTTTTTTGGGAGCGCAAGCGTTTTTCAATCAACTGTGTGTGGGACTACCTCAACAAAGCATTTCCACCGCGCCACCCGCATATACGCCAGGTGGTCATCAATTCCGAGGCGCGTACCCAGGTTGCCCTGCGGCGCGGCGTGGCCGCGATTATTATCCCGAATATCATGGACTATGAGAAGCCTCCGGCCTTGCCCGATGAGTATACCGCGGATGTCAGGCATGCCCTGGGTATTGCGGACGGCGAATATTTCATCCTCCAGCCTACGCGTGTTGTGCAGCGTAAAGGTATTGAACACGCCATTGAGCTCATTCGCCGTCTCTCCGGCAGGGGCGTCAAGGCAAAATTGGTCATTTCTCACGCATCGGGCGATGAAGGCGACCATTATGAACACCGCGTCAGGGAATACTCAGACCTGCTCAAGGTCAATACACTTTTTGTGTCGGACATCATCGGCGACACGCGGGGAACCACGGCCAACGGCAGAAAAATATACAGCCTCAGGGACGTCTACCCCCATGCGGATTTCGTCACCTATCCCTCAACGTACGAGGGGTTTGGCAACGCCTTTCTCGAAGCTATCTACTTTAAAAAACCGTTGCTCATCAACAATTATTCCATATACACTCATGATATCAAACCAAAAGGCTTTAAGGTCGTTGAAATAGACGATTATATAACCGAAGAGGCGGTTTCCGCGGTCGAAACGCTATTGAAAGACCGGGATTTGGTGAGAGAGATGACTGATTATAATTACGATCTTGCGCGAAGATTTTATTCCTATTCAATGCTGCGAACAAAGCTTAGATTTCTTCTGAGTGATTTTTTTGGGGAAGAATAGCCCCATCTTTTAGTTTTTCCAGGAACAGGAAAGCCGCATCCATTTGCGCGTGGTTGCCCACCAATACCAGCAGGTCTCCGGCATTGAGTATGAGATCGGGCGCGGGATTGGTCATGGGCTTTTCGTCGCGTACCACCGCTATAATTGTGGCGCCCGTGTGTTTGCGCACATGCAGGTCGGCGATGGTTTTTCCCACTGCCGTAAGGTCCGAGGTAATGAGGAAGGTGTCGGTGGTGCCCATGGAGAGTACCTGGGCAATGCGCTCGGAAAAGCGGTTGACCGCTGCCGGGCTGCGCAGCATGCTATAACCGTTGTCGCGCAGCAGCCGCGTCTGGCTTTTAATGATGTTCCCCGGAATATGCAGTTTGGTGAGCACGTTGGTAAAAATTTCGATCGATGTTTCAAATTCCTCTGACACCACCTCGGTGGCGCCGCATCGCCGCAATTCCTCGATGTCCGACTGCATGCGCGTTCGCACAATAATAGACACATTCGGGTTCATCTGACGCGCAAGGCATACGCCGCGGCGCACGGCAAGGGAATCGGAAATGACAAAGACGACTACTTGCGCCTCCTGCATGCAGACTTGTTCAAGAATGATTTGGCGGGTGGCGTCGCCGTAGAGGATCGGTTCGCCGGTTTTTTTCGCCTTTTCCACTGCCGCGCCGTTTAACTCAACAACGATATAGGGGATCATGGCGGTCTTGAGCACACCGGCCAGATGACGGCCCGCCAGACCGAATCCCACGATAATGACATGGCCCGAGAGCCGTTGGCCGTGATTTTTCCGCTCACTGCTCGATGGCAAAACGCCGGCAATCCGCGGCGCTATGGCAATAAGGAGCGGCGTCAGGGCCATGGTCAGGATGGACGCGGCAATGGCAAGCTGGTAGGTGGGTTCGTCAATTACATTGTACATTTTTCCCGAGCGGATAAGGACAAAGGAAAATTCTCCTATCTGGCAAAGGCCAAGCGCGGTCTGGAACGATACACGCAGGGGGAAGGAGAGGAGTTTCGCGGAAAACACAAGGGCCGCTGATTTTATTATCATGATGGCCGCGGTGACAAGGAGAATGGCCCCCAGATGTTTGGAGGCGAAGTCGAATTTCAGCAACATGCCAATGGATATGAAGAACATGCTGTTGAAGACGTCGCGGAAGGGGGTGGTTTCGGCCATGACCTGGTGATAATAGTCTGATTCGGCTATCAGGATGCCGGCCAGAAGAGCGCCCAGCGCGAGGGAAAAACCAAGCTGCTCTGTTGCCAGGGCCGCGCCCAGACAGAGAAAGAGCGATCCAATGACAAAGAGTTCGCGGATGCGCGTGCTTGCCAGAAACCGGAGCCCGCGGGGAATAATATATCTGCTGCCCGCAACCACCACGCCGATGACCGCAAGGCCTCCACCGAACCTGATGAGCACATGGGTCGGCGATACGCTTGACGAGCCGGCTAGCAGAGGCACAATGAGCAGAAAGGGAACAATCAGAAAATCCTGAAAGAGGAGTATTCCCAGCGAGATGTTGCCGTGGGGCGTGTCCAGTTCGCGGCGGTCAGCATAGAGTTTCAGTACAATGGCTGTGCTGCTGAGCGAAAGCATGAGGCCGAAAAAGAGCGACGACCGCAATGCGTAGCCGCACAGACAGGCGATGCCGGTGGTCAGGGCTATGGTCGAGGCGGCCTGGAGCGTGCCGCCGGTAAAAAAGACCCGGCCCAGTTTCTTCAGCCGTTTGAACGAGAGTTCGAGTCCGATTTCAAAGAGAATGAAAATAATGCCCAGTTCAGCGAAAATCTCAACATGTTCGGGATTGTGGATGAGTCCCGCGCCATAGGGGCCAACAACGCAGCCCGTGAGAAGAAAACCGACCACCGTGGGAATGCGGAGCGTCTGGCTTGCCGCAATAACGGCAAGCGCCACACCGAAAAGTACTACAATATCGCGGAGATAGGGGAAGAGTTCCATGTGCTGTGGGGCTTAGGCAGCGCGCGGCTGCGGGGTTGTTTTTAGGTGTTGGGCTTGTCCGATTTTTTATCAGTGTCGCTCTCAATGTCTTCCTTGGCCTTTTTGAATTCCTTGATGCCTTTTCCCAGGCCGCGCATGATTTCAGGAATTTTTGTTCCGCCAAAGAGAATAATGACAATGATTAGGACAATTACCAGTTCCTGCATGCCGATCATAGGTACTCCTCCGTATGGAATTAAAATAGTATTTTCAGCCAGCCAAAGCCATTATTGCGCCATATTTCCTGGCGCAGGGGCGTCATTCATCAATTGATGGCCTGGTTTTGCTGAATGACGCCCGTACAAAAATGCATGCAGATGTGTGTATGAAATGTTATGTGTTTGATGCAGGGGCGTCATTCATCAATTGATGGCCTGGTTTTGCTGAATGACGCCCGTACAAAAATGCATGCAGATGTGTGTATGAAATGTTATGTGTTTGATGCAGGGGCGTTATTCATCAATTGATGGCTGGTTTTGCTGAATGACTCCTGTACAAAAATGCATGCAGATGTGTGTATGAAATGTTATGTGTTTGATGCAGGGGCGTCATTCATCAATTGATGGCTGGTTTTGCGGAATGATGCCCGTACAAAAACGCGCATGCATATATGCGCCACAATTAAAAGAGGGCTTCATGAGATTCACGAAGCCCTCTTTATTTATGCCGGAGATCGGAATTGAACCGATACGGGATTTAAGTCCCACTGGATTTTGAGTCCAGCGTGTCTGCCAGTTTCACCACTCCGGCTTGATGCCATGTAGGCAATAATTCTATTTTCAATATAATAATTCGCTATGTCTTCCATAAAGAGTTACCACCAGAAAAAAATCCTCTGCGCCATTACGGGCGCGGTTCTTGTTGTCGTATACTGTTTTTTTTCCTCGCTCGGATCAGGTTTTTCCCGGTATCTGGCCGGGTTTTCCTCCAGCATTGCAGCGGGCTATTATCCGGCATACCTGCTATTCATGGGCATGTGGATGGGAATTTTCAAGTTGGTGTCTTTGCCCCTTGATTTTTACTCAGGTTTTCTGCTCGAACACGCCTATGGACTTTCCCGTCAAAGTGTTTTTCGATGGGTATGGGAACATCTCAAGGGTCTGCTTGTGACTTTGATTATCGGCGCGCCGCTTGCGCTTGCTTTTGCCTGGTGTATACGGCATTTTTCCGATACTTGGTGGGTCTTGTCCGGCGCACTTTTTTTTCTTTTTTCAATTGTTCTTTCGAGTCTTGCGCCAGTTCTAATTTTTCCAATATTCTATAAATTCAAGCCATTGGAAAATAAAGAGTTGGAGAATAATCTTAAAGCAATGGCTCGTGATTGTGGGGTTATGGTCAGCCATGTCTTTTCTTTTAATCTGAGCAAAGACACGCGCAAGGCAAATGCAGCGCTTGCAGGCATGGGAAAGACGCGGCGTATCATTATTTCCGACACATTGCTTTTAACAATGACCACTGACGAGATTACCGCTGTTATTGCCCATGAGCTGGGCCACCATGGCTTAAACCATATACTGAAAAGCGTATTGCTGGGAGGCATATATATCTTTGCGGGTCTTTTTGCCGTATCCAGAGCGATTGAACTTTTCCTTATTCATGCGCATGGGTTTGCAGGCGTGTCAGATCCTGCGGCGTTTCCTCTTATCGCCTTTTTTCTGCTGCTTTTCGGTCTCGTGTTTACTCCGGCAAACAATTATCTTTCCCGGAGGTTTGAAAGTAGCGCGGATCTGTACGCGAAAAGAATTCTTGGCAAGTCCGATGACCTTGTTTCGAGCCTGAAGAAACTGGGGGACATGAATATGGCAGACCCAGAACCCCATCCGCTGGTGGCCTGGTATTCGTACAGCCATCCACCGCAAAACAAGCGGATTGCCGCGCTTTTCGGAGACACACCATGAACACGCACCGTTCACTCGCCCATGTCTGGTATCCCTGCTCCCAGATGAAGGACTATGAAACCTTCACGCCCCTCAAGATTGTGAAGGCCAGGGGTGTCTATCTCTACGATGCGGCAGGCAAGCGATATATCGACGCTGTTTCATCGTGGTGGGTCAATCTTTTCGGCCATTGCGACACTGGCCTTTCAAGGGCGCTTTCCAGTCAGATGAAGAAGCTGGAGCATGTCATTTTTGCCGGGTGTACTCACGAACCCGCGCTGGCCTATGCTGAAGAATTGTTGCGGGTTGCACCTGAAGGTCTGTCGCGCGTCTTTTTCACGGACAATGGGTCGTCCGCGGTTGAAGCTGCGCTGAAAATGAGCTTTCAGTACTGGCAACAGCAGGGTCACGCGCGGCAGCGTTTTATCGCTTTGACCGGCGCATACCATGGCGAGACCCTTGGCGCGCTTTCTGCCGGTGGTATCAAGCTTTACCGGGATGTATTCGCGCCCATGCTCATGAAGGTGCGTTTTGCGCAGGCACCCTCGTGCTGCAATTGTCCTTTTGGAAAAACGCCTGAGTTGTGTGGCGCGGAATGCTTTGTGTTTCTCGAAAAAGCGCTTGAGAAAGAAGGCACCGATACTGTTGCCGGGATTATTGTCGAACCCCTGGTGCAATGTGCAAACCGGATGAACATGTATCCTGCCGTGTATCTGCAGAAGCTCAGGAAATTATGCACGCGCGAAAAAGCGCATTTTATCGCCGATGAAATCGCCGTGGGGTTTGGTCGCACGGGAAAAATGTTCGCCTGTGACCATGCCGCCGTTACCCCGGACATCATGTGCCTTTCCAAGGGCATTACCGGCGGGTGGATGCCGTTTTCAGTTGTGCTGGCAATGGAAAAGATATACAAGGCGTTCTATGCCGGCCATGCGAAGAACAGGGCTTTTCTGCACAGCCATAGTTATTCGGGCAATGCCCTGGGGTGCGCGCTTGCACGCGAGGTGCTGGCCATTTTCAGGCGCAGAGCCATTATCAGGAACATGGCGCCCGCGGTTTCTCTCCTAGGTACTCTGCTTGCCGGGCTAGGGAAAATTCCGGGTGTGGTACATATGCGGCAGACTGGTCTTATTGGCGCTTTTGATCTGGTCAATCCAACGACAGGAAGACCTTTTGATCCCCGCAAGCGCATGGGATTGCGCGTGGCGCGCGCGGCCATACAGCGCGGCGTATTCTTAAGGCCTTTGGGCGATACGCTCTATTTCATGCCACCGCTTACCATACGGGAAAAGGAACTCAGCACACTGGTAAAGATTACGGGCACGGTTGTTCGCGATACGGTGTGAACAGATAGGCGCAGATCAGGCAATGTGCGCGACCATGTTCATGAACAGGTTGCGGTTTTCGTTTAGCACATAGATAATCTCAAGAATACGGTGCGCGCGCCAGTGCGCGGCGTTTTGTTTGGTCCATTCGAGCTTTATCTGGTTTGAGTCAGCGCGGGGATCGGCCTTTGTCCGCCGTTCGATTTCCTTGCTCATCTCCTCTATCTGGCTGTTCATCTCCTCGCGGACATTGATGGTTTTTTTCTGCAGAAAGTAGAGTTTGAGCGCGGTAAAGACGTCTATTTCCTTTTGCCACGCCTTTTTCTCGTCCTTGAAAAAGGCGGCGAATTCGTCAATGTTTTTCTGGAGACAAGCGACAAGCTGGTTTTTAATTTCACCTGAAAGCCCTTCCTGGTGCCGCTGTCTGATGCTTTCGAGTTCCATGGTGTTTTAAATCAGGACCTTTTTCAGCTTGGTCGAGAATTCAGCCGCATGGGCGAACCGGTTGTGCCGCTCTTTGGCCAGGGCTTTGTTAAGCACCTCGTCGACCGCGGGGCTGACGTTTGAGTCTATACTGGAAAGATTTTGCTGCGTTTCCTGCAGAATGGCGTAGGAGAGCTTCGAGATGTTTTCTCCCCTGAAGGGACGGACACCGGCAAGACATTCGTAGGCGATGACGCCAAGCGAGAAAATATCGGAGCGGTTGTCTATCTCTTCGCCGTTTATCTGTTCGGGCGACATGTAATAGGGCGTGCCCAGGGTCTTCCCGGTCTGGGTCATGGCGGCGTTTGAGATCTTGGCCACGCCAAAATCCATGATCTTTACCTTTGTGTCATTGTTCATCAGCATGATATTCGCTGGTTTTATATCACGGTGCACAATTCCTTGCGCATGGGCCTTGTCCAGGCCATCGGCAACCTGGCATACAATGGCGATGGTCTCCGCAACCCCAAGTTTTTTTTCATTTGCCAGCTTCTCCTCAAGGCTTGTTCCTTCCAGGTACTCCATGGCAATGTAAGAGACCGAATCAGTATCGCCATAGTCGTAGATGATGACAATGTTGGGGTGGGAGAGGGTGCCCGCGGCATGCGCTTCGCGTAGAAAACGTTCGCGCAGCTCCTTGTTGGCGCCTATGCCTAGGTCGCGGCGGATGGTTTTTATGGCAACAGTACGGTTGATGACCGGATCGTTGGCTTTGTATACGGTGCCCATGGCACCGCTTCCCAATTCCTTGATGATTTGATACCGGCCAATGCGCATCAGCTGCCCGGTCTGGCTGAAGAGGATTGTTTCCGAAGGGTTTATGCCTGTTGTTCCGCCGGGCATTGTTGCCAAAGGAAGTCCCCGTACCTTGAAACGTTTCCAGACGAAAGACAGGAACAGCCCTGCGATATAAAGCAGCGGGACCAGCAATGGCACCCATATCTTGAAAAGAAAAAAGATAAATCCCGTGAACACCAGTACCGCGAAACATGCGAACAGGGTCAGGGTTTGTTTCTTAAAGGTCATTTTTACGCAGACCAGCGTGCAGGGAATCGCGAGCAGGAGTATGATAATAAGGGGCAATACCAGGGCAAAAAAAAGCGACGAACTGTTGATGAAGGAGGCAGTAAGCGTGTTTTCTATGATGTTCGCCCATACTTCTGATGCCGCCATATTATTATCGAATGGGGTGATATGGCCATCATAATCACGTTTCAGGGCGGGATCGGTGATTCCTATAATGACGATTTTTCCAGCGCACCGCTGCTTGTTGAAGTTTCGCCCCAGAAGATCGGACGCGGAAATGTAAGGGAAGGCCTTTGATGGTCCATAGAAATTGATCATGCTCGAGCCATCGGTATTCATGGGCAATCTGAGATGGTCGCCCAACGCCACTTCCTCGTTTATTTTGAGCGCCATTGATCCGCGGTCGAGTTTTAAATGTTCGCGCGCGATTTCGAGGGAAATGGCCGGATAGAAATTGTTCGCATACACAATAGTCTGGAGAATGTGCCTGGTGGTGTGAATTCCCTGTTCCTTACCGATGTTGTGATATCCCAGGGAACGCGCGCTTTCAAGAACGGCCTGTTCGGGAGAGCGGATGGCATTGGCAATGTAGAGATCAGATCCAGCGCTGGTGTTTTCCATGTTCAAAAAGCGGGTCAGCAGTATTCTTTCCGGCGGTACAACCAGAAGCTGCACATCGAGGGATTTCTCGAATTTCTCAAAGAAATAGGGAACAACCACGTTTTGGGCGGCAATGAAAGCGCGGGCCAGGTCCTTGTTTTCGGCTCGTATGGCCTCTTTGTCCTCGTCACCCATGCCTGCAAAGTCCTTGGGCCTGAAAAAGCAGTTGACGAAAATGACCGATGGACCGCACGCTGACACGGAGTCAACCAGTTCCGCGATTTTGGTCCGTTTCCATGGCCAGTCGCCTATGACATTTATACTGCCTGGATCAATGGCCACGATCACCGTGTTTTCAGCAGGACCCACTTTGCCGCGGAATGAATAGAATATATTTTGTATGAACCCGTCAGAATTTTTCAGAAAAAAATGGATAATTATTATAATTAATGTAACGCCAATGACTTTAAGCCATTTCATAAGACAGCAATATAGGTTATTAAATTTTGCCTTGGCAATATTTAAATGAATATATTATCAATAGAATGAAACTATTGAAGATACTTCTGCTGCTTGTGCTTATTTTCGGCGTCCTCTATTTTGGCGCTACTTTTTACCTGGCCAAAAATATCGGAAAGTTGCAGCCAAAGACAACTCCAGTGGAAGTGGAAGAACTTCGGAACCTGCATGAACAACTTGCTGTTTTCGAACAAAAAATCAATGATTTGCAAAACCAGGGCAAGGAATATTCAGATGAAGAGGAGGCGGCTGAAGGGCTGCGGCAACGCATCCAGATGTTAAAGGAAGCCGTTGCTGCAAAGGCTCTCGAGTTTGGACCAGACGCTGCCGCAAAACATTTTTCCCTTCCTTCAGGGGCCTTTTTCGAAGACCAGTATAGACTGGTCTTTCTCGGTGGCATTGGCGTGCTCATCTGCGTCATTGTTCTTTTTCTCGCCATCGGCAGTCTCAGGAAAAAGAAGACGCCTGCAGGGCCATCCAGGCCAGTCCGTCCGCAGTCTCAGGCAGGGGGCGCTGATCTGCGCGCCACGCTCGAAAAATTCAAGGCGCAGCAGAGCGGCGCACCTATACCTGATACATCCATGGTTGACCAGAAAACACCGGAAAAAGAGGCGCTCGAAGAGGCGCGCGAACGGCTGAGAAAGAAGGCGGAGCTCCTTGGCGGTCTGGTTGGCGCATCGTCCGCAAAGAATGAGCGTGCCCCGGCGCAGCCGGAGGGGGGCGGCGCGCCCGACGATCTTGTCGATCAGGTCTTTGCCCTGCACGGCAAGGGATTTGATGTCGAATATATCTCGGAGAAACTTCGCGTCAACCAGGATCAGGTGCGACTCATTCTCAGGTTCAAACGATAAGGCGTTCTAGCCTTTCCACCCTCCGGACCGCTGGACTATCATGGAAATACTTCTCTCACAGCTTTCCCCGCTACTCAGAAAACAATTGGTTGAAAGCGTCCTTTCCAGCGACCGGCCTGTCCGGGCGGTTGTCACCGATGTAAAGGCCAATGGCGTGGTGACCGTCTCCATTGGCGGGGAAAAAATCACCCTATCGCTTCCGGGCATGGACCTTGTTTCCGGCGCAGATCTCTTTCTTGTCTTTTCAAAGGACGAGGCGGGCCGGCTGCAGGCGCGGATTGTTCCCGGCGAACAACCGGTGTTGCGTGATCAGGTGACCATTCCTCCACGTCTCATCCTGGCCCAATTGCTGAATGAAATTGAGGAGCTGGTCCCGCGTTCCAGCGGCGAGGAGCAGGCACGGACGCAGCAAACGCCAGCGCAGGTCCTGGCCGCGGCGCAGCCGTTGCAAGAGCGCACAGCGCTTTTCAGCGATGCAGTGAAGTCTTTTTTTCAGGCTTTTGATTCAATGCGGGGCGCACCCAATCCCGCCGTGCTCCAGGTCCTTGTTGAAAAGGCCTCGGACCAGTTGTCCGCGTTGCGCGTTATTCCGGATGCGCCGGCGCAGGTGCGTATGAAAATGGCGCAAACCATTTCTCTTATGACGGAATTGACCGAAAAAGCCGTTCAGGTTCAGGCAAAACCTGATACCTTCACCTTTAAGATAGTATCAAACCATGAGGATACGCCTCCTATGCCACGCCATGTACCGTTTGACGCTGAAGTGGTTTCTGTCAAACAAAACGGCGCGACCCTTCTCGCCCTTCCCTCGGGAGATACAGTGGAAATCCGGTCGCCTCTTCCTCTTACGCCGGGCAGTCTTGTCAAAGTCACCCATGTTCCCGCCGCGCACGCTCTCTTATTTGTGCCGGAAACCGACCATCTGGTCAGGGAAAAGAGCGCTGCGGTGACAGCCCGCATACCAGCCCCGCTTCTGCGGAATGTCATAGAAGCCGCTGTTGCCGAAGGACTCGTGAAACCAGGGACCCGTGAATTGCCCGCGGAACTCGCCCCCCTTGCGGAAAAGATCCATTACGCGATAAAACAGAACGGCCTTGGCGCCGAAGCCCAGGAGCCATTTATCAGGTCTGTGGTCCATTTATATGCGCGAGGCATAGAGGCTGAACGGATCCAGCCGGTTATCTCGCTCTATAGGGAGATCGCAACTCTGGGAAAAGGGCTCTCCGAGGTCATGCGCGAGCTGCAGACTCTTGTTCCAGCTCTTCCCGAAGCCGAAGCCAAGGCAGCTGTCGATATTCTCAGGACATTGGAAAAGCACACGCTTTTCCAGGCACTGGAAATACCGGAGCAAGGCCAGGGTGTTGAAAAGGCGGGTCGCATCAAATTCATGCATGAGAACAGCGGCCTCTTTTTTGAGCAGGCGCTTTTCAAGGGGGTAAAGGACCATGGATTGCTTGCCCGTACATTGCAGAACAACCTCAAGGCCGCGATATATGAACTCATCAGCCTGTTGAACAGGAACGATGCCCGGCCAGAGACCAAGGAGCGACTGTTGGCTGAAACCTCGCGTCTCTTGACGGTCATCGAGGCCTTTCAGGTCAAAGCAAGCGTTGAAGGCGACTCCCACCATATGGTCATTCCCCTGGTCCATTTAGAGGAAGAAAAGGCGGCCTATGTCACTATCAAGAAACGGGGAAAAAAGAAACCCGTGGACAGCAGGAACGCCCATGTGAAAATATGCGTTTCTCCGCGCAATCTCGGAGGCGTTGAAAGCGACATAACCATTGCCGATGGGGTAATTTCCATCCGGTTTCTTCTGGAACAGAGCGCGCATACCTTTCTGTTCACCCAGAGCCTGCACGAGCTGAAAGAACCCCTTGGTGCAGCGGGTTATAAAGTGGGAAGCCTGACTGTGGGAAACCTGTTTTCGCGCGACAATACGCACGACAGCGGCGCTGCGGCATTCGGGCAGGGGCGGTCAGGGTTTGACGTAACCGTCTGAGACGGAAGGTGTTGACCAAAAGAGTTACAATTGGGTATATTGAAGAAAAAAAACAGCAGGGCGCCCGCGCAGGAACATGCCGCGGTTGCTCTCCGGTACGCGCAGGGTGAAGATTCTGCGCCAAGGGTCACGGCCAAAGGATCGGGCCGCACCGCTTCCGAGATCATCAGGATTGCGCGGGAACATGGGATCCCCATTAAAGAAGACCCTGATCTTCTCGATATGCTCTATCCCCTTGAACTGGACGAGTCCATACCGCCTGAACTCTACGCGGTGGTTGCTGAGGTGCTCATCTATGTTTTTCGTTTAAACAGGAAGGTCGTTTCATGAGAATGCGCATACTTATTGCCTGTCTTGCCGCAATTCCGCCTCTTTTTGGCCAACCTGCGGGAAAAAGCGCTAGTGATACTACCGGCGCGTTGGAACAGGATTCGCTTACCTCCCAGGAAAACGTCATCAAGGTAAAAGAGTCGGGCGTGGCGTTTCTCGGACTCGAGAGCAAGGCTGAAAATCGTTTCCATGAGACCCTTGAAGAAAGGATATACCTTAAATTGTCATACAATAAAAGTATTGAACTTGCCGACAAGGACTTTTATTACAAGGCAAAAAGCAGGGGCTTTGTCACGGGAAAACTGGTTCCGGCGAACGAGGCCGTGAGGCTCATGAAGGTGTTTGGCGAGCGCATTTACGTGAGCGGTGAAATCCGCGACTACCGGATCGAAATGCGGCGGATCATGGGCATTCTGCCGTTCGGCAAAGTGTACGGGGAAATCATATGTTATCTGCAGGTCTATGACGCCCTGGAGAACGAACCTCGGTTTGCTGGCAACCTGAAATTCATCGGTGAAATGAACGCCAGGTACATTGGGTATGGAAACAACAAGGGAGTGATGCCGCTGTCACCCATGGAAGAAAAGCATTTCATGTACGAACTGGTGAACGGCATGGGCAACACCTTTGCCGAGACCGCCGAGGCCTCATACATAGGGCTTCTCGATAAAAAGGCCAGGAAGGTGCTGAAAAGAGGCGCGCCGCCTACCAAACGCCAGGTCATTACCCCCCGGCGTTGAGAATATTGGTTTATTTGAAGTGCATTTTTTTATATTACATTGTATTATAATTTAGTACGGAGGATGTTGTTCTATGGAAGCGTTACGCAATGTATTCG
Organism: Candidatus Raymondbacteria bacterium RIFOXYA2_FULL_49_16; assembly: GCA_001789205.1. Taxonomy (GTDB): domain Bacteria; phylum Fibrobacterota; class OXYB2-FULL-49-7; order OXYB2-FULL-49-7; family XYB2-FULL-49-35; genus XYB2-FULL-49-35. The sequence goes on along the minus strand of MFYT01000095.1, from coordinate 17,191 downwards.
ATGACAAGGAAGAATTCGGCAAGCTCCGCGGGTTTATTCTTGAAGGCATACAGAAATTTTCCGAATACCGCAAGGGTAACCTCACCTACGGTGAAATCATGTATGTCATGGAATGCGTCCTTGAGAATCTCAGGTCCACCTCCGAGACCGAGGGCAAAAAGAACGTAAAAAGTTTTGGGAAAGCGGTCACCTTCACTTCGCTCCTCCAGGTCACGGGACGCGCTGTCGAACGCCTGGTCAAAAAAGGCCTCCTCAGTTCCAGCGACGAAGCCTATATCCTGCACGGGGAAGAATAACCAGTGGCACCAATCGTTTCCAATCCCGTCATGGTCGATTTTCCGGGCGATATTGATTATATCCCCCTGGTCAGGAAGTTTTTCGCCAATCTTATCAATGCGCACGACTTTTCCCGGCGCTTCGCCTTCCGCACCGAAATAATCATTGATGAGCTCTGCAACAATACCATCAAATTCGGCAAACCCCGTATTGGCGAGTCCATCAAACTTTCGTGCGATATCCAGAACGACCAGATTGTCCTCGATATTTTCAGTCCCCGGTCAATGGGGGTCGACATCATCAAACTAAAAAAGGCGGTTGAGGAAAAGAGCGGACAGAAGGTGGCCTACGAATCAGAACTCGAGCGGGGCATCCATATTATTAAGATTCTTTGCGACGACATCCAGGTTTTTGACAAGGACGATATCTGCATCAGGGTCATCAAGAAACGGGAGCAGGGCGAAGAGTTCGTCTCGCTGTCATAAGGAGTTGCGCGTGCGCGATTTTGGCGTTATAAAGGAAAAATGCAGCTTGTCCGAAGCGCTCCAGGTCTTCCATTTCAAGGGAAACCTGAACGCCGACCGGGTGCACGAGATTGAGGAGAGTTTTGCCGGCGCTCTCGCCGATAACCAGAACTTCATTGTCGCCGAGATGAGCGAGGTTGATTTCATATCCAGCCCGGTCCTGGGCGAACTCATGGGATGCAAGCGCCGCCTTACCGAACGGGGGGGCAATCTTTATTTGGTGGGGCTCAATACCGAAAACCGGAACAAGCTGCGCCTCATGGGCGCTGAGAAAATATTTGAATTTCTTCCCACCATCCGTTCAGCGGTCCTCAAATACCGATGGGAAAATGAGGACAAAGGCGACGAAATCACCGTTACCATACCGCCCGCGCTCAATTTTGTACCCGAGATGCGCAGTCTGTTTTCCGGTGTAGCACTCCAGAAGGGGTACAGCAAACGCGACGCGTTCCGCATCGAGACCATCATCGACGAATTGTGCAACAACGCCGTGGAGCACGGCGCCCGCACCCCGCCGCAGCCGGTGCAGGTTGTTTGCCGGATATTTCGTTTCCATCTTGAGTTCAGTATTATCAACCGGAACGCTGCTACCGGCGGCGATGGCGTTGCCGAAATTCAGAAGCGGATTTCGGGAGGCGCGCCTTTCGATCTCAATGAGCGGCGCGGCAGGGGCATCGAGCTGGTGAAAATGCTGTGCGCCGAATTTTCCGTTTCAAGTGAAAATGACAAAACCATAGTTAAAGTCATAAAAAAGAAAGAGGTATAACAATGGGGAATCAAATTAACATCTCGTTCAAGGATGTTGACGGTAAGCCCAACGCCAAGGTGGTCGAATTTATCGGCGACCTCGACGCCACCAACGTGGAAAGCGTTCTCGAAAAGATCGTTTCGCTCATGGACAACGGCGTGGTGAATATCGTCGCTGATTTCGAGAAACTCCGCTATGTGAACAGCACCGGATTGGGGATATTGCTCCATTTCAGCAAGCTGGCCAAGGAAAAAGGGGGGTGCTTCAAGATCGCCAACGTCAATGAACATGTCTACGAGATCATCGAGATTATCGGCGCGAACACCCTGCTCGATATTTATGAAGGCCTGGACGAAGCCGTCCTTTCACTTTAGAATGAAACCATTTATCATAGAACCTGCCAAAAGGAGAAAATGTATGCTGAGACATGCTATCACAGCCATGGCCGCGTTTGCGGTGCTTTTCACCGGATGCGGCGCGGGTAACGATCCCGTGGTGGCGAAAATCAAGGGTCTTACCATCCGTACTTCGCAGATCGACTCGCTTTTTCAGGGAATTGCCGACAAAGCGGAACGTACCAAAAAGGTCCGTGAATATATTACCAGCGAGCTGGACAAGCAGGCGCAGTACAACCAGGCGCTCAAAATGGGGTTTCACAAACTGCCCGAAAACAAGGCGGTGCTCGAAAATATTACTATGATTGAGGCGGCCAGCTACTACGCAAACGAGGTCCTAAAAAAGAACTGGGGTTTTACCGAGGCTGAAGTGGAAAAACGGTACAAGGCCGGCAGGGAATTGTATCGCCAGGACAAACCACGTGTTGATTCGGTTGCCACACCCGAACAGCAAAAAGCGCTTGCCGCGTTCGAAAAAGACCCCTACAAACCGCTCGATGTGGTGCGTCCCAAGGTGTTGCGGAACATGCTCATGGAGCTTCCGGCCATAAAGGCGGCGCGTGCCGAACGAATCAAGGCGCTTGGCGAGAACCCCGATTCCCAGCGCATATACGAAGCTGAAGACGCCATGGTCAACGATTATGTCGGTCAGCTCGATTCAACGGTCATGGAACAGCTCAAGGAACAGCACAAGGTCAAAGTGCACGAATATACCCCCCAGGTAAATGATACCGAACTCAGGGAATCCTGGGAGAAGACCAAACAGAGCTACAAACGCAAGCCCGACATGGAAGTGCAGTTTATCTCGGTCACCGACCGGAAATTGGCCTACGACGTTGTCGACCGGGTGAACAAGAAAAATGAGGATTTCCTGAAGCTGCAGAAAAAATATTCAACGGACAAAGCCGCGCTCGGGAAAACACTCACTGTTTCAGGAACCGACGCCTCGGTCCCTTTTATCGTTGGCGACAGCAAACAGGTATATCCCACTATTATGTATTTGCCGGTGGGTAAAATATCAAATCCAATCGCCATCCAGGGCGGGCCCAAGGAAGTCTTTTATATTTTCAAGATCATCTCCCGCGCGGCCGAAGAGCTTATGAGTTTTGAAGAGGCGCGGGCGTCGGCCCACGAGCGGTGCATGGCCGAAAAACAGCTGAAAATCCCTCTTGACTATGTTCTTGCCGAGGTCGACAACAAGAAGATCACGGCGGAGATGGTCTTCAGTCTTTTGTACAAGATTTCGCCCATGACCGCTGAACGTTACCGGACCGCTGAAGGACGCAAGGCCCTTGTCGAACGCTACTATCTCCGTTTCCTGCTCTTCAGCATGAAGGTCCGGGAACTCGGACTCCAGAAGACCCCCGCGTTGGTCAAACGCATCGCCGATATGCGGAAAAATTTCCTTGTTTCCGATTTCAAGAGTTCCTATCTCGATGTCACCTTTGGCGTTCCGGAACGCAAACTGAAGAAATACTTCGAAGCGCATCCGGACAGCTTTATGGTCGATAAAAAGCTCGAACCATATGAAAAGGTCAAGAACCGCGTTGTAACCTATGTCATGGTCACCGACGACATGATCAAGGACCAGTACTCTTATAATATCGAGGACTATTCGAACAACGATGGTTCGCCAAAACCCTTGGCCGATGTGGCACGTACTATCAGGGCCGAACTCCTGGGCATGCAACGCAAGTATGCCATGGACGATCTTATGAGGAGCTACCGCAAGGCTTTTAGCGCAAAGGTCTATGTCAAGGAATATGCCTTTGACGAACTTCTGACCCCCGGCCAGCTCTTCGAGGAGGCGAAAAAGCTGCACGAGGCGCGCAACTACGTGGAGGCAAAGAACAAATACCTCGAAATCCGGTACAAATTCCGTGATTTCAAGAGCCAGCCCGATATTTGCATGGCTTTGGCCCAGATATACGTTGAGCAGAAGAATTTTAACAAGGCAATACAGGAATACCGGCGCTATCTGCGTATGTTCCCCGACGATACAAGCAAATACAAGGCCCAGTTCATGATTGGTTTTGTTTATTCCGAAAATCTGAACGACAAGGAAAAGGCCATTGCCGCGTATCAGGCGGTACTCGACAATTATCCCACGTGCGAGCTTGCCGAATCGGCCAAGTTCATGATAGAACACCTCAAGACCGGCAAGGAATTCATTCCCCTCGACGAGGACACCGCGGCAGGGGCAAAGCCCAAATCATAAGCGTTCGTACGCAGCGACGCATATTCGGAACAGGGGGCAGCGAAAGCCCCCTTTTTTATTTATGAAGAAGCACGGTCCAAAAGACCCCGTATTACTCTCCAGTTCGCTTGATGTCCTTGCCGGTATTGGCGGTAAGCGGGCCGCGGCGTTCCGTGATCTGGGTATTCTGACCGTCGAAGACTTGTTGCGGTTTTTGCCCCGGACCTATATTAACCGAAGAGAGCTAACCCCCTTTGGCGACCTCAGAGACGGCATGTTTGCGTCCGTGCTTGGCACGGTCAAGCGGGTCCTTACCCCCGGCAGAGACAGGCTTACGATAGTGTTGACCGACGGCAGAGGAGAACTCACACTTGTCTGGTTCATCGGCAGACGGTATTATAGTGATAAATTTGTCCTGGGATGCAGGGTCAGCGCCTGGGGCAGAATATCCGTATACAACACTGTGCTCCAAATGGCCCATCCTGATGTCAAAATTCTTGCAGATGGCGAGGAGCCTGAAAAAGGGATTTTCCCCATCTATGTCAAGCCAGGAGAGCTCAAAGACGTTTGTGCGGACAGCAAGGTCATTGGCACGGCAGTACGGGACGCGCTTGTCCGCATGCGTGAACATTTACCAGAGAGCCTGCCCGGAACAATCATTGCGAAGCGTGGCTTTCCGCCGCTCAAAGAGGTATATCAAAGGCTCCATTTTCCCGTTGAGGATTCACTGGAAGCGGTATATGCGCTCAGAGACCGGTTGAAATATGAAGAGGCTTTTGTCATAGCGTTTATTATGGCCGGGCTGAGAAATAAAAACAAGGTTTCAGGGTCTTCTTTTCCCATTGCGGGCGATTGTGCGGCCACGGTCCTTAAAAACGCGGGTTTTGCATTCACCAATGCCCAGAAACGGGTTTTGCGGGAAATAGAGGCCGATCTTAGCGCCCCTGAACGCATGAACCGGCTGTTGCAGGGAGACGTGGGATCGGGAAAAACCGTGGTTTGCGCCGTGGCAGCCGCCCGCGTACTCGCTATTGGCGCGCAGGTTGCCTTTATGGCGCCCACAGAGATACTTGCGCGCCAACATTTCCACGAATTGAACCGGCTTTACAAAGGCACGGGCAAGCGGATTGAACTTTTTGTCAGTGGCCTTTCCACACAGGTCCGTGTTGGCCTCGATGAGGACCTTGCCGCGGGAAACATAGACCTTGCCGTGGGTACGCATGCGCTTATCAGCGAATCAACGGTTTTCAAAGACCTGAAGCTGGTCATTGTCGATGAGCAGCACCGGTTCGGGGTCTTGCAGCGCAAAGCTCTTTCCCGCAAGGGAGCGCTTCCCGAGATTTTAGTGGTTAGCGCCACGCCCATACCGCGTACGCTTGCCCTGACTCTCTATGGCGACCTGAGTCTCTCAATCATCGATGAACTGCCGCCGGGCCGCATCCCGGTCAAAACCTACATAGTGACCAACGATAAAAGGGCGGGCATGTATGGATTTGTGCGGGTCAAGATAGGCAAGGGCGGCAAGGCCTTTTTCATCCTGCCCCTGGTCGAGGAATCGGAAAAACTCAATGAAGTGAGGTCTGTCATTGAAACAGCGGCCCATCTTTCGAATACGGTGTTTCCTGACATCCTGGTCGATATCATGCATGGGAAAATGGCGTCAGGGGAAAAGGACGCTGCCATGGCCCGCTTCGCTTCAGGCGCCTGCAAAATCCTGGTCTCGACCACTGTTGTCGAAGTAGGAGTCGATGTTCCGGACGCTGATGTCATGGTCATTGAACATCCGGAGCGTTTTGGCCTCTCTCAGCTCCATCAGCTTCGCGGGCGCATCGGCAGGCGTCAGCGGGAGTCTTTCTGTTTCCTGATGGCGGGGAAGACCTGCGCGCCTGACGCGTACGAACGCCTGGTGAAATTCGCGGCCACGAATGACGGGTTTGTCATCGCTGAGTTGGATTTCGAGACGCGCGGCGCAGGCCAGCTCTCGGGTGTGCAACAATCGGGTCTGGGTGAATTCAGGTTTTTGAATCTTGTACGTGACGGGAAGATCATCATTGAAGCGCGGGAAGACGTTGCGGAAACGCTTGCCCGCTGGGAAACACTCGATACGGGTGAAAAGGAGCGCCTGTACGCTTCAGCGGCGTGTTTCGGCGATCTGGGAAAAGCGCTGCTCGAAACCGCCTGATTATTCTCTGTCCCTTGCGTGTATTCCAATACTATTTTATGCCCATGGAAGACGCCCAGAATATTGACGCCCTCCTTAGTAATTGCAGAGAGCTTTTTAACTCTGAAGTGAATATCTGTCTTGATTTTATAAGACATCTCCAGGTCGACGGCCTCAAATCAGCCTATCGTGAAAAGGTCAAACAATGCCATCCCGACAAAGCACGGGCCCTGGGTGTGTCTTCTGATATTTTGAAGAGAACATTCGTCAGAATTTCAAACGCATACGAAACAGTGCTTCCCTATGTGACCGGAGAAAAAGACATCAACAGGCTCATTACCCAGCAGAAAAAGCCCTCATTGCGTCACGACGCGGACCAGCGGCAAGGTCAGGAGCAGTCTGTAAAAAAACGCGATCTCTGGCACACGGGCAGCATGCCCAGGAAAAAGTTGCGTCTGGGCACATTTCTCTATTACAAAAGGCTCATATCGTGGCAGACCCTGCAGGAGGCCATTGCGTGGCAAAGAAGCCACCGGCCCCTCATTGGACAACTGGCGCTCAATTACAATTTTATATCAGTAAACGATCTGAACACTATTTTTTTGAATGTGGCGCCCGGCGAATCGCTCTGCGCCGTGGCCAAACGGCTGGGAAAGCTTACAGACCACCAGATACAGACGCTTCTGAACAAGCAGGCTTCGTATAACTTCAGAATAGGCAGGTTTTTTATAGAAATGGGGCTGTTCTCGGAGCGCGAGATCGCCGCGCTTTTGGGCAGTTGTACCGGGCACAACCGGTCGGTTATCTGATGTCGGGTTCGTTGGTCTCTGGTTCAACACCCGTGATGGCCCTATAAATCCGTGACGCGACCGGCGGACATCCAGGCACAAATTTCCCTTTTGCTTTTTTTTGCGCAGTACAGTTTCCGATCAGAATAGTCCCCTCAGGAAAACCGTCTATGTCCTTGCCAATGCCCACATGAATTTTGCCATCGGGAAAGACATAGTCGCCCAGTTCATCGGCAAACCGTTTTAAAAAGAGCAGCAGCGTGGATGTGCACGCGCTACACGCACCCTTGTCGTGCACCACCACGTTGGGAAATGCAATATCAAGTTTAGAGGGAGAACGGGCAAAGGGGACCTTGTATTCCAGGTAGTTTGCCGGCAGAACCGCGACGTCCTCAAGCGGGCAGAGCTTCCGGTCGCGCACCAGGCGCAGATGAGTCACCTCGTCAATCGTGAATCCCATGAGTTCGCATCCTGCTTTATCGGCCGCAAGGGGGTTCCACGAGGCAAGCGCGAAATTCGAGGTCACCGGCGTCCCTGCGCTGGGGCCCAGGCCTTCCATGCCTATGTAGCCGTCGATGACCGTGAGGTCGGGCAGAAAAAGCGAGGCCATGTCTGAAATGGCCGTGTCGAGCGTCTTTTCGGGAAAAACGGAGCCTTTTTTGTATTGCAGCTGATGGAGTCGCACCTTCTCATTACGCCAGAGGCACCCTTTCATGTTTTTTATGCCTAGCGAAACCTGGGTGTGCATGTGGGTCTTTGCCACGGGGACCGAGACAATGATGTCAAAATCAAAGATGTCCGCGCAGAATTTCAAACTGGTGAGAACCCTGCCATTTTTTACCTGCCGTATCACTGGCTTCCGTTTGTCCATGTCTAAAAGGGGAACGCCGGTTTTATCCGCAATCGCGGCAATGCCGGTCTTTTCAAAGGCGGCAAGGGTTTTTACGCCAAGAATAGGACTCTCGCCCAGGGTTATTGACGCAGCGTCCGCTTCTCTCAGCGTGTCTATGACCGCTGCCACAGCGTCAGGATGGGTGGTGATTCCCTGGCCGCCTTCAACAAACCTGCCCGCGTTTGGTTTTACCAGGACCTTTTTCCCCTTGACAGGGGAGAGGTCTATTTTTGAGAGCGCGGTCCGGATGTTACCGTAGGGGCCCTGGCCCGTGCCAACCGATACGAGATTGTCCCGTGGCTTAAACATGAGGGTAAAAAAATAGAATTATCCGGGAAATGAAGGCAAAAGGTTATCGTGAAGGGATGTTGCCTGTCAAATACAGGATGCTGCAAACGGCCGGTAGTAGTAAATCAGGCGATGAGGTTGATCAGCGAACCCTTATAGGTGTTGCTTGCGGACTGGGCCGGGTCAGTCCGTGCGGCAGCGTTTTCACCGTTCCGTTGGTTTTTAAGCAATTCAGCGCGGGCCTGGGCTGCAGTGGCCTCTGCCTGGGATGCAACGCTCCTGTCCTGTGCGCTTGGATCACCCGGAGCCAGGGCAGCGGCTTTCACCCGCTGCATCTTTGTTATGGTCTGTTGCGGAGTCTTTTCTTTTGATGTATCAATGGACACTTCACCGCCCACTGCGTATGAGCGGCCGTCAGGCCCTTTTTGATATGAATAACTGGGGCCACCGCGCACAACCCCGCCGCCTGCTGCCATATGGGCCTGTTCATGAGCACGCACTTTTTTATCGGTTTTTTTTAATTCATCGACCTGTTTTTTGTCCTCTTCAGATAAGGGCTTTCCAGCCACATCTTTTGGTTTGAGTGGATTGTCTTCTTCCGGCGTCTTTTTTTCTGATCTGAATTGGTACTGGTAATTGGTGTAATCATCTGAGATTATTGAAGATATGTTCATAGCGCAATCCTTTGCTTAGAATTTCTCATTATCGTTTATCGACACTTTTTCTCAGGAACTTTAGCGTTATTTTTATTGCAAAAGTCATTGAATTTAGTTACTTTATGTAGTGAGACCGATTTTTTTTGGTTCTCGAAAGAAAAGGGGGTATGATGAAAGCAGCATTGGGTATTGCTCTGTTTTCAATTTTTTCATTGGTTTTTTCCCAGCCAAGTGCGCCCACAGCACCTGAATTGGTTATCCCAACCATGCCGCATATGGATACGGTTTCAACCATGCCAACACTTCGTGTCGCGGTAAGTAACATGGCCGACAGTACAGTCATTTTTCTGCGCGATGGAACATATTGGATGACGACCTATCTTGCCCTGGACAACAATAATATCTGGATTGTGGGTCTTTCGCGCGACCCCACCAAAGTCATTATCAAAGGAAACGGGTTTTATGCTGATTCCGGCGGCACCGATGAACTGGCCCGCGTGTCCGGCGCTTCGCATGTCAATATCGCATATGTCACCTTTCGCGGCGTCCGTACCTATGGCGTTAACGTCAAGGCCGAGTCTCACGTCGCTGATTTGAATATTTATAACTGCCACTTTATTAATATTGGAGAACGCCATATCAAAGGCACGGGCATCAATCCTCCCATTTATGTCCAGGGAGGCTCTGTACGGTATTGTTATTTCCGAAACGACTACTTGCCCATGTCCAGTTGGAATTCGGGAGGCGACTATATTGCGGCCATCGACATGATGGACCTCGATAATTGGATTTTTGCCGACAATGTCTTTACGAGCATTAACGGCCTCAATGGCGGAGGCAGGGGTTCGCTTTTTCTCTGGAACAACTCCCAGAACGTCACTATTGAACGGAACATCTTCTACAACAGCGACCGCCTGCTTGCCATTGGCAACCCTTCCGTGGCCAGCAGCCAGGAGGCCGGAAGCCCGAACATGACCAACTGTATCATCAGAAACAACTTTTTTATGCGTACTGACGAGACAGGCACGGCCATTGAAATTTCCCGGGTCAATAACCTGAAATTCATCAACAATACTATTGCCGACTATCCTCTCGGGTCGCGGTCCTACGGCGAAAACATCATGCAGATAAATTTCCCGCCCAACAGCGGCATTCTCATCCAGAACAATTTTTCCATCGGTAACCTGCCCTCGGGTGATGCGGCCACCACGGTCACGAACAATTACAGACCTGCCAGTGGAACCGTGTCTGAGTCATGGTTTGTCGACTATGCCCATTGCGACCTGCACCTTACCGCATTGGCAGCAGGCGCGTTTGACGGCGGCACACCAACAATCGATGTCTTGAATGATTATGATCGGGTGTGCCGGACCGTAACTCCAGATTATGGGGCTGATGAATACCGGAATGAATTCGTTCCCAATGATATAGTATGCTGGACTGATGTTGAGCCATCGCTCGATAAACAGATTGACGCTGTATCAGCGCTTGCGGTTGAACCAAATCCGTTTAATCCTGAAACTGTCATAAAAATAGCGCCCGCTGCTTTGCAGACAATGAATCCTGAATTAAAAATCTTTGATCTTAGCGGGAGACTGGCTGTTGATCTGACCAATCAGATCAAACCAGAGACACTATGGGATGCGTCTGCAATGACTTCGGGGGTATATGTTGTTTTTCTCAAGGCGGGTGGCAAGGTTTTCTCTGCGCGTGCTGTTTTGATGCGATGATTTTTGGGAAATGAGGGGGCGTCATTCTTGCCTTTGAATCATAATTGCTGAATGACGCCCGTACAACGAATCATAGTTGCCAGGAATTCCCCCAATGTTTTCTACGAATTATACCCCCTTGTTAAAGGGGGCCTTCCAGAAATATATGCCATAGGGGGATCGTTCTCTAGCTGTTTTCTAAATTAGGCCCTTATTTTAATTCTTTTTTCAGGAATTGCCCGGTATATGAATCCGGGTTTTTAGCGACCTCTTCAGGTGTTCCCGTTGCAACTACATATCCACCGTGATCCCCTCCTTCGGGGCCAAGGTCAATGATGTGGTCCGCGCATTTGATAACATCGAGGTTGTGCTCAATGACTACCACGGTGTTTCCTCTGTCAGCAAGGTTGTTGAGTACAGTGAGGAGCATATTCACATCCTCAAAATGGAGCCCTGTGGTTGGCTCATCAAGGATGTAGAAGGTCTTTCCCGTGGACCGTTTCGAAAGCTCGGTCGACAGTTTGATGCGCTGGGCCTCACCGCCGGAGAGAGTGGTGGCCTGCTGCCCCAGGTGAATATAGCCGAGTCCCACCTCTTTCAGCGTAAACAGTTTGTTTCTGATCGCCGTTATGTTGGTGAAAAAATCAAGCGCTTCAGCCACGGTCATGTCGAGCACGTCGGCGATGCTTTTTCCCTTGAAAAGTACCTCGAGTGTCTCCCGGTTGTAGCGTTTTCCCTTGCAGACCTCGCAGGTAACATAGACATCGGGCAGAAAATGCATTTCGATCTTCTTGATGCCGTCACCTTCGCACGCCTCGCACCTGCCTCCTTTAACGTTGAAACTGAATCTGCCCGGCTCATATCCGCGCATTTTTGATTCGGGAAGCGATGTGTAGAGGTCGCGGATGGGGGCAAAGAGCTGGGTGTAGGTGGCGGGGTTTGATCGGGGGGTGCGGCCAATGGGCGACTGGTCAATGGAAATTACTTTGTCGATGTATTTGAGTCCGCTGACCGACCGGTGGGCCAGCGGAAGGTCTTTGGTGTCCCAGAAATGCCGGTTTAGGATGCGGGAGAGCGTGTGGTTGACCAACGTGCTTTTACCCGATCCTGACACGCCGGTCACGCAGATAAGTTTCCCCAGGGGAAAATCAACATCAATGCCTTTCAGGTTGTTTCCTGACGCGGCCTTGATGGAAAAAAGGAACCCATTGCCCGGTCTCCGTTTTTCAGGCGTAACGATCTGCCGTTTGCCGGAGAGGTACATGCCCGTGATTGAATCCGGACTTGCTTTGATATCGGCCAGCGTTCCCGCTGCGACCACTTTTCCGCCATGCCGTCCTGCTCCAGGGCCAATATCGACCACGTAGTCCGCGGATTCTATTGTTTCACGGTCGTGCTCGACCACGATCACGGTATTGCCGATATTACGGAGTCTGACCAGCGAATCAATGAGTTTTTTGTTGTCGCGCTGGTGCAGGCCAATACTCGGTTCATCGAGGATATAGAGCACGCCTACCAACTGGGAGCCAATCTGCGTGGCAAGGCGGATGCGCTGTGATTCGCCGCCCTAGAGCGTTCCCGCGGCGCGGTTCATAGTGAGGTATTCGACGCCCACATTGAGGAGAAAGGTGAGCCGCTCTTTGATTTCCTTGAATATCTGGAGAGATATTTTTTTTTCATTCGGATTGAGTTCGAGTTTTCCGAAAAAGTCCATGGATTCGCGGATGTTGAAGCGCGTGAGGTCAGCGATGTTCATGCTGCCCACGGTAAATGAGAGCGCCTCTTTATTCAGCCGCTTGCCTCCGCATGCCTCGCAGGGCTGGTAGGTCATAAAACTCTCTATCCATTCGCGTATGGCGCTTGAAGTGCTCTGCTTATACCGCCGCTGGAGATTGTGGACCACTCCTTCAAAAGGCCGGTTGGTCTCGCTCTTGTGGCCTGTTATGTCGCTTGCCCATTTTATACGGAGTTTTTCTTCCCCAGTGCCGTAAAGAAAGGCGTGCTGTTGTTTTTTTGTCATTGCTTTCCAGGCCGTATCCAGGGTTGTTCCCGCGTATTTGGCCACTGCTGAAAAAATCTCCGAGAAGTAAGAACCCGAGGGCATGCCCCAGGCGCGGATGGCGCCCTCGGCAATGGATTTTCCGTCATCGGGCACTACCAGGCGCGGGTCGATTTCCATGGTATGGCCCAGGCCGTCGCATCCAGGGCAGGCGCCATAGGGTGTATTAAACGAAAAGAGACGCGGAGAAGCTTCGCCATAGCTGATGTTGCATTCGGGGCAGGTCATGAGTTCGCTGAAGAGTTCGCTTTTCCCGCCAGGCACGTCAATCACCACAAGGCCGCCTGCGTATTTTATGGCTGTTTGTACCGAGTCAGTGAGCCGTTGTTTTATGCCCGGACCAGCCACCAGACGGTCAACGATGATCTCAATGGTGTGTTTCCTGTTCCTGTCGAGGGTGATGGAATCGTCCAGGTCCTTGATTTCACCGTTTATCCTGGCGCGTACAAATCCGTCTTTTGCCACTTGCCGCAGCAGCTCCTTGTACTCGCCCTTGCGGCCGCGCACAATGGGGGACAGCACCTGGAGCCGTGTCCCCTCAGCGTATTTGAGCACCGTATCCACGATCTCCTGGATGGTTTGCTTGAGCATTGGCCGGCCGCATGAGTGGCAATGGGGTTTACCAATGCGGGCGTAGAGCAGCCGCAAATAGTCGTAAATCTCAGTCACGGTACCCACTGTTGATCGCGGGTTTTTATGCGTTGTCTTCTGCTCAATGGAAACCGCTGGCGAAAGGCCATCGATGGAATCGACATCCGGCTTTTCCATGAGTCCCAGGAACTGGCGGGCATAGGCTGAAAGTGATTCAACAAAACGTCGCTGACCCTCAGCGTAAATTGTATCAAAGGCCAGGGACGACTTGCCCGAGCCTGATATCCCGGTGATCACGGCAAGCGTGTCGCGGGGAATGCGCACTTCTATGTTCTGCAGGTTGTGCTCGCGGGCGCCCCTGACGTGGATTTCCTTTTCAGGCATGGAATACAATATAGGTATTGGCCGGCTGACAGGGCAATTGGTTGACCCGCGCGAATAATGCTGTTGCGCCAGTGGTATGAAATAAAGTATTATATCCTCATGAACTTGACTGGCGACAACTTAGCGGTGCGCTCCTTCGAACACGCGGGCGTCGTCCTGGTTGTCCTGGACCTCGCAGGCGGGATCATTCTGATCAATCAGGCCGGGCGCACCGTCCTTGGCGTGGCTACAGAAGGGGCGGCGGGCAAAAACTGGTTCAACCTTTTTGTGCCCGCTGAATCGCGGGACGCAGTGCGCGCCACCTTTTCAGACATTGCCGCGGGCAACGGGCCGGACATGGTCTGCTGCGAATCACCAATCGCCACTACGTCGGGTGTGCGGCGTTCCATTCAGTGGCGCCATACTGTTCTGCGCGGCGATTCCGGCGCAGTCGAAGCGGTTGTGTGCGCGGGAATCGATATTACTGAACGGAAACGGCTTGAAAAAAGACTCCTATCGGCAAAAGAATGCGCTGAAAAGGCCAACCGAACAAAGAATGATTTCCTTACGCTTATGTCGCACGAATTGCGCACGCCCCTTACTTCAATCATCGGGTTTTCAGAACTGCTAAACCAGCACCTGCTTTTCCAGGTGCCGGATGCGCTCCACGAACCCGTACGCCGTATCCTCGCAAATGGCCATGTGTTACTCCATTTGGTGAACAATATTCTTGATATGTCGCGTATTGAATCCGGTTCCCTCGACCTTGCCAGCGACGAGGTCGATCTGCGACAACTGCTTGACGAATGCTCCAATGTGGTCGCACCCCTGCTTGCCAGCCGGCCGGTCGTTTTTTCGGTCTCCCTGCCCAAGCATGTTCCGCTCATCCATACTGATCGCAATAGACTCAAGCAGGTCCTGCTCAATATCCTGGGCAATGCGATAAAATTTACCGAACAGGGATCCATAACCTTGAAACTCAAGGTACTCTTTGGCGCGAAGCTTCCTGTCCGTATCCAGGTGGCTGATACGGGTATTGGAATACCCGAAGAGAGGATTGGCCGGATTTTCGAACGTTTTTCCACTGAGCAGCCTGTGCTCACGCGGAAATTCGGGGGCAGCGGCATAGGACTTGCCGTTTCAAGGGCCATTATCGGTAAAATTGGGGGTGCAATTGAGGTGAGAAGTACCAAGGGCAAGGGCTCCCTGTTCACGGTCCTGCTTCCCCGCCGTTCAAAAAGCGCTGGCGCGAAAACCAAAGACCCAGAACCTGATGGTGCGTTTCCTGCCAGCATTGGGGCACTAGACCGCCGTGGTGCGCGGCTGCTCATTATCGACGATGACGAGGGCTCGCGTGAACTTATGTATCATATTCTGCGGCGTGAGGGATTCGGGAACATCAGGCTTCTCGAAAGCGGGGAAGAGATGAAGAAGGTCACCGCGGCAAAGCCCGACCTCATACTGCTCGATCTTAACATGCCTTTCGTCTCGGGACAACGTTTGCTCGGGAGCATCCGCAGGCGGCGCGCTATGGCAGGGGTCAAATGCATTGCTGTCACGGCCTATGGCGCTGCCGAGCACCGCGATCACTTTGTCCGCATGGGGTTCGATGACTATCTTGCCAAACCATTCACACCGCACGAACTCGTGGACGCCGTGAAAAAAATGCTTCACAGCGCCTGAATTTCTTTGCAAAACGATCGTACTCCTTTGTATATTATGCGGCTATGAAAGTCATGAAAACAACAGGGGAGATGCGTGATCTGTCTCATGCCTTTACGGTGCAGGGGCTCACCATTGGCCTGGTCCCCACCATGGGCATGCTGCACGAGGGCCATCTGTCGCTGATACGCCTTGCCCGGCAAAAGGCCGATGCGGTAGTGGTCAGCATCTATGTGAATCCCACCCAGTTCGGGCCTTCAGAGGATTTTGCCGCATATCCGCGCGACCTTGAACGCGACTGTGAGCTTCTTGTTAACGAGGGTGTTGACGCTGTTTTTGCTCCGGCCTCGCTCTACGAGGAAGACGCTGATATCACAGTGGATCCTGGTGAAATGCAGAACGCGCTTTGCGGAAAAACCCGGCCAGGCCATTTCAAAGGCGTGGCGACCGTGGTGCTCAAGCTCTTCAATATTGTCCAGCCGCACATCGCTGTTTTCGGCCAAAAGGACGCCCAGCAAGCCGCGATCATCCGGAAAATGGCGCGCGATCTCGATGTGCCGGTGTCCATCATCATCGGTAATATTGTACGCGAACCCAGCGGCCTTGCCATGAGTTCGCGCAATCTCTATCTTTCTCTCGAGGAACGGACCAAGGCCGCGTCACTCAACGCCATGCTGCGGGCAGTGCAGACGGCCTTTGCTTCAGGGAAAAAGGACACTGGCCAGGTGCTGCGTGTTGCGCTTCCCCTTGCGCTGGGCAAGGTCGAATATCTGGAGGCTGTTAATCCTGTATCGCTCAAACCCATACCCCAACTTGAAAAAGGCGTGCTTGTTGTTGCGGCAATGCGGATTGGCGCCACAAGGCTCATCGACAACATCATTCTCTCATGAAACTAATCCTTCTCCTTTTTCTGTACGCAGCCGGGTCTGAATACCTGCTCGATGATTTTCCGCTTGAAGCGCGGTCTCCGGCCATGGGAGGCGTTATTGCCGCGCCCAGCGATCCTGTCTTCGCGCCCGCCACAACGCCCGCAGCCCTTCCCGCAAGCGATTGGTTGGCTTTTTCATCGCTGCATGCGCGTTTGCCATTTGGCGACAATATTTTTGCCCTGTCCGGAGGGACCGATGTCCTGGGCCGTTTTGGCGTCCGGATGAACTGGATCCAGGTTGCGGGCAGAAATATTGAACAAACGCGCATTGATTCCATTTCATCGGCTGATACACTGGCATACAGCACAGTAGGATATATTGAAACTGATGAATACGTTGCTTCACTCCTGATAGGCGCGCGCTTTCTGGACCAGATACGGGCCGGTTGTTCAATAAAATATCTCAGAAACAGGATTGGACAATACACAGGCGCGGGATGGGGCGCTGATGCGGGCCTTTCCTGGACCTCTGTGTCGGGCGTGGCTGGTTTCGGACTTGTGGTCAGGAATATTTTCTCCTTTGCCGTTGACTATGGCGCCCTTGGGAAAGAAGAGCAGGTTCCCTCAATCCGCGTGGGGGCTTCATACAGGATGTTGGAACAAAAATGGGGATTCTACGCTGATATCAAACGTGTGGCCACTGTGTCGGGAAGCGAAGCGGTGTTTATTGGGACCGAGTACCGGCCTCTTCCTGTAGTGGCGGTGCGCGCTGGCCTTGGTGAAATATCGGTGCATAGCACCGGTGGCCTGTCGCTGGGGGCGGGCATTGCCCTTGAGGGCGTGCAGGTCGACTACGCGTTTACCGGTTATTCCGAAGAGGGATTGGCTGGCACGCACCGTGTGGGAATAGGATACCGTATTAGACTCTATGTCTGAAGGATATACGTTTTTTGCGTAGATAAAATGCCATGTTAAGCCGCTTGTTTAAAGATATCGGGAATGCCTGTAGTTCTA
>MFYT01000094.1 GCA_001789205.1 Candidatus Raymondbacteria bacterium RIFOXYA2_FULL_49_16 | reverse complement strand
TGCCGTCCCTGCTTTGCGCGGCCGAGAGCGCGACCGGCTGGTTGGGACAGGCGATGATGTTGCTGCCCGCGTCGGCCTGAGGAGGGCGATAATACACCGTCAGGCGCGCTGAATCAGCGACAACATGGGAGTCGTTGTCGGCCACGGTGATGTGCACTGTAAAGACCCCTTTTTTCTCGCCGTTCTTCGTGGGCTTCATGAACCGCACCTGGTGGTCCGCGGCGCCCTGGCACACGGTGTCAGCCGCATTGTCACCGTCAAGATCGTAGTAGACTCGCACGCCTGCACCGTCGTCCTGTATGGTAAGACCGAAACTCATGGGAGAACCCATGTCCGCGGTCACTTCGGGTGCGCCCACGATGAGCGAGGGAGGCTGATCGGTGACCGTAATGGTACAGGTATCTATGGAGAGAGGACCGAAGCTCCTGCTCTCAAAAAAGACCTGGTACACGCCGGTATCGCGTGCAGTGAAGAGGAAGACGCCCTGGTCTTCGACAGTGCACCCGGATCGTGAAGTGGAAAACGAGACTTGGCCCGAGGGGCCCATGAGATTGAGCGAGGTGGAGAGCACAATGGTATCGCGCACGCTCATGGCATAGGTTTTTTTATAGATGGGCGCGGGGGTGGGCTGGGCAGGCGGAGAAGAAGCCGTGCAGACCCAAATCGGGATTATTGATAGAAAAGAAACGAGGTGCGAGGCGCGAGGTGCGAGGCGCGAGACACGTAGCCGGCCACGAAGCTGCCTTAATCCTCGTTCCTCGCTCCTCCTTCCTTGCATTACCAGTCTTTCTCCAGTTTTTGACCGCCGGATTTGAGTTTCAGTTGTTTTTCCTGCGCTTTTTCCTCGTCTTTTTTCAGCGCATCGAGGAGCCGGGCCGCTTCTTCTTTGTCCATTTCTCCCGGCTTTTTCTGCTGCCCAGCCTGTTTCTGTTCCTCCTCTTTTTTGTCTTGATTGTTGCCTTTTTTCTGCTGCTGCTTTTCCTGGTCTTTTTTCTGCTGATCATCTTTCTGTTGCTGTTGCTTGTCCTGGTTTTTGTTGTCTTTATTGTCTTTGTTGTCCTGGTTTTGCTGCTGCTGCTGTTGTTTCTTCTGTTCAATCATCTGCAGTGCTTTCTGCAAGTTGAATTTTGTCGCAATGTCCTGCGGGTCTATATCGAGCGCCTTTTTGTACATGGCGACCGCCTCTTTGAGCTTTTCATTTGCCGATTGATCCTGGGCCGCTGTTCCTGTGCGGTAGAGTGCGTTTCCTGTGTTGAAATAGATCTTTTTTTTCAGGCTGTTGTCCTTGGTCTTTGCAGCCCGGCCAAAGGCCTCGGCCGCTTTGTCGAAATCCTGCGCCTTGTAGAGTGCGCTGCCCAGATTGAAGGAAAGCTCCTTTTTCTCGGGCGCCTCGACTTCCGCTTCCTGGTAGAGTTTCGCCGCCTCCTGGTATTTCTCTTTTTTGTATTCCTTGGTTGCCGCCCTGTTTTTTAAAACCGGCGACGCAACCGCGGCAAGCGGAAAAAGCGCGCATGCGCACAGGATTATTATCGGCCGGGTCATTCGAACCTCCCGTCCCAGGTGAGTTTTTTCCGCCTGCGCGACGAGATGAAATACTCGGCCGTAAGCAGGAGGAGCGCCAAGCCCAGCGGCCACATGAACTGTTCACTGTATCTGCCGAACTGGCGCGACTGCAATTCTTTTTTATCGAGTTTGTTGATTTCACCGTAGATGCGGTCGAGTTCGAGGCCGCTGCCCGTGGAGTGGAAATACTTTCCACCCGTGGAGGCGGCGATTTCCTCGAGCACGTCTTCGTTCAGGGTGGTGAGCACGGGATTGCCGTTGCGGTCCTTTTTGTACACCACGCCGCCCGCGTTGCTGGAAAGCGGTATGGGCACCCCGCCCTTTGCGCCGATGCCCAGCGTATAGATGATGACGCCTTCGCCCGCGGCCTTCTGCGCCTGAGACAAGGGGTCGCCCTCGTTGTCTTCGCCGTCGGTGATGAGCACCATGACCTTGTATTTGTTTTCGCCTGGAGTAAAACATCCTCGCGCTCGTTCAATGGCCGCACCCAGGGCCGTTCCCTGAGTGGCCACGGCCGAGGGGTCGAGTACGTCGAGGAACATCTTGAGCGCGGCGTAGTCCGTGGTCATAGGACACTGGACAAAGGCGGAACCCGCGAAGCCCACAATGGCCACGCGGTCGCCCGTGAGCCTGTCGATGAGTTTGCTTATCTCGTATTTGGCGCGCCTGATGCGGCAGGGCTGGATGTCCTCGGCCAGCATGCTGGTGGAGAGGTCGAGGACCAGGACAATGTCGAGTCCCTTGCGGTGCATCATCTCGATGGCCGTGCCCCACATGGGCCGCGCCAGGGCAAGGACCATGAAGGCAAAGGCGGTAATGACCAGCGCGGCCTTGGTCGCCTGCCTGCCTGCGGCGGTCATGGTCGAGAGCTTCTGCACCAGGCCGCTGTCGCCGAATTTTCTGAGCATGGCGCGCTTCCTGCGGAAGGCAAAGGCGTAAAAGAGCACCAGAAGGGGAATGGCGCAGAGCAGATACAGGAAGTGGGGGCTGCGGTATATCATAGCGGGTTACGGGATCCTCCTGAACAGGGTGTTTGCAAGGGCTATTTCAGCGGCAAGCAGCGCGCAGGCAATAAGGAGAAACCAGGTGAAGAGCTCGGTATAGGTGGTGTAGCGTTGCGACTTCACTTCCGTTTTTTCCATCTTGTCTATAAGATCGTATATCTCCCTGAGCGCTTTGGCGTTCTGCGCCCTGAAAAATTTCCCGCCCGCTTCCGCGGCAATGATCTTCAAGGTCTCCTCATCAATGTCAGACTCGACCATTTGGTACTGCCTGCCGAAAAAGGGATGATCCACGGGATAAGGGACCTGGCCCTCTTTTCCAACACCAATGGTATAGGCCTTTATGCCCAGGGCGGCGGCCGCCTTGGCCGCTGTCACCGGGTCAATCTCGCCCGCGTTGTTTGAGCCGTCGGTCAGCAGGATGATGATTTTGCTTTTTGCCTTTGAGTCGCGGAGCCGGTTGGTGGCCGTGGCCAGGGCAGTGCCAATGGCCGTGCGGTTTTCATCGACCGTGTTGAAATCGATGCCCCGCAGAATGTTTACCAGCATATCGTAGTCCGTTGTCAGGGGGCAGAGAGTGAAGGCCTCGGCCGCAAAGGCCACCAGGCCCAGCCGGTCGTGGGTGCGGCCTCGTATGAACTGTTCAATGACCTCTTTGCTGATACCCAGCCTGTTTTTGGGCTTGAAGTCCTCGGCGCGCATGGACGCTGATACGTCCATGATAAGCATGATATCAATTCCCTGGGTGGTCACCTCCTCGAACGACCTGCCTGACTGGGGCCGGGCAAGCGCGAAAATAACCAGGGCCACGGAGAGGATGCGCAGGATTGGCACCGTATGCCTGAAGAGGATCCGGTACGAGCCGATGATACCTTTGACAAAAGAGGTGTCCGAGTACCGGAGCGATCCTTTCTTGTTTTTTTCGATCTTGATATGCCAGAAGACCATGGCGGGTACCACCGCAATGAGAAGCGCAAGGACATATGGGTATTTGAAGGTGAGCATGGCGCGTTGAAAATTTATTTATTTCGCGGTGGTGTTTTCAACTGAAACCGTGAGAGAAAACCTGAACCGCGCGTCGTCCTCGTACCACATGACGAAGTTGGTGCCCCAGAGGTTGTTTACCAGGTTGAAGTGCATGCCTTGTTCAAGGGGCGGCTGTGTATTGTCGAACTGGAGCAGACGGGGCTCGCCGGGTGCAACCAGGGGCGCGTCAGGGCTTGCAATGGCAAGAACGCCATCGGGGCCTTTGTACGAGACGCCGGTGTTGATCGCGTGCAGGTTCCGGTTGCCTTTGTCCACCACGTCGAGGGGAGAGACCGGGTGTCCAAGCTTGTCCAAGAGCCATTGGCCGGGTTGCGCTACCTTTGGAACAAAGGAAAACCATGCGGCCTCAGGAAGCCTGCATGCGTTTTTCTTGAACCATTGCAGGGTTATGTCGATGTTTTTTTTCCGGAACGCGTATTCTATAAAGAGCTGGCCGGGCGCGCCCAATTCCTTTATCGCGAATTCGGGCATGGTGAGTTCCAGGATGACAAAGGTGGCGTCCCGTGCGGGTTTTATATAGGCTGACAACAGCCGTGGTCCGTACATGCAATGGCACGGCCGAGGCACTGCGTGAGCCATGCCGGGTTTTGAAAAATCCGGGATTGCCCAGAAACCGTGCCTTTTTATATCCACGATATAGGCGGCAAGAAAACGGTCATAGTCGTCCTGTGAAAAGGATTCGTACCTGAAGAGGCCAATGGGATTGGTTTGCAATGCGCAGAGCGCGCGCTTCGCTGTTTTATCCACAAGCGTGGAAAGCGCGCCTGTCGCGGGATCGAAGGCCGCTGTCCAGGAACGTGCGTCAAAGCCTTTTTCCGGGTCCATTTTTTTGAACCCTGCTGCCGACGGCCGGCGCGGAGCAATGCGGCGCAGCCGTTCGCGCGCCTCAGCCCGCAGCTCCTTTGAGGGCAGGCCTTCAACCGCCTGGTCGATATAGGCGCGCTGTTCTTTCCACGACGATTCCAGCGTGTGGTAGCTTGTGGCTTTTTTATTCAGTGCCCACGCGTAAGCCGCATACTCTTTTGGGACCGAAGAGGCCAGCACAATATCGCGTTCTCGGGCAGTGCTAAATGAAATTTCCGCGTAGTGACGGTAATCTCCCAGGTGCGTCTTACAGTCCATTCCCCAGGTGTGTTCCGGAATCATGAGCATGGCGCGGTTGAATTGGTCCAGTTGGTTTGCCGTAATCCCTTTGTCGCTCCATACGGTGCGCAGCCTGAGCAATTCCCTAAAGCGGGCGACTTTTTTCGGGTCTGATCCCGCGCCGTGGATCCAGGTGTCGCTGATCTCGTTTGTTACCACCGGCAGGGTATTTTTGATCTTCAGAAACTTTGCCGCAAAGGCGTCAAGCGTTGATGCGGTCACTGCGGTGCCGGGAAATTGTTCCCTGATCCCGGCGAAGATCTTGCGGATCTCGTCGGGCAATGGCGGACCCAGGTTGTCGCCTGTGTGGGCAAAGAGAAGCGCGTCAGGCAGGTCTTTGATTACATGCATGCTTCCATAGGAGCCGAAGGAATAGAGCACCACCACATCGCTGTCTGCCGGTCCCTTCCATACGAACGCTTCCGGCACCATTGGCCCGGTTGACGCGGGATTGACTCCGATATGCAAAAAGGCGATGTTGGTCTCGGCGAGGAAAGGGATTATGGAGCGTGTATGGCCTGGCACATCGGTCATTTTCGCGGCAATGGTTTTTTTGCCAAACCGTTTGTCCAGTTTCTTCGAGAGCGACAGCCCAAAGGCGAGAAGCGCGGGGTCCATCAATTCCGTATGCGTGGTAAAGGGAAGGCCGTGCCAGGCGATGTCGCCCGCTGCAATGGCCTCTTCCATGCGCGCGCGCGCCGCGGGCGCAGCCTGTTCCAGATATTCGTAGATGAGCCAGGAACCGGTTGTCCAGATGAAACGGTCGTTGGCGTCTTTTTCACGGAGGGCGCTGGCCAGAGAGAGGGCGGCGGGAATGTACCTGGAGAAATACCTGTCCACGACCTTTGACGCCAGGTCAGTGAACCCGACGTCAAGATGGGTCTTGAAAATGACATGCACGGTTTTGATCATTGATTTTTCGTAAGGAATTCGTGCTCAGGTTGAAGTGTCTTGTACCATGACAAGGACGGGGAAACAGGCGGGACCGCGGTATTCCTTGATTTTTTCAGTGTACCGTGTGGCAATGGCGTCGCAGAAGACCTCGCGCGATGCTGAGGCGTCAATGGTCGCGAGGTCGCTGGCGGAAAAAAGACCTCCGGGAAGACCGACCAAGGGCCCCGCAGAAAGCGCAACGGGCGGCACTTCTGTCCGTTCAAACGCCATTGCGGCCGATACACGGAAGAGATTGAGGCCGCTCAACCGAGCGTTGCACGACAGTTTTTTTCCGTCAAACCGGAATATCTCGAAAAGCATGCCCCTGTTGGTTTCAGGAAACAGCGTTGAGATTGTTTTGGCAAGTTCCTCGGGGGCAAAGGGGTTTTTCCTGAATTGCTTCAAAAACGCTTCGCGCTGGTCCGAGGGCGGCATTTTCGCGAGCATGGAAACAGAGAAAAAGGAGAGATTGGTCAGCGTCTCCTGCAAATGTGCCATGGTCTGGACCAGGCCGCGCATCCGCTCGAATACCTGGGGAGGGTTAAACGATTTATCGACCTGTACACAGATGAGCGTTGACCGCTGGCGCTTTATATCGGGTAATTCAAAGAACTCGACGGTCTCGTGTTTCCCCAGCGACATGGCGTAGATACGGAGAGGGCCTGCTGAACACTGGATGGATTTTTTAAACGGCGCTGTTTTGAGTTCGCGGTGGGCTGAGGCGCTGTCAAGGCCGCTTATGTGCGACAGGGCGACTGCGGCGCCTCCCGCGATCAGGCCGCCCGCGTGGGCGTCGTCAGACGAAAAGGGGCGCGCGCGCTGCATGCCGGCCACATGGATGATGCCGTAGATCTCGTTTTCCCTGCTAATGGGCAGGAGCATCACTGGGCCTGAACGGGCGAGAAGGTCGCGGTACCGTGCGCAGTTGTTTATCTCCGTGGGATCGGTAATGGTAAGGGGCTTGCCGTACTCGACGATTTCCGTGAATACGTCCTCGCTGATAGGGTAGGTCTCATCCTGGAACACGAGGTCTTCGCCATATCCGGTACTGTGGCTTACTACAAGGTCATTGTCCCTGATGATAAGGACCAGAAATGCCGCGGCATCGATCTCCTGTTTCAGCGCCTCGGCAAGGCGCTCAAACAGAACCTCGAAGGAATGCGCGACCGCAATGGATTTGACCTTTTCAAAGAGCTGCACAGAGCGGTCGGCTCGTTTTTTCAGCGCCTCGGCCATGAGGTTAAAACCATGGAGCACCTCGTCCGCGTCAACCGATTCCCGTACCTGGAGCGCCACTGCATGGTTGCCGTTGGCCACCAGGCCAATGCCCTGCCGAAGCTCGGCAAAGGTGTGCGACACTCTATGGAAGAGCAGGAGGAACGCCGCAGCAAAGGCCGTGGTAATGGCGAGACCCGCGAGCAGAAGCATGTGCACCAGTCGTGCGACCGCGGCGTGGATGTCGTCCGTTGCCACGGTGTATTTGACGCCGCCCAGGGGTTTACGCGTGGCGTCGTCGATTTTGGGTCCAAGGAGCGAAAGCGCCGCGTCAGGGCCGGTCTTTTCCGTATAGAACCCCCGCTGGTCGCCCGCGAGAATGGACGATACCTCGGGGTTTGGGTCGAATCCGTCCACGGTTTTTCTGTCCGACGAAACAATGATGCGGCCTTTGGGGTCCATGAGCGAGAGGGAAATAAGCGGGACGTTCCGTTCCGCGCAATACCGGAGCGCCTCGGCGAAAAAGCCCCCGGCGGCAAGCGTGTCGGCAAAGAGGCCGGACGTGTACCAGGCGCGTTCCACCTGGTCGGCGCTGGCAATAAGGGTGCGCTCCCGTTCGCCAATGAGGCGACGCAGCGCGGAGGAGCGCACAGGCAAGCAGACCAGCAGCGCGTACAGCGTTAAAAGGGCCGCAGCAAGCAGGCCTGCGCGTATGAAAAAAAAGCCTTTTCGCATTCAGTCTCCTACCGGGGGTCGAGTGCGTTGCGCAATCCGTCGCCCAGGAAGTTGAGCGCAAGCAGGGTCGCCGTGAGCGCGCTTCCGGGAAACACGATGAGCCACCACGAGATGTTCACGGGGTTGACGCACTCCACCGCCTCGGACAGCAGCGTTCCCCAGCTGTGTTCCTGCCCCGGTACCGTGAGGCCCAGGAACGACAGGAACGACTCCTGTAATATAATTACCGGCACGGTCAAAGTTGCATATACAATCACGATGCCAAGGGCGTTGGGCAGCAGGTGCCGGGACACGATCCGTATTGGGCCCGCGCCCACGGCGCGCGCCGCGCTCACGAAATCGCGCTCTTTGAGCGAGAGTATCTGGCCGCGCACCATACGCGCCATGGTAAGCCACTGGACCGCTCCCAAGGCGGCAAAAAGCATGAGGAATGAGCGCTCAAAGAGGCTCAGGAGCAGGATGACGAAGAAGATGAAGGGCAGGGTATAGAGCACGTCCACCGCGCGCATCATGATTGTGTCGGCCGCTCCGCCGGCAAAACCCGCGATAGATCCATAGGCAACGCCGATGACCAGGGTGACCAGTGTGGCAAGCAGGCCCACGAGCAGGGAGATGCGCGCGCCCGCGATAGTGCGCGCCAGTACGTCGCGTCCCAGCGCGTCAGTGCCAAAAGGATGTGAGGCCGACGGGGGTCGCAGCGCGGCCGAGAGGTCCTGGGCCGCGGGGTCGCAAAGCAGGCCGCCCTGAAACAGGGGGCTTGTTGCCGCGACAACCACGAGCAGGAGCAGGAAGAGGCACGCGGCAAGGGCGGCGCGGTTTTTCGCAAATCTGCGCCGCGCCTGCTCCAAGGGCGAGCGCATGGCGCGTTCATTTTTTCCGGTCATACGATATCCTTGGATCAACGACACCATACAGGATGTCGGAGACCAGATTGAGCGTCATGAGCAGCGCGCCATACACCAGGGCGCAGCCAATGGCCAGGAAATAGTCGCGGTGCAGGGCACTGTGGATAAAGTTGATTCCCAGGCCGGGGATGGCGAAGATCTTTTCCACCACCACGCTGCCGGTCAGAATGCCCGCGGTTGCGGGTCCCAGAAAGGTGATCACGGGAATAATGCCGTTTTTAAGCCCATGGGTGAAGAGCACGGAAACGGTGGAGGCGCCTTTTGCGCGCGCGGTTTGGATATATTCTTGACTGAGGGTCTCGAGCATGCTGCCGCGCGTAATGCGCGACACATAGGCGATAAAGGGCGCGGATAGGGTGGCTGCTGGCAGCACCATGGAAAGAGGGCCTCCCATTCCCACGGCCGGAAAAAGAGGGACGAGAAAGCAGAAGACCAGCACCAGCAGGGAGGCGAGTACAAACGAGGGCACTGATATGCCGATGAGCGCGACAGTCATTGCCGCGTAATCGATCGCTGTATTGCTCCGCCAGGCCGAGACCACGCCCAGGGGAACGCCGGCTGCAAGCGAGATGATGAGCGCGAAGAGGCCCAGCTTTACGGACACGGGCAGGGCCTGGCCAATGATATCGTTGACCGTGCGGTCGCGGTAGTGGAGCGAGCGGCCCAGGTTGCCGCGGGCCAGGTTGCGAAGATACATGCCCAGCTGCACGGGCAGCGGCTTGTCAAACCCGTATTCGGCATTGAGGGCCACGAGCGTCTCCTCGGAAATGTTCTTTTCCGAGCTGAAGGGACTGCCGGGCGCGCCGCGCACCAGGAAAAAGGAGAGCACGGCTATGCAGAGCAGGACCGGGACAAAAAGCAGCACGCGCCGCGCAATATACGCCGTCATTCCGTGTACATGTCCGCAATGTTAAAGTATCCCCGGATGTTCGGATAGACGCCTTTGATCCGGGGTTTGATGAGAAACTTGGTCACATAAAAATACACGTTTATCAGAGGGCCTTCCGCGACAAGGATTTTTTCCGCGGCCGCAAGACGGTCCATGCGCTGGGCAGGATTGAGGGTCTGCCCGGCAAGCGCAATGAGCGAGTCGTAGGCGCTGTTCGACCAGCCGGTCTGGTTGTTGCCGCCATTGGTCACAAACATATCGAGAAACGTGTTGGGGTCGGTGTAATCGCCGATCCAGCTTCCCCTGATAATCTGATAGTCCCTGGTACGCATTTTTTCCTGGAGCACGCTCCATTCGACATTGACCGGATCCAGGGAAATGGCGAGTTCTTTGCGCAGCATGTAGCAGACCGCCTCGGCGATTTTCTTATGGTTTTCGCTTGTATTGTAGAGCAGTTGCAACGGGGGAAACCCTTTTCCTTTTGGAAAACCGGCCTGGGCCAGCAGGCTGCGTGCGCTGTCCGGGTTGTACAAAACGCCGGTGAGTGTTGGATAACCGGGTAGTCCGGGCGGCACAAACGAGGTCGCGGCCACTTCCCCTCCCTTGGTAATATGGCGCACGATTTCCTCTTTGTTCACGGCCATTTCAAGGCTGCGCCGTACAAGCGGATTGTCCAGGGGAGGCGTTGCCATATTACAGCGATACAGATAGGTGCCAAGGTAGGGCGCGACCATGGCGTCTTTCCGTTTCAGGAGCGTATCGGCAATGGCGCTGGGGAAATCGTCTATGAGGTCGGCCACGCCGGTCTCGTACATGTTAAAGGCGGTGTTGATGCCCTCGCAGGTATAGGCGTCCACAATAGCGAGCCGCACGCGCGCCCGGTTCCAGTAGGCCGGGTTTTTTTCGAGCCTGAGCTTGTGGTTGAGTTGGTGGAAGGTGAGGGTATAGGGGCCGTTGCAGACAATGTTTTCCGGCCTGGTCCAGAGCGTCCTGTATTTTTCGACACAGGCGCGATTGACCGGAAAGAGGCTTTCGAATGCCGCAATGTCGAGGAAGTAGGGAGTGGGGTGCTCGAGGTCGACAATGAGCGTGGAGTCGTTTTGCGCGTGCACGCCCACGCTGTCAAAATCTGCAAGCTGTCCCTTTCTGAAACGGGCGCCGTTTTTCAGGTAAAAAAGCATGTAATCGTATTCAGCCGTTGACAACGGATCGAGGAGGCGCTTCCAGGAGTAGACGAAATCATGGGCGCTCACCGGCGTTCCGTTTGACCAGCGCGCAGGCCGCAGGAAAAAGGTGTAGTGCAGCCTGTCCGGTGATATTTCCCACGAGCGCGCCAGCGCGGGTTCGGGCGCGAGCGTACGCGGATTGAGACCCGCCAGACCCTCGAAGAGCGCGCGGATAACGCGGCCTCCCGCAAGGGTGGTATTGATCGCCGGGTCGAGTGATTTCTGCTCGGAGAGCAGAACAAAGGAGAAATCAGCGGGCTTGCGACCTGGCGCAAAGCAGAGATAGGCCGCAAGACCGGCCGCCACGACTGCTGCCACAATGATAAGAAGCGGTTTTTTCACGCGAGGACCCTGCGGAGCAGCCTACTCTTCCTTCATCGCGGCCCGCGCGGCATCGAGAAAGGTCTTGAACTCGGGTTGTGAGCTTTTTAGGGACTGCATTTCCGCGAAATAGCGTTCGGCCTCCTTGGGTTTTTTCAGCAGCTTGCTGATGACCACCAGGAAATAGAAGGCCTCCATGATAATGCGCGAGGAGAACTTGGCGCGGTGCTTGTGCACTTCATTGAACCACATGTAGGTTTTGCGCACGAACTGGACATAGGTCCGGTCGTCACCGTACCGTGTGAGGATTGAGTTGTAGTAGCCGAGGTCGTAGATGGCGAGCGCGTTGTCGAGCCGGTAGAGCGAATGGGCGCATTCCTCGGCGAGCACGTAGGCGAAGTAGGCGGCGGGACCGGTAAACGGGGGCGCCATCTTGTCTTTGGCGTTGAGCGGCGTGTTGACAATGAGTTTTCTGCGCACGGCCGCGTCCTTGATAAAGGTGTGTCGCTCTTTTTCGGTGAGTATGGAAGTAAAGCCGCCGTCCATGTCAGAGAAATAAACGAGGTGTCTCGCGGCGAAATAACAGTCGGGACAGATGGCAATCTGCATGGCGATGACGTCGACCGGCGATGCGCCGTTCCTGCCCTGCCACCCTGGGGCGATAAAATTTTTCTCGAACACGATTTCCTGCGAGGCCTTGTTGACCACAAAGGCGGGGAAGTCCTCTGCGTTGCAGAGCGGGCACTTGAGCTGTACAGTGCGATAGGGTAGGCCCTCGAAATCGTAGGTGGGCGGCGGGAAGAGATCTTCCTTGACAATATCCATGGTCGCGGCGAGGAAATCGTCCTTTGTCTGGTACATGGTGATGATTTTCCCGAAGTTGACCTTGGCCAGGAGGTCGCGGATTTTTTCCGGCACGTTAAAGAGGCAAAACGCGCGGTTTTGCGCCTGGAGCCGCTTGTACATATTGACAAATAAGCTTAGTCCGCTGGAGTCGACGGCGCGTACGCCGGCAAGGTCAACGGCAATGCCGCAGGTCTCTGCCGCGAGTTTCTGGAACTCGTTTTTAAGGGAAATGATGCCGGCCACGCGGATATCGCCGTCGATGGCGATGACCTGGAAGGAGTTTTCCTCGGAATAGGTGAATTGCATTGTAAAAAATATAACTAATATAAAGCGATAGGGCCAGAAGGATGTATGGAAGGAACGAGGTGCGAGGCCCGAGGACTGCGGCTTGTTTCAGGCACCGATACCCAGGGAAGTGTACGAACAAATGGCGAACAAACAATGCAGGCAAACACGAGTCTCGTTCCTCGATCCTCGTTCCTCAGAACCTATTTTCTTCACGCCCTGGGGTGCGCTTTTTCGTACACTTTTTTGAGCTTTTCCGCGGTCACATGGGTGTATATCTGCGTGGTGGAGAGGTTCTCGTGGCCCAACAGCTCTTTGACCGCGAGCAGGTCTGCGCCGGCATTGAGCAGGTGGGTGGCAAAGGTGTGGCGCAGCACATGAGGGCTCTTTTTTTTCTTGTCTGTCACACTGGCCAGGCAGGCGCGTACTATGCGTTGGACCATGCGGTTCGTTATGCGCGTTCCCCTCTTGTTCAGGAAGAGGGCGTCGGACGCGATCAATCCCCCCTTTTGCGCGGTACGTTCGCGGAGGAGCGCATCACGCTGGGTCAGGTAGGCGCGGTGCGCGGCGCAGTAGGCCGCGGTAAGGGCCACGATCCGCTCCTTGCCGCCCTTGCCCAGCACGCGCACTGTACGGTCCTGTTCATTTATAGAGCGGATGGAGAGGCCGGTGAGTTCGGAAAGCCTGATGCCCGAGCCGTAGAAAAGTTCGAGAATGGCGGTGTTGCGCAGGTGCGCAAAGTCGTCTCCGGCCGCGCATGTTTCCATGCGCTCGGTCTCAGCCTCCTCGAGAAAGACCGGGAGCCGTTTTTCCTTTTTAGGCGAGGCAATGGCCAGGGCCGGGTTTGCGGCGATTTTGTCGAAGAGGCAGAGGTATTTGCAGAAGGCCTTGATGGCCACCAGCTTCCTGGCAATGGAGCTTTTTTGCAGGCGCCGGTAGCTTATCTCGGCGAGAAAACGGCGTATGGCGTCTTTTGACAGGTCATTGAGCGCCGCGTCTCTCTTGGCCTGCGTTTCCACAAAATCCAGAAACTGGGAAAGGTCGCGCTTGTAGGCGAGCCAGGTGTTCACGGAAAGGTTTTTTTCGCGTTTAATATAGTTCAGGAAATTATTGAGTTCTTCGCGCATGGTATGGATAAAATATAATAGTGTTTCTAGAGTAGTATGAGCGTTTTTTGCGCGGCATGCAATTCATTGCGTGCCGCGCAACAGGTTCGTTATTTTATCAGTCGTGGAAATCAATTGGGAGCGCCTTTACGGCATGTTTACCGCGCCTGTTATTGAAGGCGACTGCAGCGTATTGTGCGCTCACGAAAACCGGGGCGTTCCTCCCTGCTGTTCCATCAGGCGCCACGTACCCATGCTGTTCAAGGAGGAGTTCGCGTGGCTCATGAAAAAGACCCGCATGTGGTCGCCAAAACGGGCCCTGTTCAGCAACCACCACGCCATTATGTTCTGCGCCTGCAAAGGCGTGCGAGAGTGCGACCGGCACTACCGTTCCCTTTCGTGCCGTTTTTTTCCCTTTGAGCCATATATGGACGATAGGGGCCGTTTTTTGGGGGCCACCTGGATGTATTCTGTTGAAAAAACCTGTCCTCTGGTGGGCAGCGCCCCTGAAAAGGTGAACCAGGCGTTTATCGACCAGTTTGTGCGCGTGTGGACCAAACTTTTTCTCGTTTACCACGAAGAGTATGAATTTTATCGCGCAGAGTCGCGCAAACTCCGCGAGGCATTCGCGCGTATAGACAGGAACGTCCAGGTGTTTACGCCAAGTCTGTCACGGGCGCGTTAAGACGAGAGCCGCCTGCCTTTGCGGAACTGGCGCGGCGACATTCCCATGATTCGTCTGAACTGGCGGGTGAAATAGTTGCTGTCATTGAATCCTGTCTGATACGCGATTGCGGTTATGGTTGATTCCTTCTGTCTTAACAGGCCGCACGCCTGCCGGATTCTCAGGTGAATGAGATAATCTATGGGCGCGTGGCCCGTGGCGCGGCGAAAGGCGCGCAGAAGACGGCTTTCGGACATGGCGGCCATGGCAGCAAGGTCTGCCATGCGGATTTCATCGGCGAAATTTCTTTCAATATGGCTGATCACTTCAGATAATCCCATAAGGTCCGCATATTCGGTGCCCTGCATGCGCGAATATGCGCGCGAGATGAAACTGATCAGCTGCATGAACAGGCCTGTTGCCATGATTTCATACCCCGCGTTTTTTTTGTGCAGCTCTTGTTCTATGGTGTCGATCAATTCAGAAACATGCGCAAGACCCGACGGTTCCAGACGCAGCCGGCTTCTGAAATTGTGCAGTTTCCGGTATTGCGGCTCAAGCGCGAAGAAGGCGTGATACCCCGGAAGCTTGCGTGCTTCGTTCCACGGCACAGGCAGCTGCTCTGGAATAAAAAGGATGTTAACCAAGCTCAGTTTATTACTCTCCTTGTATCCATGCGCACGTTCAACCACAAAACAGTCGCCGGCCATTATGTCGTATGAATCAGCACGGCTGTAATGCACGGCATTACCGCCAAGAATGACAACCAGTTCCGTGAATGCGTGCGAATGCAGATCAATGGACCCCTGGGAAGGCTGCCGGTTAATTATCAGGGGGAATTTTCCAAAGGCAGCATGGGTTGTACGATTTTTCGCCATGGGGAAAATATACTATGTTTATTGCCGGAATTGTGCTAGTTTATGACGAAATAATTAAGGAAATCATATTTAGGTTTTGATTATGTTATTGTGCGTAAAATGCTAAAATTAGGATTGACAGTAAACCAGGGAGATGCTATGAACAAGGCTTTTTTCACCCAGTTTCAGAACCCTTCAAGCCAATTCCGCGGAAAACCCTTTTGGGCGTGGAATGGGAAATTAGAGCCAGTGGAACTTCGGCGACAGATCAGGATCATGAAACGCATGGGCCTGGGCGGCTTTTTCATGCATTCGCGCGTGGGTCTTGCCACGCCCTATTTGGAAAAGGAATGGTTTGAGGGTATTGACGCGTGCCTAATCGAGGCGAAGAAACAGAACATGGAAGCGTGGCTCTATGACGAAGACCGGTGGCCTTCGGGCGCCGCCGGCGGGCTGGTCACCAAAGACAAGCGTTTCCGCATGCGGAAATTGGTCGCGGAAAACCATGCGACGCTGAAAACCTTTTCGTGGAGTGCGGACGTGACAGCCGCGTTTCTGGTTGTGCTGAAAAGCCCCACGGTGAACGTTGTCAGACGCTTGAACAGGAAAGAAAAGCCAAAGACCCTTGGCCCTGGCGAGAGCGTTCTCTCATTTGTCCTGCGCATTGACGCGGAGAACGATTGGTATAACGGACAGACCTATCTCGACACCATGAACCCTGAGGCCGTGGCCGCATACATCAGGAGCACGCATGAGGCGTACCGCAAGCGTTATGGCGCGCAGTTCGGCAAGGCCATCCCCGGCATTTTTACTGATGAACCCAACCATGGCAGAATGATGCATGAACGGGGAGAGGGGGCGCCGCTGGAACCGGTTTTACCTTGGACCGCGCGGCTGCCCGCGGTGTTTAAAAAACGGTACGGGTACGATATTTTTGACCATTTGCCAGAGCTGGTGTATGATGTGGAAGGCCATTCCGCAAGCCGGGCGCGGTACCATTACCATGACTGCACCACCTTTTTGTTTGTCGACGCTTTTGCGCGCCAGATAGGCGCATGGTGCGAGAAGAACAATATCCTGTTCACCGGCCATGTATTGGAAGAGGACTCTCCCCAGAGGCAGACCTGCGTGGTGGGCAGCGCCATGCGTTTTTACGAATACATGCAGGCGCCGGGCATGGACCTCCTGACCGAACAGTGGCGCGTGTACGACACGGCGAAACAAGTAAGTTCCATGGCGCGGCAATTCGGCTGGAAGTGGCGGCTCACCGAGACCTATGGCTGCACGGGATGGGATTTCCCTTTTGCCGGCCACAAGGCGCTCGGCGACTGGCAGGCCGCGCTGGGCATCAACCTGCGCTGCCAGCACCTTTCGTGGTACACCATGCTGGGCGAGGCAAAGCGTGATTATCCCGCGGGTATTTTCTACCAGTCTCCCTGGTGGGAACTCTACCCCAAGGTCGAGGATTACTTTGCGCGCATCCATACGGTCATGACCCGGGGCGCGGAAGTGCGCGACCTTCTGGTCATCCATCCCATAGAAAGCGCATGGCTCCATTGCCGCGCGGGCTGGGAAGAGGAGGAGGCGGTCAAGAGACTGAACGCGTCGCTTGTGACAATGCGTGATACCCTGCTCTCCGCGCATATTGATTTTGATTATGGCGAAGAAGAGGTGCTGGGCCGCCATGGCCGCGTCAGAATGGGAAAGACTGGTCCTGAATTCCTGGTCAACAAAGCCCGGTACACCGCCGTGCTGGTACCACAGATGGAAACCATCCGGAACTCGACCCTTGCGCTTTTGCGCGCTTTTAGAAAAGCGGGCGGCCTGGTGGTCTTTGCCGGCAAACCGCCGGAATTGGTTGACGCAGTGGCTTCAGACGAAGCCGCCCTGTGCGCCGCGGCATGCGCCATGGCGCCGGCAAACGGACCCGGACTCGCGGCAGCGGTCAAGCCTGCGCAGCGTATCAGCATTGCGGACAAGGAGGGAAAAGAGGCGGCCGCGGTACTCTATCTTTTGCGTGAAGACGCGGACGCGCAATACTTGTTTATCTGCAATACGTCGCTTTCACAGGGACAAATGGACCCGGACGTGTACGAAGAGGTCATGACCCGCGATCGTAAAGAGCGCTATCCCGGCTTGGTTGTCAAAGGATTTGCCGGGTGCCAGGGCCATCCGCTTGAGCTTGACCCTGATACGGGCGCGGTGTACGCCGCTGACGCGGAACCAGCGCGCGGGGAGTGGAAGATCTTCACAAACCTGCCAATGCTTGGCAGCAGGCTCTTTATTGCTCCCAAAAAACCAGGCAAGACCGCATACCAGCCCCGCGAGCAGGTGCGGATAATCCGCACACAACCGTTGCCTGAATCGTATCAGGTGCAGCTCTCCGAATGCAACTGCCTGGTGCTCGACAGGCCAGCGTACACCATTGGAAAAAAGAGTTTCCCAGCGCCCGAAGAAATCCTGCGTATCGATAAAAAGGTGCGCGATGCGCTTGGCATTCGCCACCGGGGTGGTGCAATGAAACAGCCATGGGCCCAGGAAAAACCCGCCAGACCCCGCTCTGTCCCTATTGTACTGGACTATGAATTCGAGGCGCATGCCCTGCCCGGCGGCGATCTTTTCCTGGCGATCGAGCGGCCGGAAAAATTCGCCATTCAGATAAATGGAACAACACTCGATACTGACGCTGAATGCGGCTGGTGGGTCGATCTTTCTTTGCGGAAAATCCCAATTGACCCTGGGTGCGTCAGGCTTGGTAAAAACTGCATTACCCTGCGTCTCGATTATGAAGAGACCTTTTCCGGCCTTGAGATAGTCTATCTTCTGGGCAATTTCAGCGCGCAGATAAGCGGCACAGCGCTTTCGCTTGGCGCGCCAGTATCGGCACTAAACATTGGCGACTGGACCGCGCAGGGACTTGCGTTCTATTCAGGATCAGTATCGTATTGCGCAAAGGTTTCGCGGAATTTTGGTCCTGATGAACGCGTTGTTGCGGCCATTCCCGATTATCGCGGGGTTGCGGTCCGGGTCATTGTCAATGGCAAGCCAGCGGGCCTTGTTGCCTGGGAGCCGCATAGCGTGGATATCACGGATTTTCTGGATGCAGAGATCAATGATGTGCGCATTGAGGTGGTGGGTCATCGCCGTAACTCGCATGGGCCGCACCATCACAAGGAAAAATGGCCCAAATGGACTGGTCCGTCCGAATACCAGGCCACAGATGAAGACTGGTTTGAAGGCTATAATCTTGTTCCGTGCGGGCTCATGCAGGCGCCCGAACTGCGCATTTGCGGAAAAGAATGAAAAAAGGGGCCTGGACCGTGTTATTTTACGAGCACAATTCTTTTTTCCACGGTCCGCTGGCCCGCGCGTACCCTGACCGCATACACACCGCTGGGATGGTTTGATGCGTCCCAGATAACGTGGCCATTGGTGGTTTTTGATGTCAAATCCGTCACAAACCTGCCGGAAATATCATACATCGTTATCTGTAGTGGTGCACTGCATCGCGCTCTTACAGTTATTAGTACAGCCGGATTAAATGGATTGGGCCGTGCGTCAATGGTCAGCGCCAAAGCGTCATGGTGTTTCCCGGTTTTGTCTATCGCGGTCCTGAACGTATTCACGAATTTTACGGTCTTGGTCGTTGTCAGGTCAAGATTGTCCGCTGTCACCAGCCCTGCGGTGTCGCCAACAAGGCCTGTTTGCGTCAGGACGTCGTTCAGATACACGTCGAACGTATCGCCCGGATGCACTTCAAAGGCCTGGCACCTGCGGGGCGTAATGCCGCAGACCTGCGCTGCGCCTGCAATGGTCATTTCCCAGACATCGCGCGTGTCCTGCAGCACGGTCCACGTGCAGTTGACCATACTGTTCCCTGAATCAATGGTGCTGAACCCGGGCATTGATTTGTTCAGCTCAAAGCGGTATTCGGAAAAGGCGCTTGCAGAGGCAAACATCTGGCCATAGTTCACTGAATTGTAAGACTGGAATGAATGAGTGGCATCGTTCACAATGTATTTAAAGGTCCTCCTGCTATTGCGCAGCACCGGGCCAAAAGGCTGTCCCTGGGTGGGCCAGTCGATTGAACCGTCAGCGGTCCCGTGAGTGGCGCAGATAAGGGGCATATCATCACCTGAACGGGCAATCAACTGTTCACGGATGTTTTGCCACGCAAGAACAGGAGTGCCGTTGTAGGGCTGCAGAAGCGCGTCAAGTTCCGGATGCGCAGGGTCGTCGAACGGGATGTTGTATATTGGCGGGTTTTTTCCCCGCCTGGTGCCCAAATTGGCCCAACCATCAGCGGTCCACATAAAAGCGTCGTTTGACCAGTCAGTTGCCGGCTGGGAACAGTATACCGCTGAAAAGATGGAAGGATACCGTTCGGCAAGCGAGAGGGCCGCGCTGGCACCCATGGAAAAGCCCCAGGCAAAGATCCGATTGGGATCGCCCCGCAGGTCAGAGAGCGCAAAAAGAATGGCCTTGATCGCCCGATACTCAGTATAGTTGTAGACCGCGGAGCTGTCCTTGTTCTGGTGGCCGTAGTACCAGTCCTGCATGCCGTTGCCCGAGGCCACGGCGTCGTTATATATACTGATGTTGTAGTTGGACGCGGAGGCGTTCAGCTGGGTGATGCGTCCCGTGCGTCCCGTATAGGAGCTTGACACGGGAAAGAGACTGCTTCCGGTTTCCCATGCAGTGGGAAAGGCCACGAGGAAGTTGATGATATACCCTTCATAGTTGGTCTGCCAGATGCTGTAGTCCATGAACTGCGCGTAGTGGATGTTGAGCCGGTTGCTGGCGTCGCGGCCGCGCCAAATAGGGACCGGTTTTGTCACCATTTTTTGTTCAGCAATGGGACCAATGGTATTGTCCGCTATTACGGTTGTTCCGCCCGAGCACACGGTATAATAGAAATCGCCCGATGCCTCGTGCGTGGTGTGGACAAAGAGGCCATCATTGTCCGTTAATTCCGTACCCAGACCCGTGCCGCTTGTCTTTGGCTGGATGATCCAATGGGTCTGGCCAATGGGTTGGCCAATGGCAAAGACCGTGTTCGACGAGGCATTGTCCACTGTGGCGATTTTAATTGCCTGGCCAATGGTTGACGTGTCAATGACCGCTGTGTGGCGGTAAACGTCATAGGCGGATGATCCGTCCTCGGTCCAGGTGATGAAGGTCTGGCCGTCCCTGAAAAAAGCCTGGACGTTTGTCGGCGTTGCCATGGCCGCGCCAGTAACGCACAAGACAGCGGCCGCGAATAAACTCACGGGTATTTTCATAAGAGACTCCTATGCACCCGATTATCTGGTCAATAGTATCTGTTTTTCCTTTGACCATGCGCCCGCCCGCGCGCGGACAATATACACGCCGCTGGGGTGGTTTGATGCGTCCCAGACAACGCGGCCATTGGTGGTTTTTGATGTCAAATCCGCCACAAACTTGCCGGAAATATCATACATCGTTATCTTCTGTAGTGGTGCACTGCATCGCGCTCTTACAGATATTAGTACAGCCGGATTAAACGGATTGGGCCGTGCGTCAATGGTCAGCGCCAAAGCGTCATGCTGTTTCCCGGTTTTGTCTATCGCGTTCCTGGACGTATTCACGAATTTCACGGTCTTGGTCGTTGTCAGGTCAAGATTGTCCGCTGTTACCAGCCTTGCCGTGTCGCCAACAAGGCCTGTTTGCGTCAGGACGTCGTTCAGATACACGTCGAACGTATCGCCCGGATGCACTTCAAAGGCCTGGCACCTGCGGGGTGTAATGCCGCAGACCTGCGCTGCGCCTGCAATGGTCATTTCCCAGACATCGCGCGTGTCCTGCACCACGGTCCAGGTGCAGAAGCGCATGGTATTGCCCGAATCAATTCCGCTGAATCCGGGCATGGAGAGATTGAGCCTGAACTTATATTCTGAAAAGGTGCTGCCTGAAGCGAACATCTGGAGCGTGAATATGGAGTTGAATCCCTGGTTTGTGTGTACCGCATCGTTCACAATGTACTTAAAAGTCCGTCCGCTATTGAGGAGCGCGGGTCCAAAAGGCCGGCCCTGGGTGGGCCAGTCAATGGAGACGTCGTTGGTACCGTGCGTTGTGCAGATGAGGGGCATATCGTCGCCTGCGCGCGATGTCAGGTTGCCGCGTATGTTCTGCCAGTCCCACACGGACGTGCCATTGTAACGCTGAAGGTGGGCGTCAAGGTCTGGTCGCGCAGGGTCGTTATATGGAATGTTGTAGATGGGAAGATTGCTAACGCGCGGGCCATAGTTGTTCAGGCCGTCGTTATACCACGCAAAACCCGTGTTTGACCAGTCAGTGGCAGGCTGTGAACAGTAGACGGACGAAAAGATCATGGGATAGCGTGAGGCAAGTGAGAGACAGGCGCTGCCGCCCATGGAATGGCCCCACGCGAAAATTCTGTTTGGGTCGCCTTTAAGGTCTGATATGGCATAGAGAATGGCCTTGATCACGCGGTATTCCGTGTAGTTGTAGACCGCGGTGCTGTCTTTGTTCAAGTGGCCGTAGTACCAGTCTTGCATGCCGTTTGACGAGGCAACCGCGTCGTGATACAGGGTAATGTTGTAATTAGAAGGCGCGCCGATGAATTGCGTGATGCGGCCCGACCGGCCGTTGAAGGTGTTGACAACGGGAAATTGTCCAGAGGAGCTTTCCCAGGTCTGGGGAAATGCGGCCACAAAGTTTATGATATATCCTTCGTATCCGAGGTTCCAGATTGCAGGGTCCATGAACTGGGCAAAGTGGATGGTCAGGTGGCCCGTGCCATCGGTGCCGCGCCATATGGGAATGGGTTTAGACACTGTTTTTTGTTCCACAACAGGGCCAGTAGTATTGCCCGAAAGGGTGGTTGTTCCACCCGAGGTCACTGCATAGTAAAAACTACCCGACGCTTCAGTGGTCGTATGCACATAGAGACCGTCGTTATCAGTCAATTGCGTGCCAAGGCCTGTGCCGCTGGTTTTCGGCTGGATGATCCAGTGTGTCTGACCAATGGGTTCGCCTATGGCAAAGACCGTGTTGGACGAGGTGTTGTTTATTGTGGCGATTTTAACTGCCTGGCCAATGGTGCCAGCGGTAATATCAGCAGCGTGCCGGTAAATGTCGTACGTAGCAGACCCATCCTCGGTCCAGGTAATGAAGGTCTGGCCGCTTCGGGAAAAAGCCTGGACGTTTGAAGGCGTGGAAAAAACTGCCTGAAAAAGGCTAAGAACAAAAAGGAATACAAACAAGGAACTGTGTTTGGGCATAGATAGTCTCCTTATTGAATAAGCAGCATTTTTTTTGTTTGTATCCAAGTTCCTGCTTTAAGCGTATATATATATACTCCTGTTGGGATGCTTCCCGCCCCCCTGGTTTGCACATCCCATTTGAATCGGTAGTACCCAGGATCAATTATTCCGTAGTCTCTCTTGATAATTAGGCGTCCTTGGATATCTCTAATGGTGATGGAAACGGGTGATTTTTGTGCTATGGCAAATGGCACCACGGTGACAGGATTGAACGGATTTGGTGTATTTTGTCCAAGTTCAAACTGTGCGGGTTTTCCAGGCCCCGCGTTTTCTACGGAAATGTCGGTAAAAAACATAAAAAAGAAACGTCCAGTCTCTTTGGAAACACCTATGTTGTAATCGGTGGTATCTCGTGCAGATACCCGCCAATATATCCATGCGCTTTCAGGCAGCATCCAGACTTCAAGTTGTTTGTTGATGATAGCAAAGGTGTCTGAGATGGAATCAATAAACCCCCAGTGACGATTGAAAAGGCTATCCTCATAAAAATCCAGCTTATATAATGCCGCTTCTTTATGGAAATCAGGGTCGGATATGGTCCAGGAGAGGGCTGAATCACCCCAAAGCACATGTGATGGCCGTGGGTCAACAAGAACAGGAGGCAGGGATGTGTTTCTTATGGTGATCCGCCAGGTATATGACAGGGAATCCAAGTCCCGATACGCAGTCACGGATACAAAATGGACCTCACCCGCACTTTGATATCCTGTTGTAACTAAGGTGCAGCGGTGCGTGGTTGAAACGGGACCATTGTCTATTGTCCAAAAGTATGTAAACCCGGTTGAGTCGTTTCCATAGGTTGCGCATGCGTAAAATGGCACAATTGTATTTTCATAAATAATTGTGTCCCCGAACGGCTGAAGATAATCAAACCTGTTTTCGAAAACAGAGCCTACGACAGTAAGGACGAATGATAAGGTATCCGCCTTACCCCATTCATCGCAAATGACGACAGAAACGTTGTGGTCACCCTGGACGCTGCCCGACGGGATCCAGGACAAGGTGTCGCCATTCAAAGACATGCCAGTAGGCCCTTGGGCAAGTGCACAGGTGACCGTATCGCTGTCAGGATCGCTGGTGCGGATGATGTAGGTAAATTTTGTGTCCCCTGCTATTTGTGTCTGAGGATAGGACATGAATGCTGGAGGGCGATTGCCTATGGGAGGAATAATCAACATTAAACTGACCGTATCGGTTCCACTACGTCCATCGCCAACAATGAACGAAAGAGGCAGTCTCTGCCCTCCTGCAACACCTCTGGTGTCGATTGTAACGCTGGCTGAAAATATATCAATTTCAATGAATTGTGGGCCGACGAGTCTGTCATAATGCAATTGATCATGGTCCGTATCTTGCGCAGTCAGGTATGTGACAAATTGAAATGTATCTGGTTTCACGATGAAATCAACTGCTGGGTTGAAAACAGGAGCTTTGTTTATAAGATCGTTGTGTCTGCATGTGTTAGATATACGTATCTCATCGATCAAGAGATTGTTAGTGGGATCGGGTCCCCAAAACCCCACTTTAATGATGCCCTCTGCAATAGAGTCCGCTCCTGGCATCCATTTATCACATGCAACGAGTGAATCGTTAATGAATAGTCTTCCTACCATCCCAGCGCAATCAAAAGACACTTTTATCCATTGGTTCGTGGTACATTGTGGATCAGACGCAAGGCTCTTCCCAAAAAGATACCGGTCCGAGGTCAGCCCGAATTGAAACGCTGTGTTATTTCCTGAAATGAATGGCTGAAAATATTCGCCAGTATAGAGTGTAAAAGAAATAATTTTTATTCTTGCTTCAATGGTGAATTCTGGAAGATGTAAAAGCGATTGAGAGGTAACAGTGTAACACGAATCTATTGTGCCATTAAATCTTAGGCCAACAGCTCCTTCGTCGAGAACCCAGTCCTCGCCAGTGATAATTATATGATTTCCATTACCAGAAATATCATAGGCGGTATTTCCGGTTGCCTCATTAAAGCGCCAGAGAGCTATAGTATTAGAATCAACAGTGTAATTATTGGTTTGGGCGTTGCTGACGTTCAGGCACAACATTAGAATAAAAAAGATTACAGATAGATTATAGACTGCTTGTTTCATGATTACCGCGCCAAGGTGATCTTCTTTTCAAGGGTGGTGAAGCCCGCCAGAACTCTGACGATATAAATTCCACTCGAAACCCTGTCCCCGCTTCTATCCATTCCGTCCCAGAATGCTGTGGCAAAAATGCCAGCAGGAAGATTGCGGTCCATGACTTTTCTTATTCGTTTGCCCTGCAGGTCGTATATAGTCATAGTCACGTGTTGTCGTGCGGTATTGTAATATCGAAGTTCTATCTCAGGGTTAAAGGGATTTGGAAATGAGCTGACTTCAGCGGAAACGCTGGGATTGTCCGCATATTTTTCGGTTTTCACTGCGCGGAATGTGTTGACGAATTTTACCTTCACTACGGGACCAAGGTTAATATACGACGAGGTGACTAGGCCGTTGGCATCGCCTAAAACAGTTGACTGTTTCAGGGTGTCGTTAACATACACGTCGAATTTATCGCCTGGGTTCACCTCGAAGGCCTGACATCTGCGTGGGGTGATTGTTGATAAAGAAATTCCTCCTCGAATAATAATTTCCCAAATATCTTGTGTGTCTTGAAGCATCGTCCACCAGCAGGCAATCATAGTATATGTGGCAGAAATGCCTGAAAAACCCGGCATGGATTGGTTGAGAGGGAAAATATATTCTGCATATGCATCTGAGACCCTTGTGTTAAACATCTGCGAGAAATTAACTGCATTGAAGTTCTGATTGGTATGATCCGAGTTGTTCACGATGTATTTAAAAGGCCGTTTGCAGTTGCGGATCGCAGGGCCAAAGGGCTGCCCCTGGGTACCCCAGTCGATTGAACCGTCGGCAGTGCCGTGCGTTGCGCAGATAAGGGCCATGTCGTCACCTGCGCGCGCGGTCAGATTGTCGCGTATGTTCTGCCAGTCCCATACAGGCGTGCCATTGTAGCGCTGCAAATGGGCGTCAAGATCAGGCCGCGCAGGATCGTCGTACGGTATATTATATATGGGAAGATTGCTGGCGCGCGGGCCATAATTGTTTAACCCGTCACCGTACCAGGCAAAACCCGTGTTGGACCAGTCATTGGCAGGCTGCGAACAGTAGACAGACGAGAAGATCATGGGATAGCGTGAGGCAAGCGAGAGGCAGGCGCTGCCGCCCATGGAATGGCTCCATCCGAAAATTTTGTTCGCATCGCCTTTGAGGTCTGATACGGTGTAGAGAATCGCCTTGATGACGCGATATTCGGTATAGTTATAGACCGCGGTGCTGTCTTTGTTCAGGTGGCCATAGTACCAATCCTGCAGGCTGCTGGCAGTGCTCACTGCGTCGTGGTAAAGGCTGATATTGAAGTTGGAGGGTGAAGGGTGATATTGTGTAATGCGGCCCGATCTGCCGTTAAAAGCACTGACAATGGGCATAATGCCGGTAGCAGTGTCCCATTTTGCCGGGAAAGCGGCAACATAGTTGATAATGTACCCTTCAAAGGCCGTGTTCCAGATGCTGTAGTCCATAAATTGCGAATAGTGCACATGGAGCCTGTTGCTCGCGTCTCTTCCGCGCCACACAGGAACCGGCTTGGTCACCATTTTTTGTTCAGCAATAGGACCAATGGTATTGCTCGTTATTTCGGTTGTTCCGCCAGAGCACACAGCATAGTAGAAATCGCCCGATGTCTCGTGCGTGGTATTTACGAAAAGGCCGTCATTGTCAGTTAATTCCGCGCCCAGGCCTGTGCCGCTAGTTTTTGGCTGGATTATCCAGTGGGTCTGGCCAATGGGGCTGCCAATGCCGTTGCGGGTATTGGACGACTGATTGTCCGCTGTGGCGACCTTTATGGCCTGCGTAATGTTCCCCGTGGTGATATCAGCGGTGTGGCGGTATACGTCGTATGTGGCTGAACCGTCCTCGGTCCAGGTGATAAAGGTCTGACCGTCCCTGAAAAAGGCCTGGATATTTGTGGGTGTTGCGGAAATTGAAAAAAGAAGGCCTGATACAAGAACGGACCATGCGAGATTCTTGAAAGTGGTCATACATACCCCCGATAAAATGGAACGAATTGTACCTATAATATATATTTTTTTGCCCGGCTCCCCCTTGAGAATGTATATTTGATACTCAAATTCAGGAATATTGCCGGCTTAGCTCAGTTGGTTAGAGCGATGGAATCATAATCCACAGGTCCGGGGTTCAAATCCCTGAGCCGGTACCATGATAACCCTCGTAATCTTAAAGGATTGCGAGGGTTTCTTATTTCAGGGTAAAAGACCTTTTTCCTGTTTTGCCACCATTTGCCACCATTTTCATTTCAACTTCTATCCAACCTTTCTCAATTGCTCCAGAGTGACAAACGGTATCGGGGCTTTCTTTTTACCGACCAATACTTGTACATCATCACCCTTGAGGTTAGAATATCTGTTGAAAGCGGAATAGGTCTTATGTCCCGTGGCCTTCATAATGAGATTCGGAGGATAACCATTCTGGACCCAGCGGGTAATGGCCCGATGACGCAAATCATGAATCCAGGCGTTACTTAACTTTGCCTCAACCCTGGCCTTCCGAAAACCTTTATTGATGTTCTTCACACCCTGACCATGGAGATTCACGACGTGTTCGCTTTGCGTTTTATTCGCTTCGAGTATTTTCTTTAATTCATCGTGAATTGGCACCATTCGGCGTTCCTTGTTCTTTGTGACAGGGATGTAGATAAACCCGTTTTCCAGGTCCACATCCGCCCATCTCATATTCAGGATTTCGCCAACCCTCATCGCAGTGTAATCCGCAATAAGGAGGGTCAGTTTCACGTGTGGATCAAGACCCTTCTGATAGGTGCCTCCATTGTCCTTAACAGTCCACTCAACATTTATCAGCCGCCTGAATTCCTCGTCGGTTAAAATAAGTTCCCGTTTATCATTGAACTCAGGTAGATCCACTTTCGTTACTGGATTTTCAACTAATCTTCCAGCTTTAATTTGTCTTTTAAAAACAGCCGACATCATGGTGAGTTCTTTTACTACTACCGATGGTTTGACGACCTCTAACCGTTCATTCCGAAAGGTTTCGATTTCCTGCCAATCGAT
Organism: Candidatus Raymondbacteria bacterium RIFOXYA2_FULL_49_16; assembly: GCA_001789205.1. Lineage (GTDB taxonomy): Bacteria > Fibrobacterota > OXYB2-FULL-49-7 > OXYB2-FULL-49-7 > XYB2-FULL-49-35 > XYB2-FULL-49-35. Next base: position 26,167 of record MFYT01000094.1, on the reverse strand, counting down.
CTGGTGGATTTCCCTGCTACCAAACACCCGTTCTGAAGTATTCAGGTTACACTTCATAGTCCTGGCCGCTTTCTTGAACTTGAGATGTCTATCCCAATGTTCAGTGATGGCTTCCGAGTATGTCAGATTCCTGCTACTTGGCTGAATTGTCAAAGAACGGATCGTTTTCCCTGCTTTAATTTCTTTTCGCAGGGCCAGGGCCTCTTGGTAATTTGGCCCAACGCATACTTCTTTTCGTATGCCTGGGCGTCTGAAATTTACATACCAATTCTCCCCACGTTTTCTTATGCCTCGCGGTTTCTTGTTAGCCATTGGCCAACTCCTTTCCGCAAGGCACAGACCCGCTACAAATGTAACTTTCTGCCCTTGCTCTTGCAACTGGTTTTTTAGAGATTATCGACTCGCCTTTTTCAATGGCTTTATCCACCGCTTCCCGTTGAAATACCCAGCGGTCACCCTCCTTTCTTGCGAACCGAATGAGGTACTTTGAGTTCTTCTCTGTCAGTCTCCGATAAATGAGATTTTCTGATTTCCCAACTATCTGGGCCATCTCTCGAATAGTGTAAGTAAACTTCGTCGTTTCCATCTTATTTCCTTCATTTTTGGCAGGAAGGAATAAAACGAATTACCGAAGTGTATTCCCGCGTTTTTCATATGTTTCTCCTTTGGGGCGGTTATCCCCGCTTTTTTTAATTGTTCACTATGGCCCATTGGGCCGTTATCTTCCTGTTTACTATGTCATATATCCTCCCGCTTTTTAATTAAACTCCTGCTACATATCCAAACCCTTCTCTGTTGGAATCTTAATACCGACTACCCGTTTAATGGATTCCTTCCATTTTATTTTCCCGTTGTCTTTGAACTCCTGGTACATTGCCCGTATGTTGTCATCGCTGTACCACGCCTCAAACTGTTGTACCCTTGCCGCTGTATCAGGATCGTAGGCCCCGTTAATTTTAAGCCTTGGGATCAGAGCATTCGGTTTACCCACCCATATTGCATCGGTGATGAAGGGTATGGCTCGCGAAATTAAAACTTTGATGTTCTCCAACGTGTCCAGCATCGGTTCAATTGAAAGGCTGGTCTGGTATCCTTCGCCGAAAGCATACTTCAACGCTTCAAGTCTTTCCTCGCATGAGGGAGCATTTGGCTCCCAAAACTTCAGAACATCTGAATCAGGGGAACCGACTGTAAACCGAAATAGGACCTTGTCCTTGTACTGGCTTAATCGGGCACACAGTTCTTTAACGCATTCCAGGTGAGGTTTGGAGACGATGAGGAGGGTATTTCCCGCCCGAAGCAATTCCAGGATACGAGGCAGCACGACTGAAATATTTTGCGGGGTGATATCATGCGTCGATGGTATCATTGCCCGACTTGAAAAGAGCTTCACCGTTTTTCCTTGTCTGGGTACTTCATTCGTCCAGTTGGCAGCGGTAACGCGACCGTACATGACGGCCATCGTACATGCGTAACAATATTTGCAATGATGTGCACAGCCGAGGATAACATTATCCGTGTGTTCCGCCCATTCGCGAGTCCCATACGCACCGCTCATTTTCTGATTTGCCATTACTGACTCCTTTTGTTATGGTTTGATTGATTTTCTAGCGACGGCGTTGTAAGTTTGCTCGAAATAATCCCTGCCTCGTTCTCTGAATTTTCCAATATCCTTGACATACTCCCATGCCTCTTCTTTCTCCATGCCAATTCTGACTACCCAATCCAGAACGCAATAATCCTTACTGCTCCGTTGTCCTACTATGGCTTTCCGTGCGTTCTCTAATCGTTTAAAAAATATTTCCTGCTGTTTCGATGAAAGCTGGGAGAGTGATTTTCCACCTATGGGTTTAATGCCGCTCGAAACGTATGCAGCCTTTGGAGGTATCCGTTTGATACGGTTATGTCGGCGTATAAGCTGAATTAATTTTGCGGGAGGTGGCTGAATAATCCCTTGGTCTGGACTTACTATCCAGAAATATTTACCTTTGCCAGATATTTCCGTTGGCGGGGCAGTTATGAATCCTCTCGCACCACGAATATCAACTGCCTTACCACCTATGTGAGCCAGAGTGGTACCCGCCAATTTCTTTGGATGAGTAAAGTAAAAATGTCTTCCTCCGCGTGGTGTACTTGCCCGAACCGTGTTCTCGGGAACAGTTATCCCCAGATCCCGTAAAGTAACTTCAGGGGTATCTGAATCAACGTCTATCACCAGGAGATTAGAATTATGGCCCGTGAAGACCACAACCCCATTAGCCCTAACTCCCAGCTTCTCCAGTTGTTTTAAACTAAAATCGCGGGAAAACCTCTTCTTCTTACCTCTCCAAGGTAACAGTCCTTCTGTATATTCTTTCTTACCAGTGTCAGGATTTATAACAACCCTTACTGGCAGAGTAACCCACCCTCTACTGAAGTAATCAACCAGAGAGTTCCTGATGGTATCTTTCATAATCCAGTTCCTTATGGTTAATGACAGAGTTAGTAAGGCCCTTACGGGCCTACTGAACCCCATAGCTGCATATGAAAAGTTGCGAATGATCCCCTATTCCTTATATATCTATCTTTATAGTGTATATATCTTATCTGTTCAATTATCTGTTAAGCACCCTCGGATTCCCCCTACCCCCCACCCTTGGATTCGGGGTACCCCCATTATCATCAGGTATCCATCGACTAACATCATAGATGCTCGATGTGTCCATCCTTCGAGTCTTGAATTCTGGGAACTTTTCACTTAGTCCTTTGATAGCAGTGGCAACTGTGTCCTTGTGCAAGGACATGTCCTTTGCAATTGTCTTAATCTTTGGATAACAGGTTTTAGTTTCATCCGCCCGCGAAACTAAGTTGGATACGACAGCCTTCTCAGACTTAGTTAGTCGCTGCCAGTCAGGACTTTTATAAACAGACACTTTGAAAAGCATGTTAGTTTTCCTTTGTAATGGCCTCAGGAGGCCGTAGGATTGATCATTTCGCGAAGTTGATATCTTTCCATGCCTAAAGTTCCTCCACGATTCTACTGGCCTCTTTTGACCTCATAGATGGCATCCATTTTAGTCCATGACCAGATACAACTTAGTCCTGGGCCTGGTGACTGCTGTATAAAGCCACCGATACCCGAAGGGACTAACTTCCCAATCTGCCACATCAACAAAAACTACCTCCCATTCTCCCCCTTGGGCTTTATGTCCTGTCAGTACATAGCCGTATTTAACCCTCAAGGCTCGGTAATACGGGTTGTAAATCGCTCCCTTGGGATTTCTCCTGGCAAAAAATGAATAAAACCGTCTTTCCTCGAAAGGGTTCAGGTTACTCGTGGAGGAAAACATGGGATTCAATAAAAGTTTGACCCGCTTCTGTTTGAACTGACCGTCCAGGGTCTTGACCTCGATGACCCCATCCTGGAATAGATAAGGCTCATAGGCTTTTCCGTCAACAATCCCACCGCCGATGGACTCAACCACTCCTAGCAGTTCAACCACGCGACAATCTTCCCCATTTGCAATCATGGCCGTACCCTTACCCGTATAAAAGGTGTTGTTTTGAACCACCAGAAGACGGTCGTTTACAGATAAGTCGGTTGGGAAGCCCTGGATTTGGGACCGAATCAGATAATTCATCTCATTGGCCGTCCTATTTGTAGCCACGATGTATTTGACCCGATGGAAGGTGTTGCACTCGACCTCCTGCCTTAATCGCTGTAGGAGGATAGTCCGTGATATTTTCTTGACATCCTCCGTCGGTTCAAAATCATTCAAAGTCCAGCCTTTATGACGATGACGTATACTCGTAGCGAGATTTAGGATCCCTGAGCACGCGTTGTGTCGATGGACGATTTCTAATTCCGCAGACATGGCAGACACCTCATAGTGCCGCGTTAAAGCCTCAATACTTAGGGCCACGCTCTCCTTCTCCCCGACTGGTTCCAACTGGTATGGATCGCCCACGAAAATTACCTTACTGCCTTCAGAGTCCTTAATCCGTTGGATGATGATTCCTATCATGCTCTGTGCCTCTAACAGGGACTCATCCTGCTCATTCTGTAACATGGAAGCTTCATCAATAATGTAGACCCCTTCGACCCATTCATCTTTATTTTTAAACCGTGGCAGACCGTCTTGTACGGAAACATTGAAAAGCCTCTTGTGAACCGTAGTCGCCTCTGAGCGAACACAATAACTCATTACCTTCGCGGCTCTACCCGTAGTCGCACAAAGGATGAATTTATTTTCGCTATCAGCGATAAGTTCCGATAGGATGGTCGTTTTTCCCGAACCTGCTGGGCCACGCAGAATAAAAACGCGTGTACTAACCTGCCCTACGAATTCTCTCAGTAGACGAAGCCCATTTTTTTGGTCTTTACTCAGATTCATAGACATTGGTTCCTCTTTGTGTTAAGGTTAAGCCGCCTGCTTCGACTGGATTTCTTCAGACAATTCATTCAAGCACTTGATTATCATCCCGCACTTGTCGGAAACGACCTCATTTTCTTTACCGAATTTGCTTGCAATATTCTTGGCGTAGGTGTGAACTTTCGCCAATTCCACGAGGGAAAAAACAGGTTTAACCTGCTTCTTGGATTTTTTGGGTGCGGTAATATCCCTTGCATATTTTTCGCACGCTCGCAGGACGGACACCAAATACTTCTGAAGCTGAGGGTCATCCTTCAGGTTATGTTTATTATGGTTTAAACGGTAACTGGTCTTGTAGTACTGGCTTAGGTTAACACGGATCTGAAGCCTGGCACTGGAACCTTTTCGAATACCGTCCTTTAGGTAAAGCCGAACATATTCGGATACCGAACACCGCAGCTTTGAATCTTCCAGATAGATGTCCTGAAAGGCTTCAGCCGCCAAAGATTCTAAAGATATTGCAATCTTTATCTGAACAGCCTTCTCAGGGGATTCTGCATGGATAGCTTCGATCATCCTGCCAAAAATGGTGACGTTCTCAGCGGAGGAGAATTCCACCCTGTTTTTAGATGCAACCTTACAGAATTTGCGACAGGCGGCCAGTACCTTCTTTCCTTCAAAGTTCGCCACCGCAATCTCCCCACCCTGGCTTAAGAATCGAACGGGTTCCTCGGCTATATTCATTATATGGCCTGCCGTTTTCTGATTCCCCCTGATGTTGAAAAGTGATTGTGTCCTGGTGTCCTTGCAGGGTTTGCTCGCTCGAATCATGGTATTGAAGCCCTTCAAGAGACTGAGGATTTCCTTGTAGACAAGGTTGTCTGGCTCTATCACCTCATACTCATAGCTGGGGTTGAATGTGCCATCTGCTTCATATACATGGAAATTGTCGATTCTAAGCAGTTTACCTGTTTGCGGGTCAAGGCTTAGAATGTCCAGGCTTGAGAAGAACTGGAACATGGTCTTGATGCCGATGCCCTCGAATGAGATCTGCCGTTCTTCAAGGGCTGGGCTGCGAAATGCTGTAAACCGCTCGTGATCCAGGCATCCTTTGCCGTTATCATAGACTTGGACAGAATCCTCTTTGACATCGATGAGAATTTTACCTGTCTTCGGATCTGGAATCGAATCCACGCTATTAAGAAGCAATTCGCGGATAGAATCCCATAAACTGTCCACTGAGTTGATTGAGGATGACATGGCCCGTTCCCGATTGAGATTGACTTGACACTTAATCATTGTGACCTCCTATTGGAGTTAAGGTTAAAAGGCGGTCACTCACTTTTTGAGCAACCGCCCGCTATTTTTGATCATTCCGTTTTTGAACTTTCGGATTCTTTTAACAGGGAAGACAGAATTTCATCCGCTTCAATCATTGGAATGTCATCAATGAGGCGGCTGATTTCACGTTCGCACTTCTTTTTAGTTTTCTGGAGTTCTATAATTTGCCGCCATGCAGCTTCATTCTCGGCATTCCGAGAATAGATTTCATCATCACTGGAAAGTGTACGGCCGTCAGAATTCGTCAGCCTCATCGTGGTTCCACTGTATGAAAATTCTACTCCAACAATACAAGCCTCCTCAAAATTAGCTTCATACCTGTCGCCGACGAATACAGGAACTGGAGGTATGGGCGTTTTAATGACCTTCGTAATGAGCCTTTTGATCTTCTGAAGGCTGGGACTCGTAAATTCCTTCGTGCCGATTTTGGTGGTGAACACCAACGCCTTTTCGTCGTAGGCGATCTTCTGGTTTTTGTAACGCTCTTCCATTTGGGACTCCTTTAATTGAATAAATTGTTTTGGGCAACGCCTCATTGTGAGGAGCCATCCCATTCTGCGTCTGTCTAGAAAAAGGCAAAAACCATAACTGTGCACCCCATGTGCGATTCTTTATCCCTCAATTCCCTTCACTCCGTCCGAGTACGGACTTTAGGTAGTAACCCCTACCGAGTGTTAGGCCACAGGAAATGTCAATGAACGCCCTAAGTTAGCGACAGCAAAGGGTATTGCGAGAGAGATGCCAATATTGTAACACATGCTGTTGTAATGAGTTAGATGGTTTACGGGAGATTTAAATTGCCAGTTAGATTGTTTATTACTATAGCAATATTGTAATTTACTACATATTCAAGGAGGCCGGAATGTTCAATTATTCCACATGCTTTATTTACCAGATTCAAAATTGGAACGGATACAATGATGTAGAAGAGCGATATGCCGAGGTTGGAGACGAATTAGGCTATACCGATTCCGAACCTATGTTTCCACTAAAGGGGATTTCCTTTGATATGTTTCCCGAGAACAGTGAGGCCGCTCGGTGGCTGGTTGCGGGTAAATTACGGAAGAAAGACTCTACCTACGAAACCTTCTATAAAAAGAATGAAGAAGAGATGACCTCGCATTTAATTGACCACCTAGATGCAGGATATGCTCAATTGAAAAATAAGGGATTATCGGTTGAATCAATTTTTAAAGAAGCTTATTCGCACTATATGGGTTTTTCGAATATCCCGCTTTCCCAGATACCGTATGCAATGAAAAGCCCTTACTTACTGGATCTGCCTGTTGTAACGGACTTTTTAAATGAATGCAAAAGTGTGGACCCCGAATTTTCTAGGCTGTTGAAGGATATTGTAAAGAGAAACCGAGATATTTTAGATAATTTCGAGTCGAGGCTCAAAAAGGTCTCTATTGTCATTCCTCACGGATATCAATATTCACAATACGCCAAAGCCGCGAAAGCAGCTGAATACCATTTACCAGTTTTTATACAAGGTGATACTGGAACTGGAAAAGAGTCCATGGCATTGGTGATGCACCATTTTTCAAATCGAAAAGGTGAATTCATAGCCATCAATTGTTCAGCAATTCCAGAGAATCTAATTGAATCAGAACTTTTTGGGCATGTAAAAGGGGCCTTTACGGGTGCTCTGAATGATAAAATCGGAAAGATATCCGCCGCGAATGGAGGTACACTGTTTTTGGATGAAATTGGGGATGTTCCCCATTCAGTCCAGACTAAACTCCTTCGTGTCTTGCAGGACATGGAAATTGAAAAGGTTGGTTCCAATAAATCTGAAAAGGTTGACGTTCTCATAGTTACGGCTACCAATAAAGATGTTGAAGAGTTACTTGCGGTTGGTAAAATTCGAGAAGATTTCTACTACAGAGTACTTAATTATCTTCGAATAGAGTTAAAACCCTTACGCGATCTTGGAGCGGATAATATCATTAAAATAGCGTATTTTATTCTTAAAGATATTTACGAAAAAGAAAACAAACGAAGAGAAGGCTTGCAAAATACGAAAAAGGGAATGGTTGAATCGAAAGGAATGTCAAAGCAATTTAAGCTGAAGCTTTGTAGTCATTCCTGGCCTGGCAATATTCGAGAGTTAAAGAACTATCTTCACCTCGTCGCGGCAATGAGCAGGTTTGAGCCTGTCCTAAAGAGGCAAGATATTCCATTCCTTCGAGGACTCAATAAACCTCAATTAAAGACAATTAGCGTAGATTCGATCACAAATGATTTAACGGAACTTGTTGTGAGTGGAAGGAAGTCTTTGTTGTCGATATTTGACGAATTGGAGGATAAGGCTGCTTACATTTTTATTAATGAATGCATTAAATCCAAGGCTGGTAAAAAACGATTTGCGGCTATGATTGGTAGGCATCATAACGATCAAAAGATTAATCATTACTGGAAAGAAACGAAAGAAGCCAAACTTCAAGCACGGCCAATAAAGCAATCACCAGATAATCAATCATTAGGTAATCAGGAGGGAAGGAATACCAATAGTGATCGTTCTTATCAAAATCCATTGAAGATCCGAACCAATCCGGAGGAAGAAGTAGACACCCTTCCGTTTTAAATTCGCAAACCGGTATTAGAGTATTCCACCTATCCATTGCCATTAATCCAACAATTAAGAGTCTGGGCGATTTCTTCTTGCTCCATAAATTCTTTGCGAGATAGATGCATCTTTTTCTTATATAGTTATTTTGCATTGAGATTCTTCTATATATAGACAGCTTTTTCAAAATATTTTTACAAATCTCCATTAGTCTAAATTCCCAATGGATTTCGGCTTTTTTATTTCGATTTAATTCCTTAAATATATTTCATCTCCAATAATCGTCAAGAAAGGGGAGCCGACATTTTCATCTGAATTCTCAATAAACTCAAGATAGTTATTTTGGATTTCCTCGACATTTTCAAAGGTGATGATCTTATCGCCGAATCCCTTCAGGTAGTTGTTGATATTCTTTTCCATCTTATTGTGTTCATCCGCAAGAATGCCCTGGTATAGGGTCTCAATTATGCTTCTTGCCTTGTCTTTGCTGATAACCATACTCTTCCTCCTTCTTTCCCTTTATTATACTTCATTCCTGAGGAAATTTCCGTATAGGACTCCGTTGGCATGCAAGAAAGCCCGAAAACCCTAAAAACTGGAAACATGGAAGATAAAAAAGTATTTTTATACTATGAAAAAGAAATTATACATCGAAACATCAGTCTGGAATCAGCTTACTCATGTTGACAGACCTGACTGGAAAAAAGCCACACAGGACTTTTTTGCATCAGTTAAGACCGGTTTCTATGACATTTTTATTTCCGATCTGGTGCTTGAAGAAATATCGCAGACAACGGATACTTCAATCCTTAATGAATTGCGGGGCCAAATAAAAACCCTTCAACCAACCGTTTTGTATTTTGAAGATGAAGCAAGAGCGTTAGTCGAGCAATATAAGTCAGCCGCAATCATCAAAAGCAGCAAACCAAAAATTATCGTTGATATGGGGCATGTCGCAATCGCCACAGTAAACGGCATACGGCATATAATCAGCTTTAATTTTGACCACCTCGTAAACGAAGTCAAGATAGACAAATTTAACGCTGTTAATCTGAATGCAGGGTATGATATAATTGTCGACATTAAGACTCCTGAATCCTATATTATTAAGGAGGACGAAGAATGAGAACCAATAGCAAAGCCGTTGAAGAAGTATGGAAATGGCGGGATAAAATCGCTGAAACCATTAAGGATATGACACCTTCCGAACAGGTGAAGCATTTCACCGAACGTGGCCGTATTCTCGTAAAAGAATTTGGCCTGAAGCATTCGGAACCTAAGCCAGTTCACAGCCACTAATCAACGGCTCAATAGACACGACAATACCGTATTTTGAACATTCCTGATAGCCGAAGTCTTATAGATTTCGGTTTTTCTATTTGAACCCTCTACTCCTGATAATTCCAAAATATTTTTTGAGAATCTTAAAAGCCTGAAGTCGCTCTGATTTCGGGTTTTTTCTTTTATAATTTCAAATCACCAAAATTGATCAAGGTCCTGGTTAGGTTACTGTAATAGTCGGCGGTTATATCCATGCCACCGCCATGGTCCCAAAACTTAAACCAAGGGAGTCTTTATGTCTCAGTCCCAAGCTCAAAGTGTCTCTGTTTCTAAAACAATTAACTCAAAAGAAAGGATTACCATGTTCGACAAGACCATGCGTAAGCTGCAAGAGTTGGCTGAAAGCAGAGTGAAGGAATTGAATGTTCCCGCAGAAGATCAGGTGCAAAGAGTCAGGGTCTATCTTGCACGCAACAATCATCTCGTAACAAAGCAGCTTGATTCAATCCCGTTTCAGAAGTGCCTGTTCAAGCACATAGCCCCGTTGTCAGAGTTGCTGGAAGTGGCTATTGATCCTAAACTTTTACAGGTCAGCAAAGAACAAACGCGGGAAGATGTTCTATGTAATCGCCTTAAGCTGGAACAGTATCTACAGCAGATTGAATTCCAAGGAAAGACATACTATCCTGCTGGCTCGACTGGAAGCCTTAAGGAAAGCCGTATGTGGTTCGCCACTGATAAAGTACGTGATATAATTCACTCCTTTTTCAAAGACAGCGAATCGGCAGGAACGTATCTGGGCATATTGCTCAGTCAGGGTTGGGAAGGTGAGTTCACCTGCAATGCCGTTACTGTCTATGATGAGACAACAGGGGACGGAATGGGATATATCCGCAAATCCTTTGCCAATAGCAAGGGTATCTATGCTCAAAGCCAAATCCGCATCCTGGATATCGACCACAGATCCTGTGGAAAAGGAACGGTCTTAATTATAAATGACCAGTTGTTTTCCCAACTGTTCGGGCAGGATAAAGATGTCGCAATAAATCCCACGCTCTGTAAGACTGAAAGCAAAGTGTTCGAGAACTGCATTGTCAGCGTCAGGGCTGTTGCCAAATATCGCCCTATGAAATCCAGCTTTCAGGTTTTACAGCATCTCACACCTGAAGGGCTGGATAAGCTGATTCCATCCATAGACGCTCACTTGAATGACATCTTTGAAAATCTGTCTGATAAACAGAAGGCTGTTGATAAACTCAAGGTCAGGTTGGTTGAGGAGGATACTGCATTGCTGGCAGATACAAAGCTCTCAATGTTGTTGCTCTCGAATCTACCAGTGAACCATCCTTGGGTAAGCAACAGACTTCTGAATTTGTGGGTCAAGGAAATCCATGACATTGCTCTTGGAGGCAATCTGGAATTCATGTCTGGAATGGCCGCTTATGACCCTTCATTGCCGTCTGGACAGGTGAGATTTCGCAATGGCAGTGTGTTCTTAAACGCTATGGACAGTTCGGAATATCTGTTTTCTGATTATGATGGCGACCTGATTCCTTTTGTCCTGGATAAGGAAGCAAAAGTAGCTGTCATTACAAGGTATCCAATCGTACAAGGAACAGCTATCCTGAAATTGAAAATCGTGGGAGATATCCCCTCAGAATTACCTTCAAGCCCACTGGCTGTTGAAGTCCTGTCCAATCACATCAAGAAGCTGGCCCATGTCTCAAGTCCAGAGACCAGGAAGAAAAGAACTCCTCTGGATTGCCTGTTATCGGTCTTGCTTTCTGGTACAACAGGTTCTGGCATAGGTGGAAGCACCCTGGCGTTATCAGCCGCTATTGCTCATGGCAAAGATGATTTAACGCGGGAGTTGACCCTTTACAGCCAGGAGGATGTCTTGTCATTCAAGCATAACGTGAACAGGCAGGCAATGGTAAGACCCTGGGAAGTCCTGAAAGAACTGGAAAGCCCTGCATGGTTTGGAGTGAATCCGCAGAAGCTGTCAGACTTTCAGATAGTGGATTACCCAGGCACGGTTTCCAAGTGCTGGAATCATGTCTGTTCCCGCATTGCCTCAGCTATGTCCAGTCTGGAAACTACCAGGAAGCCATTATCAGAATTTCGCGGACTGATACCTATTCCCAAAACCTTTAGCCGTAAGCAGTTCATCCGTATCTATGAGACATACAAGAAATATTGCAGTTATGTCACCACGGCCATTGCTTCAAAGGATGAAGACGCTCTGAACCGTGTTATCAAAGCCACTGAAATGATCGGTATGGGAATGAGTGAGACTGATGTTGCCCTGGCATGGCACATTGCACACTTAGGAAACAAAGGCATAGGTGCGTTCCCTATTCACCTGGGAATAAACCAGTTGATAAGGCTCCTTGGGCATCCTGAAATTAATGTCCCAATTCTGAAGTTGGTTACGAATAACCCTGATCCGCAGCTAACCTTGAAGGGGTTTGAGAACACGTATCAGAAGAACATCGACATTTGTCTCAGGAAGTTATTTGCCGCGTAATTTATTCCTCCCGTCTTTTAATTCAGGCCCTTCAATTCTCGTCTCTGAGTCGTCCTCCCTCGTGCTGTTATTGGCTATCTGTTATGACCAGGGTGCCTAACGGCACGGGGGATTTGCTTCTTAAACTTTTCACTTTAACCTATTTCAAAGGAGGCAGTCATGATTTCATTTTCGTCGCAGGAGGCTAAATGGAGGGTAACAATTAAGCGTGTTCTCAGGCTTGAAGGTTTCTGTTCTGGTTCAATAAACAATCTGAAAACATGCGAATTGGAAACTCTCATAACGCCATTTCAGAAGGCTTTGAAAATTGGTCTGACCAAGACAATTTCAGGTTTAAAAAAGCTGGATGATAAACTCTCAACATTGGAGGATTAAATGCTTGAAGTATTAATTATAGCTCTGGTTTGCGGGGCACTATCCATCATCTTCATCATCCTGGAAATAAACGCCAGTTTCAACAACCTCATTAGAACATGGGAGAACCTGCATGGACTTAGTAAACTATGCATGTTATGGCTATGGCCTTTAGCTATCCTGCCAGTTCTGATTGATGTCGGGATCACTCTCGGTGTAGTATGGTTATTTTCCATTAACGGGGGCATGGTAGGCTCAATGACTGCGATGATGTGTTCCGCCTTTGTGTCAGGATACCTTTTCATTCGCCGTAAAAGACATAGCCGTATTAGGTGAGCCGCCTTCCTCGTTTCTCCTTTAAATTCAAGCGTTTCTGTCTCTCAAGGGTGCTATCGCACCAAGTAAGTGTTGAAGTCATTAGGGTCATAAGGGTTCGTAACCCTTTGATATTCCTCAAAAACCTACAAATCCTACAATTACTACAAAGAAAGGAGCTGCATGTTAAAACGTGTTTTTCGTAAGGTTAGTCGTATCCTGTCCGTTCTTGAACCATTCCTGACGCAGATATTCGTCCGCGTCTAATTTAAAACCATTAACAGAAGGAGTCTCAAATGTCTCATGAATTAACTCAAAATGCCAACGGAGAAACCGAGTTCTTCTATGCTGGGAAGAAACCTTGGCATGGCCTTGGAACCGCCGTTATCGGGCTTCAGAAGTCCGAGGACGCAATCAGACACGCCAAGCTTGACTGGAACGTCAGTAAACGCCCTGTTCTCACAATGGACGGTATTTCTGTGCCTGAGAATATCGGCATGGCTACTGTCAGGGACGACAACAATACTGTCCTTGGCATGGTCACGGAGAATTACAGCGTGGTCCAGAATTTCGAAGCATTCAGCTTCTTTGACGCTGTAGTCGGTACTGGCGATGCCATCTATGAAACAGCAGGTTCTTTGTTCAGCGGTAAAAAGGTTTTCATTACGGCCCAAATCCCTGGTGAAATCAGGCTGACCAGCGAGGATACGATTCAAAAGTATCTGGTCCTGGTCAACCCACATGACGGCTCAGGAAGCTTGAAAATGTTCATGACTCCCATCAGGGTCGTGTGTTCGAATACCTTGAACGCGGCCATCCGTGAAAAAGGGCGGGAATACTCTCTCTCACAAGGCATCTCAATTCGCCATGTCGGGGATGTCGAGAACAAGATACGGCAGGCTCAGGATGTCCTGGGTATCACCAGCCGCTTTTATAAATCCTTTGAGGAGCTTGCCAATGCCCTCAGGATGAAGCTGGTGGATGGTGCCATGGTCGAGGCTTTCCTTAAGCAGTGCTTTGAACCTGATGAATTCGACAGCTACTCAACCCGAACGGTGAATAACATGAATCGGGTACGTATCAACTTCACCGATGATCCCAAGAATAATCTCCCTGGCATAGGTGGAACGGTTTGGAGTCTTTATAACGCCGCTGTCCAGTATGCTGACCATGAAGCGGTAGCCGTCAGGAAAAACGCTGACAAGCGTATGCAATCGATTCTGTGGGGTTCTGGTGAGGTCTTCAAGAGCAGGGCCTTGGATGCATCAATGGCAGTTCTCAGAAGCTAAAAATATCGGGCTGGTTATTAACCTCTGGTGAACCATCAGAATTGCACCAGGCGGGGTAATGTCGAAACCCCGTCTATGGTGTTTTAACCAGCCTGTTTTTTTGAAGGGTTATCTTCCGCAATTTTTTTTGAATGGTCCCACTGTGAACCTTTCCAGTCGGATATTGTTCCGTTGTCACCGCATTTCATGCAATACCAATGGATGGGCTGGTTAATATTGTCAAGGGCACCAATAATATCTTCTTGGCAGTTTTTCTTTCCGCATTTTAATCCTGTTTCTATACTTGTTTTTATAAACGGAAAAGACGCGGATACCTTGTCAACTACTGAGGTTAGGAAGGATGCCATCTTCTTGCCTTCAGGGTGTATGTCCTGTGGGATATTTCCATCCTTATCCAAGAAGTGCAGTAAATTGCTTGTGTATGAACTCATCTTGACCCTTTCTGTATTGCAGGTAAAATACAAAAAGGCGGAAATATAAGTCAGTCTATTTTAATTTAACGCGAAAGGATATCTATGCCAAAAACTCTCGAACCTAAACCAGATAGGATATGCAACTATCCTGTGGAGGTTGAATCCGACAAGAAATGCGTAGTATGCGGGTACCCAACGTACCCTCAAGGGGCGTGTAACATATGCCCTAATTGTGGTACTTCAACAGGATGCAGCTGACTATTGAACCAGGGCAGGAATAACTTGGGAAGGCATTGTCGAAGCCTTCTTGTTCTTGTCCTGGCCTTTTTATTTAACCCTGAGAGGAGGTGATAAACTATGAACGAATTGGACATAACTGAACTTCGTATCTATCCCGTTAAAGAAAAGAAATCCAATCTGCTTGCCTTCTGCACCGCTACTTTCAACAACGCATTGTGCGTTTCTGGCATTCGTATCAAGGAAGGCGTGAAGGGTGTCTACGTCGCATTTCCCGTACAGAAAAGCGGGGATAAGACATACCCAATCGTTTTCCCTGCAAGCGAGGAAGCCAGGAAAAATATCTTCAACCGCATTCTTGCCACGTATGTCATCAACCACTGTGTTGACGACTATTCAGAAACAAGTCAGGCCGTAAAAGCCTGATATCTCAAAACCCTTAACCTTAAATTAGGAGGCATCATGCCCCAAAACGTGAAAATCTGTGCTGGTTACTCTGATAAAATATCCGAGAACTATAACAGCACACAGTTCAGCCTCAGTCTTGAGATGGACTGCCAAATCAACGGTTCTACCAGGGAAATAGAGGACGCTTCTGCACGACTCTTTTCTCTCTGCAAGCAGATCGTGAACAGGCAGAAGAATGTGAGTGTGGACAATCTCCTGTCCAATGCTCATCCTGTGGAAGGAAACGGGAAAGAAACGCCCATACCTTCTCAGCCTGCCGCAGCAGAACCGCAGAAAGCAGAGCAGCCTGCTCCTGCACCTGAGCCGCAAAAGTCCGAGGAAGCGATTAGCGATAAACAGGTGAAGTACATCTTTGGCCTGGGTCGCGATCTTGGGAAAAGCGGTAAGGATGTCCGCGATCTCATCACCACACGCTTTAACAAGCCCGTGGATGCCCTATCCAAAAAGGATGCGAGCTCACTCATTTCAGAATTTAAGAGTGGGTTGAAACAGGCCGCGTAGTCCCTTCTCTCTCCTGGGGGTCAGATATGTCATGGGATGTGTCTGGCCCTTTTTTTAACCTTAACCAAGGAATTTATCATGCAAGTAACTGAATTGTCGTTCTCATCGCTTTCCGAGTATCTTCAGTTTTGCCCACTGAAGTATTATTTCAGAAAGGTCCTGCACCTGGAGCCTGAATTCTTATCGGCAGAAATGATCTATGGCAGCGGCTTTCACAAAGCTGTCGAGGCTTATTTTCGGGCACAACTTGAAAACAAGACTGTATCAGCTGACGAACTGATGGTTCTGTTCTGCAAAAGCTTTGAAGACCCGAAGATCAGGTATAATGGTACTGGCAAGCAAGAAATGATAGACGAAGCCTTTATCCTTATAAAACTGGTCATGGATCTTCCAATCGGCAAAGTCCTGGGCGTGGAAGTGCCCATTACTATACCAGTATCCAAAGATTTCCAGATCATAGGCTATATCGATCTTGTGACCGAAGAGAACGGAAAGCGTATGATTACCGACTGGAAAACCTGCAAGAAACGGCCTAACCCTGCCGATGTAGCCCAGAACATGCAGCTGAGTACATATAATTTGGCGTATCCTGACGCGGATTTAAGAATAGCTGCGGTTCTTAAACAAAAGAAACCAGCTGTTGAGTTTTACCCGACTTCAAGGACATATGATCAGAGAAAGCGGGTAGTGAAAACTTTCTGTGCTGTGAAACAGGCTATTGAGGCAAACCAGTGGTATCCGCGAGAAGGTTGGTGGTGTGATGGTTGCGGCTATCAGAGCCAGTGCAGGAAGGAATATTGAATTAAAAGCAGGCGGTTGAAAAGCCTCCTGCTCTTTGTATTCACAGGTAATTTAACATGATCCACCTTAAGGAAGATATAAATCGTAATAACTTGATATTTGCATTAGTTAATTTGTTGATATATCATATTATAAAGTATATATTACTCATAACAGGGTGAGTTAGCTGCACGAAGCGTACTACGCATTGTAGCAACCAGATCGACAGATGCTGCAGGTTATGACGCAATGAAACGAATTAGGTGACATTTGCCTCTGAGATGTTTTATGAAGATATTGGTAATATTTTACATATTTGTTTTACTTTCCATTTATTCTTGTGTTAGTGTAATGGACGCACTAGATAAACATGTAACTAAATCAATAGAATTGACCTACGCAGATACAATACCTTCAAATGGTTACGACACGATAATGATTTGTTTGAACTGGAATAGAGACTCTATTGTGTTTGATACAATTGATGTTGATTCTTTAATAATAACAACAACCTACCATTTTAAGGGGGGAGAGTCAACAGTAAACCCCTTATTAGATGATGTTAAATTAACAATTGACAGCTCAAACACTTATTATAATAAAATTATTAAATTTGAATATGTTTTATGCAGCGATTGTTCGACTCCTACTGTTACCTCAACGGTTGTTGTAAAGGCTCCTGAAAACGTAATGTATAAAATAGGGGTTCGTTCTTATATCTATCTAGCGGTTGAGGTCAGACTAAATTAATTGAAGAGCACCGTGGCAAAATCGCCTAATTCGGCAAACGCGTAATTTGGGGCGTTATGTTTATAAAATATTTAATCGTAATATATATTCTGTTTTTGCTAATTGTTAATTGTTCAAATCCAACATCTGGCTCTTCATCTATAAATAAAGAGCAGGATTCAACATTATATTTCATTCTAGGTATTATTGATGATTATATGGGTAGATTTATAGTAGAAAATGGTTTAAGAGTAGAAAGTTTTTATCCTGCGGAAACCACCACTTCAATAATCTTTCAAGAATATATAAATAAGCTTATTGAAGAAAATAATATTAAGGATACTCTTATAAAAGAAGTCATACAAAGCGGTCACATTGAATTCAATTCTAGAAAAGTTACAGAATACATAAACAATTGTTATGTATATGATTTAGAGTCAAGTAGTATGTTGTGGCTTAATGAAGAATCAATCTATGTACCTGCTGTTCGTTCCCATGCATTAAAGCCTGAAATTACAAATAATGTGGACAATATTGAGAAACTGGCATTCTTAAAGGGACTTTATATTAGAAACAATCTTGGGTCCGATGGTAACTGTGATTCGACATATTGTATTAGTTTTGTCAATTCTGTCTACAGATATTCAATGGCTGAAGAATATCTTCTAAGTTTTAACTGTACTGATTTGAGTGTCGAAGATTCTCCACCAGATGCGGTACCTTTTAATAGAATTTTATATTTCAAGCCATCCGAAGTTATTGATAGCCTTTTTAAAAATGCCAAACAATTATATGAACAATATGATTCATTACCAAAATGATAAATCATTTAAAACTACTTTTTATTTGTTTGTTTTTAAGTAACTGCTCATTCAAAGTTGCAACACCCCCAACTAGATTTATTAAAGGTGATAGTTTTGATGTTTTGGAAAAAGGTGAGAATAGATTTTATTATGAATCTGGAGCAGCTGCGGTAACGCTCGGTCAAAACCTTATTTATTTATCAGGTTTATATTCTCATGGTTTTGATAATCTAAAAGAAGGTTCTGCAAATATAAGCTACACCCATTTTGAAGGAGCTGACAGCATTAATATACGTCCAATATATTTCGCCTTAGATTTGAACTTAAAAAAGTCCTTTGAGGCTATAAAAAATAACGTTGCGTTCAATTTGGGTGGTGGTTATGCGTACTCAAATTATGGACATGTTCTCTCACCTCATCTTGGCTATGTTGCTGGTCTCGATTTTAAATATATAAAACCATTCATTAACTATTCATTCAGCCTAAATATCCCTATTGATGCCAGAGTTATAGAATATAGGGATAGAGTTAAAAGGCCGACCATGACCTTTTGTCATGATTTTAACCTTGGTTTAAAAATTGATATTAAAGAATATTTTTATTTGAGTCTTGTTGGTGGTTGGGCGATATTATTTTCTGAAACTGATAGATTACGAGCACCCAGCTTTGCTTTAGGTGTCGGAATGGTAAGATAATTCAGCCATATATTTTCAGCTATATCATTTTGGCTCTTTTTCCATAATATCGAATTAGCTATTTACGTTTCTTGCTCATCTTTCTAATTATCCGATATATCTGTGATACCGACAAATCTATCTTCTTTGAGATGGCGAAGCCTGTTTTCCCAGATTTGAACATAGCAGAAACCTGTTCATCGCGTTCCTTGTTCTTTTTACGGTTGTAGTCGATCCCGTACTTTACGCGGAGTTGATGTATCGCCTGTCGGGTAATTCCGAATTTCTTCCCGATTGCTGCGTCTGTTTTAAGTGTTTTCTGAAGTTGAATCAGTTGGTCTTTGGTGACTCTTGCCATAGCGTAGCCTCCATGGGTTGATTTTGGTTAATAGATATTGATTGAATGATAAATTAATGATGCATGTATTGTCAAGAATAGATTTGAATTCCAGGCATCGCTGGTCTTTGCTGCGTTCGGATATCTGGGGCAGGGAAGGTACTGCAACGGAAGGTATTGTTGCTGAAGTAATTTTCGCGGTAAATATCCCCTTGTAGAAATACAGGGAGATTTTATTTTCTGTCCAAATCTTGTCCGATCTGATCACCCATCCTGATAATTACCTGGATTGCGTTCCTGTTCCCGACAGGAGTATTTTGTTCCAATGATTAATGTGACCTTTCAGGAGGATTTAATTAAGCAGGGGTACCATCTTTTCGATAAGAGCAAAACATCACTCATAGGCTTTTATCCCAAAGAATTACACCTGCTGATAACGGAATTGAAACAGAAAGACCAGAACATTGACCCTGTTCTTGGGGAAGTTTATTCAGCACGGGCATTTTTTGCAATCTCCAAGCCGATAGGCGGAGAATGTTCATACCAGAGCGGATATCTCGATGTCAGGCTCATAATGCAGGAAGGCGATACCTTTATAGGGGAAATTCAAACAGAACTACCCGACGGATTTGCGTTAAAGAAGGGTGGAAGGATAAAAATCAGGACGGAAAACCTTATTTATAAGCCTGATTATCCATTGTGAAAAATCTTGCAAAGCGAAAACGGATAGTTTCCTTACGAAACCAGGGCAAAACATTTATCGAAATAGCCGAGATTTTCGGTAATTGTCCGTATAGAGTCAGTGGTCTATACGCTGAACATATGGAAAATCTAAATGAGTGCTCAAAATATCCATTCAGGAAATACCTTTCGGTAAGGCTTCGTAACGCACTGGTCCACGCTTTTGGGGTTGAAATTCTTGGTAAACCAGAAAAAATGGCGGAATTCGGTAGCGGCAAATTGCGTTCACTGAAACACTTCGGCAAAATAACAGTGTCCGAGCTTGGTGTTGCTTTGGAAAAATTCGGCTATATCTCCGATAAGAAAAGTTGGCTTAATACGAAAAACCCTTAAAGAACGTTTAGGTTAAGGATTCGGAATTCCAGAAATTCTTTATGAAGCCAACGTCATTAAACTAAAAAAAACGTACTCGGGCAAGATCCTGGCGGAAATAGAAAGGTTTTTGATGCTGATAGACCCCGCAGAAATAATTGTCGTTGATCAACGGAGAAAGTATCAGCTGAGAAATGATTGATCAAAGTAGTAACTCTCGGGCCTGACTCAATCTGAGCATATCCTCGGCCTGACTGGTAGGCGTTTCGCCATCATCGAACAGGTCTGATTCCATGATGCCTTCATATTCCTCATCCGTCATAGTGTGCCCAAGCGTACCTACTTTTTTTACGGAATCAAAATAATGCCGTAATTCCCAAGGTTCATATTTATCCTTGATGGCCTGAACAAACGGTTTAATTTCTCCTCTGAATTTTTCTTCGGTTTCGGAATATTTCAGGTGCTTCAGAAACTTTTCGCCGATAAGATAACCCAGGGCCTTATCCAGACCCCATTCAACGCGTATTCCTTCGGCGGCTTCTACCTGCTCAACCCATAGTTTGTGTGGAGGTTTCATATTTGTTTATTTATCCCGACTCCCTTCTATGTTTAAAAGCTGCTAATCTCCGCCTTCAGAATCTGGGACAGGTTTGGCATAAGGGACCTTTCTTTTTTATGTTGTTTTTAATTGTCGCTGATCACTTAATTTTATGCAAAACATGTTTTTCAGTGAGCCAAACCAATATTAGAATGACTATGATTGATATTGCAATCCATAATCCTGTCAGACCAAGAATAAACCTGATAAGCAGGAATGATAATAGGCAGATTAAGGTTAGGGATAATATTGATTTTGTTGTTATAATAATGTAGCCTAAAACCTTTTTGTATGGAGAAACTCCAGAATATCGAACATAAAAAGAATATTCATCCTTTATTTTGCCAATCTGCAATGCAAGTTCGGAATCAATATTGGAAATCCCATTCAAAAGCCTTTTTTCATTAACCTCTTTGTTTACGGAGAGTTCGATTAACATGTTTAGCATATCCCTATTTAATAAGCCGAGGTCACCATTGGACAATAATGTGTTTTGTAACTCTTCTTTGAGCTTGTGATTTACAGGAAACAATGAAATATAAATCAAACGAGTTTTTATGAGCGACAATATGCGAATTCGCTTTTCGGCAAAATTAAAGTACGTTTTTCTCGAATCATCAAACGGCTTCTCGATCAATCTTTTTGATAACCAAGCGACGAATGCTATAAGAGCTACAAGAAGAACACTAAATATCTTATCGTTATGCCAATCAATATTGTTGAGCATATTATAGCCACCTATAGTTTGTGTTTTTCTTTGCAAGCCTTTGGATAAACTTTGTAATATTCGATAGAAATCCACCGTCTTTCGAGGCTTCACCAACAATGTCACCCTGCCGCAAGAAAGCAAACACCATTTTAGAATTGCCTACAACAGCATATCGCTCTTTGTTATAATTCGTTGTGCCAGTCTTAAGAAAAAGACCATTTAATTTAATATCAAGTTTGGCTAGGGCGATTTCCTTCAGGATTGTAGCACATTCTTGTTTGGTCGGGTTTTCTGTTGAATGGTAAAAATAAATTGAATAAGTAACTGCCAATTCAAATAACGAAATTCCGTCAATGCTAGCACCAAGAATGCTTGCGGGAACGAATGAGTCTAACGGCTTGCATGTCACTCTAGCCAAAAACGACAATACTCTCTTAATACCAACTTGGAATGAAGCATTTACAAATGCATTGTTGTTTGAAAGGAATAAAGCTTCCCTAAGCGTAATGGAAGGCCTATTAAGTGGTTGTACTTCACGAACATTCCAATCCAACTTATGATTATTTGCTGTTGAAAGCAGATCGGTGAAACCGATACCATTCTCTCTTAAACAGCAATAAATAAAGGGTTTTAACGTTGACCCAACATTTGCTTTGAAGGTAAAGGGATAATCTGTGCCGTTTGAACTTGCAACTGCAATAACTTTATTGTTAGTTACGCAAATCACGCTGGTAGGAAATTGATCCTCATTGATGAATCTTGTGGCTTCCTTCTGAACCTCTTTATCCAGCGTTGAATATATGGAGTGTTGTTTATCGTTGATGCTTTCTGTAATATATGGAACACACCCGCCCCTAAACACTTCAAGGTTGTTATGATTTATGCAAAAGTTCGCCCTTTTTAGTTTTGACATCTTGGCAGATGAGATGACTCTTCGTCTGTATAATTTACGGCTCAGCATAGTATATCTTTGGAGCAACCTATCCTCGTTTTTCAGATAATAGTTTGGGCCTCTTAATAAAGTTAAAAGAACAAGTTGTTCTGTTGTGCTAAGGTTCTCGGGTTCTTTGGTAAAATATTCCAAGCTTGCCGCTCTCACCCCATAAATATTATTCCCCCAAAATACGTTGTTAAAATATAGCCCAAGGATTTGATCCTTGGAATATTTGTTTTCAAGTTTAAAGGAAAGTGCAGTTTCGTGTAACTTTCTAATGATATTCCTTCTGTTGTCCCTAAGAATATTTCTGGAAAGTTGCTGTGTTATTGTGCTGCCACCTTCCACAATCTTCCCAGCTTTGAGATTATTACATATAGCTCTTAAAATACCAACAATATCAACCGCACCATGTTTGTAAAATCGATGGTCTTCGATTAACATTAGGCTTTGCTTTAATCTGCTGGGTATGTATTTGGTGTTGCAGGTGGCAATCCTGTCGCCGTTAGGAGAAATTACGCCAAAAGGCTTTCTGTTTTTAGAATACAAAACAAAGCCGTTGTATTCTTGATTGTTCGTGTTTTCGATGGTAGCAATCATTTGCTGTTTCAAATACGGATGATAAATTTTACCATCTGTAATGGTAAAATGGCTATGTACAGGATTGCAGATGGTTTTATCTCGATCCTGGACGATAACGCTGGACAATGAGAAACCATTGTTGTTTTATTTAGAACCTTTCAATCCCTTAATCATCTTCTTAAACCCCTTCAACCCAGCCTCTAAATTCTCAATAATCTCCCATGCTATTACATCAGGCTCAGGCAACATTTCCAGGTCTGTTAGGCTATCATCCTTAAGCCTTAAGACATGGAAGCACTTCACTCTTGGATTGTTTTCTTATAATTGGTTTTAAGAAGATCTACAACCTCATCAATGTTCTTTGTGTCTTCTACGGTAAGTCTAAAACATTTCGTATTATAAAAGTCTTGGATGCTATCACTTAGCCTTGATATTTTATGGTATTTTATTGTTTTTTTTCCATAATTATAAGGCAAAGTAACTATGATTTGCATTTTTGACATCTTCGGTTTTATATACACAAAATTCTTTGAATGAGCTAAAGAAATATAATAGTGTTGTGGATTAATTCGAATGTCTTTGGCAAACTTGATCATTTTGTCTTTTATAATCGAATAGGCTTCTTTAATTTCCTCGTTTGATGATTCGAAATGATAGTGTTCATCATATACTATATCATTATTGTCTCCAACGGATTCTAAATCAACCCGTTCAAAAGGAGGCGTTAACAGACAAATATTATCTTTACCACATTTATAGAAACTGGCAATTTCAATCCGAACGAGTTTAGCCCATTCCGCATACGCTTTCTTCGTTTCATCAATCTCTTGTTTTATCTCATCAAGTATCAACAATACGTTCTGACTATTCTCAACACCATCAGTAATTGTTTTAAATATCTCACGCCCTCCAAGCAGTCGCTTGAATTCATTATTTAGGTCTGGAGTTTGCGTTACAATTTCGAACAGTTTATCAATTAGACTCTTTCGACTTTCAGAGCTTTTAAAAAAGGCGATAAACTTAGTTAGCTGTGGAAATATATGATCGTAGAATCTATGATGAGACAATTCTATCTCAATCAAATAAAACTGAGGATTGTTTGCATCACTAAGGTTGAACAGGAATCCATCGGGGATCGTGTTGCCGAGACTTAAGGTTTTTATAAGTTTTTTACTTATTAAAATCGTTTTTGAACCAAACAATAATTTTGCGTTCTGATATATAATGCTTTCAAATTCATCTTCTTTTTTAAATAGAATCTGACTGCATGGCTTCCCATTTAGATAAATTGATGCGTCCATAATATTCCTACCTTCTTATTTAGAGCTTTCTTCAACAATCTTTATTTCATCCTCTGTCAGCCCATACAATTCATAAACAAGCTTATCGATCTTCCTATCCGTGGAGATGATGCGATTTTTAAGCTGTTCTTGTTCGGCGGGGAGCTTGGCTGATGTTAATTTATTTTTAAGGTCTATCAGGGAGTCTACATGACTGCATATTTCCAGGTGAGACTTTTCATCTTTTTTGTATTGTATAACAGGAATATTTTGAACGTACTGAAACTTCCATCTTAAGAAACCACCACGTATGGTAGAACTTATCGATTTAAAAAAGAATGTCGTCAGGCGAGAATTTAGAAGGCCCAATAAAAAGCTACTATCTGATGCAAGAATATAAGCCGTGGTATCGAAAAACGCTTTATTTCGGTCAATAATAAACTGGCCCTGTGTGCCAATTTCAGCATAAGCAATCTTAGGCTGTTCAAATTCGGTGTAATAATCGCAAGACCGAATCTCCCACCAGTAGTCACCTTGATCGTATCTCGCTTTAGCTCCTTGCTCAAATTGTATTAAATATTTCATAATAGCAGGGTATCTGTGTTTGATTCCATTAAAGGCTTCTTTGAAATTAGCCGTAATGTTTTTGGTAAATCCCTTTTGAAGGTAAATGATATACTTGGAGGATTTTGGGCTTTCATAACGTTTAATATCTCGGCCAAACAAAAACGGTTTTATCACTTCTGAACTCTTTTTATCCTCTTTAATCAGTTTATCCTTTGTTGCCGAATCGATGACAAACGCTTCATTTAGCCCAGTCTTTATCCCGTAATAGATTTTCTTTTTTACATACTCACCCAACGGAATTCCCACTTTTTGAAGTTTTTTCAGTAGGTTTTGTTCTGTCTGCGGTACCAAATTCCAACCAGAGTCATTAAGGCTATCCTGCTTAATAAGCAGTCTATTTGCTTTAACATAATCCCCAAGATCATTAAAATCTAAAGTCTTCACCGCAGTTACATTCAGGTTCGGGGTCTTATGCTTACAATTTTTATCTGCTATTAAAATGCAGGGATATGTCGTCGCATTTTCAAACACAGGCAAATCCCCAAAATCGACAATTTCAATAATATCCTTTTCTATTAGCCATTTCCTCAGCGGCTCACCATAATTTGCTCGCATCCATTTGTTCGCGACAATTATCCCGAATATTCCGCCAGGGTTTAACAACGTCATACCTCGTTCAATGAAATAGCTGTATAAATCCGCTGTTCCATTATAGACTTTATAAACTTTTTGAAAATACTCTTTTGAATTGCCTAACAATTCTTGCCTAACATATGGTGGGTTTCCAATCACTGCATCAAACCCATTTTGTTTAAAAACTTCAGGAAAAGCCACCTTCCAATCAAAGGGCCTAATCTTACTTTCCGCTTCATCATCTAGCTTGAACAAACTGTTATCAAAATCTGTTCCTACCAGGGAATTCCCACACTTAATATTGGCCTCAAGAGTAGGCAGCACCCTCTCATGAAACATACTGAGCTGATTCTGAATTGAAGCCTGGGTTTCCCCCTCCATACACTTCAGTAGGAGACTCAACTTGGTCACTTCCACAGCCTGAGCATCAAGATCCACCCCATAGATGTTATTCAGCAGGATCTTCTTCTTCAGAGCAGTAGTTAATCCGCCTTCAGGCGTAATACAACCAGCCTTTGCCTTCTTACTGGCTCCGCTGTAATACAGAATATGCCAATCCAGCAGGAACTGATACGCACCCAGCAAGAATGAACCGCTACCGCAGGCAGGATCGACTATCTTTATCTTCTCGACCTCATCAGGGGTCTTACCCTCGACCAGCTTACCAACCGTATTCTTTACAATGTATTCGACTATGTACTGAGGCGTATAATAAACACCCCCTGCTTTCCTGACCTCTGGTTTTTCCTCAACTTTCGCGTTATGACCTGCCGTTAAACGGATGACCTTACCCAGAAACTGCTCGTACGCACTACCCAATATTTCAACTGGCAGGACA
>MFYT01000093.1 GCA_001789205.1 Candidatus Raymondbacteria bacterium RIFOXYA2_FULL_49_16 | reverse complement strand
GTGATTCATTATAATTCGCAACGGCCCCATCAGGGAATAGAACAGCAAATTCCGATACCGTCAGAGATAAAAAGCAGCGGGGCTATCTGTAAAAGCCCTGTCTTGGGCGGGCTGCATCATCATTATTACCGTGCGGCAGCCTGATGGAGTGAATGAATTTATCCTGCGTGATGTGGGGTACCCCCAGTCTAAATATGTTATATTTAATGTATGAAACAATCCGTTTATATTGAAACCAGTATCATCAGCTATTTGACTGCTCGGATGAGCAGGGATCTGCTTGTTGCCAGCCATCAACAATTGACGCGAACATGGTGGGATGAACAACGCAAGAATTTTGATTTGTTTGTTTCAGAGTATGTTTTTTCTGAGGCAAAAGCAGGAGATTTTTCGGCAGCCCAGCTTCGACTGGAAACCATGAAAGAATTGCGGATACTGGAAGTGGACAGTCAGGTTAATGACCTGGTACAAAAATTCCTGGCAAGCCGAGTGATTCCTAAAAAAGCCTTGGTCGATGCATTTCATATTGCCGTAGCAACGGTGCATGAAATGGAGTATCTGCTAACCTGGAACTGTGCCCACATAGCCAACGCGACTATTCGCTCCCATCTTGCTCTAGAAGCGACCAAGGCTGGGTATAGGCTTCCAGTAATTTGTACACCTGAAGAATTATGGGGAGGGAAATATGTATAAGGATGAAATTATTGAGGAGGTTCGCAAAAACCGGGAAGCATATGCTGCCAAACTGGGTTTTGACCCGGATAGGATCTTTGCAGATGCTGTCAGGCAGCAGAAGAAACGAAAAGGGCTCGTTCCAGCAGGTTCCAGGGGCAGGGGGAAAGTCGCACATC
Source organism: Candidatus Raymondbacteria bacterium RIFOXYA2_FULL_49_16 (assembly GCA_001789205.1). Taxonomy (GTDB): domain Bacteria; phylum Fibrobacterota; class OXYB2-FULL-49-7; order OXYB2-FULL-49-7; family XYB2-FULL-49-35; genus XYB2-FULL-49-35. The sequence continues at coordinate 4,362 of MFYT01000093.1, read as the reverse complement.
GGAGGCGCGAGGTGTTGAGCCTTGCCTGATCGTGGGTAGGGGGGGCATGCAAATGGATTTATTTGAGAGGTATAGCATCGCAACACGTTTTTTATAGCGAAAAAAGTGGTACATAAAACGACACACCGCCTCTGTAAGTGGTTCATAAATATAGAGAGTTGTTCAGCAGAGGACTGAAAATCCATGCCCTCCTCAACTCGCTCGGCGAGGCGGGTGTCCGCAGTTCAATTCTGCCCGCTTCGCCTGGCGGCCAGCCTCGCCGACTAGGCGGGCGACGCGAGGCGAGCGAGGCGCCATATGGAACTCCTTAGGTCGCAAGGCTTAAGGAGTTCTTTTATTTTACGTTAGCTCTGTTCCGGAATATTTTTTTGGCAATGTGACTCATTATGAATCAGTCCCTATCTGAAAACCGCCGACTATTCTCCGCGTTCAAAATAGTCATCGTTGTCATAAGCGTCATTCTCGTTGAGTTGCTCAGTTTTTTTGTTTTCGTAAATGGCGCATCATAATTCCGGTAATCCCTTTCCATAAATAAGTGCTGAAACGGTAAGAGGCAAAAGTACCGTCCTCCTTCTTGAACCACAATTTATACCGAGGCAATTTAAAATCCGCATATATAAAACATTCTTGAAAAATATCTTCTCCTTTATCAACTAAAGAACTACCATGAATCGTAGTCAAAATTCGAAAAAGGATAAATCCTGAAAAATGAAGCATAATTTTCTTCTTTGACTCCACATCTCCCTTGCGTGCAAGCCGGATTAAAAGACGCTCTTTTTTGCGGGCAAGCTTTGGATGTTTTCGGGCAATTTCGAAATAGGGTCTGAAATTGGAAGAAAGCATAATTAATCAAACGCCATTTTGAGCGATATAAAAATGGCTCTTCGGGCGAGCGAGTGGGTAATTTTAGACATTTTATTTACCTGTAGATAAAAATAATCATTGCCTCGTGATGACAGTTACTCGCCGTGAGCGATTGCCATTTTTCGTGATTTCGCGTCTTTAGAAGGCTATTTTCTACAATTGAAAGGACTCAAATAAATATGCCAAGAAAATCTAAGAAGAAAAACCCCTTCCTCGGTAGATGGCGTATTACAGCGATGGAACAATGGGATAAGGACTTCATAGACGAGGAGGAAGAAGGATTCTTCAAATTTCGCAAGGGCGGACAAGGTGAATTCCATTTTGGGAATGTCCAAGGTTCAATTGACTATGACATTGAAAGTATAGAAGAAAAACAGCGCCTTGAATTCTCATGGGAGGGCAACAGCGAAATGGACGATGCAAACGGCAGGGGTTTGGCGCACATTGAAGACGATGGGTATATGTTCGGTAAAATTACCTTTCATTTGGGAGATAGAAGTTGGTTTCGAGCCAAGAGGAAGAAATAAGAGAATCGGACGATATTTTTAATTCCATCCCAATATCAGAAGATGATGTTGTCATGAACATCAATTTTCAGATAATCTTTATTGCGAATGATTCTTTCGGAGGATTCGACCAGTGGATGCAGAATTATTTGGCAGACGGTTTTAAGGGATACAACTTTAAGAACTCTATCCGGCTGACCAAAATTGAATTCCTTTCCGAAAGATCGATATCCTTTCTCGTAAAGCTCATAGACCCGGATATTACCCCTCAAAAAATCATCGATGATTTAGATAAAAGGCTACAACGCCTTCTAAACTCACTTTCAGTGACGGTTATCAATAATTTCTGGAAAGACGTTGCAAGTTTTACCATCGGTGATGAAAAAGAAGCAAAACTAGAGATTGCAGAATATATACGCAAAACAGGGGAAAGACGTTAATAAGTAAGCCTACGGTAACCCCCATCTTTTATTTTCTTTTCGAATTCACGATATTATATGCCGTCACACCCAAGGAGGTTTTATGGCTACACGCCATGAGCGACGGCAATTCATGCAGCGACTACTGCGCACTTGGCGGCAAAGCGGCGAACAAGCGCATGCTTTCTGCGTAAAGAGCGGCATCCCGGTTTCGACATTCTACTGGTGGAAACAGCGGCTCCGATCCGAACCCGCTGCTGCTCAAAGTTCCCACAGTCCCATCCTTCCAGCCTTTGTACAGGTCGGTCTACCTGCGACCTCCGGCACATTTCAATACCGATTTCCCGATGGTGGCAGCTTGATTCTGCCTACCACGCTCGCCTTGCCGGATGTTGCGGCATTAGTCCGGCAACTGCGCGGTGTTCATGATTAGTCTGCATGGTGGGATGAGCATTTTTCTGTGTACTCGTCCGACAGATATGCGGAAGGCGTATAACGGGCTATGCGGCGAAGTCCGTTCATACATGGGGCAAGACCCGCAATCCGGAAGCTTGTTTGTGTTTGTGAATCGTCCCCGGAACCGGATGAAGATACTGGTGTGGGACCGCCACGGGTTTTGGCTGTTCTGCCGTCGCTTGGAGGCGGGCCGGTTCCAGCAGTTTCCAACCACAGGAACCTCTTGCTCCTTGGGTTACGAGCAGATGGTGATGTGGCTGGAGGGTATTGACCTGGAACAGGTACGCCGGAGGAAAAGATATTTGGGAATAATGAAAGATAATGCTTGACTTATAGCCATCAATATAGTATATTATAGATAACATTATGGCACCATCTGACCTCGACAACCTTTCTCGCGAAGAACTCGTGACAACCGTCCTCAAACTGGACCACGAACTTTCATGGCTCAAGCGGCAGATGTTTGGCCAGAAAACCGAACGGTTTATCCCCAGGGATAACGGCCAAATGGGATTGCCTTTTGGCGGCATGCCAGAGCTTGCGGTGCCATCCGAGGTCGCCGGTACACCGGTCAGCTATGTCCGCAAGCCTGACGCTGCACCTGCGCCTGCGGGTCATGGCCGCGGTCAGATGCCGACACACCTCCCCATTGTTGACGTTGTCATTGAACCTGAAGATAAGCCTGCAAACACCAAAAGCATTGGCGACGACATCTCCTGGCAATTCGAATACAAGCCAGGCAGCCTTTTCATTCGGCGCATCATCCGGCCACGCTACCCCCGTGAATCAGGCGACGGCATCGCCATTGCTCAGCTTCCACCTATGCCGGTAGAGAAGGGCAACATGGGCGCGAGTCTGATTGCCCATTTGATAACGCAGAAGTTCGAATATCACATTCCGCTCGACCGTCAACGGAAAATGCTTATGGAAGTGAGCGGCGTCGAGTTTGCCGAGTCAACGCTTTGTGATGCCGTACGCCATGGCACGGAATGGTTGGTTCCTGTCTATCAATTGCATCGCTTGAATATGTTTAAGACCAATTATTTGCAGGGTGATGAAACACCGATTCCTGTTCTGGTTAAAGATAAGCGGGGTAAAACGCACAAAGGATACTTCTGGGTCTATTACGATCCGGTTCGGAAGCTGCTGTTGTTTGAATATCAGCCAAGCCGTGGCCACGAAGGACCGTTAAAAACACTTGCGCTATTTATTGGCATCCTTCAGGTGGATGGATATGAGGGCTATAATGCTGTATTCAGACGCCCGGGCATGAAGCATGCCGCCTGTATGGCGCATGTCCGGAGAAGTTTCGAGAAGGTGAAGGATGCCGACTCTGCCCGTGCCGGTTTTGCACTGGATCAGATTGGCGAGTGGTTTGCCTTGGAAAGGGAGGCTGCTCAGCAACAATTGACTCCGGTACAGAGATTGGAAATGCGGAAGGAGAAAATCGTTCCCGCCATGGAAACCTTTCATCAGTGGCTGAAAAATGAGGCTGGAAAAGTTCTGCCACAAGACCTGATTGGCAAGGCCCTTAAATATGCATTGAACCAATGGCCCTGGTTCAAACCGTTTCAGGAGGATGGCCGGGTTGAATTGAGTAACAATTTTATCGAAAACAGTATTCGTCCTGTTGCTATTGGTTGCAAAAACTATATGTTCATGGGTTCTCACGAAGCAGCAGCTCGTGCCGCAGTCGCGTATTCACTGATTGGAACTGCAAAACTTCATGGCAAAAACATTCCGGACTATTTTACCGCTATGCTGACCGATATCCCCGCTCTCACCACAAAACAGCTGGAACCCTACCTGCCAAATACCTGGACCCCGAAAACAGAATAGTCAAACGGGGTTTACCGTAGGCTTACATCGTAACGATGTTTTTCCAAAACGATGGGAGAACAAAGCCAAGGGATTACAGGGATACTCACCGGTATGCAGTAATGAATGGGCACGTGATATATGCAAAAAGCCCCAGGTCAAATGCTCGAAGTGTTCGCATCGCGCCTTCACTCCCTTTGATGAACAAGCTGCCCGCGCACATCTGGAAGGACAATTTACGGCAGGTACATACGCTATCGGCCCCAATGACAATTGCATTTTCCTGGCAGCGGATTTTG
>MFYT01000092.1 GCA_001789205.1 Candidatus Raymondbacteria bacterium RIFOXYA2_FULL_49_16 | reverse complement strand
CGAGTGATTCGGCTAAATCTTGCTCGGGGAAACCTCCTTGTCTCCTTGATGATGACTCATTGCCAGGTTAACCATAATCAATCTCCTTTGTTCAAGAATGATACAACATGGTCTTGCATTATTTTCCAATCATAACAACCGATACAATATATTTTTGCCGCCGAACCGGCGCCGGTCATGTCCCGAAAAGGAATGGCGCCACCCCGGACTGGCGACCATTTAACATTTAAAAAATTAAAGTCATTGAGAACCTCACCAATAAATTGTGATGTTTCGCCCGGATGTTCGGTAAGGAACGCGAAAGCGTCTATACCGCCCAGGGCGGCGATAAATGCTCCGGCATAGCGGACAATGTGGTACCGAAGCATCCTGCGGACCATCGACACATTGCCGGCAGCGCCGTCTTTGATGATATCAATCATGGCGCATTTCTTACCGAGTAATCCCCGGTAACCGCTGTCCCGGGTGAACAACGTATTGATTTCCCTTAAAGACATACCAATAGATTGTAGCTGAAACAGGATCGTGGGGTCAATGTCGCCGCAGCCCGTAATAGAAGGGATCCCTTCAACCGGGGTAAAGCCGATCGTGGTTTCGTACGGTTTACCGTCTTTTATCGCCGCAATATTTGGGTGGCTGCCCAGGTAAATACTGACCAGTCTTTTCTTTTTTTTGGTGAGGCGCGTCCGAACCTGGCTCCAGACCCATTCATGGAACAAGCCAAAACCGCCGAACCGGCGCATTCCTTTTTCCCGGAGCCCAGACGAAAGCGCATAAAAACCCGCCGCCGCCGGCAAACTGTTAAAGAAGGCTGTATCGCAGAGAAGGACATGGTCGCTACCGGCAATCCGGGTACGCAGATAGGAGGCGGACCGGTAGATAATCTGATTCGACTCGGGGAATAATTTTACGGCCCTCTTAACCTGTTCAAGTGTTTTTACCGTCAATCTGGACGCCGGTTCGCTTATATCATCACCGCCGTGGTAAAGCAGGTACGCTATGGCCGTCAGTTGTTTGGCATTAGCGATATCAATGGCTATTCTTTCCCGCCAGTTGTCTTTGAAAGCACATTTTTTTTCGACGCAATTTCCGTTTTCCGTTAAACACCAGCGGATATAAGGAGGGTCTGGTTTAATCAGCAGCATTATCCGCCTCCATCAGCAACCGGATCCCGTCCCAGCATATGACAAGTTCTTCTTCTGTGGGCATGGCTAGGATCGTAACTTTCGAGCCTGGAGGGCTGATAACGGAAACGGTATCCCCAATCGCTTGACGGTTCCGGTCCTGATCAAGGATTATACCGCACCAATCCATGGCCTGGCAAGCTTTTTCCCGGACTAGCCAGTTGTGGAGTCCGATATCGTCGGTAAAGAGCACTACATCGGCGCCGCCCAGAAGCGTAACATAGCTGCCGATATATTTTTTCAATCGATGAACATACATATTGAGTGCAATCTCGGCCTGTTTTTCCTTGCCGGGAATACGCTTTATTATGTCCCGAATGTCGCTGGAAAAACCTGAAAGTCCGAGCAATCCGCTTTTTTTATTGAGCAAGTTGGCGACCTCGTCGGATCGAAGACCAAAGGTGATCATCAGATATATCGTCAGCATGGGATCGATATCGCCGGCCCGGGTACTCATGACCAAACCCTGCAGTGCCGTGTAACCCATTGACGTGTCGATGGATCTGCCCCGGTCGATGGCGGCAACGCTGGAACCCCCGGTACCAAGATGGCAGGCGACTATTTTAAGCTCGGATGCCGGTATTTTCAGATATGTACCCGCCTGTTTTACGACAAAATTATAAGACAAGCCGTGGAAGCCATATTTCCGGAAGCCGCATTTCTTAATGATCGACCGGGATAAGGCATACGTAGAAGCATATTCGGGAATGGTAGAATGGAAGGCGTTGTCCGAAGTGACATACTGGATAATGCCGGGATACCCTTTTAAACACTGGGCAATAACGCTCATCATGGCGGGGTGATGGATTGGGAAAAGCGGAACAAGGGCCTTCAGCGTGTTCAGAAGTTTACTGTTAAGGAACGCGGTTGTAAAATGGCCCGCGCTGAGCGTCCAGCGGTGGCCGATATAATCAATCTTGATGTTCAGGTCATCTATTTGTTTCAAGACCATCAACGCGGCCTTACCGTGGTTGGGCAGTGGCGTTTCCACCTTTTCCCTCCTGCCGGAGAATGTATATTCGATGAACGAAGGCTCACTGCCCTTGACCCCTACTCTATGCGCTTTGCCTATGAATATTTCCTCAATATCATTCCCGGCTTTGACTGTAAAGGTTTTAAAGGTCAGTGACGAACTACCGCAGTTAAAGGTCAATATAGTGCGGGGCCATTTGGACAGCATGGGTTTTTTCCGTTGGGAGCCCGAAAGGAAGGATCGCGCCATATGCTCGCGTTATAATTTTATCTTAACTTCTGCAATGCAGGTTCCATCGTCTAGAAATTCCATCCGCACTGTTTCGAATCCGGGGACGGATACATCCGGCATGGAGCCAAAAATTGTTTTAAAGTTGTTTGCCCGCCAGTAGATAAAATATGCCAGCCAACGGACCGCATCCAAGGTGGCAGCCCGGGTAGTTTCGATCCGGTTCTGCGCCGCATCCATTGCCGGATTGGGCTTGCCAACACCGGCGGCGTAAATTGCTCCGCCTATAACTTGCTTTGATGCTGCTTCCCGCCGCATCCAATGGTCGTCCGGCAACTGCAATATACGGACTTGATTTTGAAGCATGGCCTTTGTAGAGCCAGCGGCGATCCGGTTGATTGCTTTGGCATACAAGTCTACCAAGGTGCGGGGACCCGTTGGTTTGGCGGATTCTTCTGCAGCACCGGTGTCCGGCAGCGCTTGGGATTGAGCCGCATTCGGATATCCGCAAAAATATCCGCAGACAAAAAAGGGAATTAAGATTAAATAAGTGGTTTTTATGGGACCTCCGGTTGTTGTTACCGTTTGCCACCGATAATACGGCGTTTTACAAGGCTGGCTGCCACCAGGCCAGCGATCTCCTTCTGGACGCCTGTCATGGAACCAGGATCGGGTGTTTTGCTTGTCGCACTCCAGATCAAACGGCCCGCGTCTCCGGTGGTGGTGACGTCAACGGCGTTCATGGCGACTTTTTGAGTATCGATGTATCCCGGATGTTCTATTTCGCGATAATAGGTCCAGTATCTTTGCCAATAAGGTCTGTAATGCATATTCCGTTCGGTGGTTATATACCCTTGAACATAGTGCGTATTCGTTTTAGTGGGGAGCCTGAGAATAACGACAACGCCGTCAAAACCGTTCGCTTGCACCGTTGCGATTACCTGATTGGTGTCCGGGGGTGCATCGGGGAACAAACTATATGACGGTATTGCGGCTATTCCATGCGTTACAAGCTCGCCTGCGAAAGCGTCTTCCCAGATGCGCCGTTTTGTCGCATCCTTTCTAACTGCAATAACCAGCATTTTGCCTAACGGCGACGTTTGAAATGAAGGATCGTGCCATGTATCGACAAGACGGGACGATGCGCAGCCGCACATCTGGCAAATCAATAAACCAAGCGCCATTACGGCACCTGCTTTCAATAACGAATTCATGATGCATTCCCTTTTTAAAAGAAATATCTGACCCCAAGACCGGCATCGATACCAAAACCTGTTGACGGTACGACCTGGAGAGAAGGAACAAGTTCAAGAAAAATATCGATTGGCGCCTGGCGCGGCAGCCATGCAATGCCAAACACTCCGCGAGCTGCTACCGAGTTAGTATACCCAGCGCCAGTATTGATGCGTCCTCCAACACCGGCGTATAAAGGAAATCGTTCGGACGAGTGAATGGCGCCAAACCAATGCCAGAGGTAATCCATGTGGAAGTGAACGCGGCTTCCTCCATCATATCCGCCGTTATAGTGGTTAATCCGATCTCCTCCAAGCGACCATCCAAGACCAAAATCAAATGCGGTTGCCGGCGAAACCCATAGCTTCGCACTTATTCCGGTCGGTTCTCCAAGAATTACCCCGAGTCCAAAGGGGCGCTCCTGTGCAAAGGTCCCCGCTGCGGAGAGGAACAGAAAGAATGTGATGACTGCACAAAGAGAATATTTCATAAAAGACACCTTTGTTAAAATTCGAGTTACATTATTTTTTGGCCGCGAATGATCCTCACCAGCACGACTATGACGGCGATGATAAGAAGAATGTGGATGAAGCCGCCCATGGTATAAGATGTAATCATCCCCAAAAGCCATAATACTATAACAACCGCGGCAATGGTGTAAAGCATGACTAGTATCCTTTCCGATCTTTTAATGGGGCAGGTTAAATTGAGGCTGAAATCAGCCTGCGTTCAACCTGCCTCTTTGACGATCTATTTCAGAGAAACCTGTTCGATTGTTATTTCATTTTTTACGTCTTTCACACCATGTATGTTTGTTACAAGTTTGCCCACCAAATCCTTCTCGGCGCCATTTTTTGCCACACCGCGTACCGTAACGACGCCGTTTTTTGTCTCAACATTGATACTAACGGCGCTCGTTGATTGATGAAACAGCAATGCTATTTTCACCTGTGCCGTAATAGAGGCGTCATCAATATCGCCGCTTATTTTTTCAACGGTTGTTTTCTTGTTTTTTTCCAAGGTCATATCGTTCTTAACGCTTTTAACACCGTCAATATCCCTGACATATTCCGTTGTTAATTCTATTTGCGCTTCGCTTGACACCTGTCCGCGCAGGGTAACTACACCATCTTTTACATCCACATCCGTTTTAAGACTGCTCACATTCCGATGGACCATGAGCATGGTTTTAACTTTCATGTTAATCCAAGCATCGGAGTTTTTATCAGGCTGTCCCCCTTTGACCGTCAGCTTGTTGTCCACGCGCTTTACTCCGGGAAGCCCGGCAACGGCGTCTTCGGCCAATGACCGGTGCGACCATTCGGACACTATCCCTGTTAAAGTGACAATGCTGTCATTTGCCGCCTTGATTGTAATATCATCCCCCTTCAAATAGGTCTTAAATACATAGGACTTTTTCGCGGATGTCTCGATGCGATCACTCATTTGGGTTGCCAGTAGGACCCCACCGGTCCCCAGAATAACAACCGAAGCAATAATTATGGTTCCAAGATTGGGTCTTTGTCGAGTAGGCGTCATAGTATCTCCTTACAATAAAGTGTATTTATCATGAGAGACACCTTACGCCCCTCACAGAACCGGACTTGCAGATCT
>MFYT01000091.1 GCA_001789205.1 Candidatus Raymondbacteria bacterium RIFOXYA2_FULL_49_16 | reverse complement strand
CGAAGACAATACTGCGCCTGTGCAGCTCGTGGTTGTTTCAAATGGCGATACCGCAATTTTCCAGAAAATGAGCACATGGGCTCTGTACCAAATCGGCGCAACAAACGGTTCAGTCGAACCCAAAATAAACCCGGCCATCGTGTTCAACGCGGCAAACCGAATAAATGCAACCGCAAACACCTCTCCGGCAATCGGCCTTATCGTGGTCAGTAAATACCTGGCACAGGGTACCGGCGCATTCAAAATGAACATAGGTACACTTGTTGAATACATGGTCTATCCAGACATGCTCGTCAGGGTGGTTGATTCAAACAAAGCGGCAAATCTGACGCCCGCATTCCTGTTTAGCAGTTCTGTGGACAGTTTCGCCTTTGTTTCCTACGATGCTAGCACTACGCCGCCCACAGGCACAGGTGAATACCGTCACGACTCCATTTCCACCTGGGCCGATTCCTCATGGGTGGTCACAACCCGCTATCTCTATATTTCAGATCTTTCCGGCGGAACCGACACATTCTATTTTCTGGATACTATCCAGGTCCAGACTTCTGACCCCTATTCGCCCAACTATGTTTCGCCCGCATGCCAGATCAGTGTCGAAGGCCACGGCGACGCAGGCATAATAGAGATGGCCATTGCCAATTTCCCCAACCCCTTTAACCCATCCACCATCATTGCCTATGAAATACCAGGGCAAAAAACGGTCCAGGCATACACCATCGGCATTTATAATATCAAAGGCCAGCTGGTGCGCACTCTGGTAAAGGGCAAGGTGAAAAACGGCTACAGAAACAAGGTTGTCTGGAATGGCATGGACAATACAGGCGCAATGGTCGCATCAGGCCTCTATTTCTACAGGCTCTCTTGCGGAAATCTGGTGAAAAAAGGATCAATGGTCATTGTTAAATAACCTGTCACTGTAAGGAATATTCAAAAGGCGGCTTGCAAAAGCCGCCTTTTTTTAATTAGTTTATCTGCCTGTTGCTTACATAAGTAACTATTACGGGGCATAGCGCAGCCCGGTAGCGCGCTTGGTTTGGGACCAAGATGTCGCAGGTTCAAATCCTGCTGCCCCGATATTTCATACACCCTTAGCTCAGCTGGATAGAGCAGCGGATTTCTAATCCGCAGGCCAAAGGTTCGAATCCTTTAGGGTGTGCAGTTACGAGCATAGGGGTTGGCACATGCCCGCCCCTTGCTGTTTTTTAGATGGGAAATATGCCTTTGGGAGAATTGGGAACAAGCGATTACAAGCCAAGCTGTTTGCCGATGTCCGCTTCGTTGAGGATCTGACGGACAATATCGTTTGCGTTTTCCACTTTGATTACTACGCCCTTTTCAATAGCCGCGTTGTAGGCTGCCATGAGTACTCCAATACCGACTGAATCGACATAATCGACATTCGCGAAATCGAGCGCGATGTTTTTGATACCCTGGGCAAGAGCTGTCTTAATTTCGTCGAGTAGCTTGTAGCCGCGCATTTCCTCAACCAGCGAATCAGTGATACGAACAATCTCCCGGTTTCCCTGTTTTTCACGGGATACAGAAAAGTCGTCCATGCTGCCGGCTTCGGGTACTGAAGCGCCACTTGATTTGATTTCCTGCTCGTACTGTGAAATGAACTCGTAATCGGACCGGTAAATTTTGAATTTGCTAATAATATTGACCATGCTCAGGACTTTGAGAACGGATTCGGGAACATTAACCAGATAAAGCCGCGCGTTCATACGTTCAGTGGTTTTGAGCACCTCGACCAGGCGGCTGATGGAAACGCTAAAAAAATGTTTCACACTTTCGAGATCCAGCACAAGCACCGTATTATTTTCCTCAATACACTTCTTGATGTTTTCCGAGGTAATAGTCCGCAAATCTTCTTCGTCGTTGCCGGAATACCGGATAAAAAGCGCGTCTTTGAACTTCTTGGTTTGCAACTTTGCCTGTTTCATGCCTGTGAGTTCCTTTATATTAAAAATTAAATAGTGCGCATCTACATTGGCAAGAACATTCTCCGCCATGGTGAATCCGGAATCAAGAAATAGTTCTTGATATGGCTTAATGATAATTATATATTTTGTATAAGTATAAATTATACTGAATTGTTATTGTATTATTTTATCTTATAACTAGGGACGCAATGCAGATCGAATCGCTCAAGGTGTTCTGTGATATCGTCCGTCTCCACAGCTTCTCCGAAGCTGCTGAGAAAAACAATGTCACTCAATCCAGCGCCAGCCAGGCGATACAGGCGCTTGAACATCACCTGGGCGCAGCCCTCATTAACCGTTCCTGCAGGCCCTGGAAGCTTACCCCCGAGGGAAAAACGTTGTACGACGGCGTACGCGATATTCTCGACCGCTGGATTCAGCTTGAATCGAATCTGCGCGATTTCCACGATAAAATAAGCGCCTCGGTACGTATTGGCTCAATCTATTCCGTAGGTTTGCGCCATATGAAGCAACATATCCAAAAGTTCACGACGCTCCATCCCAATGCACACATTACCATTGAATACCTCCACCCCCACCGGGTTTACGAGTGTGTGATCAACGAAGATATCGATATTGGCATTGTATCCTTTCCCCAGTCTAATCGCGAAATCACGGTCATTCCCTGGCAATTCGAGCCTATGGTGGTTGTGTGCCATCCCGAGCACAGGCTGGCGAAAAAAAAGACGGCTTCTTACGCCTTGCTCAATGGTGAAAAATTGGTGGGGTTCGACAAGGACCTTGTCATCCGTAAAGAAGTCGACCATTTCTTGAAAACGCACAACGTCGCCACCGAAACAGTGCTCGAATTCGACAATATTGAATCCATCAAGCGGGCTGTCGAGATCGCCTCAGGCATCTCTCTGCTCCCCCGGCCAACCGTCGATTCCGAGATCCAGGCGGGCTCGCTCTGCGCAGTGTCTCTGCCCACCCGGGAGTTTTCCAGGCCTCTGGGTATTATCCACCGCAAGGGTAAAGTCTTCAGCCCTACGGTGCGCACCTTTGTCGATTTCTTACAAAAGGAAAAAAACAGCGTCTCATAGCAGAAAGTCACATTCACTTAAATGGAGGTTACCCTATGTCCTACACTACCGACATTCTACAGTTGGTAAAAAAACGCAATCCAGGCGAACTGGAGTTCCTTCAGGCGGTTGAAGAGGTGCTCGATTCCATCGCGCCGGCCATCGACCGCAACCCCAAATACCAAAAAGCGCGCATTCTGGAGCGCATTGTCGAACCCGAACGGGTCATCGTGTTCCGCGTCCCCTGGGTCGATGACAAAGGAAACATCCAGATAAACCGCGGTTTCCGCATCGAGATGAATAGCGCCATTGGCCCCTACAAGGGCGGTCTGCGCTTCCATCCGTCGGTATACCTGGGAATTCTGAAGTTCCTCGCTTTTGAGCAAGTCTTCAAAAACTCGCTTACCACCCTGCCCATGGGCGGCGGCAAAGGCGGCTCGGACTTTGATCCCAAAGGTAAGTCTGACAACGAAGTCATGGCCTTCTGCCAGTCGTTCATGACCGAACTCTGCCGCTACATCGGTCCCGACACCGACGTCCCAGCAGGCGACATCGGCGTGGGTGGCCGTGAAATCGGTTTCCTGTTCGGCCAGTACAAGCGGATCAGGAATGAATTCACCGGCGTGCTTACCGGCAAGGCGCTCAACTGGGGCGGGTCGCTCATCCGTCCCGAGGCAACCGGATACGGCGCGGTCTATTTTGCCGAGGAAATGCTCAAAACCCGCAAAGATTCTTTCAAGGGAAAAACATGCGTGGTTTCAGGTTCGGGAAATGTTGCCCAATACACAGTCGAAAAACTGAACCAGCTCGGTGCAAAAGCCGTCACCCTTTCCGACTCAAACGGCTTTATCCACGACCCAAACGGCATCACATCTGAAAAACTCGCTTTTGCCATGGAGCTGAAGAACGTCAAACGCGGCCGTATAAAGGAATATGCCGACAAGTTCGGATGCAAATACTATGAAGGCCAGAAACCATGGGCTGTCAAATGCGAGGCTGCTTTCCCCAGTGCCACGCAGAACGAGATCGATGGGACCGACGCCGAGACACTGCTTAAAAATGGGTGCTATATCGTCGCCGAAGGCGCAAACATGCCCACAACCCCCGAAGGCGTTGAAAAATTCGTAAAAGCCAAAATCCTCTATGGACCGGGAAAGGCCGCTAATGCCGGCGGCGTGGCCACCTCGGGCCTTGAAATGAGCCAAAACTCCATGCGGATTTCCTGGCCGCGCGAAGAGGTCGACAGCCGGCTGCACCAAATCATGGTGTCAATCCACGAATCCGCGGCAAAGGCCGCGGCCGATTATGGGCAGGCTGGAAATTATGTGCTTGGCGCAAATATCGCCGGCTTTACCAAAGTCGCCGACGCCATGCTCGATCAAGGCTGCGTATAATAATTTTTTAATCAGCTGCCTATACCGGGACCACCTGGTACGGGCAGCTGGATTGTACTTGCTGGGGATGAATATGTTTTCATGTGCATGGTATATTTATATTGTTTTTTCTCAAAGGACACATCATGCAAGAAACTATGAACACCAGCAATGCGGCTGGCGAATCAGCGCCAGCCGGACTCTACGACCCAGCGAATGACCACGATTCATGCGGCATTGGTCTCATCGTCAAAATAGACGGCAGACCCCTCCATTCAATTGTTGAGAATGGGCTCAAAATCCTGATTAATCTCGAGCACCGCGGCGCCACCGGCGGAGACAAATCAACGGGCGACGGCGCGGGCATGCTTCTTCAGCTTCCAGACGCCTTTTTCCGGCGCATCATGAACACCGGACTCATCACCCTGCCTTCGCAGAACGACTACGCTACGGCAATGGTCTTTATGCCCGCCAACAAGGATTGCGCCCGCTTGTGTAAAAACGCCTTTGAAACAGCCGTGAACAATGGCGGCATGTCGATAATCTCGTGGCGAGAGGTGCCAGTAAACGACACCTGCCTGGGAAACTTAGCCAAGTCGACCATGCCCTCCATAAAACAATGCTTTATTAAACGCGGGGCGGCCGATCCTGACCGGTTTGAACAAAAGCTCTACGGTATTCGCCGAAACATCGAAAAGACAGTAACCACCATCACTCAGTACGACACCAGCCAGTTTTATATCGCCAGCATGTCGGCAAAAACCATTATCTACAAAGGCCTTTTCACCGGTACGCAGCTTTCATCATTTTATTCAGACCTTTCAGATCCCGATTTTGCCAGTTCTTTCGCCCTTGTCCATCAACGATATAGCACTAATACCCTTCCCACCTGGAACCTGGCGCAGCCCTTCAGATTTGTGGCGCACAATGGCGAGATCAATACGCTGCGCGGCAACATTAACCGGATGAAAGCGCGGGAGGCCACGCTGAAATCTGACGTCATTGGTCCCGAACTGACGGAAATACTTCCGGTCATCGATGAACGTGGCAGTGATTCCGCTATATTCGACAACGTACTCGAGCTGCTGATCACTGCCGGCCGCTCTATTCCCCACGCCATGATGATGATGATACCCGAACCATGGGGAACAAAGTTCCACATAAGCCAGGACAAACGGGCGTTTTACGAATACCACTCCACCATCATGGAACCCTGGGACGGCCCTGCGGCAATGGTCTTTGCCGATGGCAGGTATGTCGGCGCCATGCTCGATCGCAACGGGCTCAGGCCCGCGCGATGGACCAGCACCCGCGAAGGCGTGGTGGTCATGGCCTCTGAAACAGGCGTACTCGATTTTCCCGGCGACAAGATCCTTTCACGGGGCAAACTCCAGCCTGGCCGCATGTTTCTGATCGACCTGGCGCAGAAACGGATAATTTCCGACAACGAGATAAAGGCGAAAATATGCAGACAGAGCCCCTACCGGCATTGGGTCAAAGATAACTGGATCGATCTGCGCGGCCTCTTTGCTCCTTCGGAAATCCCTCCTGAAAATCCTGAGATGCTCATTCGAAAACAAGTGGCATTCGGGTATACCGAGGACGAGTTAAAAGCCGTGGTAGGTCCCATGGCCACCTATGGCCAGGAGCCCGTTGGCTCCATGGGCGACGACGCGGCGCTGGCCGTACTCTCAAACAGGCCACAGCTCCTCTTCTCCTATTTTAAACAGCTCTTTGCCCAGGTAACAAACCCCCCCATCGATCCATTGCGCGAAGAGTTGGTTATGTCCCTCATGAGCTATGTGGGTAGAGAACGAAACCTGCTTGAAGAGACGCCTGAACATTGCAGGCGGCTCAAGCTCCACCATCCGATTCTCACGCCCGAAGACATGGCGCGATTGCGTACCGCAAACCATCCTGAAATTGTCTGCAGGAACCTTGACGCGCTCTTCCCGGCCAAAGGCGGGGGCGCTGAACTCGAGACAGCCTTGCATGCCATGTTTGCCCAGGCCGAGAAGTATATTGCCGAAGGCGCCACGCTCTTGGTAATTACCGATGCCAGAATGGATCAATCAAGCGCGGCCATTCCCGTTCTTCTGGCAACATCCGGACTCCACCATCATCTCATCAGGAAAGGGCTGCGCCCAGCGGTGGGCCTCATCGTTGAGACCGGTGAAGCGCGGGAGGTCATGCACTTCGCCCTGCTTACCGGATATGGTGCAAACGCAATCTGCCCGCATGTGGCCTTCTCAACTATTAGAGCGCTGGCCGAAACAAAGGCGCTGGAAAAAGAGCTCTCGCCCAACGACGCGAACGACCTTTATATCAGCGCTATAAAAAAAGGCCTTTTGAAAACCTTCAGCCGTATGGGCATTTCCACTTTGCGAAGTTATTTTGGCGCCCAAATCTTCGAAATTGTGGGAATTTCAACCGCGGTTGTAAACGAATATTTCTGCAATACCGCTTCACGCGTCGAAGGCATTAGTCTGCACGAAATCGCCATGGAGGTATGCGCGCGTCACGCACGCGCATTTCCTGAAACCCGACTGACTCCAAAAAATCTCGGCATCTCCGGAACCTACGCGCTTAGGAAAGAAGGCGAGAAACACCTCTGGACCCCGGAAACCATTTACTTGCTCCAGCACGCCACCCGCGCCAACGACTATGCCGTATTCAAGCAGTATTCACAACGTATCAACGACCAATCAGGGGCGCACGTAACGCTGCGCAGCCTCTTTACTTTTAAGCCAACCGCACCGGTTCCCATTGATCAGGTTGAACCAGTAGAGTCCCTTATAAAACGTTTCGTTGCCTCGGCAATGTCCCTAGGATCTCTAAGTAAAGAGGCGCACGAAACCATTGCTATTGCCTTGAACCGGGCTGGAGGCCGCAGCAATTCAGGTGAAGGCGGCGAAGCGCCGGAACGCTACGCCACACTTCCAAACGGCGATAGTATGCGATCACGGGTAAAACAGGTGGCGTCAGCCCGTTTTGGGGTAACGACGGATTATCTCATTCACGCGGATGAACTCCAGATAAAGATAGCCCAGGGCGCAAAGCCCGGCGAAGGAGGCCAGCTTCCCGGACACAAGGTAAGTGCTGAAATTGCACGGGTGCGCCATACAACACCTGGCGTCACGCTCATTTCTCCGCCGCCGCATCACGACATATATTCCATCGAAGACCTTGCCCAGCTCATATACGACCTGAAATGCGTGAATCCTAAGGCAATGGTGTCTGTCAAACTAGTCTCCGAGGTCGGTGTTGGCACCATAGCCGCCGGTGTGGCAAAAGCAAAGGCCGACATTGTGCTCATCTCGGGCCACGATGGCGGTACAGGCGCCTCGCCGCTTACCTCTATCAAATACGCGGGCCTTCCCTGGGAACTTGGGCTCGCTGAAACGCAGCACGCCCTTATTGCCAACCAGCTCAGGGACAAAATCCGGGTGCAAACAGATGGCCAGCTCAAAACCGGCCGCGACCTTGCCGTGGCAGCATTACTGGGCGCTGAAGAATTTGGGTTCGGGACGACACTCCTGGTCACTCTGGGCTGCGTCATGCTCCGCAAGTGCCACCTGAATACCTGCGTCATGGGCGTGGCCACACAGGATCCTGCACTCCGCGCCAGGTTCAAGGGAAAACCCGAATATGTCGAGCGGTTCCTCATCTTCATGGCCAGCGAATTACGCGAATACATGGCCCGCCTGGGATTTACCCGGCTCGAGGATATGATCGGCAGGGCCGATCTACTGACCATGGAAAAGGACATACCGCATCTCAAAGCGCGGACACTCAACTTTGACAAGCTTCTGCACCTGGCAAACCAAGGCCCGCGCACGTGCACCGTGGGACGCGAGGCAGGCCTCGAATCAGCACTCGACAACACAATAATCAGGCTTTCACAGTCCGCGCTTGAAAAAAAGGAGCAGGTCAATATAGCCCTGCCAGTTCGCAACATACATCGAAGCGTGGGCGCCATGCTCAGTGGGGACATCGTCCGCACATATGGCCCTGCGGGCCTGCCGCCGGATACCATCCGGCTTTTCCTCAAAGGATCGGCAGGACAAAGCCTTGGCGCTTTCCTTGCACCAGGAGTCACCATCCATGTCGAAGGTGATGCGAACGATTATCTCGGAAAGAGCATGTCCGGCGGCCTCATTATTATTGACACGCCTAAAGACGCCTCGTTCCTGCCGCACGAAAACGTGATCTTAGGAAACACGGCGCTTTACGGCGCCACAGGCGGCGAGGTCTTTATTCACGGCATTGCAGGCGAACGCTTTGCCGTACGCAACAGCGGCGCCCAAGCGGTACTCGAAGGCCTGGGTGACCATGGCTGCGAATATATGACCGGCGGTACCGTGGTGGTGCTTGGTCAGACTGGCAATAATTTTGCCGCGGGTATGAGCGGCGGTGTTGCCTATGTGTATGACGAATCGCAGCTCTTTGATACCCGCTGCAACCTGGACATGGTCGACATCGAAAGCGTATGGCTCGACGAGGATAAAAAATTCCTCCGGGTGCGGATCGAAACATATTTCAAGCATACGGGCAGCCTTAGGGCAAAAATGATTTTGGAAAACTGGGAGACGCACATTCCGCTCTTTGTAAAAGTGATACCCATCGAATACCGGGCGTCGCTCGCCCGTATGAAATTGGCCGAGCACAAGGACGATGAGACCGTTTCCGCCACTGAGGAGGTGTTTCATGGGTAAAACAACAGGGTTTCTGGAACACCGGCGCGCATTCCCGGACAAACGACCGGTGCATGAACGGATAAACGACTTTTCTGAAATCGAGCGCCTTTTTGATGAGAGAACACTGGAAATCCAGGCTTCACGCTGCATGGAATGCGGAGTGCCTTTCTGCCATTCTTTCGGTTGCCCGCTGAACAACAGAATACCCGATTTCAACGATCTCCTCTACAGAAAGAAATGGCAAAAGGCATGCGAGCTTCTGCACGAGACCAACAACTTTCCCGAGATAACTGGCCGCATCTGCCCAGCGCCTTGCGAAACCGCATGCACTCTTGCGGTCAATGGAGAAGCGGTCACCATACGCCAGATCGAGCTGGGTCTGGTTGAGCAGGGATGGAAATCGGGCTGGATCAGGCCATTGCTTGCGCCCTTTAAGACTGGTAGAAAAATCGCGGTCATTGGATCCGGTCCCGCGGGTCTTGCCGTTGCCCAGCAGCTTGTACGCGCAGGTCATACCGTGGTTGTGTACGAACGGGATAGTAAGCCCGGCGGTCTCCTCCGCTTTGGCATTCCTGATTTTAAACTCGAAAAATGGATCCTTGACCGCAGACTCCGTCAACTCAAGGCCGAAGGCGTGACGTTTGAGACCACTGTGTGCGCTGGAAGCGACCTTTCGGTCAAATATCTCAAACGTTCGTTCGACGCCATTGTGCTTGCCGCTGGTTCAACAACACCGCGCGATCTTCGTGTGCCGGGCAGGGACCTGCAAAACGTCCATTTTGCCATGGACCTTCTTACCCAGCAAAACCATCTCATCGACAATGAAGCCATTCCCTTGAATACCATCATTTCAGCCAAAGGGAAAAACGTGGCTATTATTGGCGGTGGCGATACAGGCGCCGATTGCGTAGGTACCTGCAGACGTCAGGGCGCAAAAGAGATCTTTCAGCTTGAAATTCTGCCACAACCCCCCGCGGAGCGACCTGAATCCAATCCATGGCCCCAGTGGCCCCAGACCATGCGCACCGGCACCTCTCATGAGGAGGGGTGCAAACGCTTCTGGGCGGTCAATATCAAGGAGTTCCTGGAAAAAAACAATACGCTCTCCGGGTTGCGCGCAGTTGCGGTTGAGTGGGGATTGTCCCAGGAAGGCAAACCGCCCTCATTCAAGGAGAAGCCCGGCTCTGAATTCACGCTCAATGTTGACATGGCTGTCCTGGCAATGGGATTCATACATGTGGAGCATGGTCCCCTGGTAAAAGACCTGGACCTTGCCACAGACAGCCGGGGCAATATTGTTCTTGATAAAAACAGCATGACATCGCATCCTGGTGTTTTTGCCGCAGGCGACTGCGTGTCAGGCGCATCCTTGGTCGTGCGCGCCGTCGTAGACGGCCGGAAAACCGCGGCCATGGTCGACGCCTATGTGAAAAAATTATAATCAATGTATGGAATACACCACTCTTGGTAAAACCGGCCAAACGGTCAGCCGGATAGGTCTGGGCACCGAATACCTTATCAACACCCCACGCGCCAACGTGGTCTCGGTCGTCAAGACCGCGCTTGACGCAGGCGTCAACTACATTGACCTCTTCTTTGCCCAACCCGAACTTCGCGAGAATATCGGCATTGCGATACAGGGCGGCAGGGACAAGATAATGATCGCGGGTCATCTGGGCGCCGCTGAAAAAAAAGGCCAGTATTGGCGTACCCGGAACCTGAAAATCTCCGAAACATACATTCACGACCTGCTGAACAAATTAAAAATTGATTACATTGACGTTCTTTTCCTGCACAATTGCGACAAGGAAAACGATTTTATAAAAGTCATGGGTGATTTTTTTAACCTTGCCAAACGGTTCGTACATGAGGGCAAGGCCCGATTTCTCGGCTTCAGCAACCATGCGGTTCCTCTGGCGCACAAAGCCATTGCTCACGACGAAATCGATATACTCCTGTTTCCGGTCAATATGGCCGGCGCTTCCGCTGATGCGCAGGGACTCTTCCGCGCATGCGCGGCGCGAAACACAGGCCTCATTGCCATGAAAGCATTCGGCGGAGGCAAATTGCTGAAGAAGGAAACGGCTGGTGTTGTCATTTCACTGATCCAGTGCCTGAATTTTGCCCTTTCACAACCAGGCGTTCATTGTGTTGTGCCAGGGCCGAAAAACGTTAGCGAGTTCAGTGAGATACTGCGCTATTTCAAGACCTCTCCGCACGAAAAAGATTATGCCCGGGTTCTTCAGGAACTAAAAACCGGCGTACAAGGCGAATGCGTTTACTGCAACCACTGTCTCCCCTGCCCTGCGGCCATTGATATCGGAGCAACCATCCGGGCCATTGAAACCAGGACCGGCAGCATCGCGGATGCCGCATCATGCACCGCATGCGGCGCCTGTGTTGAACGTTGCCCGTTTGGCGTGGATGTTATCGCAATAATGAAGTCAGGACAGCGCTGACCCCTGGCCCCCGGCCCATGTATCTATGTATATTTAACGCCAAGGAGATATTTCATGGAAAAGAAAATCAGCCTCTACGCGAGCGTTAACAAACAGTTGGAAAAAGCCGCTGGTATTATGGGCCTCGATCCCGATATACAGGCAATCCTTTCAAAATCCACCAATGAAGTGCGTATCAATTTCCCTGTCAAAATGGACGACGGCAGAATTGAAATGTTCTCCGGTTACCGGGTGCAGCACAACGATATCCTGGGCCCCTATAAAGGAGGCCTGCGTTTCAATCCCTCTGTCGACATTGACGAAGTACGCGCCCTCGCAGCCTGGATGACCTGGAAATGCGCCCTGAGCCACATTCCCTACGGTGGAGCAAAAGGCGGCATTCAGATGGATCCGGGTCATTATTCAATAAAGGAACTGGAGCATATTACGCGGCGGTTTACCTATGCCATTGCCAACAACATCGGGCCTGAATACGATATCCCGGCGCCTGACATGGGCACAAACGCACAGATCATGGCTTGGATACTCGATACCTATCTATCTTCAATCCCCCCCCACGAAAGGAAGAACTGTCTCCATGTTGTAACGGGAAAACCCCTTGCCTCGGGAGGAAGCGTGGGACGCACCAAGGCCACAGGACAAGGCGTGGTCTATTGCATCCAGGAATGGGCGAAAATGAGGAAATTCCGGCTCAATAAAGCGACCTACACAATACAGGGCTTTGGTAATGTGGGTTCGTGGGCTGCTCGCCTGCTCAAACCCCAGAAAGCGGTTTTACTGGCCGTTGAAGACGCTACAGGCGCCATTGCGTGCGCAAGCGGTATCGACCCTGATCAGCTGGCAGTCTATGTTGAGAAAAACAACGGTGTAAAAGGGTATCCGCGCGCAAAGGCCATTGATCGCGAAACCTTTTTCCGTACAAAAGCCGACATCTTCATTCCAGCCGCTCTCGAAAGCCAAATCACGGAACATACAGCTCCCTTGCTCAATGTTAAAATCGTTGCCGAAGGCGCCAATGGTCCTACGGATCCCGTAGGCGATTCTATCTTGCAAAAAAGAAAAATAGAAATTATTCCCGACATCCTGTGCAATTCAGGCGGGGTTATTGTCAGCTATTTTGAATGGCTCCAGAACAAACGGAGCGAATCGTGGGACCTTGAAGAAGTGGATGGAAAGCTGTACAAGAGAATCACCGCTTCATTCAAAGAGACGTACGAAACAGCCCAAAAATATAAAACAGATGCGCGTACGGCCGCCTATATTGTCGCATTGAGTTCTCTTGAAAAGGCCTATAAGGAACGCGGTATATTCCCATAATCAAAACTGGATACGCGAAGTTCTGCCGTAATAAAATCCCAGGGTATCGTCACGGGCAAGATCCTTGTTAAATCAGGAAAAATTATTGTATTGCGTAATTTCTTTGATATTATTATATATTTATAACTGAAATGGGGATAATAAAATTGGGGAACATGATTAAGCGTTTATGCCTCTTCTCAATCGTCTGCGCCGGGCTGGCTCTTTTCTCAAATTGCAGCACAAGTATCTGGCCCTCATCCGACGACAACAAAAAAGAGACCGCGGACGGCAATATCTCACTCGGAAACGAGGCTAAGAACGCCAAGGACTTTACAACCGCCCTTGCCTATTATACCCGGGCAACTGAACTCGACCCCAGGCTCAGCGACGGCTGGTATCTCAAAGCGGAGATGGAGCTGCGCGTCGAAGGTATCATCCTGCCCATGCTGGTAAACGAACTGCAAAACGAAAACACGAAAAAACTTCCTTTCTTTCCAGACACCGGCGTTGATTATTCCGTTATTCTCCGAACTGCCGCCTATTTCGATTCTTCGGTCAACCGGGACAGCATCGTTGGCATCACTGCCCTCGACACACTGTACGACCGGCTTGTTTTCCTCTATTCACCCTGCATAAAGGCCTACAACAGCCTTCTAAACATCTTCGGCGGCCAGGCTGAAAAAGGAAATTTCACCTCTGATAAAATACTGCTCGATTTCACCATGCTCTCAGCCCTGCATACCGCGCTTGTCAGTCTGGACCAAAAACCCTCGGACAACAGACTCACTCCTTTCTATGGGCCGTATAACAAAGAACGTAAGCTATACAAAATAATGGGCAACGGTTTGAAAAATATCGACTCAATTGAGATTGATATAGATTCAGTAAAACAACTGTTCACTGGCCCCACGGACATCAATGCCATGATCAACGATCTTGTCGATGCCGCGAACATTTCGCTTGAGGCCATTACCCAACTCGACGATGAAATACATGCCTCCACGGCCGAAGGCGTGGATACCGGCATGATGAGCGGCCCAAAGGAACAGATGAATACCATTATTCTAAAGGCAAAATATTATTACTATAACGATAAAAAAGACAATGATTACGACTATTATGACACCAACGATGACAGTCTTGTGCAGCGGACCATATGGATCGACGTTGACGGCAACAATAAAATCGATTGGATCGACCCTCAAAATAATGCCATCCACTGGTGTTTGTCGGATACGTTTGCAGCAATGCGCGATATTCCCGGATACGATTACAACAGGGGGTTCTTTGCCCTCGATTCAATAGGCAGCGAAGCCTATTATATTTTCAAAGGCCCTAATGGCGGAGAATTCATTGCAGGCGACTGGGGCGTTGACGAGGAACAACTCGACGATGCTGACAACGATCTCGACGGTATCAAGGACGAGGATTCGCGCATAGCCACGGACACCATAGACAACGATGGCGATTTCATCAACATAGATACACTGGCAGCGGGCGCCATTACCATTCGGCCCCAAGGCGATTCCATTGTCCACGGTTCAGGCCGATTTGCACTCATCGGTCCTTATGCTGGAAAGAACCTCAGCCGCCTTGTCTGGGTAGACTACAATGGTAATGGCCGTATTGATTACAACAACACTCATATTGACAGCGCCTATGTGATACAAAACAGGGCCGCTATTATGGCCACTATTAACGCGGGTCAGCCCTACGGCGAATGGCTCGCTGGCGATTGGGGTGTAGACGAAGAATATGTAGATGGTATCGACAACGACGGTGACGGCCGGATCGACGAAGACGGAGACATCCATCTTATTCACCGTGATGAATACTGGTCCGCCATCGAACGAATAAATTATTTGAACGCTGTAAAAGATACCCTTCAAGCGCATCCGGAAAATCTTCTGGGCATGCCAGGACCGGTATACAGACCATGATAAAAAAATACCTTCTGACAGGTTTTGTGGGCGCGCTTTGCGTCCTTTCAGTGTTTGCCGAAACCCGGAGTACCTTTACAGGCATTCGTTCAATGGGAATGGGCGGTGCCAACCTTGCAAATGCGGATGACGCCTCTGCTATGCTCGTAAACCCGGCCTGTCTCGACATGTACATGGAACACATGCATCTTTCGGTCAATTTTGGCCTCTATGTAAGCCCCAGTGTCTTGGACCTGCTGTCTTTTGTCACCAACCATTCGAAAAAACTGACCAGCACCGATGGACTGAAATCGCTTGATAAGCAATTCTACGACGACCTCTACTCTATTGACGGCAAATGGTCCACTGTGGGTCTGCTGCCCAACGCGGGTTTTATGGCCCGTACGCTCGGTTTTACCTATGGCGCCAGCTACTACTGGACAGTTCCTACGCGCGTCATGATCGAATCAGGCGTGCTGGTGCCAAAAATATTCATCGGCACCCAGATGGACCAGGTCTTTACCGCTTCCATGTGCCGGCGCCTCATGAAGGTCCTTGCCGTCGGGGCCAGTTTCAAATGGATTGATCGGTATATTGTCGATGATATTGCCCTGGGCTATACCCAAACACTCGAATTCGTCGACCGTTTTAATAATGATATGATGAGCGCCATTGATCCCCTGCTTACCCACAAATACGGCCCTGGATTCGATATTGGCGGACTCTTCTATTTCGGCGGCATTCGCGCCGCAGCCACAATTCAAGATGTCTTCGCATATATAGGGGAAGATTTTCTCTCCCCGCGCTTCAATGTCGGTATGGCGTACAAAATCCTTCCCCTCATGGAATACAATTTCATTGACGACGCATCAGCCACCTTCGAGCTGCACAATGTCTTCCGTCACGCCAATTTCTTCACAAAAATAAACACCGGTGCCGAGATACGGCTCACTAATTTTGACTTCCGGATGGGACTCAACCAGGGATACCCCACACTGGGCATGTCCCTCTATTATTTCATTTTCCATCTCGATTATCTCTGGTACGCTGAGGAACTCGGGCTGTATGTAAACGATTCCCCGCTGTCATACCATTTCATCCAGCTTGGGGCAGATATAAAGTTCTAAATGTACCGTTTCCCCCGAAAAATATACCTGGCATCGCAATCGCCGCGGCGTCGTGCGCTTCTCAAGCAATTCGGCATTCCCCATGCCATTATCGAAGGCGATCACAACGAGCCCGAAACCCACTGCGGCTCCCCGGAAAAGACCGTTGAACATTTTGCACTTGTCAAAGCGCGCACCGCCTCCGGAAAAGTGCGGCGGGGCATAGTGCTCGGATTCGACACCATTGTCTTCCACAATGGACGCATTCTGGAAAAACCGCGTTCCCGGCGCGACGCATACGCCATGCTCAGGGCGCTGAGCGGATCAGCGCATACGGTATATACCGGTATGGCCGCGGTCGTGCTGCCCGAAGGCCGTTGTGAGGTTTTTCATGAAAAAACCAGGGTCTTTTTCAGGAAACTGGAAGAAACGGAGATAAAAAATTATATTAATACCGGCGAACCATTTGACAAAGCCGGAGCATACGGAATCCAGGGAGCGGGCGGTTCATTCGTCAAACGCGTCAATGGCTGCTTCTTCACCGTGGTAGGCCTTCCGGCAGCGCTTCTTATGACCTTCCTCAACCGGGTACGCCAGGAAAAGAAACGTAATGGACATACACAATTCATCCCACGGTCTCAGCGAGCGCCATACCGAAGGCGATCCAGCTGAAGGCATCTCCATCGATCAGGACACGCTGGGCCAATATCTCCGGAAAATAAGGATCAGCAGCCGTATCGAAGTGCACAAGATGGCCGCGGACACGCGCCTCAGCGCCGAATACATTGCCGCCATTGAAAAAGACGAATTCAATAAAATCCCGGGCCAGACCTACCAGAAAATTTTCATAAAAAGCGTGGCAAAATACCTGGGGCTCAATCCTGATGATATCTACTCCCGGTTCGTACGTCAGCAGGGATCAACCGCTGGTCCGGAATGCGAACCTGAGGAAAAACCAGTCAAGAAAGAAACCCGGGAGATTGAAAAGGCGGAAATCGCCCAACACCAGAAGCCCATGCGGCATCTTGCCATCATCATAAGCCTCCTGCTTCTTGTTTTTCTGCTCCTTATTCTCGCTCAAAAAGAAAAACAGATGCCCGCTGCCGAGTCCTTAACCGACTCTCTGGCCGCTGATACTGCCTCACTTTCCGAACCCGAACCATCCGCGGCGCCTGTCATAACCCCCGAGAGTGGCGCGCAAGCTGAAAACAACGCGCTTGAGCCAGCCCCCGAGCCGGAAGAACCTCTGGCCCAGGAACCAAAGGACGAAGTTTTGGCCCAGCAAAACCGTTTCCGGAACGAAAAACAGGGATCAATAAAAGTTACTATCGCCTGCACGGACGATAGTTCCTATATAAACGCATGGCGGAACAAAACCATCTGGTTCAACATTTTTCGCAAAGGCGACCGCAAAACCTTCGCCTCCGACAACCCCCTCTATTTTTGGATACGGCATTCAGGGAAAGTCACTCTATCAACTAACAACACCTTGGCCTCCTTCGATCCGGCAAAAGGCCGCTATGTAAAAATCGACGCTAATGGCCTTGCCTATATTACGCAGGCCGAATGGGAAGAACTCTCTGGCGTAAAGCAGTGACCACGTGAGTGTTGATTCCCATTCCCACCTTTTCTATCCTGAATTCAACGACGACCTTCCCATCGTCATAGAGAGAGCGGCCGCCGTTGGCATCAAAATGATCATCTGTTCTGGCACCGACCTCCAAACATCCCGCCAATCTATCGAACTTGCTTGCACCTTTCCCATGGTCCATGCAACCATAGGCATTCATCCCCACGAAGCAAGCAAAGCCAAAGAAACCGACCTTCAGGCAATCGATGCCCTGTGCGACAGGGAAAAGGTAGTGGCCATTGGTGAAGCAGGACTCGACTTTCATTACGACTCTACTGACCGAAAAACCCAGGAAAAAGTCTTTTCCACACTTTTATCTCTGGCTCGCCGCCGCAATCTGCCTATTGTCGTGCATTCACGTGAAGCTGAATCCGAAGCCCTGCAGATGCTGCGCGATCACGGCATCAGGAACGCCCTCTTTCACTGTTTTACCGGCACGGCTGCCATTGCACGCAAAATCATTGACGCCGGATACCACATTGGTGTGACCGGCATCATCACCTTCAAGGGAGCGACGGTGCTTGCCGAAACCATCTGCACGCTCCCCCTCGACCGCCTATTACCCGAAACTGACTGTCCCTACCTGGCACCCATCCCCTTTCGCGGAAAAAGAAACGAGCCGTGTCATATTCCACTGATAATTAAGAAAATAGCCCAATTGTTTCCCGGAAATACCGAAAAGGATATTGAGAACTTGTTTATTAATAATCTTCAACAGATTTTTCCACTGGTTTCTACTGGAAATTTTGATTTTACCGGGAAATAATGTATTTTCTTAGTATATGTTCTATATATTGCTTGTAGCGATACTTATAAGCAGCGTTGTCCTTTTTATCTACACCTCGATTGAAATCAACGGCTTCTGTAAACAGATCGACCAGCTTCTGAAAGAAGTGGAAAGCCATATTTATTTGTAGCCATGTTGATACCACGAGCAGCAATCCGCAATATGCGGCCTTATAATCCGCCGCTTGAGGGCAGGCGAGCGTATATCAGACTCGATTTTAACGAGAATAGCCAAGGCTGTTCCCCAAAAGTCATTGATGCGCTCAAACAGATCGACCGCCACACCATAGCCGCCTACCCCGAGTACAATGCTTTCAGGAAAAAACTGGCTGAATTTATGGGCCTCTCCAGTTCCCGAATATTGCCCACCAATGCGTCAGATGAAGGAATCATGACTGTCTTTCAGACCTTTCTCGACGCTCGCAACCGGATCGTGCTCCCGGTGCCCACCTTTGCCATGTTCACTTTCTACGCCCAAGTGCTCGACCTGGAGATTGTTGAAGTGCTTTATAATCCCGATCTCTCGTTTCCTGTGGAACAGACGCTTATGGCGCTTACACCCGATACAAAAGCCGTAGTCCTGGTTTCCCCAAACAACCCCACTGGCACCTCGATACCCCGCAACGCTATTATCGCCATTGCAGAGAAAATGAAAGACCGTTTAGTGCTCCTTGACGAAGCGTACTACGAATTCAACAAGACCACAGCCGCGGACCTCATCGAGAAATACCGCAACCTTATTATTCTCCGGACATTTTCAAAAGCGTTCGGCATGGCCGGCCTTCGGCTGGGCATTATCATCTCATGCGAAGAAAACATTGCCGCAATGGCAAAGGCCCACAGTCCCTATTCCATCAGCGCGCTTACCGCCACGCTTGCCATGGCCGCCCTCGACGACCCAGACTACGCATTTGCTTATGCGGAGCAGGTGCGCGCAAACAAGGCGGTACTGCAAAAAGAACTCACCGCCATGGGAATTAAATCCCTTGCCTCTGACGCAAATTTCATCCTTGCGCGCTTCAACGACAAGTGTAAAGCCATTGAACAGGGACTTAAGGAAAACGGCATCCTGGTACGCGACCGGAGTTCCGATCCCCTGCTGCAGGGTTGTCTGCGAATCACTGTGGGCACCAGCGAACAGACTGAAAAACTCATAAAGTCGCTGCGGCGGCAACTCAAAAACTAAGGGACCTGCCATGGTAAAAAGAGAAGCTTCTGTTACCCGCAAGACAAAAGAGACCGACATTTTCCTAAAACTCTGCCTCGACGGCACAGGCGCATACGAGATAGATACCGGCATCGGTTTCTTCGACCACATGCTCTCCCTCTTCGCGAAGCACGGGTCGTTCGATTTCACTGTGAAATGCAGGGGCGACCTGCAAGTGGACGCCCATCATTCGGTCGAGGACGTGGGCATCTGCCTGGGTGATGCGCTGACACAGGCATTAGGCGATAAAAAAGGCATTGCACGGTACGGTTCCTTTTCCCTGCCCATGGACGAGGCGCTGGCCAGTACCGTCATCGACCTTGGCGGCAGGCCCTTCTTTGTCCTCAATGGAACCATCCCTTCCGCAAGCGGGCCCGGCCATTTTTCCACTGAACTTGTTGACGACTTCTTCAAGGCGCTCAGTGACACAGCAAAATGCAATCTTCATATTACGCTTGAATACGGACGTAACAGCCACCATTGCATTGAAGCAATGTTTAAAAGTTTTTCCCGCGCCCTTTCTGCAGCGGTCAAACTGACAGGAAACAATGACATTCCTTCCACAAAAGGGATTCTATAATCATGCGCTGGTTTTCGTCCCGTTCCCTGGCCCATGTTCTGTTTGCGATATCCGCGGTATGCGGGCAGCAGCAGGTCATAGACCCCTACGAGCTTCTGCAACAACTCCATTCGTTTCCGGCCATGTTTGAACAGAAAGACCTGACGGCATATCAGGCCGATGCGAAAATAACCGGATCCATCTGTCAGAGTCTTGAACAGATGGCCCGAGAAAAAAACCTATCCGAACCCAGGTTCGCGGAATTTTACACTCGGGAAAAAGGCTTTGTCTTTCTCCTCGCCAACCGGGACTATCCTCTTTTTTTCAATCAGATGCTCGACGAACTCTTCACGCCGGTACGGGCCTTTGATAAAGTGATCGAATCAATTGAATCGAAGCGTGAATTCAACTGGTTCCAAACGTTCAAAATGAACACTACTGTCGAATATAAGTGGGTGCAGTACAAGGATGCGCCCCATCTCAAACTCGATTTCACGGCAAAAGAAGGCCGGGTAATAGAAAAAAAAATTGAGACCCTTAACGGTGTCACCCATACCATCGAAACCAAAGCCATGAGACTGATCGTCTCGCCAAAAGAGAAGCTGATCAAATCGCTCACCATCGTCCTTCTGGAACAAACAGGAGCAAAACCTATAGAAACCGATAACAGGTTCACCTTTTTCTACGAAACCGTGAATGGAAAGCCGCTCCCCGCGGAACTGATCATAGAAAAAAACAACAGGGAGCTCATCAGGTTCCATGGCGAATATGCGAAACAGGGAACCTTCATCGTATTCAGAAAAAAAACCTTTACCTTCACAAAAACCGACGGTACAACCGGCTCCGCGACAATTGATTTCTCCAACTATCGTTTTAACGATAAAATCGACCGCTCTCTGCTCCAGGATAAAAGCCTTGTTCCGATTGACCCTGTGGCCGAACAGGAGGCGGAGAAGCTCTTCAACCAGGCAAAGGAACTCATTCTTGAGGGAAAAACCGATGAGGCGCGGGAAATCCTGAAAAAACTGATAAAAAAGTATCCAAAGGCATCATATGCCGAACAGGCAAAAATCCTTCTTGAAGGGTTCCCGCAATAAAAAAGGATTGCTTTTGTCAAAATAATAAATAATTTTATAATTGTAAAATCCGTAAAAACGGCAATGGTTTAAAAGGAGGTAAGGCATGTTTGATCTGATAAAAACGTTCAGAGTCTTGGCTGTTCTTCTTGTAGCAGGATTTATGGTCAATTGCGGCGGCAAAAAAGAGGAAGAAGAGCTTCCGGCTGACGATATGCTGAGCGATATTGAAACCGTTGCCCCGGCCACTACTAAAGACACTGCCGCCGCTATACCGGCAAAAGAGACCGCTGCTGAAAAAAAGAGCGCTCTTGCGTCGCGCTATACACCCAATTTCTCGGACAACGGTAAATATGTTGTTCAGGTTTCGGTCTTTGTTTCCAGAAAAGCCGCGAACCGTCTTGCGACCAAGTTCACAGAAGAGGGATACGCTGCCTATGTCGCGGAAGTGCAAAACCCGACCGGCGATCTAACCGGTACTTATTATCGCGTGCGCATTGGCAATTTTTCCGGTGTTTCTGACGCAAAAGATTTTGGCGAAAATGTCGTTGCCGATATGGGATACAATTTCTGGATTGACAATAAATCGAACGATAACGTGGGTGGCTCCATGGGGTCTGAAAGCAGCTACGGCGGCTACGGTACTTCTTCGGGATCAGAATCAAGCTATCCTCCTGTCAAATCAGACTGGGGAAGCAGCAATTCAACCAGCGATTACTCAACCCCTGCGCAAACCCCTGCGGCATCGTCGTCCGATAATGAATGGGGATCATCGGCTCCCGCTACTCCGGCTCCGGCTCCGGCGCCAGCGCCCGAACCCCCGCCACCGGCAGCGGAGCCTGCACCAGCGCCTGCACCGGCATCCGGATCAGGCGGCAGCACAAATGAATTCGATTTCTGAGGAACATACAACGATAGAAAAAGCCCGTTTCTGCGCATCAGCGTTTGGTAGCTTGTAGCGTATGCAGAAATTCATTTTGGCCGCTATTCTGGCGGTTGCCGTTTTTGTCACCATTGTCGCTGATATCTGGAAACGCAGCCGCGATGGTATTCCCGACGCGGCCCAAACGGATATAACTTCCTTGGTTTTCAGTTCAGCTCCCTTGATCGGCGCAGCTTCAGTTGAAATCACCTCTTCAGTCAGACATCAGCCTAAATGGAATATCGAAGAAACCAGGATTGATTCGCTGCTCAGACCCTTTGCCGATTTTTCTCTTCCTGAAGAGAAAAACAAGCCCAATTTCCGCAGAAAAATCATAAACAGGATATTTCTCAAGACCCTGGTCTTCTCAGATAAAAAACAGAAGGCCGCCTTAATTTCCGTTGAAATTCCACAGATTACCGGGCAACAGCTCGAAGCGATATATGATACACTCGAACACGGTTTTGGCATGCAGCGGCAGTTTGTTGCGGTCTTTTCAACCGCTGCGGTCAACAACTATACGCTTTCGCCAACAGATCTTGCCAAAAGCGCGGCAGCCGCCCTGGCCAGTGCGCTTGCCGCTCCAGTAGAAGCGGAATTCACCGTCATTTTTCCGGATAGCGGCATGCCCCTGGCAAATTACGGCCAAGTTTCGCTTGAAGCGGGAATCATGGACCTTCCACCGCTCTGCGGGCCTCAGGTCATGAATAAACAATACGATGCAACCGAACGCGCCAACAAATGGTTCGCCTCGCTCTCAGACTCAACCTTCGCCCTCCCCCCTCTCTCGATCACCACAACCCCGGTTAAGGGACTGAGAACGCCTCTGGTTGTTTTCAGAAACAGGGAACGGAACATCATTGGCGGTTTCATACTTTCCCCTTATCTGCCCTGCGTCACCCCGCCCTCTGAACTCGCGGGAGACATATCCTCGGACTACATTTTCCATGCAACCACTTTTCTCGAAAAAAAGCTTGGGGGCGCCTTTCTATTCCTGCGCGCTCCAAGTGCTGACCTCATCCCCTATATAGACAATTTTTCCCATCCCAATGCGCACAGCTTTGGTCTGCGAATAAGCGCGACCCTGGTCCAATATATTAAAAAAGCCTCGTGGGAACGGCTCCGAAAAGGATGGTTTTACACCATGCCCCTCTCGCTTCCGGTAAAACCGGCCTTTCAAGAACCGGCCGGAGAACTGTATATGGACCTGCAGAAATACAGAATCCAATTGGAACAGGTCAGGAAAACCAGCGTTGCCATTGAAACAAAACGCGCCATCCAAGATCTTTTCCTTGACGCGTTCTACCAGTACAACAATGCGCACGCGAACCTGTTCCCCGGGCCCTTGGCCATGCGCGCGCTCAGAATGAACGAAACACTTCTCCTTGGGCTGCAAGGAGATTATTTTTATGAAACGGGAAAAAAGATAGCCGAACTCTACCCGGACGTCTCTCTTCTAGTGGCTGGTAATATGGACAGGTCAACCTCGTACATTGTCCCCGAAACCCGTTTTGCCGGAGGATACCGGGCCAACCGGACCTTCTATGCCAGGGAGGCTGAAGCGGCCGCGATACATGCGGTACATTCACTCATTTCAGCCGTGAAACCTTTTAACACAGGCGCTGAAAAATAGCAGGGAAAAAGACACAATGCTCTCTGTCCTATCGTTTCTGGGCTCAAAAGTGCTCATTCTTACCGGATATATCATGGGTCTTGCCGTGCTCTTTTTCGAAGCGTTAAGTTCCATTTTCAAGAATTGGAGCAAAAACAGGATAACGCTGAAAAATGACGTCATGTTCCAGGTCCTCTTTACAGGTGTGGAAGCAGTGCCTTTGGTCTCAATCATAGGTCTCATGGTGGGCAGTATCATCATCATACAATCAACCACACTGGCGCCCAAGTTCGGCGCTGGGGAATTCCTCGGTAAAATAATGGTTATCGGTATTATCCGTGAACTAGGTCCGCTGGTCACCGCGTTCATTGTCATTGGCCGGTCCGGCGCCGCGCTCTCCACCTACCTGGGAAACATGAAAGTGGCCAACGAACTTGACGCGCTCGAGGTCATGGGCATTGATCCTATCCATGTGCGCGTCATGCCCGCCCTCCTTGGATTTGTCATCTCCATGCTTGGCCTGATGTTTGTTTTTGATACAATCGCTATTTTGGGCGGGTTCCTTTTCTCGGCCATCATCGTGTCGCTTCCCTTCTCGGTCTTCCTTCAGATGATCCTTGCCGAGCTTTCCACCATCGATATTGTAATCAGCTCAATTAAATGCATCCTCTTTGGCTCCATTATCTCCGTGGTCAGCTGCCACCACGCCATGAGTATCGGGTATTCGTTCCAGGAAGTTCCCCAGGCCACGATTAAAGCGGTAGTCAACTCGATTATATTCTCGGTCTTTGTAAATACAATAGTTACGCTTATATTCTATGCAAATCTACTATCAGGATAAAAAAGAAGAGATCAGGTTCGAGAATGTCTCGTTCTCGTACGGCAACAACCTGATTTTAAAAAACGTCTCCTTCTCTGTTAGCTCAGGGGAGACAGTGGCCATTGTGGGCCAGTGCGGATTTGGCAAAAGCACCATGCTCAAGCTCTGCTGCGGTCTGCTCCAGCCAAATGCCGGTTCCGTATATATTAAAGGCCGGAATATCGCCCTGATGCTTCGGGAAGACCTCCTGCGCGCGCGGCTCGATATCGGGTATGTGTTCCAGAATTCCGCGCTCATCAGCAACATGAACGTCTTTCTGAATATAGCCCTGCCTCTGCGATACCACACCGCCTTTCCCGAGGAAAAAATAACCAAAATAGTACGCAGCAGGATCGGTCTGCTCAAGCTCGAAGGCTATGAAAAAGCAATGCCCGCGTCCCTTTCCATGGGAGTTATGAAGCGTTCGGCCGTTGCCCGTTCCCTCGCCCTTATGCCCGGTATCATGCTCTACGACGAGCCCACCTCGGGCCTTGATCCTCTTAACGCGGCAATGCTCATCGATATTGTACGTGTGCTGCACGGATCCTTTGGAGTGACGTCGGTCATTGTCACCCACGATATCAAGACAGCCCTTGACATTGCCTCGCGCATTCTGGTAGTGGCCCAGAAGACGCTCGTTTTTTCAGGAACGCCCGCAGAGCTGAGGGGTACCAGCGACCCTTATATTAAAAAATTCATGGATAATATATAGGCTTTACTTGAATCGCTGTAAATTATATCTTAATGGTGAGTTATCATGGCGCGTATCCACGTAGTATATAAAGAATATTTTGTCGGTGGCTTTCTTATCTTTGCCACACTGGCGCTCCTTACCCTTATTTTTGCCACTCTGGTGAAAAATAATCTTTTTGTGGACCAATACCAGTTGCACACGGTATTCCAGGACAAATCAGACATGAACGTGGGCGCCAAGGTGAAAATCAGCGGCATTACCGTTGGACAGGTCTCTGAAATCAGCTTCAACAGTGAGAACAAGATAGAGGTCGTGATGCAGATCAAGATCTCGTACCAGTATCTAATCAGGAACAATTCCGTGGCCACTATTATCCAAGAGCGCTTTCCCATCTCAGACCGCATCATCGCCATTTCTCCCGGAACCAAAGACTACCCCATGCTTGAGGATGGTATGACGGTAAATGCCAAGGAAATGCTCAGCCTCGATATCATTCTTCAGCAAACACTCAATGCTTTCAGCGACTTGACTGTCATTATAGATAAAATCAAAAAAGGTGAAGGCACGCTAGGCGCGCTGGTCCAAAAAGACGATCTCTACCGCCAGCTTGATGCTGTGGTGGCCGAGGCCCTTCCTTTGTTGCGGCACGGCAACAAGTTGATTGCTCAGTTAAACGACATTACGGGCAAGGTAAATGGGGTCATGGACAGTGTTCCCGCGGTCATGACCACTGCCGAAGGCACGCTCGGCCAAGTAGGATCATTTCTTGCATCAGCGAATGGTCTCATCGATTCCCTCAATGTGATAACCGGAAAAATCAGCGCGCTTCTCGACAAAATGCCTGTTGTCGTAAACCAGGGCCAAGGTCTGATGCAAAACACCAACGATCTTATGAATGGAGTCAAAAAAATCTGGCCCATTAGCAGCAAGATAAAACAAGAATCTGAAGATCCGCCAATTTTTATCGATAAGGAATAGCATGCGTTTGCGCGCCTTTTATGCGATTTTGCCCATTGCCCTTTGCGTTGTATCAGCGGGATTCTGCTCTGATGCTGGCGAACGGGGCTATGATTGCTACTTTAAGAACGACCTGCGCGGCGCCTTGGCTTCGTATAGGATAAATTTGAACGAGGCGCTCCGTTCAGCGGACAATGTACGCGAAGTAATTTGTCTGAACAATCTTGCCACTGTTTATTATGGTCTGGCCAATTTAGATTCTGCCGCGGGTTATATTCGATTGGCAAAGGCGGCCAGCCAGGCAAACCCGTCGCTTGCCGCGCTTGCTGCCATTAACGAACAACTGCTTTTCTTCCCCTCTGAGACAACTGATATTTCCGCAGATGCTGTTGAAGACCTCGAGGACCTGCTTTCCGCGTATGAATACGCTTCTGTGCTTATTGGATGGGGCCGTGTGAAGCTTGTCCGCAACGAGCCCAACGAGGCCCTCTCGTTGTTTGAGAAAGCTCAAAAAAAGCTCAAAAAAGGCAAAAACCCGCTTGGCCTGGCAAACGTCGCATATTACACCGCTAGGGCACTCAAAGCGCAGGGAGAGGCCAAGGATGCCCTCAAACAGGCTGATGAAGGTGAACGGCTCTATCGGATAAAAAACCATGTCCAAGGGATCAAGAAATGCCTTGTTTTAAAGGAGGCTCTCTATCGCTCCCTCTCCGACACGCAGCAGGCTGATGATATCAAGAGAAGAATCAATAACTTACGGTAGTTTTCATATCTCTATCAGCCTGTTTTTAAACTTCTATTATTTCGGCGCTAGATACTATGACCCCGAAATTGCCAGGTGGATATCAATCGATCCAAATCCCACAGATGTGTCAAATGGTCTGAGCCCGTTTGTTTATTGCTGGAATAACCCTCTTAACAATACCGATAATAACGGAAAGTTTGTAACTCCTATTGGTACTCCTGATGAAGTTAAATATACGCAAGAAAATTTACCAAAATTAGTGGACGCGATGGGTTCCGTGGCTCAATCATGGTGGCAATCAGTAATTGATGACCCGGTGTTTGAACTTCAGCTGACATTGCATTCTCCGGGATGGGAAGGGAAAACAAGTAACGGACAAATTTACGCGGGTATTACTACGCAGACGAAGAGTGGAGCAAAGATTGAAGCAGCAGCTACGGTAAATACTACTGGGCATGAAGGGGGACATGGATTTCAATCGTTGCAAGCATTTCAAAGCGGAATGAGTTGGTTAGGAAGGGCCGCATATTTTAGCAATCAATTTGTTGCTTTGAGAATGGAAACGTATGTTTACACAAAGCTTAATGATTTTTCAGGAATGAAAACTTTTTTTGGAGATTGGGTGGCACGTGGCTTTGGTAGTTTTGCAAATGCCGCAGCGACCCTTAGTTCAAATCAGGCTTTCCGGCAATCAGACTACTGGGGTGATTATTCCAATAACATGATGCAGTCGGGACGCGATCCTGAAACTGGTGGAAGACTTTATGGTACCGATCCAGTGACGGGAGAAAAACAGTATTGGGATGAGCGATAGAATTCATGAGGTTATTGGTCATATTACTTATATCAGGAGGTGTTACGCTGTCTGCGGATCAGGCTGGGAAACCAATATCTGAAAAATATGAAAATGATTTGCGAGAAGCGCTTTCCTCGAATTTAAAAAGTGACCACGACAGTACATTCTCGTATTACCCAGATGGTTCCATAAGGTTTAAGATTGTAAGAAATGGGGCTATTTCAGAAGAAACGAGCTATTACAAGAACAATAGAATCAAATCGTTTTCACGATACCAGGATGGCCGACTTGTTGAAGAGAGCGTTTTTTATGAGTCGGATAGATTCAAATTTTGTTTTAAAGACCACGAAGAATTAGAGAACTGGCTAACGAACAATAAGGTGACGCATAAAAGAATCCGAAGCTGGAAGAAAAACAATGACGTGGTCAATGAATATTCTTTTGAAAAAGGGCAGATAACGTTTTTACTGTCATTCTCGAATAATTTTTTAAATGGGTATTACCTTCTATCGAAGGATAAGAGGACGTTAGAATCCTTTATTCGTGAGGCAGATCTGACTAGTTTTGTTTACGAAGCAGGTCAACCGATGGCGGGGTTATTTTTAGCGATGGATTTACTCGATAGTAAGAAGGTGAATTGTTTGGCATGCATATATTGCGCAAGCAGCAATGGACAGTTTGAAATTTATTATCCTGGTAAGAATGTAACCATGCAATTTCCAATTAGAAAATGAAAACTGTATGGATTGAGAGCCCGCACTTTGCCCTTCGCCATTCCGTTTCTGATTTGACTCCCCCTTTGCCGCCCCGGACCCGCTCAACCCTCTGCCATTATCGCGTCAATAGGTATTTCCGTCCGTTGCTCCATTGAAATGCCTCTCTATCGTTCCGGCGGTCGCTCGTCCGGCTCCCGGGGCTCTTAAGGGGGACGCGCGAATCCGCCGCCGCTTTACGGTCTACGTCCTCGGCGTCCTGCCTCGTAGCATACCTCGCAGCGATTCAATTGTCTGGCTCGGGGAAGCGAAAACCATGACAGCCGGAGCATTATAAAAATAGCGTAGGCTGGCATGGTTTTCGGCATGGGAGACAAAAACCGGTCCAGACTCCGCATTGATTGAGAATGCTCCGTCCGTCCCGGTTTTTGTTATGGGAGCCCTGGGGCGGTGGGAAGGGAGCTGCACCACGCCCGGAGTGCGCGAGGAAGTGCGCACCTTTAGCCGTGGGAATATGGGACCCACGGGCCGGGCGTGCCTGGCCCGCCTTTCAGGCGAGGCATGCAATAAGGCACGGAGAGCGAGAGGGGAGCGCCGACTGCGGCTGGAACTGGACAGATGCCGGACGCATAAAGGAGCGGGGTGAACGTGAGCCGTAGCCCCCTTTATCAGAGCTGGTTGCCCCTTTGCGATACAGATATGGCACCCTTACCAAGACCAGGGAGTGCCAAGGAAAGGGAATGCAAAGGGGAAACCTGCGGCGAGGGGGCGGCCGTTTGCCAGGGGAGTGCTGCGGAAGGGTGGGCGGGGGAATCAGGTCAGCCAGTTTTCAATCTTGAGTTCCGCAATCCTTGAAAAATGTTGCACATTATTGGTTACCAGAATACAGCCGTTGATAATGGCCGTTGCAGCGATCAGGATATCAAAGTCATCAATGAGATTAGCTTCACGCCGTAAGGAGGTTTTCAGTTTGCCATATTGCCGTTCGATATCTTCATTGAGCGGGAGGAATCGTATCTCTTCCGAGAGATGCTTGATGGTCTGCAGGTTTTTTTCTACATGATGGGAGCGGTAAGCGCCGTAATAGAGTTCGCTTCTTGAGATGATACTTGCCGCAAGCGTTTTAAAGCCACGGCTTACAATGTTCTCGACAACGGATGGGACGCCTTTGGTCCAGTAAATGAGAATATTCGTGTCCAGGAGATACGTCACTGTTACCTCTTGGAACGCCGTGAGCCGTAAATATCTTTGATGATTTCCTCGGCGGACCGATCGTCAACCCAGCTTCCGGCAATGCCGGAGGGGTCCTTGACCTTGCCAACTTTGGACTGGATAGTTACGCGGGTCCCGTTGGGCAGATTCACGGGCTCGTCGAGGATTATTACGCCGTTATCGACGTGACCTTTCAATGTCATGGGCAAATTCTCCGTTCTGAATTTTGTGTCTTTCCAGAATCATGTTTATGGTTTTTGCGATAAACTTCTGGTCGTCCACGGGCAGGCCCGGCAGAAGACTCAAATGCCGCTGCAGCGACCGTATGGGCGTTGGCCCTTCGGGAACCGGCTCTTCGCGGAAGTTGAGGAGCTGCAACTGCGTCACGCCCAACGCACGGGCAATCTTACCGACCAGTTCGAGCGATGGGTTGTCATGCTCGGTCTCGTAGTATGAAACCACTCTCTGGGTAACATCCAACCGCTCTGCAAGGGACATCTGCGTGATGCCCTTTTTTTTGCGTATTGCCCTGACCCTTTCTCCAAAGGGAATCTGGGCGGTTTGTTCCTTCTTCGGCATTTGTATAAAAAATAGTTGCATACTTAAATAAATATACATTATACTGTATAATAAATCCAGTGGAAAAAACCTTGACGTCTTCAGGAGGGAATGTCATGGAAAATATAAGTTCGTCAAATCTTACCCGAAATTCTGACGGCCTTGTCTTCAGCGGTACGGTCCTTCACTATCGCATTACCGGCCTGCTTCCGTACAACCTGGAGCGTTTGCGGGTGACAGTGAAGGCGCATGTTCCCGGCAATGTCGGCACCTTTCACATAGACACGCTTGACCTGTATTACAGTCGTGCTCGGGAAAGCTTTGCCGAGGAATGCACCAAATACCTGAAGGTTCAGCAGTCTTCCGTGATTGCGGAGCTTACGCAGCTCATCAGCGCCCTTGAGTCTGAGCGTGTG
>MFYT01000090.1 GCA_001789205.1 Candidatus Raymondbacteria bacterium RIFOXYA2_FULL_49_16 | reverse complement strand
AAAACGGACCATAACTGATTGTCCTGCAATCAGCTACGGTCCGCTTACCAAACCAGAAATCACTTATTTATAGTAAACTCACGCTAGTCCCTGCAGCCTCTTTTTCTCCGTAGGCACAAGCACCCACGATTTTAAGACAGGTTCTCCCAGCATATCGATTTCTTCCGGGACCGCGACATTCTCCACAGCGCCAACAAACGACAGCATGGGTGTTGGCGATGAAGTCACTTTTGGTACTGGCGCCAAGGTCTATTTGATGCGCAAAAGTTCCGCAACCCAGTGGCGGGTGACCAGCGCTGCAGGCAAATGGCCTGACGGCGTGTCAAACGAACCGGTAATTTCGATCAAACGCGCTTTCAATTCTTTAAACGCGGCCATGAACGGCACTTCGCCACTCGCTGGCGATGCAACGCACCTTAATGGAAA
The DNA here is from genome assembly GCA_001789205.1 of Candidatus Raymondbacteria bacterium RIFOXYA2_FULL_49_16. Lineage (GTDB taxonomy): Bacteria > Fibrobacterota > OXYB2-FULL-49-7 > OXYB2-FULL-49-7 > XYB2-FULL-49-35 > XYB2-FULL-49-35. Next base: position 27,948 of record MFYT01000090.1, on the reverse strand, counting down.
GAACTTAACGTCAAAAGATACCAAGCTATATATTGCCTGCTATGGCGATGGTGAAGATGCCACCGGCGTTAGCATACCAAGCGGAACCTGGACCGTGGACGCGACACGCTATATAACAATTTGTACACCAGCAAACATTTCCACTGAATGCAACACAAGCCAGCGACACCCTGGAAAATGGACCACAGGCAAATACGTATTGTCAAGCTCATCAGGGGGCACTTTATATACTTACCCAAATTATACAGTAATAGATGGTCTTCAATTAAGCAATAGCACCACAACCTCATATAATGTAACCGGATATGCATATGGGAGTTATTATACTATTAAAAACTGCATTATTAAAGGAGGCTTGGCTGGTTATTATATAGGGGGGTGGAGCAATTACGTAACAGTTTGTAATAATATAGTTTACGACTGTTATGGCGATGGCATCTGGCTTAATGGCGATGCGTCCGATGGTTATCATAAGGCATACAATAATACTGTCTACCATTGTAATATTGCAGAAGCTAATTACTATGATGGCATTAAAGTATGTGGTCTAGGCAGCTTATCGACAAACAATATCTCAATGAACAATCATTCAGGGACATCGTACAAGAGGGATTTTGTTGTTGCTTTTGATGCTGCACAGTCTTACAATATTTCTTCAGATGCAACTGCGTCAGGCACAGGTTCGCTTGCAAGCCGGACGGCAACGGCCAATCCCAGCCCCGGTGCTGGCAATTGGGTGGTTTTTACAAACATTACAGCTGGATATGAAGATTTTCATCTGCAAAATGTTTCTGAAAACGACGCGAACAACGCTGGCGTTGGGCCAGGTTCGGACGCTAATGTTCCCGAAACAGACATTGACGGGGATGCGCGTTCCGGGACCACCGCGGACATAGGGGCGGATGAATTCTACAGCACGCTATCGCTGTCGAACCATCCGGCCGGGCAGGTGATCAGCGCTTTCACCTACCAAGGCGCGGAAACCAATGCCGGGGTTTTTGCTTTCAGACTTACGCCCGGGGGTTTAATTTCCAGCCAGATAAGCCAGATGGTTTTTTCTCTGACCAATATTAACAATCTCACTGACGGCGAATGGGCGGGTGTTGAGTTATGTGTCGATACTGACGGCGACGGCTCTATAGAAGCCGGTGAGACCTCAACGGTGGGCGGCGCGGGCGCGATAAATACAACGGCCAAAACAATAAGTTTTTCAACGGGTTTTTCCGTATCAGGCGCAACCAATTACATTATGCGGGCTGATTTTTCCAATCTGGATCCCAGCGACAGGGTGACGATCATGTTGGATACCGGCGGTATAACGACAACTTCAACAAAAAGCGGCTCTGTTGATTCCATTACCCACTGGGAAGTGCCGTGGTTCAATCCTGGAAAACCGCTCCCGAAACAGTACACCACGGTAAGTGGCAATGACATTTATGTCCAGACCATTGGCGCAGGCGCAACGACCAGCAGCTATTTTTCAAGCAGGCCTGATTCCCTGCGGCAGTTTTTCATTGATTTCAACGCTTCAAACAGCACCACTGACGGTCTGCTCAATTCGTTCAAATCCGCCTCCTCTGACCCGGGTTCGCAGGTATCAGCGGCCTTTGAACTTCTCCCCTCTGACAAAAGCCAGTCCAACCTGTTCAACATCTACCGAAAAAATGGCGCGAACGAATCGTGGTATTCGTCCAGCGTAACCGCACTCAGCTTCACGGTTGTGGAATCGACCTTTACGCGCACGAAATACCGGATCAACCAACGCACTGTGCCTATGAGCGGAAACAACGCGACCGTAACCACCGAATTTACGGTATATCCTTCCGGCCATATCTTTGTGTACGATTCGGCTTATGTGGCTGCGGACGACGATACCATTTCCGCTCAATTCTACGTGGCGCAGAATTCAGGCGAAGGGGCAATCCTGGCGCAGAACAACAGCGGAAAGGCATATGGGGGCCTGTACGGTACCGGAACAGCCGCTGACAACCTGCACGATTTTGTCGCCGGTTTCCTTGGTTACCGCGATAAGAACGGGACTTCCGAAACGCCCTTTGCGTCCTGTTATGCTGCGACCGGCGCAGGCAACCGGGGGGTAACGATCACCGGCACACGCACGGCCTGGAACAGCGGGGTTTCTCCCTATCAGCAGGCGTTCATGGCTGATTTTTCCACGGACAATGTTGCGTCTTCGGAACTGGACAATTTCATGCTCGACAAGCAAGACCCGCATGTGTTTGACAAATATGATTACAGGAAGGGCTGGTATGATACGGACAAAAAAGGGGATCTCAACGGTGACGGTTTCAACGAATCAGACGGAACGTACGAATTGCATTGCATTGCAAACCAGGTTTATTTCTGGTTCAACCATCATGCGAACAGACGGAAACGGTATTGTCCTGTGTTCCGGATGAACAACTACACTAACGTAAGCGTACCCACGTGTGTATTTTTACAGCATGTGTCAGATGCAACGATCATAGATACGTTGATGCCAGGCAATGGCGAGGTGAATATATCGTTGAACGATGCGTCTGATTATGTGGTTTTCCAGATTAACCGGATAATCCGGGATAGCGTTCTCATTTTCTGCGGCGATCCCGCGTCCGGCCTTGCGGTTGAGATGAGCGGGTTTTGGGGTTATGGGGACAATGGCGCGGCAAAATTGACCTGGACAACGCAGAGCGAGAGCGATAATCTGGGGTTTAATTTGTACAGAAGAGAGGTCAAGGACGAGGTTGAGGTTAAGGACAAGACAAAGACAGCCTCAACCTTGACCTCAGCCTTAGCCTCCACCCCCTACCGTCTCATCGCAGATTACACTGTTCTCAAGGGGCAGTTGACCAGGGCATTGCGTACGGATTATGAGTTCACGGACGAATTTGTATCGCTGGGCAAGACCTATGAGTACAAACTGGAGAGCGTTGACTTGTACTATCTGGCGGAAGCGTACAAGAATACCGTTGTATTAGCCGTGGACAAGGTCTTCCCATTCGACCTTGAGCAGAATGTACCCAACCCCTTCAATCCCCTGACACGGATCTGTTATTCAGTTCCGGGCAGGTTTAGTGAAGGTAAAAAGCTGTTTGTTCGTCTGGAAATATATAATATCCGTGGCCAATTGGTAAGAAATCTGGTGACTGACAACAAGGCGCCAAACAGGTACAGTGTTGTATGGAACTGTAAGGCAAACAATGGCAGGTATGTTGCCTCGGGTGTGTATGTTTATCGCATTTCTATCGGTGACGAATACTTGAAGATGCGGAAAATGATTGTCGTGAAATGAGTGTCCGGGCTAACGCTTTTTAAATAATTTTCTTCTGCCTGGCCAAATCGATTATTTTTTTCCATATGCTTTGTAAACAATTGGCATTGGTCTTCATACTTGGTCTTTTTTTATGTCCGCATGCGGACGCGCTTTTTTCCACGGATTTCGAAGAGCCGAATCCCTTCGCGAAATGGGAGATTGTTTCCCCAAGTCCGGTCCAGGATTGGGCGATAGTCAGCGATGAATATGCGGCTTCAGGGGCCAAAGGCATCAGGATCGCGTCCGGCGACCGTTATATACTCACAAAACGGGTCCTTTTATCCCTCAATTCGCCTGAACTGAAGGCTGGATTGTATTACTCGTTTGATTTTAAGATCAATAAGAGCGACATAACGGCCGATACGAGCGCGAACATCTGGTGCACGCTCCTTTCATTTGTCATGTCAGGTAATCAGAGCGTCTTGTATGGCAACCCTGCGCTGCTGCTGGAAAAGAAGGGCCCCGATGTATTTGTCAAGATGCTCATGCGGCAAAAACATGGCGATAATCCGCTGACCATTCCGCCCAATCCCATGGTATGCGTTGTCCCCGGTATGTGGCATTCAATTTCCGTTTTTATAAGCATCAGAGACTCGGTTTTAATTGATTCACTTTTGTACGACAACCGTTTTATTGGCGCAGGAACGCGGAAATTGATCGGCATGCCGGCCATGATTGAGAAGGTAGAACTGGGAGCGGAACAGGCAAAAAGAACGCCTGTTTCATTTATTTGTTTTGACAATATAAGCGTGTCTGAAAGACGGCCGGCTTCTGTAAAACTCATGAACCAGATAACCATAAGCCAAAGGCTAAACAAAACCCTGTTCCATATTGGCGATACGTTATTTCTCGACATGGCCTTTGCGCCGTTTGGCCGCAAGGATTACCTGGATTTGAATGTCCGTTCCTCATCTTTTGACACTTCAAAAGAGGACCGGTTCGGCGTCTTTAACAGAAAAAGGAACATGGTGTTCAGCCTTTATAATTCAATACGGGTCCCATTCAAGGGAGATGAAGGATTGAATGCCTGGAGAGGCGCATCTGCAGGGGACACTTCAGCCCAAAACACATATCCATACACTACATTCCTTTTTAAAAAGTATCGTTTCTATCCTGACCGGGGAGTGGGAACAGTTGCACTTCGTATCACTGGTGACCTTGAGCCAGGGGCTTGGGAGATTCACGGTTGCATTGTTCGGACAAGTGACAGTGTCGCGGTCCAGAACCTGGCGCCCCTGCATTTTACTATTGCACGGAAGTTTCCGTTAATAGTTCTGGTGGGTTGTGGAGCGGCGCTTCTGATTGTATTTGGTATAATTTTCATGAGAATGACTGGCCGATCAAAAGAAAAAGGACCGCTGCAGGGAAATATTAATGAGATTGCGGACAAAATCGATGTTTTTCTGGCAACAGCATATACGAGTAGTATCCTTTCTAATGAAGATATTGCTAAAGCAGTATATTTGAGCAGATCACATGCGACCGCACTATACAGGCGGGCGCGCGGCATATCGCCCATGCAACGGCTGCGCGATATCCGCATGGAAAAGGCATGCGAAATGCTTGATAAAACTGATAAAACCATATCTGATATAGGATTTGCTGTAGGATTTAACGATCAGAATATATTTTTGCGTAACTTTAAGAAATACAATAAATTATCTCCAACTGAATATCAAAAACAAAAGAAGACGGTTTAATTTCAAAAAAAGCTTTCAGCAAAAAAGCCGAATTTCAGCAGAAAAGCCGAAACTTTAATCAAAACAGGCGAGTTCAATCAGCAACCAAGGCTTTGGATACGAAGCATTGATAATATATATTAACCGTATAAATCAGTAAGCTAATTAACCACGAAGGGTGGATCCATGAGAACAAGTATTACGGTTATCGTGGTTTTGGTATTTGCCTCACTTTTGCAGGCAGCGCTGTCAACGCACAGCTTTACCAACAAAGCCTCACGAGGCAGCCATCCTAGCACTCTGACCTATTCAAGCGGACGGGTAATCATCGACCTTTCCGCGATAAGCAATGCAACCGTGTACCGCGCCATCCTCGACCCAAACAGACGTTACGGCAACAGTGGAGCGTCCTCTGATAAAACATATGCAATGCAGAACATGATCATTATCTCCAAGGCGGGCGATACGCTTGAGGTAATAGGCCCACGATACCGTACGCTCGATGCCACTGCAGCAATCCAGGCTACTCTTGGCGCCGCGGGCACGCGTTGCACATTGACTGTTGCCAATGCAGCAGGCCTTGGCGGCGATGGCGCAATGATTTCCCTTGATGTCATGTGCGACCAGGCCGCAGCGTCTCCGATCACACAGGTAGACAGTGCAGCGGCCCGTTTCAATAATGGTGATGCCATGATCACCTTCAGGGAGGTCGACCCAATCTTCACCTCTTCCTCTATAACCTGCGATCAATATAATACTGAATATAACGCGCGTTTTACCTCCAGTACTGGCGCAGACTGGTCTGGCGCCATGGAGAAGGTCCGGTACCGCATTTACCGGTCAACGCAGCCGCTGATTTCAGAAGGCGCTCTTGCCGCGGCCCAACTCGTGGACGAGATCAAGCCACTCACTTGTTGGGACGCGCCCTACTATGGTTCAGGCAACTGTACAGGGACCAAGGTCGTGCCATTGTATCCGGTTGACAGCCTTGTTCTTGCCACGCCGGGCACGGGCATATATTTGGACCGGTACAAAGGCGCCAGCAGCGAGACTTTTTTTTATTTCGTGAGTCATACCATTGACGGGGCTGAGGACTTTTCCACGCTTACCCAAGGTGCAAACGCAACCAATAGCGTTGTTGAAACAAGCGGGCCAGGCATGGTCCTGCTCCGCGAGGTCCAGAGCAATGTCAGCTTTATGTATGTGAATAATTGCACGCTTTACTATTACGTTCGTTGGGAAGCGCCGCCCTACAACAATATGCCCAGTTCTCCCTACGACTATCTGGTGGGTGTGCCGTCGAATGTAAAACGGCCCAAACCCATGGCCCAGATATCGCTTCACTGCTGGGGTGGCAGCATCAATGCCTGTTACGGGTGGTGGTATAGGGCAAATGAGGGAGGACTGATCATCTCCACGAACCAGTTTCCCTATGACTGGTGGACCGCGTATCACGAAAATAACGGAACCATAAAGTCTATTGCTGACGGTACGGTCCAGCCTTTCACCGAGGCCAGGTATTTGTCGTTTCTCTATTACTTCGCTGTTCCCGCATTCAATATCGACGTTGAGCGCGTCCATGTTGTGGGCAGCTCCATGGGCGGGTCAGGCACGTCCCTGTGGGGCATACGAAGCGGCCATATTTTCTCGCACCTCATCTCCTGGGTCGGCGTGCATATCCCCAAGGAATCACCGACGTATACCGGTTCATTTATCGGCAGCTTCGGTGATACGTCGTGGCACTGCCTCTTTTCCAACCCGCAGATGGAGCAGTTCGGATACCCGCTTATTACCAGGGCAGACAGCGTTGAGGTCTGGGACTACTGGGACAATACCAAGTGGCTTGCGGCAAATCCCGCAGTCGAGACGCCGTGGATGTCCAATTGCAACGGCACGAACGACAACGGCATAGGCTGGCCCCAGGCCTGGAAAAACGCCAAGGCCATGATTGCCACAAAGCGTGGAAACAATTTCAATTGGGACATACACGCCCATAGCACGCGCGCGATTGTACTCGGGCACCTGAACGAACGGGACAGCGACCTGGATTTCCGCAAGAACCAGTCGTATCCCGCGCTTACCAACGGATCGCTTGATGATTCGTTGGGTACGGTGCCGTGGGGCCACGACTCCGTGGGCAGCAGTAACGCCTATGTCATGTGGGACGTGTCCACCGTGGTCGACGAACCCCTGCAATGGGAAATGTCCCTGTGGCTCATCAGCGCCGCGTTGCAGGCCACTGAAACCGTGGACATCACGCCGCGCCGCCTGCAGCAGCTGACGCATGGCGCTGGGTCAACCTACACATGGTCATGGGACGAAGGCGCGACGGTAATTGCGAGCGGCAATACCACTGCTGACGTGGATGGCCTTATCACCATTCCCGGATTAACCCTGTCAAAAACGCATCGCACCCTTAAGATCACCTGTGACGATTGTGTTGCAGGCAGCGCTGCCGCAGCAGCGGATGTTGGCATTCCTGAACTGCGGGTGACGCCAAATCCATTCAATCCGAGCACAATGCTTTTCGTGTCAGGGATGCACGGTCGCGTGTCATTACAGATTTACAATATCAACGGCCGGATGGTCGAGAATATGACACCGCACTTGGTTAATGGACACGCTGTTTGGGATGCCTCGAAGCTGCCTAGCGGCATATACATGATAAAAGCTGTGGCGGGCAACAGGGTGCTGGTGAAAAGGGCCGTCCTCGTGAAATAGTTTACCAAGGATGCATACATAATAACCGTATACATCATTAAACCAGTGGACAAAAGGGAGGATACACATGAGAACAATCATTACCGCCATCTTGGTATCGGCTTTGGTATCGTTTTCAACAGCTGCTTTATCAACGCATAGTTTTACCAACAAGGCTTTGCGCGGCAGCCATCCCAGCACGCTTACCTATGGCAGCGGTAAAATAATCATCAATCTTTCGTCCATTTACGGTGCACAAGCGTATAGGGCGATCTTTTGTCCCAATCGTCAGAGAGGCAGTTCGGGTGGATATCCGGCAGGCGCATATTCGCGCAAATCTATGCTTTTAACCAGCACTGCCGGCGATACGCTCGAAATTATCGGACCGCGTTTTGTGTCATTTGATGCAACAGCGCCGGTCCAGGCAGCGCTTGTCAGCGGTACGCCATGCACGCTTCTTGTCGTTAACGCAGCGGGTCTTGCTGGCCAGGGCGAGATGCTGCAGCTCGATGTCATGTGCGACCAGCCCGCGCAAGCCGCCATTACGCAAGTTACAGACGCAGCTGCCGTATTCCAGGACGGCGATGCCATGATCACATTCACGGAAATTGATTCTTTTATCAAAGATCCCAATATTCTCTGGTGCGATTACGGGACCATAGCAAGCAGATTCAACAGCTCATCATCCGGCGATTGGACCGGTAATGTTGAAAAAATAAGATACCGTATATACCGTTCAACATCACCCATCACCGAATCCTCGCTTCTCAATGCTGAATTCGTCGATGAAAAAACCCCGCTTTCCGGATGGGACCCCAACTACTATGGCCTCAACCAATACTGTGACAATGCCAAGGGAGTTAAACGCCTTCCAGTGGACGATGGCGTGCTTGCAGGTGTGGCGACCGGCATCTACGTGAACCGTTTTCAGGAAACCGCACCCGAAAGCGCCTATTATTTTATCAGCCGGTCTGTTGACGGCGCCGAGGATTTTTCCTCGCTTGTCGCCGGAAATAATGTTACCAATGGAGTGGAGGAGTCTCCTGGACCAGGCCGCGTGGTGCTGCGCGAGACCATTTTGAACACAAGCTTTGACTACAAGAGCAATATTAATCTTGAATACTACGTCAAATGGGACTGTTATCCTGCTTATATGACTCCCAGTCATGCGGTTGATTATCTTGTGGCCATACCTGCGGTGGTTTCAGATTCGCCGTCGCTGTATATGGCGCTGCATTGCTGGGGCGGCAGTATTAATGGCTGCTGGGCGCGATGGGCAAACTATCCGGATTCCGGCATTTTCGTGTCAACAAACCAGGATCCCTGGGATTGGTGGACAGCATGCAATGAGAATTACGGGACCATTAAGGGATTCGAAGACGGGACAGTCAAGCCTTTTACGGCGAAACGTTATCTTGATTTTGTCTTCAAGTTCATGAAAGACAAATACAATATCAACACCGAACGCATCATGGCAGGCGGGCAGTCCATGGGCGGGTCGGGCGCGTCCATGTGGGGAATGCGGAGCGGTCATATTTTCAGGAGCTTAAATTCGTATGTTGGCGTCCATATAACGAGAATGTCGCCCACCTACACAAGTTCGTTCATCGGGGTATATGGGGATACGTCCTGGAATGTCAACTATTCAAGCGAAATACTTCAGGAATACGGGTATCCGGTCATTACGGCAGCCGACAGCTACAATGTCTGGGACTACTGGGACAACACCAAATGGCTTGCGGCAAATCCGGCCGTGGAAACGCCGTATATCAGTTTCAGCAATGGCGTGAATGACGGTGGCATTGGCTGGCCCCAGGCAATCCTCAATCTTAACACCATGGTCGCCACGAAGAGGCCACAAAATTTCCATTGGGCGCACCAGGGCCATCAGACCACATCCGTATACCACCATCTCAAACAGGGATTGCACACATCCATTCCCGCATTTACCAATGCGTCAGATAATGGCGTACTTCCCATGGCAGCCGGACAGCTCGATTCTGTTGGTGATTATAACAGATATTTTCTGTGGGACTATACCACTATTGTTGACCAGTCTGACCGCTGGGAAATGACCATGTGGCTCGATGCTGCCAGCCCTGCGGCCACAGCCAGCGTGGATGTTACTCCCCGCAGGATTCAAAATCTTGAGCACGGTGCTGGCTCCACATATGCATGGGAGCTGGACGAAGGCGTTACCGTGATTGCAAGCGGAACCACATCAGCAGACCAGAACGGGATTGTCACGGTCCCGCAGGTTGCCTTATCAAAGACGCACAGAACACTGAAACTTTCCTGCAATACCTGCATTACAACCGGCGTGGAACCGCGCCTGTCCACCGTAACATCCATTGACGCATTCCCCAACCCGTTCAATCCCTCTGTCCAAATCATGTTAAATGGACACGGTGTAAAAAGCCTGCGCATATACAATGCAAATGGCAGAATAGTCGCAGATTTGACCAGCAATGTCAGGAATGGAAAATCAGCGGCACAGAGTTCTGTGCAGTGGGACGCTTCCCGCCTGTCTTCGGGAATGTACATAGTCAAGGCTGTTGCAGGCAACAGAATCATCACGAAGAAGCTGGTACTCATGAGGTAATGGCGCAGGGGTGTTATGAAATTATTTTTAGTGTCCATTGCTGCCGCGGGTATTGTTGCCTTTGGCCAGAATTCCAATGAATGGCCTGTGGCCTTCAATACATGTCATACAAGTTTTTCTCCAACCACAGTCCTTAAACCACCTCTCAAACTGCGGTGGATGGCAAAGCTCATGGATACCCATAAGGCCGGGCCAGTGGTTGCGGAAGGCGTGGTGGCAACGCAGAGCAGGGGAGGGTATGTTCAGTGTTTTGACGCGAATACGGGCCAGTTGCTCTGGAGGCATTTGGCCCACCGGGTCCCAGACCGTTATAAAGGGGACAGTGAGATAAGCCCGGCTATCTGGAACGGGCGCGTTTACGCAGCGCTGCACAGCGGAGGCAACCCGGATTTTACAGGCATGTATTGTTTTGACAAACAGACAGGAGACGTATTATGGAAAAAGGACGTGGGTTATACCCTCCATCGTACCTGGTATTCCCCGCAATTATCCAAAGGAAAGCTTTTTTTCTGTTCTAATCGCGAAATAACCGGCAGAAAATACCCTGGGCCCTATGAATATAAAACACAGGTCCAGGCATGGGACGCGCTTACCGGCGATACGCTTTGGACCTATACCCTGCGGGATTCCGGTTCTTGTTTTGGCACGACCTGTCTTGTTGTCGGCGATACCCTATTCGCATCTGTCGCATATGCTGAATCGCTCAATACGGCAGGCAAAACAATGGCTTTTGATCTTAACGGTACAGTGCTATGGACGCAAAATGACTATCATGTCTGCGCCGGGGTTGCCCATGGAAATTTGAGTTATATTGATAATATGCTAATTTTTGCGGCGGATTCGGTCATATTTCTTGACCCTGCCAATGGCGCGCTTCTAAGAAAAAAACCATATGGCGGACGTGCTCACCTGGCCTTTAACATGGCAGACAGATACTATACCCGGGGCTATGGCGCGCCTCCTGTCGGATATGATATAAACAGCAGTGAAAAAGTCCTTACATGTACAAGTCCCTATCGTTGTTCTTCCGGGTGCGCGGCTCCAATCGTGGCAAATGGGTATGTCTATCTCGGGTTCGGCATGCCAGCGGTTGGAGCAGAAGACACATCAGGATACTTGTGGTCTGCTTTTGACGAATCCACAGGTGCGGCAGTGTGGCATTTCCGGGGCGGCTCGCACAATTGCCCGCAGGCCGCCATTGCTTATGACCGTCTCTATCTGCTTTCCGGAATCGAAGGTTTGATATATTGTTTTGAAAATGAATAATAGAGGGTGCTGCTATGATCAGATTATTACTATTGCTATTATATGCCTTTTTTTTCTCTCTCTGCGCTTTTGGCAGTGACTGGCCACAGTTTAAAAGGACTTCGAACAGGCAAGGATGCAATCTGAACGAGACTGTGCAACTGCCTTCAACGCTTTGCCTTTGGGTCAATTTCGGTTCACCCGTTGAGGCTTCCCCGATTATTGCGAACAACAAAGCGTATGCTATATCCTCACAAGGTATTCTTGCGTGTGTTGATCTGGCAAATGCCGCGATTCTTTGGCATAAACCATTAAGCGGCATTGGCAATGTAAGTGCGCCGGCAACGGAAAATGACACGGTATGGGTCGCTACGCAATCCGGAATGCTCTATGTGATACGCGGTTCAGACGGAACCATTATCAATTCTTTTAATACAGGCTCTTCTATTCTCGCGGATTTACTTCTACTGCCCACAGGTATCTATGTAGGCGCGATAAACGGCATTTTTTATGCTTTTGACAGGGGAGGAAACCTCAAATGGAGCTATCAGGCAGACCAGGCCATTGTTCATGCGGCATGCGAAAAAGAGGGGCAGATCGTTTTTACCGATGGAGATCAGCATGCGATATGGCTGGCCGACAGCGGCGCGTCGTATCATGAGATCAGGAACGTGTCAATTAAAACTCTCGGTCCCAGCATCTGTTCATTTATGCCACCTATGATCTGGAACGATACCATCTTTTTTGCTAAAGGGGAGGTGGAGCTACTGACCGATTTCACAGGAGTATTCAAATTTGGTTTTAATACGGGCAGCATGATCGGCAGAATTACCTCTTCGATATCACGCGCTTGTCTGTCGGTAGATACAGCGGACGGCGTACTGTTTATCGGTTCTACCCGGAACGGACTTTTCGTGCTGGGCGCCCCCCGTAATTGGAATACGACCGATTATTATTCTGATTACCCCTTCGATGGTATTTATGGGGTGAATTCATCCCCGGCGGTTATCGGCAATTGCGTTATTTTCGGGTCCGAATGCGGGAAGATCAATTTTTTCAGCAAGACATCTTCAACTACCTTTGGCGGAACTTCGCTCTGGTCATATATGCCTTCTTCAGGCAAAGCAATAAGCGCTTCTCCTGCGGTAAGCAATGGCAGGGTTGTTATCGGGGCCACTGATGGATGCCTCTATGGGTTCTGGAATGGTACAGAGGTGACGGAACCAACGGATATTTCTGATTCAACTTCAACGCGGGGAGATGTTTCCCGTATTCCTGCGCCTGGTACCTGGACGCTTTTCGTTTCTCCCAATCCTTCAGCAACCGGCAACATTGTCATTGCCGCACAGGGGATAGAAACAGGTTATGCAATTGTTCTCTATGATGTGCAGGGGAGAATAATTAAAGAATGGCGCAATAATGGGCCAAAAATGCAGCGGATTGTCTGGAACCGTTCTGACGCAGCAGGCCATACCGTGCCTTCGGGCACTTATTTTGCCGTCATGAAGAACAGGTCAGGAATGAAGGTACAAAAGTTTAAAATTGTTATCATGTGATGCAATTTGTTTTGGGGGCAATATGAAGAAAATATCAGAGCAGGGAAACAGAACCATGCGCATGTTTTGTTTGATGTTTATCATGATGGCGACCGTTTCCGTGAATGCGGCCTATGACGCCCAATTCGTACGGTGCGTCATTCCCGAGACCCTGACCACGGACGAGATTTTTCCCGCGGTTATCTGCATGAGAAATACGGGCGACACTGCTTGGCCAATAGCGGATATCCTGATGCATTCCCAGTATCCTGCAAACAATTATACGTGGGGAACATATTTCATTCTTCAACACCATGGGGATTCTCTTGCTCCTGGCGACACCTTTAATTTTACCTCCAATCTGAGGGCGCCATCCACACCGGGGAAATGGGCCTTTGCGTGGCAGTGTTATCATAAAACAGTTGGTCAGCTTTTTGGAGAAATCGTGCCCGCGGAGAGCATATACGTACAACAACGGCTGGAAACGCCTCCGCCTCCTCCCCAACACGTGGATTCGCTTCTCGATTCCTCTGATTTTGAATACATTGGTTCCTTCAAATTACCAACCGTGGCCAGCTATGACCATGCATATGTAGCGAGCGGGCTTGCGTTGCGTACTATGCCCGATGGATCCAAAAGGTTTTTTTTGAATACAGGTACCTATACTCAGTGTTTGTATGAAGTGGAAATGCCGCAGCTTGAAAAAATTGAGGGAACTAACCATTCTACGCTCAATACAGCCGCTCTTATTAAACAATGGGCGACCATTGCCTGGGACAGCGCCATTGGAGGAGAGAATATAACCGCGAACAGCGGCTTTTGGTGGGACGACAGTACTAATATCCTTTACTGGACACATTGTAATTCGTATTATGCGGGCAGCCCATTTCCAGTGCTTGCTGCCACCAGGCTTGCAGATGACGGCACAATTACAAACCTTAAGTACTGGTATATGCCGCAGGTACCCCTCTGGAAGGCGTACTGGAGGGGGATTACGCATATTCCGAAAACATTTGCTGATACCTATACTGGTGGCAGGGACTTGGCATTGGGGTTTGGGGGTATTTACAGTATTTGTCAGACTGCAAGCAGCGGGCCTGCAATTGCGGCCATACAAAAGCCTGATATATTACAGGATACCCTTGATTTGGTCGAGGTACTCAGGTATATCTATCCCGAGGCCGCTGTCAGGAACGGCAATTATTTTCTCGCCAATACAACTATCTGGATTTATCAACCCCCCAGCCCCTGGGACGGCAGATTCACTTCCGGGAGCACATGCGCAACAGGTGTGTTTATCGATCTTCCTGACAAGAAAGGGTATGTCGCCTTTGTGAGGCATACGACCGGCCGGATCGGATACGACTGGGGCGGCGTTGGTGTTGATTACCATTATGAGGACGACTGGTATTTCTATGATCTCAAGGAACTGGGAGATGCCGCTTTGGGCAACCAGGCTTTGGGAAGCGTTCAACCGTCATCGTTTGTAAAAATCGATTGGCCATACCCGGTCAGCAATACCGCAACGTATCATTCCGTATCTGGCGCCTGCTTTGATCCGCAGACCAGGATTATGTACGTGTATTGCAGCTTTGCTCTTGACAGGGAACCGGCGGTCCATGCGTATCATGTAAAAGAAGACAGTTCGTTGGGCAGCGAGGCTGTCCGTACGGGCGGTTCCGGACCGGAAATTGCAGCGAGCCCGAATCCGTTTAACCCGGCCGTTGTGATTTCCGTAGGGGCGTCACGCAATATTGAGGGCAACAATGTAAGCGTGACGCCCTTACATGTAGCCATATATACCATTTCCGGCCGGATGATCACGGATTTATCAAAACAGATGGTCAATGGCCGGGTTTCATGGGACGCATCCCACATGCCATCGGGCCTCTATATTGTCCAGGCGCATATCAGGGGCAAGGTCCTGACCAAATCGATAATTTTAATGAAATAATGCATTATACATTTCCCTATGCATTCGCCGGATCAATAGAGATACCGGACAAGAACCTGCTGGGTATTTTTGAAGCCAGGCCGCATAGCAGCCAATCTGAGCAGGACAGTATTGCCTGGGCAATCAGCCATCCGGTTGGTGCGCCTTGCCTGCGCGATTTTGCCAGGCGTGGGGAACATGTGCTCCTGCTGGCTGATGACAATACCCGGCCAACACCTGTGCATCGCATTCTTCCCTCTATTCTCACGGAACTTGAAGCAGCAGGTATTCCTGATACTGATATCCGAATCCTCATGAGCTTGGGTACGCATAGAAAGATGACCCAGGGTGAATTGGCGGCCAAGCTTGGACCCGAGGCCATGCGGCGTTTTAAGGTTGTCAATCATAATTGGGAAGAGCTTGAAAATCTATACCTGGCCGCGACAACTTCATCGGGCCTGCCTATATACGTGAACAAAGAGGCCCGGTGGGCGGATCATATTATCGGCCTTGGCTGTATTTTTCCCCATGCGGTCGCGGGTTTTTCCGGCGGCGGCAAGATTGTGGTGCCTGGTATTACGGGCGAGGCAACCTGCGGAGACATGCACTGGACCATGTACGGCATACGTCCGTGCGATTTATACGGCCACGAGGAGAATCCAGTGCGTGCGATAATCGACGAGGTGGCGCTCAAAGCAGGACTCGATTACATTGTGAACGCAATAACAGACCTTGAGGGCAATGTTCTGGACATGGTTGCCGGCCATCCTGTTGCCGCGCACAGGGCAGGGTGCAAACTGGTACGGCGGCACTATGGCGTACAGATCCCGGCCCAGGCAGATATAGTAATCTTTGATTCATGGGGTACGGACATTGAATATTGGCAAGCTATCAAAGCGATCACGCCTGCAGGAATATGCATGAAAGATGGCGGCATTGTCATTCAGGTTGCCTCGTGTCCTGAAGGTGTTTCCATGAGCCATCCGGAAGTGCTTGAATACGGGTATCATCCAGTCGCTGAAGTTGAACGCATGATGAAACAGGGGTTGTTCAATAAGAGCGTTGCAGCGCATATGATCCAGGCAAGCGAGGTCATTGCCGATCGGGGTAAAGGCTTCCTGATTTCATCTGGTGTGCAACCCTCAGATGCTGTGCGGCTTGGTTTTTTGCATGCCACTACTGCGCAGGAGGCGCTCAACAGCGCCATGAAAATAAAAGGGCCTGAGGCGACCATCATGGTGTTGCGGAAGGCTGGCGACCTGCTCCCGCTTTTTTCTTCAGACAATTATTAACGTATATTATAGGCTGCAATATGAGCCAAGTACCCTGCATACTCGTTGTCGATGACGAGGCTGATATCCGCGATCTGATCTGTTTTCATGTTGAAAAAGACGGATTAAAGGCTCTGACTGCCGGCAATGGTGAGGCTGCGCTATCAATCATTTGGGACGAACGGATCGACCTTGTTATTTTAGACCTCATGATGCCGGGCATGAACGGACTTGAAGTTCTCCAGTCAGTCAGAGAGAACAAGCGCACGGCAAAACTCCCGGTCATTCTCCTTACGGCAAAGGCCACGGAAGTGGACAAAATTATCGGTTTTAATCTGGGGGCCGATGATTATGTGACCAAGCCTTTTTCAGTGAAGGAATTAATCGCCCGTGTCCATTCGCTGCTCAAACGATCAATGGGTTTTACACGTGAGGCGGTGTTTAGCGCGCATGGTCTGACGGTCAATTTTAACAGCCACAAAATCACGGTCGAGGAAAAACCAGTCGAATTTTCCCCCAAAGAGTTTGCCATCTTCGAATGCCTGTACAGCAGCCGCAATTCTGTTGTTGACCGGATCCAGATCCTGGAAAAAATATGGGGCATGGACACAATAGTTGACGAACGTGTTGTGGATGTGAATATTACCCGTATGCGCGAAAAAATGGGCAGGGCAAAGAGTATTCTCAAGACAGTCAAAGGATACGGGTATATGCTGGATACCAGCCCTACTGGAGAGAATTGAATACCATGCGACCTTATCCTTATGAATATATGAATCTGCGCGCAGTCATAGTTTTGCTTATGCTTTGGTTGGTGCACGCGGCTTCAGGGTATACGACTTGGGACGGCAAGGCAGTGCCGCCAATGGCCGATCCTGTTAATCCGGTCATCTGCAGCACGTTTGTTCAATTGTATATGGCTGTGCGCACTCAGGTTCCGGGCAGAGTCATTGTTCTGAAGCCGGGAACGTACGACATCGCCGCAGTTGCGCCGCTCCGTCTTGATTCACCGAATGTAACTATTCGCGGCTTGTCCGACGACCCTTCGGCTGCGGCCCTTGTTGGCGGAGGATTTGAGAACTGTGCGAACCTTGAAGAAGAGTTGATTAACCTGTACACACGCAATACAACCATTGCGAACTTGACAATTACAGAATGCAGGTGCAATGCGCTTAAATTCCAGGGAGGGGTCAACGATCAGACCGTCCTGCACAATGTCCGCTTTTTAAACGTGGGCGAACGCATGATCAAGGGGCCGGGTACAACCAATGCGGCCCAATGCAGCATCAGATATTGCCATTTTGAAGACACCAAGGTCCCCTCAGCCACCCGTTGCGGCAGCGACGCAACGGATTCAGACGGCAACTATATCGCGGGTATGGATATCATGCATGCGACCGCGTGGGTTGTTCACGACTGCGTATTCAGAAATATTCGCGGATCAAGCGGCGGTGGCAGGGGAGGGATTTTTTTCTGGGGCGGGTCTCCGGGAAATGCCAATACGGACATGATTGTTGAACGGAATACATTTATTGGCTGCGACCGCGCCATAAGCTATGGCAATCCTTCGGGGACCAATTGTGTCAACGGTGGTTTTATCAGGAACAACTTCATTGTCCGCGGAGCAGGTATTGGCATTGAAATGGAAAACAGCACGAACATTAAAATCTATAACAACACCCTTTACAGCACTGACCCCACCTATTCCCGTGCTGTCTATTTTTCAAATAATTTTACCGGCAATGAATTCAGGAACAATATCATTTTTGGGAATATTTCTGGCAGTGTAACCACCATATCCAATAATCTGAGCAGGACCAGTTCGTCGGACGCGACAACCAATTGGTTTGTGAACCGGACAAACGCTGACCTGCATCTAACATCCAACGCAACAGCGGCCATCAACAGCGGCGCTCCGGGCTTGGTCTCTGGCGATTGGGACGGCCATGGCCGCATTGACGGCCAATGCGATATTGGGGCCGATGAATTTAATTCCGTCGGCGTTCAGGATTGGGGGGCTTTGTCTGTCGGTTCTGATGCTGGTATTTCCGTTATGCCGAATCCGTTTAATCCGACCGTTGTGATTTCTGTGGGAATTAATGCTGTTGGCGCGTATTGCCCGCCAAGCCTCGCGCTAGGCGAGACTGGCAATACGCCCCTGCAGGCAATTATTTATAATACCAACGGCCGAATCATTGCAGGTTTGGTGTTGCACAATGGACAGGCGACCTGGGACGCTTCTGCGCAGCCATCCGGGGCCTATGTTGTCAGAGCGCAAATTGGCGCGAAGAACCTGACCAAGGTGATCACGCTGGTTAAATGATAGACCGATTGAATACAAAAACCTAGTGCAAATGACTACAGAAATAGAAAACAGTCCAGAACAATCCTCCGAATTCGAACGCGAACCGGTTCCCGAACGCGCGCGGCTTGGCTTCAAGAGCTTTGTGGGCATGTATGCTGGAGAACACGCGGCCGGAACTGAGCTCATGATCGGGCCTCTGTTTGTAGCAGCGGGTGTGAGCGCCTTTGACGTTTTTTTCGGCCTGCTGCTGGGCAATGCGCTGGCTGTGCTCAGCTGGGTCTTTTTGACCGCGCCCATTGCCACGCGCGTGCGGCTTACGCTCTATTATCAGCTCGAGAAAATCTGCGGCCGCAAACTTGTCACTCTATATAACCTAGCCAATGGCGTCATGTTTTGCTTTCTCGCAGGCGCCATGATCACGGTTTCGGCCACTGCTGTAGGTGTGTGGTTCCATTTTCCAATGCCTGGACTCAACGACCTTTTGCCCAATAGCTTTGGATGGGTAGTCGCGGTCTTTGCTGTGGGCGTCATGATTTCAGTTGTTGCCGCATATGGATATCGTATGGTCTCCCATATCGCAAATATCGCTGCGCCGTGGATGGTGCTGGTCTTTCTCGCCTTTGGCCTCATTGGTCTTGGCCAGTTTTTACGCGAGACCGGAACGCACATTACTTCGGCCGGCGACTTCCTCACCCTGTGCTCAACAGTTATCTGGAAAGGGGGAGAACCGCTGCCAGGGCAAATCAAATTTACCTTCTGGCACGTTATGTTTTTTGCCTGGTTCTGCAACATGGCAATGCATATCGGCATGTCGGATCTGTCCATATTCCGGTTTGCGAAAAAATCGTGGCACGGTATTGCTTCCGCGACGGGCATGTACGTGGGTCACTTCATGGCATGGCTCTCCGCGTCAATTCTGTATGCCCTCCAGCTCCACCGCTGTTCCGCGAACACCGACGTGCTGCCCGGTCCCATGGCATTTGGCGCCGCGGGATTTGCGGGGCTTGTCTGCGTCATTGTCGCTGGCTGGACAACGGCAAATCCCACAATCTACCGCGCAGGACTGGCTTTTCAGGCAATTATTCCCAGAGTCTCACGCGTTAAAGTCACACTTGCCACCGGGCTTCTGGCAACATTGGCTGGCATGTTCCCGGCTGTTGCCATGAAACTGTTGGGGTTTGTGGCGCTGTATGGTATGTTGCTCATGCCCATGGGCGCTATTATTTTTGTGGATTTCTGGTTGTTTAAAAAGTTCAGACTTACCCCGTTTTATGCTGAGGAAAACGGTATTTCATTCAACTGGGCAGCTGGCCTCACCTGGTTTTTAACGCTTGGTTTCTGCGCCTTTCTGGTGTTGAAGGGCGGGGTGCAGATTTTCTTTGTCAGTTTGCCCGGATGGTTTGCCGCGGCTATTCTGTATATAGTTTTGAGCAAAGTAACCCAACGAAGAAAACCACAGGCAACACTATGAAAAGAGTGACCAGACTTATTTCCATTTTTGCCCTTGCCGCCATAGTGGTTGCACCGGTGTTTTATCTTGCCGGGAGAATAGAACTAGATCCGGTAAAGACCATCCTTTTTGTCGCTACGATTGCCTGGTTTGTTGCCACGCCTTTGTGGCTGAAACAGGCTGGGAAATAGTACTCATATTTAATAAAATTTATAAAATTAACATAATATATGTCATTATGTAGATAAATATTTATAATTAATCAAAAAACGACGTAAAAAGTTGTGCAGTAGTATAAGATATGCTATATTTATGGTATGATAGATCGATTACTCAAGGTCTCAACAAAGAATTCTTTTTTTCTTTTTGGCCCGCGACAAACGGGAAAGAGCACTTTATTAGAGAAACAGTTCGTGGAAAAAGCCCTTTATTATAATCTTCTTACCGCAGACACATATCGCCATCTTGCCGCACGCCCAGAATCTCTGCGTGAAGAAATCAGGGCTGCTATCCGTGAAAAACAAATCAGCCACGTTGTCATTGATGAAATACAGAAAATTCCCCAACTGCTTGATGAAGTTCATGCCATTCTTGAATCATCAGAACCCTGTATTTTTGCTCTAAGCGGTTCAAGCGTTCGGAAGCTCAAACGATCGCACGCTAACATGCTTGGCGGACGGGCGTGGACTTACCGGCTTTTTCCGCTCACGGTGCGTGAGATTGGACCTGCTTTCAGTCTCGAGCGCACACTGCACTATGGAACATTACCCAAGGTCTATCTGGCTGAGAATGACGAAGCGAGATCAGAAACTCTCCGTTCCTATGTTGATACGTATATCCGTGAGGAAATTGAAATCGAGGCCCAGCTCAGGAATGTGGGAGGATTTCTTCGATTTTTGCCTATGGCCGCGTCAGAGAACGGTATGCTTGTTAATTTTTTAAATGTGGCCCGCGAGACAGCCCTCAATGTCACCACGGTCAGGACGTATTATCAGATACTTGAAGATACACTGCTCGGGTTCTTTCATTTTCCCCTGGCTAAATCAGCAAGGAAGATGGCCGCCGGCCACCCTCGTTTTTATTTCTTTGATTGCGGAGTGGTGCGAGCCCTTCAAAAGAAGCTCAATGCACCCCTGGTTCAGGAGACGGAAGAATATGGCCGGGCATTTGAGCATTTTATTATCTGTGAAGTCAGGAGACTCAACGAGTATCTGCGCCTGGACCTGGATATTTCTTTTTTTCGGACCGATAGGGGTGCGGAGGTCGACTGTGTCCTGAAATCCCCGTCCGGCGCCATGCTGGCTATTGAAATAAAGTCAACCAGAAATCCCGCTCCCCGGCATTGTTCAGGACTGCGCTCGTTCCAGGAAGTGTATCCTGCGGCGGAATGCATCCTGGCATGCAGGACGGAAAGGGCAGCGGCGTTTGGAAAGTTCTTGGCCCTTCCATGGCAGGAGGCTTTGGACAAGGTTATTTGTTTAAAATAATTGATAAGCATTTTGATTTTCCGGTTCGTGATATGATTCGTTGATGCCTGCAAGGCGAATTTGGTTCCGGCATTTGATATTGCCCCCGCCTCGCCTTGCGGCGACGCGAGGCGGGCCCCCAGTCTTGGTCTTCCGGGCTAAAAAAAATTTCGATTTCACGCTGCTTTTAGATAAAATATCCCTTCATAGTCCCGAAATCAAGTGTAAAGCTCCTTATCTTTTCTTGCAGACTGAAATATTCTATCAGCGCTGCCGGGAGATATGCTTATTTATTTCGCTTGTTTTCGCGGGTTGTAAGGGCTATTTTACTATCATATCGTCTAAATACCTTGTTTTTCTGAAAATGAAAGTCTATCAGTTGGATAAAAGCCGTGCCTAAGGTAAATTTATGTTAAAACAATTGACAGCGGTTGCAGTATTGTCACTAGGGTTCAGTACGGTAATAGTTTCACAAATAGAAACAGCACCTGCTGGTAGCGGAACGAGCAATGATCCGTATAGAATATCTTCGCTTAATAATTTATACTGGCTTTCGCAGAACAGTGGATGCTGGGGAAGCTATTTTGTTCAAACCGTAGATATCGATGCGGATTCAACGGTATACTGGGACAGCGGTAGCGGTTTTACGCCTATCGGCCATCCGTCGACGAACTTTACCGGCACATATCATGGCGGCGGACATGTGATCACGGGTCTTGTTATTAATCGTCCAGCTATGGACTTTGTAGGAATGTTCTGTTATACCTGCGGCAGTACGATCGATAGTCTGGGTTTGCCAAGTTGTTCAGTGAGTGGTTACCACTTTACCGGTAGTCTGGTGGGCAGCAATTGTGATTCTTCTACGATCAGCAACTGTTATGCGACAGGGAGCGTAAACGGCACATTCTATACCGGGGGGCTTGTGGGAATAAACGAACAATCTTCTACGATCAGCAACTGTTATGCAACAGGGAGCGTGAGCGGTTCTTCTGATTGGATCGGCGGTCTGGTGGGATATAATAGCTTATCTACCATTATAAATTGTTATACGACAGGATGCGTTAGCGGTTACGGTGTTACAGGCGGTCTCGTGGGAATAAACGACCAGTTTTCTACCATCAGCAATTGTTATGCTGCAGGAAGGGTGTACGATGCTCCTGATTTTACTGGTGGTCTGGTGGGCTTCAATATGTCTTCTTCAACGATCAACATTTGCTATTAGAATATGCAGACATCGGGGCAAGCGAACGGGTATAGTTATAATGACGGAATCCTCAGTATCACCGGACTGACCACAGCACAGATGAAGGCAGCGCCGAATTTCAGCGGGTGGGATTTTGATACGACATGGACAATCAGGACCGATAGCACATATCCCGGATTGAAAAAGCTCGATAATGCTCCATTTGCATTTTCAGATTACCTCATAGTTGGAAGAACAGTTGCCCTTTCAGAACTACTTGCAAACGATTACGATATAGAAACAGTGCAAACGAATTTGATACCTAAGATTAAAAGTGCCAAAACAGGGACTACCGATAGTGTTAATACGTTAATGTTTGCAACAAGTATAGTTAACGGTTTCCTCGATACGGTTACCTATCGAGTCGGCGAAGTGCGTAGCACGTCTGGCGATACGCTGTGGGGCAATTTAGCAACATCTGTGTTAGTTCTGGATACTTCTACTACCGCAACATCGGAGAACCTATCGGCAGCGCCGAACTCATTCACCCTATATCAGAACTCTCCTAATCCCTTCAACCCGAGCACGACAATATTCTACGATGTGCCAAAGTGGTCGCATGTCGTGTTGAAAGTCTATGATATCGCCGGACAAGGTACCGTTACATTGATGGACGGAATGAGACCTGCCGGAAAATATCAGGCAGTTTTTAACACTGTTCATCTCGCAGGCGGCGTGTATTTTTATCGTCTCGTTGCTGGAGATTTTATTGCGGTAAAAAAAATGATACTGATGAAATAATTTTCGTGATTTTCCGCAGCCTGTAATGGTTGTTTATGTAGCAGGCGGGCCAAAACATGGCTTTAATAGGGGTCACCACAGAAAACTGAATACAACGTACGTTAAGTCTGAGAAATTTCCGTTAAAGTGGATTCGTACCATAATTGGTAGTTTCTGGTACGTGTTGAGACTTCTGCAAAAACCGCCTGAAAATGCTCGATTTCCTGACCCGCCCCGCAGCGCTACCTACCAAAGATACCGTTCCCTGAAAGCCCGATCTACTGCCTTCGGGATTTCTTCGGCAATTGATAAGCATTTTAAATCAGTTTTATTAGCACTGCCCACCCTTCGGCAAGCTCAGGGCGGGCGTCATGCGTTGCCGCAAACTGGGTGGTTTCTCAATTTTTCGTCTCAGTCTATCGCCAATCGTTCCCCTCATGCCCCGGATTTTATTGGAGTACCATCCATAATACCTGATCTGATGCGGCCATCGAGCTTGTCGAGATGCGCCTTTGTTCGGGATATAATGTCCGCCTCAGGCAGATCGAACGGAGAAGCCACAAGGATTGTCGGGTGCTTTATTGTGCCACTAATTTCATTTGTGTGCCAAAGCCTGCCGTGTTGCATAATAATCCAATAAACTCCTGATTATTTTCTGGTACTGAGTATGACTGGTCTTTGCAATCTCTTTGAAATACCCGACACTTGATTTATTTAAATTAATTGTTACCCGTACATTTTCCTGTCTGCGGATCAAGAGTTCCGGGGGTGGTAGAAAATCGTCTATGATTTCATAATCGCCGATAGGGCCATCAGTGTATACAGTTTTTTTCTTCATAATCTTTTTTCCCCTTTCGCCAGAAACCGGCTCCAATAATCCGGATGTTCTGGTTTCTGAATGTGAATCTGACTGTTACGACACCTCTCTCGATTTTACCGATGCAGTAATAACGAGTTTCTACTAAATTGCTATGAGATTTGTCTACTGCAGTGATACGATCCTCATCAAAAAACGCTTCTTGGGCTTCTGTAAAAGAAACGTCATGCTTTTGCTGATTGTAGGCATCCTTAACATCATCCCATTCAAAAAACGCATAATTCATATGTGTATATTGGTATGCATAAATATATGTATTATTGAGAAGAAAAGCAACAGGCCGCCGTTTATCCCTTTACCGCGCCTGCGGTAAGACCTGATATAAACTCTCTCTGAAGCAGGAAGAAGAGCACACCCACCGGAAGGACCGCGAGCAGGGTGCCGGCCATGAGCGCGCCGTATTCATTTGAAAGCAGGCCCGTAAGCTGTGAAAGGCCCACTGGCAGAGTGTACATTTCCTGTGAATTGAGCACAATCTGGGGCCAGAGGAAATTGTTCCACGAACCCATGAACGAGATGAGGCAGAAAGCGCCGATCATGGGCCTGCACACAGGCAGTACAAGGTTCCAAAATATGCCGAACTCGGAAAGGCCATCGAGTCGGCCTGCTTCGAGCAGGCTCTGGGGGATCTGTTTCATGGACTGGGAGAAAAGAAACATGCCGAACACACTCACAGCCCAGGGCGAGACCAGGCCTGTGTAGGTGTCGAGCAGCCTGAGCTTGAACAGCAGTTCGTACAGAGGCGCCATAAGCACCTGGCCTGGAATAAGCATGGTGATAAGCATCAGGAGCATGACGTATTTCTTACCCCTGAACTCGTATTTTGCCAGCGCAAACCCGCCCAGGGACGAGAAAAAAAGCTGCAGCATGACAACAATGCCCGAAACAAAGAATGAGTTGACCATGTAGCGCATAAAGGGAATTGACTCGAACAGCTTGTGGAAATTGTGCAGCGTGGGCCGCGGAGAGAAAAAGAGATAGGAAAAGAGGTCCTCGTTGCCCTTGAAGGCTGCGGCAAGGAGCCATATCATGGGCGTAAGCATGATCGCTGCGCACACGGAAAGAACGGCATAGAGCAGGATCCTGTTGATCATTTTGACAGCGCTCCTGTAACTTTCATCTGGAAAAAAGAGATGATGCCAAGGCCGCAGGTAAGCACCCAGCCGATGGCCGAGGCATATCCCAGGTCTCCGGAAACAAACCCCGATTGATATAAATACATTATAATGGTGAGGCCGGCATTGTCCGGTCCCGGCGAACTGTCGAGCATGACCCATGCGAGTTCAAAAAGCTGAAAACTGCCGATGGTGCTCATCATGATCACGAACACCGCGACAGGTTTGATGCCGGGCCAGGTGACATGGAGAAACTGATGCAGGGCATTTGCACCGTCAACGCGGGCCGCCTCGTACAGTTCCTTGGGCACTGACTGCAGGGCAGCAAGAAAATAAATCATATTAAGGCCCGCGTAGAGCCACAGCGCAGTGAGTATAAGCGCGGGCAGCACCAGCTTGGGATTGGAAAGCCATTTTATATCAACTGAATAGAAAAAGGCGACAAGTTTGTTCACCAGGCCGAAGTGGGGCACAAAGAGCACGCCGAAAAGAACCGCCACAAATACCGATCCGAACATGTACGGCGAGAAAAAACTGAACCTGAAAAAATTCCTTCCCGGATATTTGCTCCGGTTGAGAAGAATGGCCAGGCCCAGGCTCACGGGAAGCTGCACAAAGACCGACCCCAGGGCATACAGCACGGTGTTGCGCACCGCCCGGTAAAAGTCCGGATCGTGGAACATGAAACGGAAGTTGTCAAAACCCACGAATATTTTTGACTTGGGTCCTACGGTGATATAAAAAGCGAGTATGAGGCTTTTGATCAGGGGATACAGATAAAAAATGGCGAACATGATGATAAAGGGCGCAATGAACAGGTAGGGCGCGCTTGTGTGCCTGAAAATATGCCACCTTGAAATACGCTTACTCAATCAGGCCCCTTTTCTGGTATTTCCGCACCTCGTCTGCCGAAGCAGTCAGGGCTTTCCGGATATGGTCACGGAAGCCGCTGCTGCCGTTTACGCTATAATACTGGGTGCAACTCACCAGGGCCTGGCTCAGCTTGCCCTTGGCAAGAACGACAAAGGGATTGCTATACTGGGGAGGAATGGAATCCGCAAGGCCGATATACATTTCTCCCAGTTTCTGGCCTGACCAGAAGGCATTGGGTTCATGGAACACCGGTTCGGTCCATGCGTCCCTGAAGGGCGGGATGATATTGGTTTTTTTAAAGCTCCGGCTCCGTCCTTCCGGATTTGTATACAGGAAAAGCGCGGTCTTCCACGCCTTGTCCTTGTCTTTGCACGCCTTGGTGATGGCCATCATGGTACCCCCCTGGGTGCTGGTCCGCCTGCCTCCTGGATAAAAAGCGGGCATGGGCATTAAAGCCATTTTTCCGGCAAGGCGGGGAGAATACTCCTGGATAAAACTGCTGCGCCAGTCGGGACAGATGAAAAAAAGATAGTATCCCTCTTCCAGTGCCTTGTAGAACAGCACGGCCGCGTTCTGCCCCGAACCCAGGTCCGCCCCTATCCTGCCCTTTCCTGTCACCAGAGGAACGAACCATTCCATGGTCGCAACAGCAACCGGATTGTCAAAAATGACATTTCCAAGCGAATCAAAATATCCGCCTCCGCGCTGAAAAAGAAAGCATTCAAGGCTGCCGACGTTCTGTTCGTTCAGTTCAATCATATACCTCTCGCCCTCAACGGTGAACCGCCTGCCTGCCTCGATGAACCTGTCCCAGGTGTACAAAGAGTCAACGCATATGCCGAGGGAGTCGGCGATGTCGCGCCTGTATGCGAGCATGACAGGATGCACATCGTTCGGAATGCCGTATATGCCGCCCCGGTTGCTCCACGTGGCAAGCCGATTGCGCACAATGCGGTTGTACATGCCCGATTCAACAAGGCGCGGCTTGAGGTCTTCGAATCCGATCTGCTCCTTTGGCCCCTTGAAATAAGTGCCCACGCAGCTTATCTCGATCTCCACAAGATCGGGCTGGCTCGGCAGGTCGCTCCAGAATGAGGAGAGCAGGCGGCGGTTGAGCGCTTCAAAATGGATCTGCTTGACCGACAGTTTCACATCAGGATAAGCATGGTTCAAAGCGGGAAGGGCCTGGTTGTAGGCCGTGATATGTGTCTTTGCAAAGGACCAGAGCACGAGGTTTGCGTCCTCTTTGCCGCGCGGATGCAGGAGAAGCCACCCGCCTGCCAGAAGGGCGGCTACCAGAATGACCGCAGGCGCTTTGCCAAAGGGAAAGATGATCATGGATCAATAAGATATACGCGCGGAAGAGGCGAGGTCAAGGAAGGGCGTTCAAGTGCGGGGATGTAAGGGCGTCATTCTTGCATACAGGCCTCTATTGCATGAAAGGCGTCCTTACGTACGAGACGGCCCGGTGACCGTGGCCTATCCGGCAAATTGATAGGCATTTGCTTTTTCCAGTACACATAATTTTCACCGGCGAATGCAGGGCGCATTTCTTTCCGGTATTCGATAAAGGCCCCCCCGTTTTCCTCTCTCCGCATCCAAATTCGGCCTCCTCGTCAAGAAA
>MFYT01000089.1 GCA_001789205.1 Candidatus Raymondbacteria bacterium RIFOXYA2_FULL_49_16 | reverse complement strand
GTTTGCGCTTGTTCGCATGGTGGTTGAACCAGAAATAGACCTGGTCGCCAAGACAGTAGAGTTCGTAGAGCCCTTCAGACTCATTGAACCCATCATCATTCAAATCACCCTTTATATCATCTATGTACCATCCCTTCCTAAAGTCATATTTATCAAAGACATGCGGGTCTTGTTTGTCCTGAATCATCTCATCCAGGTCACCTGAAGCCGCCCTGTCTGTTGAGAAATCCATGACAAAGGCCTGTTGGTAGGGAGCAACAGCATTGTTCCAGCCTGCGCGCGGACCAGTCATTTTAATGCCTCTGTTTCCCGCACCTGTGGCAGGATAACAGGTGGTAAATGGGGTGCCTGTTGTGTTGTTTTTGTCCTTGTAGGAGAGGAATCCAGCAGCAAAATCATGCAGGTTGTCAGCACTGGTACCAGTACCGTAAAGTCCGCCATATGGTTTACCGGTATTGTCCAGGTTCACCACTGTACCTTCGCTGGCAGCAGCAGCGCAATAGAACTGCGCTGTCAAAGTATCGTCGTTGGAGGGTACATAGACAGAGTCCCAGATAAAGAACTGGCCTGTAGGATACACTGTAATCTCGGTTGAAACAACCGCGTCATTACCGCTCATGGGCACAGTGCGCTGGTTAATCCGGTACTTTGTCCTGGTTATTGTGGATTCGGCAACCGTAAAGGTGAGTGAACTGACGCTCGATGAATACCATGACTCATTCGTACCATTCTTGCGATAAATATTGAAAAGGTCTGACTGGCTCTTGTCCGAGGGAAGCAATTCGAATGCGCCAGACACTTGGGAGCCTGGATCTGATGCCGCGGATTTAAAAGAGTAAAACATGCCGTCTGTTGCGCTGTTCAAGGCATTGAAATGGATGTAAAACTGCTGCAACGAGTCATATCTGTTCGAGAAATAGCTGGATGTTGTCGCGTCCGTGGCAATGTTTTGGATAAAAATATCCGTACCGCTGACTGTCGTATATTGTTTGAGCAGCTTGGTCGGCGGAGCAAACCAGGGAACTTCCCAGTGTGTCAGGGAGTCGCAGGCGCCGCTGGTTGTATGGGCGGTTATTATAATGCTGTCCTTGTACAAGGACATTGTCATTTTATCGCCTTTCCCGAGCGAGGCCACATTTGCGCACAGGATGTAATTGGTAACAGCGGTCACAGTGAACAGAGTGCTGAACTGGATGGCGCCCGTGCCAGAGGAGATGGTCGCATTGCCTGCTCCGCCAACAGTTGTTGCCTCTGTTGCCTCGATGGTGTCGTTGTTGTTTGCGTCTGTGTATATGTACGCGCTGGTGATATCTCCCGAGGAAATACCTAATACATTAGTGAGTATGAAGGTCAGCCTGGATACACTGAAGTTACTGCCTACGGGTGAGAGTTTGAAAGAGAAGAGATTCGCCTTTGTTTCGCTGCCTGAGTAGGTGAACGCATTGTATTTCTGGCCTCCGGTGTGGTTGGAAAGGAACAGGCCATACCCTTCATCAGCGCCAATGTCCCAGACCCCGGCTGTTCTTGTATCCCCATCAATGTCCGTGGCAAACGGGTAGTTTGCATCTGCGCTTAAATCAGCACCAGCGTTTAATGCGGCAGTATCGGTTATTGTGAGGTGAAAATCCTTATTCGCGGCATCGGCAAAATAAAGGGTCTGGTTTGTTTTTGAATTTGTCCCTGTGGCGGTCGCGTCTTTTGAAAGATTGTTGCATGAACCTGCTTTGGATGTCCCGGCAAAATCCGTTGTATTATTATAAGAAATATTATTTGAATAATATCCCAGATTCATTTGATTTATACCAGTTGCGCATCCATATACAGTATTGTTATATACGACCGGAACAATAGTGCCGGAATTCTGCGTTAGGCTTATTCCATAGGAACCCGCATAATTAAATCCGTAGACAATGCAATTAATAACTGAAACTTCCGAAGCTGTTCCGGTCCATTGAATGCCATGTTGGATGCTGGTGAAAGTGCAATTGCCGGCAATTATGCAATTTTTAATAAACTGTCCCCTGCTGGCATAGGGGGTATTGGAAAAAACACCTCCTAGAGTGGCGGTAACCTGCATCTGAAGGCCCTCTAACCTGATATAGCTTAATGCGACATTGAAAACCCTTCCGGAACCACTGGTGCTAATGGATAAGTTGTATTTGGCATTGTCCCATTTTCCTGAATGGCGCTGGCTCTGATTGACCTCGGTGGATGTGTTGTCGGGGGCATAGATATTGATGTAATGCAATGCATCGAGCGTGTATCCGATAAGCTGTATGTCGTGGGTATCCGCTCCGTTATCATAATAGCAGGGAATGTTCAATTGATAGTTTCCGGTTACCAGGTTTGAAGTGTTCAGGTATGACGCGCCCAAAGCCCCGGTAATTGCATTGTGAAGTGATGAGAACGCATGCGTTATGGAATCAACCGTCTGTCCTGTAACGTCCGCGGAAACAGCACCGGTGGCGGTAATGACCCGCCATTGGGTTGTGGAAATTCTTGAGGAAATATAGGCAACGCTCGATGCATTATAGATTACTTTGTCCCCAATCCCCATATTCGCGGCGGTTTGCGCGGCTGAAAATTCAGCTACACCATTGGTTATGGATATTGTGGGAGAACCTGTCTTATGGTCAGTTGTGTTCTGGCCAATGCTGTAATAGATCCTGGTTGGGCCTTGATCCGCGCCTATGTCCGCGTATATACCCGCACGGGCATTACCGTCTATGTCAAGGGTGGAGACATTGGCGTCCGAGGCAGGCCCAATTCCCGCGTTTTTTGCCAAGGATGTACAGGCAATATGCAGGTCTTCGCTGCCGCTGGCAGTGGAGACAAACGCCATGTTCGCGGCTGTTATGGTCTGGTTGCTGTTGCTGGTTCCGGCAGTGCCGTCGTCTGACGCGTTATAAGCGAAATTGGCAATGGTGTTGGGGTAATCGGCGGTAAACAGAAAATCAGGGTATGAAGTGGTCGCATGGGTGTTGCAGGAATAGTTGTTTTTCACCAGGGGCCGGTAGTCGGGGGAATAGCTTGTCCCACCATCCAAATAGAAGCCTCCGCCGTCAGCTTGCCCGTAAAAGGTATTGTTATAGAATTTACATTGCCTGCCAATTGCTGATTGATAATTAAACTCAAATCGAAACCCGTAGCTCAAGGTAGGGGACCTGCTGATGACCATGTTATCATGAATGCTGCACGAATATCTGACAGTGGCGTTGACATCTCGCCATTGTATTCCGGAGCCATTGTCCCCGCCGCTTTCCTGGATAACCAGATTGTATGCGATCTCACAACTAATTGCTCCGCTTGATGATACGTCAAAAGAAGATCCGATGCCAAAACCAGACGACCAATTGCTGGAGCTTCTCTTGACTTTTAAGCCGATTACCTTTGTATAATTTGCGCATACAGCGAAATTCCATGCATAGGTGGCTGCTGAGCTGGCAGAAAGCGTATATCCGCCGCCTGCCGCAGCACCATTGTGGCGCTGGCTGCTGTTGCATTCTGCGGATGTGTTTGTTGGGGTAAAGACGGTAATATAATACGATAAACTGGTTGTCCAGGTGCTGGACAGGGTACTTAAGGATGCATCATCGCCATCAGCATAGCAGGGGATGAATACCTTGGTTTTTACAGTTACAAGGTCTTTGGTGTTCAGGTGGTTTACATCGGCAGCCCCTGGGCTTGAACCATGCATGGCCGCATTTAATGAATTGAACGCGCGCTTGATGAAAACCACCTTGCGGCTGGAGATGTTTGTGGGGCTTGCACCAGAAGGCGAGCAAACGGTCCACACTGTGGTCGAGGTTTTGGTTTTAAGATAAAAGACCCAGCCGTTATCGAGCGTTACCATGTCGCCAGCGCCAATGCTGCCGGTTTGGGCGGTCGAAAAGGTGGCAGTGCCGCTTGAAACAGACACTGTTGGCGTGCCGGTTATTAAATTTGCCGTTGAGGTACCCACGGAATAATAAACGCTGCACGGGTCAGACTTGGTAAGTGTGTCGTATAAGTATTGCGGGAAATAGTTCATGGGAAGCATGGCTGTGGCATAGTTGGTGATGGCGAAATTGGCATCAGCCGGGTTTGCAGGCGCCCCGCCGTCGTCCCAGAAACAGTATTCCGCGTTTTGTCCGCCAGTAAGCAAAAAATTAAGGTGCTGGGCATCGGTTCCTGCGGTGTTGCCGATAAAATCGCATTGCCCTGCTGCTGAGCCGCTATGGGTCCACCAACTACCCCCATTTCCATCGATATTGCCAATACCCCCGCCTTTGCCACCGGCACGGTTGTTTATAAATTTACACCGGTAGTCAAAACCCACGGCAACCGGTCCGCAACACCCGGTTTCATGCACTGCGCCGGCTGTTCCGCTTGCATAGCAATTCTCAAACACGGTGTTTGTTATGGTAAGCGTATCTGCTGTGGAATGGCCGTGGTATATGGCCCCGCCATCACCACTTTTTGCCGAACAAGCATAGAAAAAACAGGTATCAATGCGCCACTGTTTTAGGAAATAATACACATCCATGGCCCCGCCTCTGGTTGAAGAGACGCAGTTCTGGAAGGTCATGTTGGAAAAATTGATATGACTATTGCCAGCAGGACTTCCGCCGCCGCGAATGGCGGACGCACTTGTGTTTTGTATGGTAAAGTTCACAAAATAGATTGAGTCGCAACCGTCATATACGTTAAAAGCCCTGCTTGTGCTTGTGCAGTTCATGATTACGCCCTTCATGGACTCACCCTTTATCACAACGCATCTCCTGGCTGAGATGGTAAGATTGTTTTCATTATATGTGCCGTTGTGGATATAGACTGTGTCGCCTCTTACGGTTGCGGCAATGCCAGCGGCAATGGTCGCATATGTTTGGCCAGATCCGACATGGAGGGTTGTGGGTTTACGGATTGGCTGCTCATCAGCGCCAATGTCGGCGGTTGCGCCTGACCGGGCATTGTTGTCAAGATCAGGAGTGGGTACATTTGCGTCAGTCGTGGGGCCAATACCCGCGTCATTGGCTGCTGAATTGTTTGCAATGTGCAGGTTCTCGCTGCTGCTGGTGGTAGAGGTGAAGGCCATATTCGCGGCGGTAATGGTCTGGTTGTTGTTGCTGGTCCCGGCAGTGCCATCGTCAGAACCATTGTAGGCAAAGTTGGCGGTCGTATTGCTATAGTCAGGACCGTGAAATGAATAATCCACGCCTGTTGCCGTGTTCACCGAGTAATTGTTTTTCATAAACGGTAGATAAGACGAACTAGCGCTATTGTCAACAGATATCTGTATTCCAGCCGAGTCAGCGGCGCCGTAAAAGGTGTTGTTGTATATTTTGCACTGCCGGGCCTCGGTGGTCTGATAATTGGCATCGAAGACAAGACCGAAGTTCAGTGTTGCC
>MFYT01000088.1 GCA_001789205.1 Candidatus Raymondbacteria bacterium RIFOXYA2_FULL_49_16 | reverse complement strand
GGTCTATATATCTATCGGATAATAGCGGACGATTTTATCCAAAAACGTAGAATGTTGCTGGTAAAATGAACCTGCACAATTTAATATAACAGTCAAATGATCTGCGCCATCCACCAACCTCAATACCTCGCTTATGTGGGCTATTTTCACAAGATGGCGCTGTGCGACGCTTTTGTACTGCTCAACGACGCCCAATACCACAAAAACGAATGGCAAAACCGTAATCGCATAAAAACCGCGCAGGGTGAACAATTTCTGACAGTACCTGTAAACTATTCCTTTCCTCAGCTCCTCAGTGAAGTGACCGTTGACTCACGCCAGAAATGGGCGAAAAAGCATTTGGCTGCCCTGGAAATGAATTATTCACGCGCCCCGTTCTTCAAGCAATTCTTTCCTGAAATAGCAACAATTCTTTCGCGCGAGTATCACAGCCTTTCAGACCTCAACGCTACACTCATAAAAGCCATTGCCACCATACTCGGATTGCGCTGTTCCATTGTTCTTGCATCTGACTTGAAGATCAAAGGCCATTCAACCCAACGGCTCATAGCTATCTGCAAGGCCTTGAGCGCGGACACGTATCTTTCCGGACCAGGCGGCAAGCAGTATCTTGATGAAAATGCCTTTCCCACAGCAGGCATTTCCCTCCAATACCAGGAATTCACCTGTCCCCAATACCCCCAGGTGGCCTTTAAGGAACAGAAAACATTTATTCCCAATCTGTCTATTATCGATCTTCTCTTCAATTGCGGTGAAAAAAGCCTTGAAATACTCATGACCGGAGGCGCCATATGATTCCCCATTCACGTCCAACCATTACCACTGCTGACCGGAAAAACGTGTTAAAAGTCCTTGAATCGGGCATGGTTACGGGCGGTCCTGTTGTGGAGGCCTTTGAAAATGCCATGGCAAAGGCAGCGGGTGTCAAATACGCGGTTGCCGTTAATTCAGGCACCTCAGCCATCCATCTTGCCCTTCTTGCATTTGGAATTAAAAAGGGTGACAAGGTCATTATACCAGATTATGTATGTACAGCCCTGTTGAACTGCCTCAATTACGTAGGCGCACAACCCATCATTGCCGACTGCAATCCAACCAATGCCAACCTGTCGTTGGAATCCGTACAGCGCCTTATGACAAAAAAAATCAAAGCAATTATTGTTCCCCATATGTTCGGACTTGCACAGGACCTTGCCCCCTTCAAACGCCTGGGGGTGCCCGTTATCGAGGATTGCGCCCATACATTTGGATCCAAGGTCAATGGAAATAAAATCGGCAGCATGGGCCACGTGGCTGTGTGTTCCTTCTACGCGACCAAACTCCTGTGCGCTGGTGAAGGGGGAATGCTCCTCACCAATTCAACCGCTATCAGGGAGCGTACACTGGACCTGAGGGAATACGATGAAAAGGACGATTACCAGACCCGTTTTAACTACCGTTTGACCGATATACACGCCGCGATGGGCCTCTCGCAGCTGAACCAACTTGCATGGTTTATCGCAAAACGGCGGGCAATAGCCGCGCGCTATTCAGCGGAAATAAAAAACCCGCGAGTTTTGCCTTGTGGTATTGTGCAGAATAATATTTATTTTAGATATATCGTTACATACAAAGGGCTTGCCGGTGAAGCGATACGCAGGCTCAACAAGAATGGAATCTCGGCGCGCAGGCCAATATACAAGCTATTAGGCGATTACATGAAAAAATGTCCATGCCCAAACAGCAGCAACATGTATCAGCATGCGGTGTCTATACCCATATATCCCCTGCTCAGCCAGGCTGAAACAGGGAAAATTATCAAGGCCATCAACACTCTGCTGTAAGGAAAACGCATGAACATCCTTGCCATTGGATCCCATCCCGACGACATTGAAATAGGCTGCGGCGGAACCCTGCACAAGCTCTCCCGCATGGGGCACGCGGTCTCGGCCCTTGTTCTTACCCACGGTGAAATAGGCGGCGATCCCCTAGTGCGAAAAACGGAACAGGAAAATTCAGCGCGTATTCTGGGATTCAAAAAACTCTTCTGGGGCGGGTATCGCGACACTCAAATACCCCAGCACGCGGATGTCATCAATAAAATAGAGGCTATTGTGATAGAGGCAAGGCCCGACGTGGTCTTTGTTCACGCGCCCGAGGACACCCACCAGGACCATCGCTATGTAAATGCCTGTACCTTGTCAGCGACAAGGCACATTAAGACCATCCTCTTTTACGAGGTACCCACGACAATCGATTTTACGCCAAACATCTTTTTTGAAATTGGCCCTGACATTGAAAGCAAACTCGAGTCGCTCAAGGCCCATGCTTCGCAGATGAACCGCACCAATATCACTGACCTCTCTATCCTGCGCATTGCCGAGGCCCTGGCCAATTTCAGGGGTACCCAGTCCCGTGTCAAATTCGCCGAAGGGTTCAAAACGCCGCGCATGCTGCTCAATCTTGGCCTGGCAGGGCTCTGACCATGCTCCTTCATGCGCTGAACATCATTCTACTCGGCGGTATGCTCTTTCTTCACCAAAACGGGGCGATTCCGTCTTCTCTCGACTGGACCATGCTTATAGTTCTCTCCTTTTCCCTCTCCTACCTGTTCAACGCCATTGCCATACGTCTTGGCCTTTTGTTCAATATTGTCGATGATCCGGACAACGAACGGAAAATACACAAACTACCCACCCCGCTTACGGGCGGCGTGGCAATCGTCGCCGCCTTTATGACAACGATCCTGCTAAATTTTCATTTTTCCTGGAACATGAAGGGAATCCTGATTGGCAGCGGCATAGTTTTTTTTGCAGGGTTTATTGACGATGTCCGCGATCTAAGCGCAAAAATACGGTTGGGACTCCAGCTCGCGGCTTCGGCAGTAGTCATTCTTTTTGGCGTCCGCATTTCTTTTATTCCCGACTGGCTGGGCGGTTTTTATACAGAAGCCATAATTACGACCATTTGGCTTGTGGGTATTACCAATTCCATGAATTTTCTCGATGGCATGGATGGCCTGGCCTCGGGCATATCGATTATTGTGGCCTCATTTTTCGCGGTTTTTGCCATGCGCACGGGCCAGCCCTATCTCGCCTTTCTCTGTCTGGCCATTATCGGCAGCTGCCTTGGCTTTTTTCTGCACAATTTCAGGCCGCGAAAAAACGCGAAAATATTCCTGGGCGACGGCGGCAGTAACTTCCTGGGCTTTTTCCTTGCCAGTGTGGCCATAATGGGTGACTGGGCCACCAACAACCCCTTTGATCTCATTGCACCCGCTGTCATTATGGGCGTGCTGGTGTTTGACATGACCCTAACAACAATAATGCGCATACGGACCGGCAAGGTTAAGAGCGCAAGCGAATGGATCCACTTTACGGGAAAGGACCATTTTCACCACCGCCTCACGGACATGGGTTTCTCGCCCAAGGGCGCGGTGATTATGATCTTTCTCACCTGTATTGTCTCAGGATTTAGCGGGCTGGTGCTAAGAACAGCCGAGGGACTTGACCTTATTTTCACCATATTCCAATCCAGCTGTTTTTTCATCCTTATCGCGTTTCTCATGATATACAAGAAAAATGCGCCAAAAGACCAATAGCCGGCTCACGCTATCCATCGCGGGAATACGCTGTTGCTTCATTCTTCCATACACCCGGGCAATTAAAATTAGAAAACGCTATTCCAGCTTTACCTGCCATGGCCGCCCCAACGCTGTTCTGACCATACGGTCTTTTACCAGAAAAAAAGGACCCATGATCCCCTGTCTTTCTGAGCATAAAATGATACTGACAATACGTCGCTTTGACTTTATATGCATTTTCAACATGAGCCTGATGCGGGGAACGCTGGACATTGCTGACAACAGGTATTCGTTCGATTCTTTCCTGAGAATTCTCTATTCTTCGCTGCTCATACGCAAACAGGGCTGCCTTATGCACGCGGCTGGCATCATCCGCGACAACATGGCAATTGTCTTTCCAGGAGTATCGGGCAGCGGCAAAACCACCATTTCGCGCGCATGCAAACGCTATGGCGTCATCAGCGATGAGATCGTGGCCATCAGGCAAAGGGGAAAAACCTTCGTGGTCCACAGCACCCCTTTTTGGGGAGAAATGAAAAGCACGGGTAAAAACAAGGCGGCGCCGCTCAAAATAATCTATTTTTTATGCAAAAGCGGAACGTTTTCCATTACTGAAATGGAGCGGCCAGAAAAAATGGTACAGCTTGCGCGCTGTCTTTTCATGTTTGAAAAGGAACCCTTGGCCACAACCAGGGCCATGACGCTCCTTGCCAGGCTTACCTCATCAGCGCACGTTAAAACCCTGGGTTTTCCGCGGAACAGGACCATTCCTTGGCCATTTCTCATCCAGCAAAAACAATAACGCCCAAAAGCGTCGTTGCCGACTACCGGAAGGTTTGGAGCGGGTATCTTGATGGAAAAGACCCGGTCCAAATCAGGGACCATCACGAGCGCACCCGTGCGCCATTTCTTGAACTCATGAAGCGTTTGTGCGCAAGACTGGCGCCAGGCGCGCGTATTGCGGAGCTGGGGTGCGGGACTGCCGTTGACGCATCCATCCTGTCCGCCGGGCACCCGTTATTGCGTTTCTATGTTTCAGATATTTCAGTCGAAGCCGGAACGGTCGCCCGGTCCATGAACAGCGCCATAGGCGGGTCGTGTTCCTTTTTCGCCGCTGATATGGCCGCGCTCCCCATTGCCTCGGACTCGCTGCACATCATTTTTACCCAGGGAGTCATGGAGCATTTTTTCGATCCCATGCCCTGTTTCCTGGAACAGGTTCGTGTGCTTGCGTCAAACGGATTCCTCGTGGTGAATGTGCCGCAAAAATTCACCGGGTATACACTGCACAAACATGCGCAGATCCGGAAAGGCGCCTGGGAACTGGGATGGGAACGGGAATTTTCCTATGGCGATCTCCGGAACGCGGGCAGGTCGCTTGGCCTTATAGAAGAAACTGTTCTCGGGTACGGATATTGGCCTTCGTGGAAAGAGCCGTTGTTTGTGCTCAGAGACCTTATGGACAAAATGTACCGGCGCATGCCCGCCATAGTCCCCCGTTTGCCCCAAAAAGCCTATACCGCCCTTTGGGGTTTCCTGGAAAAGCGCTGGGGCCATTATTTCATGAGAAACATCGTTGTGGTGTTCAGAAAAACCGGTACCAACAAATGACCGCAAAGCAGTTGCGCATCTGTATCATCTGTCCGCACTTTCCGCCCAATGACTTTGCGTGCGGAGTAGGCGATTATACGGGCCACGTTGTGGACGAATTGCTGAAAATTGGCCATGACATTACCGTGCTTTCCAGCACTCTTCATCATACCCAGCCCAAAACAGACCGTTTGATTGTTGCGCCGTTTACGCGTACCTTCGGGTGCATGGCAGGTTTTAGATTCCTGCTGCTCATCAGAAAAAACAGTTTTGACCTGATCAACATGCAGCATACACCGGCTCTCTACGGGTTCTGGTTCAGGGTGGCCGTATGCTTCGCAGGTTTTATCACTCCGGTCATTGTCACGTTTCATACGCTGCACGGATCAACCATTTTTAGCAAGGCCCAGGCGCTTATGCTCCTCGCGCTTTCCAGAGGTTTCATCAGTACAAATGAGGAAATCACCCGGATACTGAAACAGACACCATTCATCCGGAAAGACTTTGCGCAAATCCCCATTGGCGCGAACATTGTGCCATTGGGCCAGCGGCCGGACCGCAGACAAGCCAAAAGGTCGTTGAACCTTCCGGAAGAATGCCTGGTCATCGCCAACTTTGGTCTTTTTTACCCTGGACGCGGCATCGAAACGCTCCTTCGGGCGTGCCATTCACTCAAAATCAAGACGGGACATTTTCGGCTGCTATTGCTGGGCGCACTCCGTGAAATTGACCATACCTATATCACCCTTGTTCAAAACCTGGTCCGCGAACTTGGTTTGGACACTCACGTTGTACTTACCGGCGACCTGGAGCCAAAGGCCGTTTCCGCGCACCTGTCCACCGCGGACATTTATTGCGTTCCATTTGACAAAGGCGCCTCAATACGCAGGACAACGCTCATCACCGCCATTGAGCATGGGCTGGCCACTGTGACAACCACGGCCGCTATCCCATCAGCGTATCTCAATGACAAATCAGGCGCTTTTTGCTTTGTACCCGCCCAGAACCCTGAGGTACTGGCGGAAACGCTCTGGCAGCTTTGGAACAATTCGCTTCGCCGTGAAACGCTGGAAACCCGCATTATTGCCCTGCGTCCCGCGTTTGCCTGGGGATCAATAGGCCGCGACCTTAATCGTGAGTTACACCGTATTCTGGCGAAATGAACCATGAAAATACTCGTACTCTCTCCCACGTTTTTGCCCGCGGTCGGGGGCGCTGAAATTGTTCTCTGGGAAGTATACCGCAGACTCGCCGAACACCACAGCGTCCTCCTGCTGACACCCCAACTGTCCGAGGACCTGATCCGCCATTATTCCCACAACGCACCCGACTATCCCCTCAACTTCCCGGTCACCCGGTACAACGACACACTGACGTTAATGTCCATACCCGGTCATGGGCTTTTTCAGGGCGCCATTCCGCCGTTTTCACTTTCAGCCGTGTTTGCTGTCCGGAAAGCGCTGCGGACATTTAAACCGGATGTTCTCAACGTTCATTATACCATGCCCACGGGCCTGGCCGGCGCTATTGCGGATACTTTCTGGGGAATACCATCAGTACTTACGCTCAATGGTCGCGATGTCCCGGGCCCCGGAGTACCGGTCTTCTGGAAATACTGGCACCGTATCGCCGCCTCGTTTTACAGCGGACTTACTTATGTGTCAGATTATTGCCGTGATATTGTTTTCGGCACCAAGGGCCCAGGCACAGTCACCTGGAACGGCGTTGATTTTAACAAGATCCATCTGAAGCCTTCTGATCATTTCCGCGAACGCCTGGGCATACCAAAAGGCGCGCGCGTTCTATTCGCGCTCCAGCGCCTTAGCAAGGAAAAACGGGTCGATATAGTGCTCAAGGCGCTCCCGCGCATACGCAAAGCCATACCTGACAGTTACCTGATCATCGGCGGCACTGGCCCTGAAAAAGAACGGTTGCACACCCTGGTCCAGGACCTGGACTTGGCCAAACATGTGCTTTTCACCGATTTCATCGACGATATCCGCCTGGGCGATTATTTCAACCTCTGCGATGTTTTTCTCTTCCACTCCACATACGAGACCTTCGGTATTGTCCTGGCCCAGGCAATGGCCTACGCGAAACCAATAGTGTCCGTATACAACACGGCGATTCCCGGGGTCGTAAAGGACCGCGAATGCGGGATCCTCGTTCCTCCGTTCAGCCCCGAACGCATGGCCGACGCTGCCATTGAACTTTTAAACGACGAAGGAATGCGCACACGCATGGGCAACCAGGGACGGGCGCGCGCGCAGGAACTCTTTGATTGGAACATCATCGCGTCGAAATACGAGGCCGCATTGGTACAGGCCATTGCGTCCAAAGGGAAAAAAATATGAAACGATTTTTCCGCTGGTTGTACTACACCTTGCCGAGACGCCTGAATACGCGCTATCTTTTTTCGTGCCGTAACTATGTGTTTGAGGTCACCTACGCCTGCAACCTCAACTGCAGCATGTGCTGTTACCTGCAGGAAATCGCCCGGAAACAGGGCGAGATCCAAAAGCGGACTGAACTCACGGGCAATGAAATACGGGACATAGTCAAACAACTTCCCCGAAAATCGAATATCGCCTTTACGGGAGGCGAGCCTTTCGTAAAAAAAGGATTTATCGATGCTGTACGGGAGGCGAAGCAGCGCGGTTTTTCGGTCACCATTGGCACAAACGGCGTGCTTCTGACGCCAGGCCTGTGCGCTGCCCTCGTGGAACTCAGGGTTGACCAAATAGGTTTATCTCTCGACGGTCCGCGTGAAATTCACAATCAGGTCCGCGGAAAACCCAATGCGTTTGACGGACTTGTAAACGGTATACGTACTCTCCGGGAAGCCAGAGACACGGCAGGTACGCGCGCGCCCCGCATCATGGTCAACGCGGTCATTCTGCCGAAAACCTACGAACTGCTTCCTGAAACCATCCGGATCATGAAAGAGATAGGCGCGGACACGGCCTCTATCGAAGCCATGGACGGTTCGTACGAACGGTCGGCCAGCAGGCTGCGAGACACGATTGATCCGAACATCAGCCCCATGGAAAATGTACCGCGCATCTCCGCGGCGCCGTTTCGTGAATGCCTCGAAAAAACATTCGATGTCGCGAACGGTATAAATCTGCCGCTTTCCGTTTCCCCCCGGGGCATGACCATTGCCGATCTTGTCGCGTATTATCAGGGCGATTTTAATCTGGCCGCGTGGCAGTGTTTTGTCCCCTGGGAGACCTGCCGCATCTCCCCCTATGGCGATCTTTTCCCCTGTATGAACTGCCGGATCGGCAATGTTCGCGATCAATCTCTCTATTCACTCTGGACATCGCCGCGCTATGCAGCGTTCAGGCAACTCTTCAAAAACGGAAAGACACGGCCATGCTGTGCCGGATGCTGCAAACTGGCTAAGCGTCGGTGATTAGAAACCCCGCTACTTTTTCTCCGTTGCTTTTTCCTGAGGATGGAATTCCTGAATATACAGGTACATGACAATGGCGGTAAGGAACCAAAAAGGTTCCATGATACGGACTATGATAAAGGTGTTTGCCGCAAGCGAATGGACCAGCAGCCCCACGAATCCTCCGGAAAATCCAAGAACCACCCCATGTTCAAACCCGGAGAGCCGCGCCCTGACCATCCGGGCGGCCTTTCCAATGCCAAAAAGCATGGCGAGAAAGGCCAAAAGGCCAAGGGCGCCGATTTCGGCGATAGAACGGAAATACTGGCTATCGATGAAATAAAAGCCGGTGATGCCCCAGCCAAGCAACGGGTGTTTGTAAAACTCATCAAGCGCCCGTTGAAAACTGATAATACGCGCGGACATGGAAGGGTCGAGACGAAAATCAAAAACAGTGACGACCTTTTCCCGGGTCTCCGTTGGTTTGAACGTCTGGTAAACGCGTTCTTTGGTCATTTCCGGGGCGGTAAGGGGGATAATGATGGCCAAGGTGATCATGAATACAAAAAGGTGCTTCCGGTATTGACGCACCACTGCCAGAAAATATATGCAGATGACCCCGAACGCGATCCAGGAACTGCGCGACAGGGAGATGACGAGTGTGACAATGATAAGAACCGCAAGGCAAAAAAGGAAAATCCGCAACCCCCTGCGCTTTTCGTAAAAGAGAAGGCCCATGGTCAGGCCAAAAAGAAAAATCAGGTAGCCGCCAAGGGTATTGCGCTCGATAGAGCCCCCGCCCTCAAAGGGCGCTTCCACACCCAGCCCCTGGATATACTGGCCAACACCGACAAGACAGATGATGCAACAGACCAGACACATTGTATACACATAATACTGAAGGGAATGCCGGTCCTTGATATTGTTGAGTACAACGATATAGACAATGTAAAACTCGATATATTTGATCACAAACGCCATTCCCGCGGCAACATCCACATCTCCGATGGACATGCCAAACGTTGTGGACAGAACGCATGCAGCGATATAGAGATGCACTCGACGGTTGATAGGCGCATGCTGGAAAATACCCGGATCTTTTAAAATGGCGATCTTTGAGACCCACGCAAACGCCATGACCAGTATGATAAAATCCTCAAAACGCACGGTAAAATCGCGGCGTGCGGTCTCGCCGACGACAATTTCCGGCGACAGCAGCATTGAGAAAAGGAGGCCGAAAAGGATGTAATCGCCGTGAAGAAACAGTACGATGAAGATCAGGACCGCGGTCACCACGACCAGGGGCTGGGTCACCTGAAGGTTGACAAAAAAACCAATACCAACAGCCACCGCAATAACGGCCAGAAGCAGCGGGATTTTATACACCTGTTGTGTCTGCAGCATGCTCGTCCTGGGAATAGTAAAACTAAAAAATACATCTACAATCAAGAGCACCACAAGCAGAACGGAGTTTCCTTGTTTTCATTTTCACAATCAGCTATTTTATCAACAGTAATGAAACAGGAAACACAGCCGTCACTCATGTTTCGGGCCAGAACACTCCTGTCCAAAGACCTGTTTTTGTACACATGTGTCGTGCTTTTCTCCTCGTTCTTGTTTTTTCACAGCGTTATCAAATACCGTGTTGAAAGTCCGTTTATCGACAACGCATACTTCTACTTCTATTCCTCCATGGCGCGCCAGGGACTGGACCTATTCGACCCGGCGTCTGTTCAAAAAGCAGAAGAACGTATTCCTATTCGCAGGGCTGGCGGGCTGCCGGTCTATTCACCCACAGTATTCATGGTAATTGCGCCCCTGACTGTATTTTCCTTTCCTGTCTTCACGACACTCTGGCTGATACTGGCCTGTGGTGCCATATTCGCGTTTATCATATTTGTTCTTAGACGCGAGCGATTTGTGTCGCCGCTGCATGTTGCCATGTGTTTTTTTATCACCTTACTATGCCAGCCGCTTCACGAGGCCCTGTTCTCAGGGCAAACTGAGTGGCTTTTAGTACTTTTTTCAGCTTTCGCCTGGTACGCGATTGTCAAGGGCAACCATCTGACCGCAGGACTATGGGTGGGCGCCATGGCCACCCTCAAACTGCATTATATCGCGCTGGTGCCGGCGCTCCTGCTTATGCGGCAATGGAAGGCATTCGGGTACGCGGCCTTTTTTTCCATCGTGTTCAGCTCTTGTGCGATCCCCTTTTTCGGCCTTCACCACTATGCGGATTGGGGCAGGGGATTTTTCACCTATGGCAACCTGGAATACACCAATACCTTTCTGG
This sequence comes from Candidatus Raymondbacteria bacterium RIFOXYA2_FULL_49_16, assembly GCA_001789205.1. Lineage (GTDB taxonomy): Bacteria > Fibrobacterota > OXYB2-FULL-49-7 > OXYB2-FULL-49-7 > XYB2-FULL-49-35 > XYB2-FULL-49-35. The sequence goes on along the minus strand of MFYT01000088.1, from coordinate 18,647 downwards.
GGAACATTGGGTTCAACGGTATGACGCATCGCTTCCTGAAAGGCCATCCCCAGGCCGCGTCTTTGATGTTTCTCTGTATTATAGCCATGCTGGGCCTGCCTGTCGCGTTCCGGTTTCTGAAGAAACCGTGCGCGCGTCCTGATATTGATTTTCTAATCTGCCTTTCCATGATACCCCTCATCTCCCCTTTGACCGAGATTCACCACTTTTCAATACTGCTTTTACCGCTTCTTATTTGCGCGAACAGAATTGGCCACGCAAGCCAAACCGGAAGGCTTTGCTATGTGATTGGATTGCTTCTGATCATAAGCAGATATTCCTGGAATAGATTCGCGGACAACGGCCATCTTTTTTTTACGGCCCTCCTTTCCATGCAGGCCGTGGGCGCTTACTTCATAGTCCTCTCCCTTCTTTCTCTGCGAAAAACCGCAGAACCGGACGCTCTATGAAAATCCTGGTCGTCAACGAGTATCTAGACCAAGCCACGGGCGGCGCAACACTATACGTAATAAAAGTCATCCAATCGCTAATAGAGCGCGGACACGACGTATCGGTCATTCATGGCCACAAAGAACCGCTTGAAGCGTACAAAGGAGCGCATCACTTCCTCGCCTTTCCCGGCATGCTGGGAAAGGTCTTCTCCAACGATCCCGTAAAAATGGATTCCCTGAAATCAGCGGTTTTGACCATTAATCCTGAAGTCATATACATCCACCAAATTCACAATCCCGCCTTTATCTCGTTTGTGGCCGAACACTGGCCCACGGTCAGGTTCGAACACGGCATTGACCTCACCTGTCCTACAAGCAGGCGCATGTCCAGCGATTTCAACTTGGTCTGCGACAGAAAAGCGGGGTGGCCATGCCAGCTCTTCGCCTATACGCAGAAGTGCATGCCGCGCAACATATTCCTTGGTCTTAAACGGATCCGCGAGATGAAAAGCTGCCTCAGCGCCCATGCGCACGTACGCCGGGTACGCGTTGCGAGTGCATTTGTAAAATCAATGCTTATCAAACAAGGCATGGACCCTGATAAAATTGTCGTACTCCCCTATTTCACCGAATTCCCCGCGCGCATCGAGCGTTCCGTTGACTGGGACATGCCTGAAATTCTCTATGTAGGCAGGCTTGTGGCTGAAAAGGGGCCGCAGATGCTGTTCGCGGCTGCTGAAAAGGTGGCCATTCCTTTGCGCCTTTCCATTCTCGGCAGCGGTCCCCAGCTCGAAGAACTTAAAAAAATCGCGGCGAAACCCGGCTGGCGGCACCGTGTCGATTTCCATGACTGGGTCGATAATACACACATTAGTGGTTTTTACAGGCGCGCCGCGTTGCTCGTGGTCCCCTCGCTTAATCTGGAAGCATTCGGCATCAACGGTATTGAGGCCATGGCCCATGGGGTTCCCAGCGTGGCCTTCGATGTTGGCGGCATCCGCGACTGGCTTGCCCACGGTGAAACCGGCCTCATTGTGCCGCGGAACAACAGCGCTGCCCTGGCACAAGCTATTACGCAGCTTGTGACGAACCGGTCTCAGAATGAGCAGTGGGGCTTGCGTGGGCGGGAAATCGCGGAACAACGATATACACACGAACAGCATATGGAACAACTGGAAAAGATCTTCAGCGAGGCACTGCATTGCATGTAGCCGCCGAAGGAGCGTATTGCAATACGCTCCTTCGGCGGCTACATGGCCTATTATTTCCTAACGGCTGTGATTAATATCCCCTGGTGGAAAAATTCTCGCAGGACATCCCGCTCCCAAAATCTCGCAAGAAGCCTGAACACAAACAGCTTTGGGGAATTAAACAAGCACTGGCGCACGCCTCTGCACGCAACCACGCTGAACCCGCATTCTTGCAGCAGCTCTTTCAGGTCCTGCGTACAAAAATAATGCAAATGCCCGCCATCGCAGGACGCGTGGTCCAGATTTGTTTTTGGCGCACGCCCGCGTAACAGAACATCGAAGACATGTTTCACAAACCGGAGGTTTGGCGTGGTCAAAATAAATCTGCCGCCGGGTTTTAAAACCCGATGGATCTCGTGAAGAAGAAAATAGGGGTCAAAAATATGTTCTATGACATCGAGACAGGTAACAAGGTCTATGCTCGCGCTGGCAAAAGGCAGGGGCGATTCGCCAAAATTCGCCTGGGCAACGGCAAGGTCCCGCTTTCGAGCTACCTGCAGCGCATTCATGGATATATCAACGCCAAGTACTGCGGCACACCGCGATCGGATCATGGTGCAGAACCTTCCGTCACCGCACCCAACGTCGAGGGCAATGCCCGTACCCGTGCGGACATCGTGCTGCGCCGCAATTTCACGGTCCGAGGGTGCGTCGAGAGACGACGCTCCGGCAACCTGCCATATGTGTTGATAAAACTGTTCTTCGGTCTTCATAGACAGCAGATCTCCTGAAATTTAATTGTCGGGTTCGGCCGGCATATGCCAATCCTGTTGGGCACGGAAACGGTCCAAGGCGCTGGCTGAAGGCACAATGCCGCGCCAATCGACTACTGAACCGGAGATCAGTTTGAGCAACGCTCGCAAATGGGTGAAATCATTGTCCGCCTCCCAGGTCCAGTGCAGGGTCAGGGGCATGCAGAAGGACCACCGCTGTGGCGGCGTACGCAGCAGAAAATCTCTGATAGTCTGCGCGGTTCCGTAATATCCCCAATACGAGGGCAGATACCAAACGTTCCCCAATGAAAAAGGCGGTAAAAACCCCATTGTCTGGATGGATTCCGGACCGCCCGTGATGATCTTGAAATATTTCCTCAACACAATGTAATCGTCATAATAAAGCGCATTGAAAGGCGGGACAAAGACGGGCAGCATTGCAGGGTAATGGGCTATCTCCCGAAGCGTTGATTCTATCATTGCGTCGAGTCGGTGTTCGGAACGAAGCAGGTCGAGTTCACCGCGTTCATGGGTAAAACCATGAAGGCCGAAGGCAATGCCGCGCTCCTGAAGGCAGTCGAAGCCGGCCTTGATCCGTGTTTGTTCGCCCTTGCTGAAAAAAGACTCGTACGGGGTCGCGGCCACAAGATACGGTGCCGCGTGCTCCCGCATAATGGCGTCAAATTTCTTGAATGATTCCAACGGATGGCTTAGGCAGGGGAAATCATCGACCCTGATAAGGAACCCCTTCTGCGGGCAACAGCGGCGCAAAATCAACGCCATGGTGGTGGCCGCATATCCTTTGTAGTTCCGGAAAATCCGGCACGAGACAAACCGCCACACGGCCATACACCATTTCGCCGCCCATCGGGCAACCAGCCTGCCATACCAGACGCTCCGCGAGCATGCCTGTATCAGACGTCTAAAACGCAGCGCCGGCGGCGCGTACCGGCTAAGAATGTATCCGCGCCGGGGAAGGGCATCTACGGAGAGCCGTTTCGCATCAATTAAAAAACTGCATCCCCGCATGCGTTCTTCGTCATTGTTGAAATTATACACCACCTGCAGGCCGGGCATGGAAAAAATCGGGTCAACGGACCATACCTGGGCGTTGCTCCTGCGATCATGCTGATACGAAAGCGCCCTCTCTACCGGAACACTTTCGGGGGCCAGACCCTGGTATTCACAGAATATCGCATACCGGTTTGAAAAGGTAGGCTGCCGCACAATATCCGCGCTTATATAACGGGACATATCCAGGTCCCTGGTATGGCTCTCACACGCAAAACGTTCACCCCTGTTGTTAAAGGCGTCCATTTCAACGATGCAGTGCCCCCCCGGCTTCAGGCAGGCAACCAGGTTTGCGAACGCGCGGTCCGGATCATCAAGGAGAAAAAACACTGCCGTGACAATGATGAGGTCGAAACGGCCGATCTGTGAAACCAGACCGTCCGCGTTTTGAAGATCGGCACAGAAATCCGGGCGCAGGGTGGGGTCACGGTCGAGCGTCTTGTATGAGGCTGAGGGAAAAAATTCCTTGAGTATGAAGGGGGTGGTATTACCGCAGAGGATGCCGACGTTCAGAACAAGCGGATTGGCCGACAGTTCCCGCGCCAGCCGCGGAAAAATCGTCTCCTGCAAAACCCTGTCCGTTGCCCGACGTGAAGCCATGCCAGTACCACGCCCTATCCGGCGTTCAATTGTTTCTTAACTGACTGGATAATCTCCAGAAGCATTTTATCAAGATGATAGTATTGCGTAAAATTGATTGTTTTCTTCAATTTCGCGGTGTCGGGCGTACGACGCAACATATCTTCGAACCCGTCGCCATAGGCTGTTTTGTAATCTATGACTTTTATTTTTGACTTACTTTTAGTGAGCTGGATCACTTTTTTCGCCAGATCGATTATTGAGATTTCGTCAGACCCGCCGATATTGTACACTTCGCCGTAGGCTGCAGGCAAGTTCATAAGGCCAACCATTGCTGAAATGGCGTCCTTGACATAGAAAAAAGTGCGGGTCTGTGTTCCTGTGCCGTATATTTCGATTGAGTCGTTGTTCAGGGCCTTTTTGATGAAACTGGGCACAACCATGCCAAAATCTCCGGTCTGGCGCGGCCCGATGATATTGAAAAAACGCACCACCACCACAGGAAGGCCGAATTCTTTTTTATAGGCCAAGGCGAGGAATTCGTCGAAGGCCTTTGTATTGGCATATGCCCAGCGGTGGTTTGAGGTTGCGCCCATGACGCGCACCGAATCCTCGTTCAGCAGGCTGCTCTTGCCTTTGGTGGAAAATTCCAGGTTGCGGCCATACACTTCACTGCTCGATGCGACAAGGACCTTTTTTCGGTATTTGTTGCAGTATTCCAGGACACAATCAATGCCGCGCACATTGTCTAATAGCGTATGGACCGGATGGTTCATAATGAACTTCACCCCTACCGGCGCAGCGAGATTGTAGACCAGGTCAGCCTCGGCAATAAGCGGTTCCATGGTCTGTCTGTTCAAAATGGAATCCATGACGAATTTTAGCTGAGGATTGTCCAAATTGTGGCGAAGATTCTCGATGCGTCCGGTGACAAGATTGTCGACCACCGTGATATCCGTTTTCTGGCTCAGATAATAATCTACTACGTGCGACCCGATGAAGCCCGCTCCTCCGGTAACAAGCACTCTCACGGCGTCTCCTTTGATGAAACTCCCTGTACGTTGTACATTTTTAGATAATATACACAGAGGTGCCGGCCTATTTCAACAGATGATGAGACCCCAGACGTTCGCTTTTTATGCGCCGGCATAGAACCGTTCCACGGCCCGCGCAACAATATCTTGACTGGATGACGAAAGCTCGAAATACATGGGAAGCCGCACCAACCGGTCGCTGACCGATTCGGTGACGGGAAACATACCCGGCGCATAGCCGAACCGTTTTCCCATGGGAGAAACATGGAGCGGTATATAATGAAAAACCGCGTGAACGCCCTGCTCTTTCAGAAAAGCGATGAGCCGATTGCGTTCGTGCAGGTCTTTGGTGAGAATGTAAAACAAATGACCGTTTTCGGATTCGGTTCCCGGAAGTGAAAATCCGTATTTCCGCGCATGATCGGCAAGCAGCGCCGTGTAATTTCTATATAATTCGATCCGGCGGCGATTGATAGCATCCATATGCTCCAGCTGCGCAAAAAGAAAGGCGGCGATAAGTTCCGACGGCAAATAGCTCGAACCAATGTCTATCCAGGTATATTTATCAACCTCGCCCCTGAAAAACTTTGACCGGTTGGTGCCTTTTTCCCTAACAATCTCGGCCCGTTCGATAAGGGCGTCGCGGTTGATGAGTACTGCGCCGCCTTCGCCTGAAATTACATTTTTCGTTTCGTGAAAACTGATGGCGCCCGCATCGCCTATGGTTCCCAGCGCCTGTCCTCGATACGATGATCCCAGGGCCTGAGCTGCGTCTTCCACCACAAAAAGTCCGCGCACTCGGGCCAGAGCCATAACCGCATCCATATCGCATGGTACGCCTGCGTAGTGGACCGGGGCAATGGCCCGGGTGCGCGGTGTAATGGCCGCCTCAACCGCACGGGAGTCAAGAGTAAGGGTACGTGGATCGATATCAACAAAAACCGGCCGTGCTCCGCGCAGGCAAAAAGCGTTTGCCGTTGAAACAAAGGTGAAACTGGGCAGAATGACCTCGTCGCCGGGCCCTGCGTCGGAAAGAATGGCCGCTATTTCGAGAGCAGCGGTGCAGGAATGGGTCAGAAGGACCTTTTTACATTTCAAGGTCTCTTCGAGAAAGGCGTGGCATTTTTTTGTAAACGGGCCATCGCCGGCTGTGTGGCCGCCGATGACGCTCTGCGCCATGTAGTAGAGCTCTTTGCCCACCATAAAGGGCTTGTTGAAGGGTATGCGGAGCGCCATGGGGCCGTACTACCTCTTTTTCCTAAAAATAAATATCTTCTGGGTTCCGTAATCACCAATCGACGGCGCAAGGGAAAAGAGCCGGTTCCATTCCATGCCCGGATCGGATGGATCGGCATTCAGGGAAAGCGCTTTGATAAGCAGCGGTTTTAACACCCGCGTGCCCACGAAATAGGTGCTTGCATAGTTGGCAATATCGAGAAGGTCGGCATGTCCGCGCAGCGCGGTGGCCACTTTCTTCTGATCCAGATAGGTATTGAATGAAGGGACCGGGATTGTTGGAAGGCCCCATTCAACACGAAGCAGGTTCAGCCGCCGCCAGCCCTGCAGCGTGGCTTCAGACAGCAGCAGCAGGCCACCGGGTTTGAGCACACGCAAACACTCGCGCATGGCGTGCAGCTGACGCGTCCACGTCCCCAGATTAATGACTACCCGTACCACCATGACCGTATCAAAATTCCCAGCCGGAAACTTCAGTTTCATGATATCGCCGACGGAAAAGGAGACCCGTGCAGCAAACGCCTTGTGCGCACGCAGCCCTTTTTTTGCAGAAGCAATCATCCGGGGTATATAATCGACACCGTGTATGCGCACGTTCTTCTGCGCCGCAACATGCATGGTGGTATACCCGTTGGCGCATCCCACATCGAGTACTTTGTCGCCGTCATTGATATACTTGCAGAGTTCGCGGCATTCCATTTCCATGACGCGGAAATCTGACCACGACGCCTGTGGTTTTGCGCCATGCACGCCTGCCTGATCCGTCCAATAGGTGCGTATCTGAGAAAGTTTCATTCTGGCCATTTACGTTCCCGTCTTTTTTGAAACTTCCCGTACAACATACAAAGGCCGTAATTTGACCTGGTCGAAAATGCGGCCAATATAAACACCCGTCACTCCCATGAAAAGCAACAGCAGGCCCGATAAAAACCAGACCGATACAATAAGACTGGCCCATCCCTGGATAGGAATTGAGGTAAAAAGCGCCTTGAGGACAAAATAGATTGCTGCCAAAAATGAAATGAGCGACATGCCAAAGCCCAGTTTTACGGCCAACCGCAACGGTTTGTCGGAAAAGGCGACCATGACATCGAGCGCCAGCCGCACCAGTTTGGAAAAAGAATAACTGCTCTTTCCCATGGGACGCCGGGGATGGCGTATCTCGCAATAGTCCACGTTGAACCCGAGCCACATGAGCATAAGTGGGAAAAAGCGCAACCGTTCGCGCATTGAACAATAGGCATCGATGACCGAACGCCGGTACACGCCAAAATTTGCTATGGAAGGATCATAGGTCCGGTCGGTCATGTATTCGAGAACGCGGTAGAAAAGCCGCGACGACAAGCGTTTGAAAAAAGGGTCTTCCCTGCCTCTCCTGCCAAAAACAATGTCAACATTAGGACGCTCCTGGATTTTTGCAAACATGGCAGGAATGTCCTCAGGACAGTCCTGGAGGTCGCAATCCATCACAATTACAAAATCACCCCGGGTTCTGTCAACCCCGGCTGTAATGGCAACATGCTGGCCAAAATTTCTGGATAAATTGACGCCCACCACGCGGCCATCGGCCTGGGAAAGCGCGGTAATTGCCTGCCATGACCCGCGCGGGCAGGAATCGCTTACTAAAATGATTTCATACTCAACGGCCATGGCCGCAAAAACAGCGGCAAGACGCTGGTGCAGTTCAGGCAGCGCTTCGGGCGCGCCATAAACGGGTACAACTACTGAAACAAACAGAGGCAACTCCTTGACAATGGATGCGTATAAAATAATTATATTGGAGAATTGGACGCCAAATATATATTACCCCGGTTTGGCCGTATTGCCTCACCTTGGGGCAAAATGTATCTTATACACATGGATATTCCCCTGAATGCAAACATCTCCCGGAATCCCGCGATTGCCTGGCGAATGCTTGACGGCAATCTGGTAGCTATCACACCAAAAGATTCCACTATCCACCGGATCAACAAGACCGGCGCCTTTATCTGGAACATGCTGACTTCCTCAGGCAAATCTGTCCGGAATATCATAGACGCCGTTGCTCGCGAATACGGCCTCACTGACGCGGAGGCCACGGCCGATGTCATCCCCTTTCTGAAAAAAGCCAGGCAAAAAAATATCGTGATTGTGGCCTGACATGCCGTTTCTATCAACCGAACATCGATTCATTCTCGAGCTTCTCAGACGCTTCCTGGGAAAAGTAGACAAGATTTCGCCCTTCCCAGGCATGGATTGGGAGAAAATACACACAATTATAACAAACCACGGCTTGTATCCAATTGCTCATTACATTCTGAAGCAGGACACTATTGCTCCACCCAAGCCTTTTGAACGTCAATGGGCTGCCATGCGCGCTGATATTCTGGCCCTCAACCTGGCCCTGCTCAGCGAACTCCGCGAGATAGCCTCCCGCTATCCGTTCAACGACCTTGCCGTGGTACAGGGAGGCGCGCTCCTCGACACCCTGTATATGGACCTTTCGCTGCGCCCCCTCTGCGACATGGACCTGTTGGTAAATCAAAAACATAAAAAAGAGCTTGCTCAGGCATTTGCGGAAAGAGGTTTTACCCAAAACAAAATCTATCCCGGTCACTATGAAAAAGGCTCCCTTGTCTTTGATGTGCACTTTGACTTGCTGGAAACAGACCGCATAAGCGCACGCTGGTTCATTTCACCGGACCTGACTGATACAACTGTTCTGCATCCTCATGCCTCAATCCCGAATCTTTTCGTACTTTCTCCCGAACGTTCGTTTATCCACTGTTCCCTGCATACGGTCAAACACTCATACAGCCGGTGGATATGGGGTGTTGATCTGGCCCTTTTTCTGGACCGTAACCCAAACCCTCTTTTTCTGAAACAGGTGCTTGAAGAAGCCAAACGCCTGGGTGTGGGACGGCCGCTTGCCCACAGTCTCATGGTTCTCAGGGACCTTTTTGGATTTCCATTGTCAAAAGGCGCTTTTGGGTACCCGCCAAACCGCATTGAACAGCGCATCATTGACCGTATTGTGAACGCTCAACCAATGGAACAGGCGGGCGATTTGTTGTTCTTCTTCACTATACCGGGGATTGTACGGAAAATGCGGTTTGCCTTTGAGACCATCTTCCCCCGGCCGTCCATTATCAGGCAAACGGCAAACCACGAATCCGAGAGCATGGTTAAATTATATTTGAAGAGAATAGGCATGCTTGCCTCCTTTTGTGTTCGCATGCTGCGCCGTGGCAGTGCGAAAAATAGGTCTTGATTATGCGAAGGCTTTTCGTTACCTGCGATTTTCCGCCGATGACTGGTGGTCAATCCAATTATTTTAAGAACCTCTGGCTGGCCGACGCCCTTCCTGGCGATATTTTTCTGGTACCTGGCCGCTGCAGGCAGCATTGCCAGGTCATGCCCGGCCATTCCTTTGCCTACATGCCAGTTCCAGGCTCGGAAGGGACACTTGCGCGAATTATACGTTCGGTAGCCGTGCTCTTCTCGTGCCTGTTCGCCTACTTCCGCATGGGCCCTCTTGAATTCCACGCTGGCCAGGTACTTGCTGGCGGCATCAGCGGCCTTGTCCTGAACAAGCTGTTCAAGGTCCCCTATGTGGTGTATGTCTTTGGGGCTGATGTGCTTGAATTCCGCGAAAAAGCATGGGGCAATCGAGTGATACGCGCGGTCCTCGGGAATTGCAGACATATAATCGCGTGCAGCAATTTCACCGCTGATCTTGTGCGCAGCGCGTTTGTCCCAACCTGCCCAGTATCGGTCATTCTTCCCGGTGTTGAGGATCGCTTCTTTTCGCCGGATACTACGAAGGCAAAAGCCTTTCGTGAAACATACGGGCTGACTGGTAAAAAAATAGTTCTTACCGTTGGACGCCTTGTTGAACGCAAAGGACACGAAAGCGTCGTTCGCGCGCTGCCCCTTGTGCTAAAACGTCTGCCAGAAACACACTATGTTATAGCCGGAGAAGGCCCAAACCACCATTCGCTTAAAACAATTGCCCGCGAATCCGGCGTAGACGATCATGTGACCTTTCTGGGTTCTGTTTCGGACAACGACCTTCCTGCGATCTATGCGCTTGCCGACCTCTTTATCATGCTTCCCAAATTGATGGAACATGGCGATATAGAGGGTTTTGGCATTGTCTATCTGGAAGCAAGCGCTTCAGGCCTTCCGGTCATTGCCTCGCGCAACGGCGGTGTTGTTGATGCAGTAATACACAATAAGACCGGAATATTGATCGACGAACCGGTCACCCCTGAGAAAATCGCGGATGCTGTAGTGCATATGATTGAAAATCCTTTTCAATTTTCTGGAGAAGCGGTGCGCAGGGCCCGGGAACTGAGTTGGACCAACCAGCGTGCGGCATGGCGAAAAACCCTGGAAATCACATGAAAATAGCCGCGGTAATCCCCACCTACAACCGTCCGGCAATTCTCAGGCAATGTCTCGAAAGCCTTCTTGCCCAAGACCGGCTGCTCGATGAAATACAAGTCATCGACAATAGCGGAAATAATGAGACCGAATACCTGATCTCCTCGTCATTTCCGGGAATCAGCTACTGCCGTTTTCAGGAGAACATAGGCAGCGCCGGAGGTTTTTATGAAGGCATTGTCCGCACCTTCCAGAACCACGACTACATCTGGACCCTGGATGACGATATTGTTGCCCAAAAAATGACCCTAGCCGAAGCCTGCGCCCGCATCCCCATGCTGGAAGCGCGGGGCAATCTGGGGGCTTTTAGGGTAAATTACGGAAAGAGCAAGGACGATGTCATTGAATTCGGCAGTTTTGCTTGGCGCGGCACATTTATCAAGTCAACCGCAATCCAAAAAATCGGACTTCCTGACAGGGATTTTTTCCTGTATGGCGAAGATGTGGAATACTCCATGCGTTTGCGGCGCGCTGGCTATAAAATATTCGGTGTATGTGCAGGCAGACTCAGCGAGATAACCCCCAGTCCCAGGAAATCAGAGTATGTGCTCGGGTCTCGGTTCCGTTTTTATTCTGATACATTCAGGCTTTACTATGCTTTCAGAAACCAACTGGCCGTTCACCTCCGTTTCGGGCAAGTCCCGCAGGCCGTGGGGATTGTTCTTTACGGCGCAAAGGGGTTTTTCTATTTTCTTTTTTCAGGAAAGCCCCGCAGCTGCATTGCCATTGTCAACGGTCTTTTCGACGGTCTGAGGAAAAAATTGGGGAAAAACCCCTCTTATGCACCACAGGGCAATTATTAGTTATTTTTCCATAAAAGAACTAATTGTATGAAAGAGACCATAAAAAAACTTATCGCCCTCTTCCTTGCCGTTCTCCCTATGCCCTGTATGCTCGCAGTGGTCCGCTGGATCCCGCGGCTCACCGGCCTAGTGCCTTCGGACAGGGAATTCATTTTTTACAACTATCTCGGGAGCTTGCGAGTTCATATCCATACGCGTTTCGAGATTGAAAAACGCATTTTAAACGGTGTGTACGATAAAGCCATACTCTCCCTTGTCCGCAGATTTGTGAAACCGGACAGCGTCTGTCTCGATATTGGGGCAAATGCTGGGGCAATAACACTCGCGCTCGCGCATCATGCCGAGCCCCATGGAAAGGTTTTTGCCTTTGAACCGGGCATTGCCGCCTACACCCGGCTCTGCGCCAACATTGATCTGAATCAGCAGGTCAAAGCGGTCGCGACCCCGGTGAACCAAGGCATGGCAGACAAGGAATCGAAGATTTATTGGATTGAACACCAAGGACAGCCGGGAAACGGCAGCATCATACCCGACCAGCGTCCAGGCGCACTGCCCATTGAAGTGACTACGGTTGACGCGTTTTGCGCGGCGCGCTCCCTTGCTAAAATCAATTTTGTTAAAATAGATGTTGAAGCCATGGAATATGAAGTCATTGCAGGCGGTATGGCAACATGGCGCTCCAGCAAGCCGGTCATAGTATACGAATCAATTTTGGGGTTTGAAAAACAACGAAACAGACCTGTATTCCGCGAGATCGAGACCATGCTCGCAGGACTGGGATACCGGTTTTACCGGATTGACAACAATGGCGGTCTTACGGCAACACACTATCCCAATCTGTCGGTAAACACGCTGGCGCTTCCTGATAGCATCCAGACCATGCTCTAACCCAAGGAACACTGCAATTATGCAAAACTGGCAGGCGGTCATCAACAATTTTAAAAGGATCCTGAATCCAGGCGGCCCTGACCATGATTTATGATTTCAAAAATGCGCTCCGCATATTCAAGGAGCAGGGACTTTTTGGCATAGCGAGAAAAATCTCTCTTTTTGGCCGGTTTTTTGTTTCCCTGCCGGGCAACAGAAAAAAGCTCGAAGCACAGGAGATTGAATCGTTAGTCGACTTCGCCTTTACCGGATATTCCGGTATCATTAAACCTTTGCAGGAAAAAACCGAAATTCTGGGGCTTCTTAAAACCATTGCGGATAAAAAACCAGCCACGGTCCTCGAAATCGGCACTGCCATTGGCGGCAACCTCTTTCTCTTCTGCTCCGTGGCCCGCCCCGATGCCACTATCATCAGCCTCGACTTGCCTGGGGGAAAATACGGCGGCGGTTATCCTCTCTGGAGAAAATGGCTCTACCGCTCTTTTCCAAAGACCTGCCAGCGCCTTTTCCTGGTCAGGGCCAATTCACACTTGGAAGAGACGCGTAAAAAAATAGCCGCAATCCTGAAAAACAGGGAGATCGACTTTCTCTTCATAGACGGTGACCACACGTACGAAGGGGTAAAACAGGATTTTAATATGTACACGCCCTTTGTGAAAAAGGGCGGACTCATCGCTTTTCACGACATTGCACCCCACTCCAGCAACGACGGATGCGGGGTCGACCGGTACTGGCAGGAGATAAAAACCCGCGGTCCATTCATGGAATTTATCCGCTCTTGGAACCAGGGTTGGGCGGGAATCGGCCTAATCGAAAAGCAATAACAGGCCTTTAAGCTCAAGGTGCTATACGCATGCAGGAAAAACTTTCACACGACGAACTGGTAAATAAAAAACGAGTGGTCACAAACACCGCCTTGCAGGCTATTGGCATTGCCGTGAACCTGGTCACCGGCTTGTGTATCACGGGTATGCTTGCCCGATACCTGGGCACCAGGGGTTTTGGCGAGTTGAGCCTTGCGATAACCTACTTCAGTTTTGCCGGGATCGCGGCCAACCTCGGGTACACAAGCATCCTGGTACGCGAACTGGCAAAAAATGAGACATGGGAACCAGACCGGGTCAACTCCCTCCTGTCTTCGGCCCTGGTCCTCCAGGCGCTCTCCACCACCATTGCTGTTGCGTGCCTTGCCGTGGTCCTTTGGGCCAAGGAATATCCCGTTGCTTTGAAAATACAGATTCTTCTGATGGGCGTGGTTCATTTCGCGGCACTGCTCAACTCATTCGAATCTGTGTTCAGGGCAAAACTGCGCATGGAATACGCGGCTTTTTCAGCGATCATTTACCGCATCTGCCACTTGGTGCTTATCACGCTTGCGGTCTATTTCCACGCCTCATTGACGACAGTCATTATCACCTATATTGGCGCAAACCTTGTCTATAGCCTCTTTTTATTTCTGTGGGCCAGAAAATTCATCGTTTTTCGATTCATCGTGGACATGCCGTGTATCCGCTTCCTGCTGAGAGAGACCCTGCCTATGGGCATCTCCACAGCCCTCTGGATCATCTATTACCGCTTCAATATTCTCATTCTCGAACACATGAAAGGGGTTGAAGCGGTCGCTATCTACAACGCTTCCTTCAGGTTCGTGGATTATGCGTATATGCTTTCTTCGCTTATGATGGTCTCCATCTATCCGCTCATGGCAGGCCGATTTCCCAATAATATCGAAGGGCTCAACCGTATATACCAAAAAGCCATCGATTACCTGGCCATCATCGGCGGAACCCTCTCTATCGGCCTCATTATAACCGCGCCGCTCCTGATACGGACCATTTTTAGCGAGCAGTACCGTGAAGCTATTGTCGTTCTCCAAATACTGGGCATGGCGCCGTTCCTGATGTTCCTCAACAACTGCTTTGGCAACATGCTTCTGGTCCTTGGCCTGCAAAAAATGCCGCTCTCCCTTCTCCGTGTTTTCGGTGTGGCAATAAATCTTGTCCTCAATATGGCGCTTATACCACGTTATTCTTTTTATGGGGCCGCTCTTTCCATGGCAGTGACCGATGCGGTACTCCTCGCTATAATACCATTGATTGTCCGGAGCAGGCTGAAGGTCCTGCCCTCGTTCAGAAACATGATCCTGGCTTTCGTGGTCCTGCTGGTCACGCTGGGCCTGACGCTTTCCGGCCAACCCTGGTATATTGCGATTCCCGCGCCCGCGCTACTGTGGACCGGATCAGTGATTGTTTTCTTCCGGTACAATGCGATCGAGCTTAGAAACGCCTTTTTCCTGAAATTGTCAGACACCTGAACCAGGTGGTTTTTTTTCGATCAATTTCCTATCTTTATAGTATGAAATATATCACAACACTATTACTATTGACCTTTACTCTGGCGGGAGCAATGGAAGAAACTATCACTCTGGGAGGCGGTTGTTTCTGGTGCATGGAAGCTGTGTTCCAGAACCTCAAAGGCGTTGCCAAAGTCGAATCCGGATACGCTGGCGGAAAAACAGCAAATCCAACCTACGAACAGGTCTGTTCAGGAGAAACCGGCCATGCTGAAGTAGTGCAAATCACCTTTGATAACCAAAAAATACATCTTAAAGAGATACTTGAGGTCTTTTTCGCATTACACGACCCAACAACCATGAACCGGCAAGGCGCTGATACTGGAACCCAGTACAGATCAATAATACTGTATCAAACCAAAGAACAGGAAAAGACCGCACAAGAGGCAATCAAAAAAGTTGACACTGAAAAGATCTGGGACAAACCAGCAATAACCGCAGTAGCGCCTTTGTCGGTCTTTTACAAGGCAGAGCCAAACCATCAGAACTACTTTGCCCAACATGCAAACCAGCCCTACTGCCGGCTGGTCATTGCCCCGAAAATACAAAAATTAATGCGGAAATTTTCAGTGAATTTAAAATAATCCAACGCCCGCTTAAATGGAAGACTGGCGAACAACTGCCAGTTGCTGCGGATAGCCCCTGAAGGTGGAAAGGTCGAATTCCAGCACCCGCTCCTTTTTTTCCGCCCATTCTCTACGCACAGCTCCCTTCCAGTTCCAAAACAAACTCTTTTCAAGGGGAATTGTCTGAAGCGTAAGATGTATCCGGTCGCCTTTTCTCACAACAACAGGTTTGGGAAGGGGAAGAATATTTTGACTCCAGTGGGTGATTCTGGCGCCGGGCGCATTGGTGATATCAACCCCCTTGGACAGGGTTGCGCTAAACCATCCGGCAAACCCATGCACAATCCCGGGCCGTTCAATACTGAATGAAAAACCGCTCTCAAGACAGTCGTCCTGCGCTGTACCAAGATCTACGGTAAAAAAACAGCGCGGCCGGGCAAACATCTGAGACTGGCGTATGCGCGCAGGATAGATCGTGTTCGCCGCATACTCATGGCCCAGGGGAAAATCAAACCCCCATACCTTCCGTTTCCAAAAACCAATACGCGCATGCACGCAAGGCACGGATACGGGCGCGCAAAAGACCCGCATGCGCGCGGGTATAATACTGCCGCCTGTTTTTAAAAAACGGCCGCGGGCGTCAATGAAGTTCCTGATGATATTTTCATCAAAACCAATGGAACCGATTGTTTCTGAAATAACAACGTCAACTTTTTCGGGCAGGGAAATATCTGAAGAATGACCCTTGATAAAACTGACCTTTTCGGAAAGACCATTGGAGGTGCAGGCATTTTGGGCAAAATCGACCAGGTTTGTCTGTTCTATGGCGTACACCTTGCGGGCGCCTGCCTTGGCCGCAAAAAAGGCCATGATGCCTGAGCCGGAGCCAAGGTCGAGAACAACCTGGCCTGGCCGCACAACAGCCTCAATGGCCTTGCGGAACGCACTGGTCCTAATACGGTCAGAAAGCATGGACCAATGATTTTGAATCATATAAAAACGCCGTTAAACCTATTTTTCTAGTACTATGTTTCTTTGAAAGCGTTCGTTGCCGCAGGAAAAAACAACAACATATACACCGCTGGCGCACAGCTTATCCGACACATCCCTGCCATCCCAGGCAACCGCATACTCTCCCAATGCCAGTACGTCATTCACCAGGGTGCGCACACTCCTGCCAGCACTGTCGTAGATACGGATTACCACGGGCTTGGCGGAGCTGTTACCGCCAATATCAACCACACGGTAGGCAATCCGCGTTGAAGGGTTAAAGGGGTTTGGCGCATTGGGCGGCAGAATATACGCGTCAGTGACCTTTTTTTCGAGCTGTTTCATCTCTGTTGGCACGGTGGTGTTCCTGATCTGGAGCCAGTTGCCATTTGCCAGACAAATAAAATCAGGGAAGGTAAGCAGGCCATCGGCCCCCACCTGCAGGGTCTTGGTCTGGAAAACAAGGCCTGTTTTCAAAATGTTTTTCGCCTCGTACTGCGCACCAGGCACTAGTTTGAAATTCTGCAGTCGCCGAGGCGTAACGTCAAAGGTATCGATGCCATAAGTGACTGGCAGATAGCCAGTGCCGGTTTCCTGAAAAACCTGGAGCCATACTTTATACTCGTTTTCAGTATCGACAATGTGCGTACATGAATCGGGAACGGAATTCTGGTTGGAAAGTTTCCAGAAATTTACCCAGGGGCACCCCCACATGAGGTGCAGGTTGTAAAATTTCTCGCCTCCGACTGCCGGACCCGTATAATCGCCAATAATATGGGAGTTGGTCAGCGCCGGAAAGCTGTAGTTTTTGCAGAATCGCCAGTCTGGCCCGCCGTTCGCGCCTGGGGTGTTTATCTGCCAGTCATAGCGGCCGCAGACCGGGCTGCAGGCGGCCTCAAAACCGCTGTGACTCACATTGATGATCCTGCCTACAAACCCGCGCTTTGCAAGATTGAGCGCCTTGTAGAACTGCTGACCCTGGTCAGGGTATATGACGCTCCCGTCCGAGGATCCGTGGGCAGAGGTGATGAACGCGGTCTCGTCGCTGATCATGTCGGCCATCATCTGATCATGGTTCATCCACCTGAAGGTGGGAGTGCCGTCGTATTTCCTGAGATGGGCGGCAAGGCGCCCAATGTTCTTAATAGGAAGGTTCTGCGTAATGGTGCCCCATTTGCTCTGCGCGTCGGCGGACCAGCCCGTGTGTTCGTTTGCAAAATTGGTCATTCCCTTTGACGAGAAAACCGCCGCAAAAACATTCGGATAACGCAGACCCAGGGAAATGCATCCGCTGCCGCCCATGGAATGGCCGTACGCGAACACCTTGTTCGGATTGGTCTTGAACGCCCGAAGAGTATAATCGATCGCGTCAATGACGCGCGCTTCGGTGAAATTAGCGGTCGTGTCTCCCTGTATGCTTTTGTAGCCGTAGTACCAGGTATTGGTGCGGTCGTCTATGGTGATCTCGTAACGGCGGCGCGCGGTATCGGCCGCTGGTACGCCGTTTCCGTTGATATTGAAAGCGCTGTACCCGTGTAAATAGATCGCAATGGGCATGGAATCAGGATGCGTTGCCACTGGCCGCTGAATTGAATACACAAAAATATATCCATCGGGGCAGTTTTTGTATTCGGCATAATCCATATATTGAATTATTCCGAGGAAAGTCCCTGATCCCGACCGTTTTGCGACAATATGCCGGGTGGGCGCCATTTCCTCGGCAATACCTGTTGTGGCGCCAGTGGCCCCCACTTCGGTTGATCCGCTCGATGTGACCGCGTAAAAAAAAGTCCCGGTATCGCGTGCAGTGTAGACAAAAAAGCCCTTTCCCGAGGCCAGTTGGGTGCCCAAGCCATCGGTGGTAATGTCGCTCATCACTACCCTGCTGATACCAAAAACATCACATTTGGAGCAGTTGCCCGAACCCTGGGAAATGCCGCTCGCGACCTTGACCGCTGAACCAACATTTGCCGTGGTTATAGCTTCTGTGTGACGGTACACATCGTACGATCCGCCATCCTCGGTCCAATTGATGAAGGTTTGGCCGCTCCGGTGAAAGGCCGCTATATTTGACGGAACCGCCTGTGCAACGGAGAATGTCAGAAGACACGCTGTGAATAAAACCGCTAAAAAAACCATATTCCCCCCTTGTTTGATTGTCCCCCGTGCTATATAAATAATATTAATTTTATATAATTGTCAAAAGGTATCATAGAAAAACAGCCTTAACGATTAGGGTGGGTTGCCAGGGATGGGCCACCTTTCCATTTTTCGCGCTTTCCCCTATGGGTAAAGTCTGCCCTTCAAG
>MFYT01000087.1 GCA_001789205.1 Candidatus Raymondbacteria bacterium RIFOXYA2_FULL_49_16 | reverse complement strand
TACACGAAAAAAAGCGCGAGAAAAATTTAAATACAAAAAGTGTAAAAATTAAGTGGTCGTGGCACTAGCCCGTTAACTCCACCATGAGTTTTTTAAGGGTTACTTTCTCGATCGGTTGATGAATTGACCGACATTTTTATTTTCCGGGTCGTATAAGCGTCTGCGTAAAGCTTTACCCGCTTCTTGGGTTCTCATACCCGGTCAGGAATCTGAAAGTATTAGAATGCCTCCGATAGCGTTCGGGGATATTGATGGCAACCTTGTAGCCCAGCGCTTTAATCGCTAAATCGATACAATCAATACCATCGTTATAAAAAGTCTCGATTCTGCGGTTTCTATCAGTGATGTTTTTATAATCAGCCGGACAGGCAAAGGTCCAGTCCGCGCCTTCACGATTAAGGACAATCCTGAAATAGTGGTCGATCAAGCTTTCCTTGTAACCCATCTTTTTCAGTAAGATCGTATGTTCCATGGCATCATCGATGCATGCGGCAAGCGTTTCACTCCCATCGAACGACGCAAGCACCAGGAGCGGGTCGTCGTTAGCTTTTGCTTCGGCGACGGTTTTTTCATCAGGAAAGTATTTTACAGGCATATGAATAAAATAATAAATACACGGTGTGATGGCGTAACCGAAGGTAGGTACTCTATTATTACAATCAGGTATGCCTTGGTTTCATGGTTAGTCCCAGTTTTATTGCTCTCTGACGATTATACCTTTCTTTTTCAGGAACCGGTCATGGATAGGTGGCAGAATCAGCATTGAGGCAGTAGCTCCAATGAGGGCGAATGTCATGTCCCATTGGGCATCCCAGATGTCCCCCTGCGAACCCAGAAAATCGTTTGAACTGCCGCCTGAATTGTATGCATAGCCGAATTCAAAAAGCTCGTATGCGGCACTAATGGCAAGGCACATGGAGATCACGATTGTGGTCAGCCATTTGCCGCTGCGAAGGGGCGATGTTCGTATCAGGACTTCGCGTATAATGAGCGCTGGAATGAAGCCTTGTGCAAAATGGCCTATCCGGTCGTAGTGATTGCGTGCAAAACCGAACCACTCCTGCATCCAGAAGCCCAAGGGTACTCCGCACAGGTGTAGATGCCGCCAAGCGAAAGGATGAGCGAGTGTACTATGATCCAGAAATAGACCAGGTTAGTGAACTGGAATCGTCCATAGGTCGCGACAAGGATTGGCAGCCCCGCAAGAATGGGCGCGCCTTCAAGCACCCACACATTGCGGTTGTGGCAGAAGATGAACGAGCATACCAGAATGGTTAAAACGCTGATGAGCGAGACATCTCCGTTGTTCTAAGACATTTAAAACCAAGGGGATTTCTCATCAGCCTGCGGCTGATTCGAAATGACAAAACAGGGGTCTTTCTTTAACTCGAAGTGAAAAAAATAAATGGTCATGGCACTAGTCTGGTCAAGTATCCAAAAGCGTTAGGTCTGCGACCTTTTCCATGGAAAAACGCACGTAACTATCTTCATGAAACAGATTGTCATATCCTGGAATATAATATGCAAAGTATATTTCTGGTAGTATGGATATTAAATCGCAGTTTCAGGTGCAGCATGCGTTTCACCTTCAAGGCGAAACCCGGCTTCTGCCGTTCCGGCAAGATAGCCTGAAGCAGTTTGAAACGGTCTTACGGAAACGGGAACCTGATATTCTCGATGCCCTGGCAAAGGATTTATCCAGGCCCGCTTTTGAAGCGTATGCTGCGGACCTCGGCATAGTACTGCACGAAATAAAACATGCTTTGTCGAATCTTGAGTCGTGGAGTGCGCCGATAAAAACCCGGACACCGCTTGTTTCTTTTCCTTCCAGATCCTTTGTAATTCCTGAACCCTTTGGCATCTGCCTTATCATTAGCCCATGGAATTTTCCTTTCCTTTTGTCGCTCTGCCCGCTTGTGGGCGCTGTTGCCGCTGGAAACTGCGTTATGATAAAGCCCTCCTCCCAGGCCCCGCATTCATCCCAGTGTATAAAAAGAATCGTTGATGAGACGTTTGAACCACGGCACGTAACCGTGGTTCAGGCCGGCCGTGAAGAAGGGGGAGCGCTTTTAAATCTTCCGTTTAATAAAATATTCTTCACCGGCAGTCCGGACTCGGCAAAAATAATCCTCAAAGCAGCTGCAAACAATCTGACGCCGGTCACCTTGGAACTGGGCGGCAAAAACCCCTGTATCGTTGATGACTCTGCGGACATTTCACTGTCCGCAAAACGGATCTCCTGGGGCAAGTTTTTTAACGCTGGCCAGTCATGCGTGGCGCCCGATTATATTGCCGCACACAGCTCAATCAAAGAAGAGCTTGTTCTTGCCCTTAAAGATTGGATCACCCGGTTCTTCGGTGCTGATCCAAAAGAAAGCAAAGATTTCGGCAGGATCGTGAATGACCGGCAATACCAGCGGCTTAGCGCCCTGTTGAACCGGGGAAATCTGCGTACAGGCGGGCAGCATGATGAAGTGCAGCGCTACCTGGCCCCAACTGTGATCGACAATGTAACCTGGGTCGATCCAGTTATGCAGCAGGAGATTTTTGGCCCATTGCTACCCGTGCTCGAATTCACTGACTTTAAACAACTTATCGAAGACCTTAAAACGCGGCCAAAATCTCTGGGCCTTTATCTCTTTTCAAAAAACAAGAAATCCCAGGATATTGTTATCAACAGCCTTGGTTTCGGCGGCGGATGCATTAACGACGTCATGTTTCAATTTATCGGGCCGCATCTCCCTTTCGGCGGCGTGGGATCGAGCGGTATGGGGCGGTATCACGGTAAAGCCTCGTTTGACGCGTTCTCGCACCACAAAAGTATTCTACGAAACCATTTCTTTTTTGACATTCCCCTCAGGTATGCACCCTATGGAAAAAAACTTTCAATTCTGAAACGGGTATTGGGATAATTATGCGAGCATTAAAAAAACATTTACTGATCTGAAAAAGGCACCTGAAACCTTTCAGGATATGGCTCTGTGCAAATGCATCGCACCTTATTTCTGGCATATATGCTTATAAACATAACGATGAAGTGTGACAAAACCTGTCACCTGTGGAAAAAACGGGATTAGTGTTATATTTATATTAATGGTTGAAAAAAGGCGGCTATCATGAACATACTTGTCACGGGCGCAACCGGTAAATTTGGACCATTACTTGTCAATCGGCTTGTTCAGGAAAGGCACCAGGTCCGCGTACTGGTGCATGCCACGCCGATACACATAGCGGGCGTTGAACAGATGACAGGCGATATGACCAATCCAGCGGAGATTAAAAAGGCGTGCGAAGGGGTGGATTGCATCTGTCATTTGGCCACGGTGAAAGGGAACAAGGAAAAATTCCTACAGGTCAATGTGGGCGGTTTTTACCATGTGCTCGAGGCTGCGCGCGCATCTGACCGTTTGCCGCAGGTCATCCTTCTCTCGGGCGACAACGTGGTCCCTATCTACGATTACGAGCATCCGGCCTTGTTCGACGAGACAACGCCCTATCTTTTTGTGGACGACGAATATGGGTTGTCTAAAATTCTTGAGGAAACCGTGGCACTCCAATACGCGAGGAAATTCAGGATGCCCATAACGGTTTTGCGTGGATCGTGGATAATGGAAGGCATGCGTGCAACGCAGTTGTGCCATCCCCGGCTTGGCGGGTGGAAGCGGTACCTGTCCGATGATCTAAGGAAAAAACTGGATGCGGGCGAAAATTTCTACGTTGTTCCCCTTGATATGCACGGCAAGCCGCTGAAACGCCATGTGGTTGATCCCCGCGACCTTGCCGCTGCCTTTGTTTGGGCGCTGAAGAACGCGTCCACGTACGGAGAGATCTTCCACATTGCAGGACCAAACGCGTTTGATTACCAGGAATTGGCCGAATATATGACAAAAAAAGAGCCCGCGTCCATTCATGGCGTTGCAACACCCGATGCCTTTTCGTTTGAGATTAGTCTCGCAAAGGCGCGCAACCTCGGTTTTTCACCGCGCCATACCATCTACAATACGGTTGAATGGGCATTTTCAGGAAATTTATAGTATATTATAATTACGGTCTGCTGCGCCGCTAATTTTACGGGGAAATTCCCGGCGCGTATCACGTTTCCCCGATGGAAGGAGGTGATCCTATTATCTACCAAAGTAGAATAGGGGCCTCTTGTGAGGCTTGCTAGCAACAAGGCTTTTTTAGGGGCACCCTAAGCTTTGAACGGCTCCGCCAGGACTTGGCGGGGCCGTTTTGTTTAATCAGGGTATGGATGCGCGTTCCTGAATACATTTTTCTGCGCCCAGGAAAAAGCGGAATAGTCAGAAGATGCTGGGAATTCGCCTTGGTTTCCATGTATTTTTTATCCCATGCTGCGCACAAAGTCCTTTTTCGTGTCCGACGCCCATTTTGGCGCGCTTTATTTTACCAAAGGCCATCCAGGTCCACGGGCCTTTGTCCGTTTCTGCAAAGAAATTACAAGTGAAGCGCGCACTCTCTACCTTGTGGGCGACATGTTCGATTTCTGGTTTGAATTCGGCGCGGTTGTCCCAAAGGAGCACTTCAGGGAACTCTGCGCGCTCCGATCACTGGTCGACGCTGGCATACGGGTCGTGTATGTGGGAGGCAACCACGATTTCTGGTATGGCGATTTCATGGAAAACGAGGTGGGCATCGAGGTCCACTTTACCCCGATTACAGAGACTATAGACACCAAGCGGGTCCTTATACATCATGGTAATGGGCTCCTGAAACGGGACGTATCACAGGTCGTTTTCAAAGGCCTTCTCCGCAGCCGTCTGAATGCACGCCTCTACCGGCTCATCCATCCCACCCTTGGCCTCTATCTTGCAAAGAAAATATCCTCTCTGAGCAGAGGATTTGTAAGCAATCCGAAAAATACTGAGGAAGTGAAGGCCAAATACCGCGCGGCTGCTAAGGTTCTCTTTGAAAAAGAAAATCTCGACGCCATTGTTGTCGCCCATACCCACTATGCCGATTTGGCCGATTTTAACGGAAAAACCTATGTCAATACGGGCAACTGGCTGCGCGATTACGATTACACTATACTCGAAAACGGCCAGTTCACCATGCACCGGTTCACCATAGAATAACAGGAAAGGGTCTTGTATGAAAATGTCATCGCTGCTTGCTCCCACGCTCCGCGAGGTGCCTGCCGAGGCCGAGGTCGAGAGCCACAAACTCATGCTGCGGGCGGGTCTGATCCGCAAAGTCGCCGCAGGCATCTATAATTATCTTCCTTTGGGCCTCAAGGTCATCCGCAAGGTCGAGACCATTGTACGCGAAGAGATGAACCGCGCAGGAGCTCAGGAAGTGCTTATGCCAAACGCGGTCCCGGCCGAGTTGTGGAAAGAATCGGGCCGATGGGACAAATACGGCGATCTTCTGCTCAAATTCAAAGACCGGAAAGAGGCTGAATTCTGTTTTGGCCCCACGCACGAGGAAGTAATCACTTTTATGGTGCGTTCTGACGTTAGGTCATATCGGCAATTGCCCATTAATCTGTATCAAATACAGACCAAATTCAGGGACGAAATCCGGCCGCGGTTCGGGCTTATGCGGGGACGCGAGTTTATCATGAAGGACGCCTATAGTTTTCACGAGACCGAGGAGAGTCTTGACGCCGAATACAAGAACATGCGCGCAGCCTATTGCCGCATTTTTGAGCGTTGCGGCCTTGATTACCGCATTGTGGGCGCTGACAACGGCGACATGGGCGGGTCGGGTTCGGAGGAGTTTATGGTTCTGGCCAAGAGCGGCGAAGACGAGGTGCTTTCGTGTTCCTGCGGCTATGGATCGAACGTGGAGGCTGCGCGCGCGCTTCCAGTGCGGTGCGACGATGTTCCCGAGGCCCAGCAGGGCATTGAGGAGACGCCCACGCCAGGAAAAAAAACCATTGAAGAGGTGTCGGCCTTTTTGAAAAAACTGCCCAAACAGGCGATAAAAACACTCATTTACACTGCTGACAACACACCGGTCATGGTGCTTATGCGCGGCGACCATGAGGTCAACGAAGTGAAGCTGAAGAATGTACTTAAGGCAGCCACGCTCGCGCTTGCCGACGACGCCACGGTCAAAAAGATAACCGGCGCTGATGTTGGATTTGCCGGACCTGTTGGCATGAAGGACATACGCGTGGTTGCCGATGAATCGGTCCAGTTCATAAAAAACGGCTATACCGGCGCCAACCGCACTGATTTTCATCTGGTTAACGTCAAATACGGCAGGGACTTTATGGCGCCGGAGCTTTTTGACCTAAGGATTACCCGCAAGGGCGATATGTGTCCTGCTTGCGGACAAAAGGCGCTTGAGTCGCACCGCGGCATTGAGGTGGGTCATATTTTCAAGCTGGGCACCAAGTACAGCGACAGCATGAACGCCCAGTTTCTTGACAGGGAAAGCGCGTCAAGGCCTTTTATCATGGGCTGCTACGGCATTGGCATTGGCCGGACTGCGGCAGCGGCCATTGAACAGTCGCACGACGAATATGGCATTGTCTGGCCCCTGTCTCTTGCGCCCTTCATGGTCCTTGTCACGCCTGCCACGCCAAATGATCCTGTGCAAATGGAAATTGCGGCAAAGCTCTACATCTCGCTGAGAGAACAAGGTATTGACGCACTGCTCGACGATCGCGATGAACGCATGGGCGTAAAACTCAAGGACGCGGACCTCATCGGCTTTCCCTATAAGATAATCGCGGGCAAGACCGCGGCCCAGGGCATGGTTGAGGTGAAAAGCAGAAGAGGGGCGATCAAGGAGAATGTGGAAATCGCCAAGGCAGTGGACATGATACGGCAATCGATACAAGAGAAAAAATACTAGAGTGTTTTGAGTGTGTGCTTTTGTGGCATGCAGTTAATTGCATGCCACAAAAGAAACGAAAGAAGATACATATATGGTTAACCTGGCAATGAGTCATCATCAAGGAGACAAGGAGGTTTCCCCGAGCAAGATTTAGCCGAATCACTCGGTAGCGCTTG
>MFYT01000086.1 GCA_001789205.1 Candidatus Raymondbacteria bacterium RIFOXYA2_FULL_49_16 | reverse complement strand
AATGGCAAGTGACCACGCCTCGTGCGCCGAAGGCCGTATATTATACTCTTCAATGGAGAATTTATTGAAAACAAAGCAGCTATCTGCCGCAGTTTTCAAGCTGTCTAATTCGTAGTTCAGGACATATTTAAGGGAAGTACGATGAAGCTGAACCGCTTTTATGGAAAAAGAGTCTGAAGGAATTTCGCCAAGGGGGCGGTCCCAAGAGATGGGCGTAACGTCGGATCCCACAGCGCCTGAAACCAAAGCAGCGGAAATTACAGTAATAATGAACGAATGAAATATTTTTTCTTTCATCACACTCTCCTGTTCCGGACAGTTACTATTTTTGGTGCAAGGAAACACCGTAAAGGCGCACCCTCGGTCATTGTTCCGTAGTGCAACAAAAAACGCCCTGCTTTTCTCCCGATCTGACGGGTTAAACGCTGAGCGCAAAGGATTGGATAAGGGTATTGCGCTGGTTCCAATTCATCAAGACTGGCGATAATGATGTCCTTACCAGGCGTTAATGCGGCCTCTTGCACTGCGTGCAAAACCTGCCCCATGGGCGCCTGGGCCACAACAAGGGCATCGGGTCTCTCAGAAGCGGAAAAAAGCGACAGCAAATACGAAACCTCCATACCTGGCAGCACAAACTCTCCCCATTCCCGTTTGAAAGGCAGACCCTGTTCCAAAAGTCCCTCTAAAAAACCCGCATACCGCTCCTCCGGCGTCTTAAATCGGCTTTCGGTCCGGCTCACCCAGGCAAGACGGCGGCATCCTTTTTCCTTGAGCGCGGCCACAATAGCCCTGCCTGCCGCACGGTGGTCGATATTTATAAACGGCGATTCAGGAGGGTCACGATATAGAACCAAATGAGGAATCTCATTTTTGAGAACATCCCGGAGAAAAGAGGCATGCTCAGCTTCAGGCATGATAAAGGCCACAAGTTTATGGCTTTTGCACGCCTCCCATTCAGCGGGGAACCGTATCTGTTCAGGCGTAAACCTGACCAGGCGCGCCTTGCGCCCCACTGTTTTGGTCAATTCCTCTTCAATCTCCATGGACCAAAGGAAAAGGGGATTGCAATTAACAAGGGCAAAGGCGTCTACCACGGTCCTGCCACCGGGAGGCAGTAAAAAGGTCCCTTTTCCCCGGCAAGCTGAAAGGACCTTTTCACGAACAAGCCCATTGATGACAAAATCAGCCGTGGCGCGTGAACAGGAAAAAATATTGGAAAGGTCATGGCGTGTAGGGACTGCTTCCCCGGGCTTGAAAGCGCCGGAGCGTATTTTTTCGAGAAACCATCCCCTAATCTGAAGTCGCTTACCAAGGCCCTCTTCTTCCTTTTCTATGAAATGAACCATAAAACCGCCTGATATTTGTTAAAATGACTAGTTGCCTACCATAATAATGTAATCTATTTTTTATTGAATTACAAGCGTTTTCGATCCTTATGCGATGACGCATCCGCAAAGGTGTGTTTTCAGGCCTATAAATTATATTGCCATGCCGGATGCATAATATTAGTTTTTGGTGCAAAGACGGTTTAAAAGGAGGGCCCAAACATGTCCATTTCCAATCATGAGCACGAAAAAAGTCCCTTTACCCCAGCGGGTGACCTCTTGGACGAAAGCAACCTGAACGCAATTCTTTTAGACTCTGACGAAGAAGATGATGATGAGATCGAAATCGAACCAAAAGAAATTGATGATATCGATAGTGATGAATCAGATGATGATGAGATCGAAGATCGGGATTAAAATTTATTCTTCGAAGACAATTTTTCTCAGAAATAATGTCCAACCATTCATCCGTTATTTTTTTTAAATTAACGTCGGGACACCGTGTGTTCCCCCGCCCAAAACCCTTTCAGGCCACCAACCCGCAAATGTATCTTTTATTCACATGCACGCTTTATCT
Organism: Candidatus Raymondbacteria bacterium RIFOXYA2_FULL_49_16; assembly: GCA_001789205.1. Classification (GTDB taxonomy): domain Bacteria; phylum Fibrobacterota; class OXYB2-FULL-49-7; order OXYB2-FULL-49-7; family XYB2-FULL-49-35; genus XYB2-FULL-49-35. Next base: position 27,942 of record MFYT01000086.1, on the reverse strand, counting down.
TTTCTGCTGATCATTGCCCTCTGCAGCGCTGCTTTTTCCCAGGACTCTATCCACATTGCCATAAACCGCCTCGATGCCAAGGGCGTAAGCCAGGACGACGCGGACATCATTACCAGCCGGGTGAGTGCCGAGCTCTTTAAAACCGGCCAATTCGTGCTGGTGGAGCGCGAGGCCCTGGATGAGATACTGAAGGAACAAGGATTTCAGCAAAGCGGGTGCGTGTCCGATGAATGCATTGTCCAAATGGGCAAACTAGCGGGAGTAGAGCAGATAATCACAGGAACAGTAAGCAAACTTAGCTTCACCTATTCCCTTATGCTCAGACGCGTGGATGTTGCCACAGGACGTATCATTTCCATGGTATCGGTTGACCAGTCAGGGATTATCGACGGTCTGCTAAAGCATGTCCCCGGTCTTGTCGCACAACTGACGCAGGTCCGGAACGCCGACTCCGTACCCATACCGCCGCGGCCGCCCATTGCCGTGCCCTTTGCGCAAAAACACTCTGTACCGCCACCTGAAGCAAAAGATACTACGACTGTGGAACGCGGCTTGCGTGTGCCGGTCTTCCCTTTTCAGATCGCCTTTGCCTCTCCTGCCCATCTTATCAACTCAAAAACAACGATTATCGGCCTGCGTATCGACCTTATTTATGGCCACAACCGGTCTGTATACGGAGTTGACGCAGGGCTTATCAACAGAACAGACCTGCGTATGATCGGCATTGAAGCGGGTTTGATCAATATCGGCAAAACCAACGGCATCCTGCAGGCAGGTCTGGTGAATGTGACAGGTTCCATGTTCGGACTTCAGGCAGGCCTGGTCAATGTGGCAAAACGGTTGTATGGATTGCAGATTGGTCTGGTCAATGTGAGCCGCGAAGGCCCGGGCGCGCCCTTTATGCCCATTATCAACTTTGGGTTCTGATTTATGAGCCTTCCCGCGCGCTACAAGCTCATTGCCTGTGAAATCCTCTATCGCGAAATTTGCTTTTGTCTTTCACAATGCAAAACCATTGTTGATGTTACCTTCATGGAAAAAGGCCTGCACGACATGGGCGAAGCAAAGATGGCCGGCCGCCTGCAGGAAGAGGTCGACAAAATTGACACGGCAAAATACGATGCCATCCTTCTGGCCTATGGCTTGTGCAACAACGGTATCCGCGGGCTGCATGCTGCGCGCCTGCCGCTTGTTGTGCCGCGCGCACACGACTGCATCACGCTGCTTTTAGGTTCAAAAGAGAAATATGCTGAATATTTCAAGAATAATCCGGGAACATATTTCAAGTCAACCGGCTGGATTGAACGCGACACAGGATGCGATACAAACAGCCAAAGCATTACCTCCCAGCTTGGCATGCACCGGACATATCAGGAGTATGTTGACCGATACGGCGAGGAAAACGCGACGTATCTCATGGAAACCCTTGGAGACTGGACAAAGAATTATACAAAAATGGCGTATCTCGACACTGGTATCGGCGATTTCCCTGAATACCGGGACCAGACAAGGGAACTGGCGCGCGAAAAAGGCTGGGCATTCGAGGAGCTGCGCGGCAACACAAACCTGCTGCTGCGGTTGGTGAATGGCGAATGGCCCAATGAAAGTTTTCTGGTCGTGCCACCCTGCAAAAGCATTATTCCCGCATACGATGAGGGTATCATCGGCTTATCAGCGTAAATTTCCCCGTATAAATAGTATATTTTGGATCACGAGGATCTTGTGAACTTCATCCGCACAACTAAAGGCAAAATTGTTCTGGCTGCCGCCGTTATCATTGCCCTTGCCATTCCCAAACTGCTCATGGACCGTCCCGCTGCTCCGGGCGCACGAAAAGACAAACGGTTATCAGGTCCTGTTACTGTGTCTATAATCGTCGCGAAACCCGAATCAATGCAGGAAAAAGTAGTGACCACCGGCACCCTGCTTCCCTCTGAAAACGTGGAACTTATGAACGAGATTTCCGGCCGCGTGGCACGTATCAGTTTTACGGAAGGGAGCGCAGTACAAAAAGGTGCGCTTTTGGTGAAGATAAACGACGCTGACTTGCAGGCACAGCTGCAAAAGGCAACGGCAAACCTCGTTGTTGCCAATGACAAAGAGGCGCGCCAGAAAGTTCTGCTCGAGCAAGCCGCGATCAGCAGGGAAATGTACGAATCAACCGTGCGTGATTTGGCTTCCGCGCGGGCCGACGTGGCGCTGCTGAACGCGCAAATAGAAAAGACCGAGATCCGCGCTCCCTTTAACGGAAAAATAGGCCTGCGGTACGTAAGTGAAGGCTCCTACCTGCCCGTGGGCACCATGATCGCCTCGTGCGTAAGCACCAACCCCTTGCGGCTCGAATTCGCGGTCCCGGAACAGTATTTTTCCCGCATTACAACAGGCACCGCGCTTTCGTACACCATACAAGGGATAGAGACACCTTTTACTGGTTCTATCTACGCGGGCGAACCCAAGGTGGACGAAGCGACCCGCTCCGTGCGCTTCCGCGCGCTTTGTCCCAATCCTGGAAATAAAATTCCCTCAGGCGCCTTTGCTAAGGTTGAAATAGCCCTGGGCGATAAAAAAAAGGCCCTCCTGGTGCCAAGCGAGGCCCTGGTACCCACTATTAACGGCCAAAACCTCTATGTTATAAAGGCCGGCATGGCGACCCTGGTCCCAATCACTATTGGTACCCGCGAGGCCGCGCGTGTCGAGATAAACGCCGGCCTGGCCGCAGGCGACACTGTTGTGGCGTCAGGCGTGCTCATGCTCCAACCCGGAGCGCTGGTCAGGATCTCTGGCGCGGACTAAAAGAAACCCATGCGCCTCTCATCCCTATTCATCAACCGTCCGGTCCTCAGCATTGTGGTGAACGTCGCCATCATGCTTTTCGGCTTCATCGGCATATCGCGCATGGGCGTGCGCGATTATCCGGACGTTGACCCGCCTGTTATAAGCGTGTCAACATCGTATAGCGGCGCTAGCGCCGATGTTATTGAAACCCAGATCACCGAACCCCTGGAAGAGTCGATCAATGGCGTGGCAGGCATCAGGACCATTACCTCGTCAAGTGCCGACGGCTCAAGCAGCATCACCGTCGAATTCACCTTGGGGACGGATCTTGAGGCAGCGGCAAACGACGTGCGCGACCGCGTGTCGCGCGCCATGCGCAACCTGCCGCCCGACGCAAACACGCCCGTGGTCACCAAGGCCGACGCAAACTCTTCCCCGGTCATCATGGTCACTGTGCGTAGCGATACGCGCAACCTGCTCGATCTTACCGACTATTCCGCGAATGTGCTTAAAGAGCGGCTCCAGACCATTGCTGGCGTAAGCGAAGTCCGGATCTGGGGCGAACGGCGCTATGCCATGCGATTATGGATGGACCCGGCGAAAATGGCCGCCCGTGCGGTGACGCCCCAGGACGTGAAGAATGCCATTGACCGTGAAAATGTAGAGCTGCCATCGGGCAGCATTGCGGGCGCAACCACCGAACTCTCCATCCGTACCATGAGCGGCATGCGCACTGCCGATGAATTCAACACCATGGTCATCAGCGAGACTAACGGTACTGTAGTCCGTTTCAGGGACATTGGCGAGGCTGTTGAAGAAGCGGAGAACGACCGCACCATTATGAAACGTAATGGCGTTCCCATGGTGGGTGTTGCCATCATTCCCCAGCCTGGGGCGAACCATATCGCCATTGCCGATGAGTTCTACCTCAGACTCAAGAACATTGAACGGGACAAACCGGCTGACGTTCTCCTTGAAATCGGATACGATGTCACGAAAAACATCCGCACCTCCATTGTCGAGGTGGTTGAGACCATTGCCCTGGCTTTTATGCTGGTAGTGCTGGTCATCTTCACCTTTTTTCGCAACTGGCGCGCAACAATGATTCCCATGCTCGCCATGCCCATCTCACTCACCGGCGCGTTTTTCATTATGTATATTTTTGGCTTCTCGGTCAATATCCTCACGCTGCTGGCCCTGGTGCTGGCAACGGGCCTGGTGGTTGACGATGCCATTGTGGTCCTTGAAAACATTTACAACAAAATAGAACGCGGCGTGCCGCCGCTCGAGGCGGGCCATTCAGGCTCGTCTGAAATCTTCTTTGCTATCATAGCCACCACCATGGCCCTGGTCGCGGTGCTCTTTCCGGTCATTCTGTTGCAAGGCGTTACCGGAAAGCTGTTCAAGGAATTCGGCGGCGTTTTGTCCGGGTCAGTCTTTCTCTCGGCCATTGTGTCGCTCTCTATCACTCCCATGCTCTGCACCCGTTTTTTAAAGCACCACATTTCATCTGACCGTTCGCTCTATTCGCGCACCGAACCCTATTTCGAGGCGCTCATTACCGCCTACCGCCGCACGCTTGAACGGTTTATGCATCGTCGGTTCCTGGCCTTTGTTGTTATCGTCTTTTCACTTTGCCTTATCGCTCTTTTCTTCACTATTCTGCCCACGGAACTAGCGCCCTTCGAAGACCGCAGCCGTGTTTTTATAAATGCTACTGCGTCCGAAGGACGTACGTTTGAATACATGCGCGATTACATGGACAAAGTGGATGTCCTTATAAACAAGACTGTGCCCGAAAAGGACGCGGCCCTCACCCGCACTCCAGGTGGCAATTCAGGGTCCGTGACCCTGCTGCTTGTTGACCCTGCCAAACGCAAGGCGTCGCAGCAGGAGATAGTGAACCGGCTCGCAAAGGCCATGCAGGGCCTTAGCGGCGCACGCGCCATTGTGTCTCAGGAACAGACCATTGGCGGCAGGCGCGCGGGTCTCCCCGTGCAGTTCGTCATACAAGCCCCTGAACTTGACGATTTAAAGGAAAAATTGCCGCTTTTCCTGCAAGAGGCGTCCAAGGATCCCTGTTTCCAGGCTGTTGACGCAAACATGAAATTCAACAAACCCGAGCTGCGGCTCTCAATAGACCGGGAAAAAGCGCGCGACCTTGGCGTCTCGGCGCGCGACATCGCGCAATCGCTCCAATTGGCCATGAGCGGCAGCCGGTATGGCTACTATATCCGCAATGGCAAGCAATACCAGATCATCGGCCAGTTTTCACGTGAAAACCGGGCGCGGCCCCTTGACCTCACCTCGGCGTTTGTGCGCAGCAAAACAGGCGGCTTTGTGCAGCTGGATAATATGGTTACCCTGACCGAGACCAGCAGCCCTCCCCAACTCTACCGGTTCAACCGCTTTTCAGCGGCAACGGTTTCGGCCAGCCTTGCCGAGGGCAGGACCATGGGCGAAGGCATTACGGTCATGCGGGCCATTGCGAAAAAGACACTCGACGACCGCTTCCAGACCGCGCTTGCCGGCACCTCGCGCGACTTTTCAGAGAGCGGTTCCAGTATTGTCTTCGCCTTTCTCTTCGCCTTGGTATTGGTCTTTCTGGTGCTCGCGGCCCAGTTCGAAAGCTTCCGGCACCCCTTAATCGTCATGTTCACCGTGCCCATGGCCATCGCGGGCGCGCTGTTCACGCTCTGGTATTTTAACCAGAGTCTCAATATATTCTCACAGATCGGCATCATTATGCTCATTGGTTTGGTGACTAAAAACGGCATCCTAATCGTTGAATTCACCAACCAGCGCAGGCGCGCTGGCATGGCGGCGGCTTCGGCGATCATCGAAGGCGCGGTCTCGCGCTTCAGGCCCATTGTGATGACCAGCCTTACGGTCATGCTCGGGTCGTTGCCCATTGCGCTCGCGCTTGGATCGGGCGCTAAAAGCCGCATGTCCATGGGCATCGCGATCATTGGCGGTCTCGCCTTTTCGCTGATCCTGTCGCTGTTCGTTATTCCGGCAATGTATTCGTTTCTCGCTGGAAAAGAAACCGCTGGCCATTCCTACAGCAATCCATGAATGGCAACGGGTCTTGGCTATGCCCTTGGCCCCATTGGTAACGCTGGCTGTTCCGCGCCTCTCAAGAACCAGTGACGCGATTGCGCAAAGCCTCGTACGCGCTCCAGGTCTTGTAGCCGCCCGATAAATTCCTTGCCGCAAAACCATTCTGCGAAAGAATGCGTACCGCGATATACCCGCGCAATCCCACTTGGCAATAGATGAGCAGTTCCTTGTCGCGGGGAAGAGCGTCCAATAACGTCCTAAGATCGTCAACCGGCACGTTCATTGCGCCAGGGATATGTCCCACGGAAAATTCCCTTTTTGTTCGCACGTCGATCAAAACCTGGCGGCCTGGATCGAACCGCTGCAGGTCCTCAAAGCTGAACAAGGGATGGGTCCCCCTGATGTGGTTTGCGGCAATAAAGCCGGCCTGATTAATGGGGTCTTTTGCCGAACCATAGGGCGGCGCATACGACAATTCCGCGTTTTCCAGGTCAAAGACCGTCATGCCCGCCTGCATCGCCATGGCAATGACGTCAATGCGCCGCGCCACGCCTTGTGCGCCAATGGCCTGCGCCCCATACACGGCGCCGCTTTGGGGATTGAACAGGAGCTTGATTGAGAGCTGCGTGGCGCCGGGATAATATCCCGCATGATCAAGCGGGTGTAGGAATATTTTTTGACACGGCAGGTTTTTGGCCCTCAGCGTCTTCTCATTCATGCCCACGCTGCCCGCGCCCAGAGAAAATACTTTGACAATGGCCGTCCCCAGCACAGAGCCAAACGCGGCGTCTGTACCGCACACTGCGTCAGCCGCAACGCGTCCCTGCCTGTTCGCCGGTCCAGCAAGGGGGACCAGCGACGGGCTCGACGTGATAAAGTCGCGCACTTCGATCGCATCGCCCGCAGCATATATGTCCGGATCGCTTGTCCGCATATGCTCATCGACAACAATGCCACCGCGTTCGCCCAGGGCAAGCCCCGCTCCCTGTGCCAGTGCGGTCTCAGGTTTGACGCCAATGCATAGCACCGCAAAATCAACCTCTATTTTTACGCCGTCCTTGAGCGTGCAGACCAGGGTGGCGCCGCTCTCCTGAAACGAAGCCACGGGACTTCCCAGAACCACAGAAACATTGTTGAGCCGCAATTCCCGGATAAGAGGGGATGTCATCTCCGGGTCAAAGGGGGGCAATATCTGGTCCAATGCCTCCACCAGGGTCACGGTAAGGCCTCGTTGCCTGAGATTTTCCGCAGCCTCAACGCCGATAAACCCGCCGCCCACAACCACAACGCTTTTCGCGCCTTTGCTGATTGCCGCGTTGATCGCATCCATGTCGGGTATGGTCTTGAGGGTGAATATTCTGGATGATTCGATGCCTGGAATCAGCGGTTTTACCGGATATGCGCCGGGAGAAAGGATGAGTGTGTCATAACCCATTGTGGCCGTCTCGCTGGTTAGACGATTTTTGATTGCTATTTCTTTTTTTGTACGGTCAATGGCAACCACCTCGGTGTTCACCCGCACATCAATGTTGAACCGGTTTTTAAAGCCCTCTGGTGTCTGCACTAGAAGCGCGTCACGCTCCTGTATAACACCCCCGATATAATACGGCAGGCCGCAATTGGCGAACGATATATACGGCCCCCGTTCAAGAATGACGATGTCAGCGTGTTCATCGTTCCGCCGAAGTCTGGACGCAGCTGAAGCGCCTCCTGCCACACCTCCTATGATGACGATTTTCTTGCTCATGAAGTCTCCTTTTTAACTGGTGCGCGTCTGAATTGCTCCGGCGAAACACCGGTCATTCGTTTAAATGTCCTGGAAAAATAGTATTCGTCGCCAAAACCGCATTGCCGCGCCGCCTCTTTGACCTTTAGCGACCTATTGCGGATAAACAGCTGGCACGCGGCCTGCACGCGCGCCCTGCGCAATTCCTCACAAAACCGTAGGGGAGGTTCATGGCTTTTTAGGATGCGTATCATCTGGCGCGTGCCCACCCGAAACTGCCGGGCCAGGTCTGCAAGCGAGAGGTCCTGGAAAAAATTGTCCCTGATAAAGGTGAGTGCCTTGTGCGCAAGCCCGCTGTGCGGAATGCGGCCCACCAAAGGAACGCGCACCTCGGCACAGTGAAAAAGACCGCATTCGGCCCTCAACAGGTGAGTGATGAGGCTCCGCACCGCGCGCGCGCTGTCTTTCCAGGGCCTGATGCATTCGTTGATAATGGCCTGGATAAAGGGATATACCGCCTGTTTCGCGTCCGAGGAGCATTCGATTGGTTTGATGGCCCGGCACAAGGGACCGGAAACCGCTTCCCAAGTCCAGTATATGACCCGGCTTTTCGTCACGGGTTTAATATTGTGGACCAGGCCAGGCCCGGTCTGGATGAGCGTCCCAGGGCCATATTGTATTGTCACACGCTTTTTCTCAAACCCGCTGTCCTGGATATAGGAAAAAAGCCCGCTGCCATCCGCAATATAGCTGGTCTCAAAATATGAATGGGTGTGGTCAGGAATGATAAAATCAATGTCGCCAAACTGCATTTCGTGGAAATCAATGCGGATTCCCGGAAGGGACACGCGCACGTTCATGCGTAGTGGATTTCTGAAGTCAAACAGGAACTTATTCATATATTATGTCGTTTTTATCCATTAAAATATAGGTTAATGGCAGTTTTACCAGCCATACAATGTCACTTTTATCTATGTTAAACCTCTTTGTGTGCATATATATTTATACTCGTAATAGAGAAAGGACGAAATGGAAACTAATAACCACACGCGACGTGCATTTATCAAAACAATAGGCCTGGGCGCATCGGCGCTGGCTTTTTCAAACGCGGATTTTCAGAAATATTCAGACCGTCCGCCTAACATTGTCATTGTTCTTACGGATGATCAAGGATATGCTGACGTGGGGTGTTATGGGGCGAAAGGATTTGAGACCCCCACCCTCGACCGGATGGCGTCTGAAGGAGTGAGATTCACTAATTTTTACGTTTCCCAGGCGGTCTGCAGTGCCTCGCGCGCGTCTCTTCTGACCGGATGCTATGCGGAGAGAGTAGGCATCCATGGAGCGCTTCGGCCGTTCTCGAACATTGGCCTTAGTCCAGACGAGGAGACCATTGCTCAAATGCTCAAAAAAAAGGGATATGCTACGGGAATATTCGGCAAATGGCATCTTGGGGACTACAAGGAATTCCTGCCGTTGCAGCACGGCTTCGACGAATTTTTCGGATTGCCGTATTCCAATGACATGTGGCCAGTAGATTACGACGGCACACCCGCGGCAGCGGACAAAAAACAATCCAAATATCCCCCGCTCATGCTGATGGAGGGCAATGAACCAGTGTCTGAAATACGGTCGCTCGACGACCAGTCAAAACTTACCACAATGTATACCGAGCGGGCCGTGCGATTCATTACAAAGAATAAAAACACGCCATTCCTTCTGTATGTTCCTCATTCCATGCCGCACGTGCCATTGGGTGTCTCAGGGAAATTCAAGGGAAAAAGCACGCAAGGGCTGTACGGCGACGTCATGATGGAGATTGACTGGTCCATGAGTGAAATCATGAAAGCATTGAGCGCTAACGGACTGGACAAAAACACGCTTGTCGTGTTCGTGAGCGACAATGGCCCGTGGCTGAACTTTGGCAATCATAGCGGTTCCGCCGGTCCGCTCCGTGAAGGCAAAGGAGCGATGTGGGAGGGCGGGGCGCGCGTTCCCTGCATAATGCGGTGGCCTGGCCGGATTCCCGCGGGAACAACCTGTAATAAAATCGCCTCAACTATCGACCTATTGCCCACTATTGCCGCGATTGTCAATACCTCGTTGCCGGAAAAACCGATCGACGGTGTGAACATGCTGCCGCTTATGGAAGGAAAGAAAAACGCACATCCTCGCGATTCTTTTTATTTTTATTACGATGGTGAGCTGCATGCTGTTAGACAAGGCGCATGGAAGCTTCACGTACCTCATTCATACCGTTCATATCGCGGTGTTGAACCCGGCAAGGACGGCTATCCGGGCTCGTATGCGACAGGCACAACAGGGCTTGCGTTGTATGACCTGGAAAAAGACATAGGTGAAACCACGAACATCGCGGCCGAACATCCCGGCGTAGTTGAGCGGCTCAACGTCCTTGTTGAGCAGGCCCGCGGAGAACTAGGCGACACCTTGACAAAACGTACTGGCCGCGGCGTCCGTCCTCCGGGCAAAAGAGGATAATGCATAATGAGATGGCATGAACGGAAACCCCAAGGTCCCATGGTATGAATAGCAAAGAACGTGTCATGTCCGCGCTAAACGGCGCACAACCGGACCGGCGTCCCTATACCCCCTGCATCGATAACTATACGCGGTCAGGATTGCCTGAGCCATACAGGTCCATGGACATCATCAACGTGCAAAAGGCGTTTGGCGCGGACATGGTACGCGGCCCTTGGTGCTATAAGGAACAATATGATAGCACCATCCGGATCGAAGAAAAAAGAGTCAACGGTTCAATCATAACGCGCTATCTAACGCCCGTGGGCACGCTCCAAAAAACTGAAACCTTTACGAAAGAGTCGCCCAACATCCCCTTTCCCGCCGAACATTTGATAAAAACAGCTGAAGACCTGGAAACATTCAATTATCTGACGGAACATACGTCGTGTGTTCCGGATTATAAAGAGCTCGAAGATGCCCTAAAAAAAAATTCGAACATTGTTGTTGCTACAGGAATCATGTCCACGGCGTTTGAAGATATGCTCGCGCACCATAGTGGCGTGGAAAAATTCGTCTATCTCTATTACGACCATACCGCGCTGATTGAGGAGACCATGGCCATCCTCAAACAGAAACGTGAGCGCGAGGCCGCGATCACCGCCCAGGGGCCAGCAGAGGTCATTATCTGTTATGAAAACACCAACACCGCCAATTCATCGCCTGAATGGATTAAACAGTTTGAGATTCCCATGCTGAATGATTATGCCCGCATTATGCATGACCATGGGAAAAAGCTGCTGGTCCACATGTGCGGCCATATAAACATGGTGGTTGACCAGATCGCTGCCGCATTGTTCGACGGCATTGTGGATGTCGCGCCGCCGCCAACAGGCGATTGCGACCTGCCCGCTGCTGTACGCACCCTGGGGGCGCAAGGAAAGGTGCTTACCGGCGGCATTGAATGCACCATGTTCGCGCACCTGAAACCCGATGCCCTTGTATCGGAAGTGCGTTCGCTTGTTTCTTCGATTCCCGATACCCGTTGTTTTTTCCTGGGAAGCGGCGATGCTGTTCCCCAGGGAACAAGCGTTGAAAACCTGAACGCGATCAAAGCGCTGATTGAAAAGCCATTCTAAGGAGCCCATCATGCCAACGTACGAAGAAATCGCGAAAATGATTGACCACTCTTTGCTCAAGCCCACGCTGACCGACACGGAAATAGAAGCGGGCTGCCGATTAGCGCACGCGTATAAGGTGGCGACTGTCTGCGTTCGTCCTGCTGACGTTATACTCGCAAAAAAGATGCTCAAAGATAGTCCTGTGCTGGTCACTACGGTCATCGGCTTTCCCCATGGCACCACCACCACACGTACCAAAGTGACTGAAGCAAAAGAAGCCATGGACAATGGCGCGGTTGAGCTTGACGTGGTGTTGAACATCGGCAAACTTAAATCAGGGGACCATGCATATGTTAAAGACGATCTTGCCGCGGTGATAAAAGCCTGCCACGCTCGCAAGGTCATTGTGAAGGTCATCTTTGAAAACTGCTATCTTTCTGATGAGGAAAAAATTGCCACCTGCACCATATGCAATGAGATTGGCGCTGATTTTGTCAAAACATCAACCGGGTATGGCACAGGCGGCGCTGAGGACAAGGATCTTACGCTCATGCGCAGCCACGCTGCCCCGCACATCCAGGTAAAGGCCGCGGGTGGGGTCCGCACCCTCGAACGCGCCATTGAGGTGAAAGCCCTGGGTTGCACCCGCTTTGGCTGCACAGCAACGGCCGCGATCCTCGACAGGTTAAAATAACTGGTATGTCATTCAAATACAACAACACGCATACTCCCTGGGAGGAGATCGTCGACCGGTTCAATCAGTTCTGGCGGTTGTCCAACAAAACGCCTCTTGTCCAGATATTCGCGCGCACGCCAGAATTCAACCTCCTGTTGCCATACGCATCAATGGCGGAACGCTGGTTTTCCCCTGATTATTTCATTGCACACCAGGAACACCAGTACCGCAACCAGAAATGCCTTGGCGAAGGATTTCATATGGCCTGGTACACCCTTGGTCCTATCCTGGGAACGGCGCTCTTTGGACGAGAACCGGAGTTTGACAAGACAACGTCCTGGTTCCACCCTTTTGTGGAAAACATCGCGGACGCGCCCCTGCCGGCGTTCGACCTGAATACCGGTTTTTCGCGGAAACTGATGGGTCTTTACAGCGCCCGTTCGCTCCTTGACCGGGACAGGTTTTTTCCCGCGCACTGCGATATCGGCGGCCCTGGCGACGCTGTGACCAACATTCTGGGCACGCAGAAATTCCTTGAAAGCACGCTGCTCGAAGAGGAGGCCCTGAAGGCGCTCATCGACCGGACCGCGGACATGGTCCGCTCATATTTCTGGGCCATTGACAACGCTGTTACCGGAAATGAAATTTATTCAGATTGGCTCAACTTGCTCTTTCCCGGCAAAGGATACACCATCGGTGAAGATTGCACGGTAATGATGGATCCGGAAAGTGTGCACAAGCTCATTATTCCTTCGATAAAAAAAGCGATCGCTGGCATTCCCTACGCGGTCTTTCACCTCCATACAGCGGGCATGCACACTCTTGATGCTATTCTAAGCCTTCCGGAGATCAAAGGCGTGCAGGTCAGCCTTGATCCTCAAAATCCACTTCACGAAGAATTTCTCGATGATTTTAAAAAAATACTGCGGTCGGGCCGGACGCTTGTCCTGACACCAGAACCTCCGGAGATTGATACCCTGTGCCGCGCGCTGCCCGCGGAAGGGGTCATCTATGGCTTCAACACTCGTACTGTTGAAGAAGGCGAGGCCTATATTAACAAAATATCGGGATTTTACAAGTAGCCGCACACAAGGGCCCCGGACAAGGGCCAAGCCGGATATGCGCTATTTCATGAAAACCGCGCGCGTGGTGCTGCCTTTTGAGCCAACCGTTAACCTGATCAGATATGCGCCGCTTGCAACCTGGAAACCGTTATCATCTTTTGCGTCCCATTGGATTGCATAGGTGCCAGGAAACGCTGGGCCGCTCCTTAATGTGCGAATCAGCCGGCCCTCCAGGGAAAGAATGGCGATTTCACACGGTGTTCCCGCTTCCGCGGTGGCAATGCCATAGCGGACGCAGGTGACCGGGTTAAAGGGGTTGGGGGAGGCGGGCGAGAGATATGCCTCTTGTATGGTTGTTATTTCCTCGGGCATGAATTGGATAGGCGTATTGTTATTGTACTCGTCCGCGCCAATATCAAGCGTTCCGATACGCGGTGCATTGTCCCAGTCCAGCGTGACCTGGGCAAGCGCGGTCCCCCGGTTCAGCGGCCTGCAGGTATCAGACGAAAAATGGAAGTCTCCAGTAGCTGCATTCGGGAACCAGCGCGCAAGGATTGCCGCGTTGCCCCTGCTGACCAGGATATTCGTTGCGGTGTCCGGCGCTGTGGCGTTTTGATTGGATATGGAGCCGTTCAGAATGTTGTTTTTAATTTCACCATAGGTGTTTGCCCCGCCCCCCGATGCGTTGCCATATATTATTGATCCGGTTGTGGTAGCGCCATACAGCGTATTGTTGAAGACCCTGACGCGCCGCGTATAATACAATTCAATGGCGTTTCCCGCGCCTGGTAAAATGAAGTTATTCATAATATACGATGAATCGTGGGAAATTTCCCCACTGCTGTAGTTGCCGTACGCAACGCTCCGGTCGCAGTTGACAAACGTGTTCCTTTCGGTCCAGACGTTCCTGCACAAGTTCCACATAAATACCCCGGCGCGGCCGCCGCCGCTTGCGCCAAGGATGTTTTTGAAATAGCTATCGTGGATGGCCCACGAGTCCGCGCTCATGATGTCCATGCCCGCAATGTAGTCCCCGTCTGACGCGCACGATCCGTCGGAGCAGCGGGTGATTAGAGGGATTTTTGTGTTCTCAAAATGACAATACCGGACCGTGCAGGCGGGAGCCTCCATTAATCCTACGCCTTTAATATCGCGTGTGGCATTATTGATGAATCGCACATTATGCCAAAGGATATTGCCCATGTTGGTAAGGCCGTTGAATTTTACCGCGTATTGCCGGGTCTCGGAAATGGTGATATTGGCAAAAATGACATGGTGGGCGTTGTTTGCAATGTGAAAGAAGTCAAAATCCGGCGCTTCGTCGGCGAAAAAGCCATTGCTCGTGAGTATTACCTTGGAAGGGTCTCCTGATTCGCCGATAAAATACACATGATCCGCTGAAATATTTACCGTTATGGTATTGAACGCATAGGTTCCGTCCTTTATCAGAAAACAGGTATTGGGCGCCATGTGGTTCCTGATGTTCATATATAAACTGACGAAGTTTGAGCATGGGTACACTGTTGCGCCAGCCGGGATTGGCAGGGCGGGTACTTGTTTGTTATCAGCGGTTACATACGAATACGAGGTGCCAAAAACAGCGGCAATCAGGGCGAAACACAACAAATATTTCATGGATATGCTCCTTTTCTGGGTATGTTCAGTTATAAATATAAAAATATATTTTTAAACCAGGCTGAGTATCTGTTTTTTATTTGTGAAAAAAAACTTCTGTATTGCGTCCTGCATTTCATGCAAGCTCTTCGCTTTGACCAATGGCCCGCGCAAAACAAGGCCGAATTCCATGCCCCGCCGAAACCATTCGCAAAAGAGCCTGAACCGTTTGAGGGTAAGCGCTTCACCATAGCGTTCGTTAAGGCCAGTCAGATACTGCAACAGAAAATCCCGACGTTCGTCCCAGGTCATCATGGGCTCTTCAAGAAATGAACGCGTGCGTTCTCCTTGTAACCGTAAGGCAATTGCCCTGAAAATACAGGGATGGGCAAGCGCGCCCCTGCCGATCATGACCCCGTTAAGTCCATAGCGCTGTTTGAGTGCCAATGCCTCTTCATCATCGAGCACATCGCCGTTTCCAACCAAGGGAATTGTAAGTGTTTGTCGCACCTGATTATACAATCCATTATCCACGGGTCTGGTAAACTGCTCCTCTCCTGTCCGAGGATGTAAAATTAATGCGTCAGCCCCCTGTTCCTGGACCATGCCGCAAAATGAAAGCAATTTTGGAATATCTCTTTTTACGCCAATCCTGATTTTTACGCTGAAATGTATACAAGGAAAGACTTTTTTCGCTTCACGGATAATCTGCGCCACAAGGTCAGGCCTTTCCATAAGCGCTACACCGCAGGGATTTCTGCCCGCAGTCTGAATTTTGCCGCGCGGACAGCCGCAGTTCAGGTTAAATCCCGCGGGATTGTTCTTCAGCAACAGATCCATTGCCTTGAGGATCAGGTCTGATTCCCCGCTCATTATATTATAGATAAGCTTCTCACCCGGATTAATGGGAACGTCCTCATCGCGCGCATGGTGCCTGTTCACTATTGAATTAGGGTTTATCGCAGGGCTGAAAAATACCATGGAAACATCTTTCGGCAGGGTCTGTGCAATCAAAGCCCTGAGCACGGGATTGGTGATATCGTCCATTGGTGCCAGATAAAATGGAAACCCAGTGGAAAACACCCGTGCAATCCCTTTGTTTAGATATTTTCAGTTGAGAAGAAAATCAATGATATGCGTGTGCCTGATCCCGTTTCTTTAGTTTAGAATATGTTATAACATAATATAACATATTATGTTATTTTGTGTAGTATTACATTATAATGAAACATTTTTATATAGCTCTCTATTACTTATGAAAACGTGTATAATACTCATCTGCCTTGTTTTTAGTTCCCTTTGGTCCCAAACAGGTAATACCATATCTAAAAATGACTTTAACTTTGCCCTCCAGAGCGGGTATCTCTATTCAAGAACCGATAATGCCTATTTTAAAAACAGGGGCGCATGGTCGTTCGAAACCGGATTTGTTTCGTTCTATACTGAAAAGGTCCCACGGGTGACAAATCCTGACTGGCAGGAGAGGTTGTTTCTTCAGGTTCCGTTTGGGTTTGAAATATTCCCAAGCGACAACATTGCCCTGCAGATCAATTCAGACGCAATTGCGGAATTTCCACGCCATCCAGTGCTGCACCACAGCATTGGCGGCAATTCGCCCAGGTTCCGGACAAAAATTAAGCTGCTGGACGAGAAACCATATGTTCCCGCGCTTGCGCTGACCGTGGGCGTCACTTTTTCAAGCGCAAAACCGTTTAATATCTGGACCCGCAGACATAACTATGATGAAAGTAATGGCCTTGCCGGGCCTGGAACTGGCGTTGCCGATTACCTGCTGCTGATAACAGCGTCAAAACATTTGACAACCAGGAATTTTATCCATGCGCGTTGTGGCCTGTTGCCCATGGGCGATCCCACAATAGGCGATACCTCTCTTCCGTTCATGGGATCGTCACAGGCCGATGAAATACCTTATGGAATATCGCTGGAAACTAATGTAAATGATCATTGGACCCTGAAAAATGAGGTTGCGGGCATGTATGGGATTTTGGAATCAACGCCCATGGCGCATTATTCCGTCTTCAGGACGCAGGCGACCCGTACGCTGGGGACCATCCATCTGACATTAAACGTGGAAAAGGGGCTGACGCGGTATTCTGACGATTGGGTCGCTGGTATGTATGTGAAGTTTGATTTTGGTGCAACGCCAAAGTAATATTATATCCCTCGCGGATGTGGCCCGCCCCTGTCAGGGCGAGGCAAGTGGAATTGGCAGACCCGCCTCGCCTTGACTCGTACAATAACCACAGGACTCCAAGGCGAGGCGAGGCAAGCACGCAAGACTTAGGATATTTTGAAATTAATTATTGCGGATGTGGTGGAATGGCAGACACGCAAGACTTAGGATCTTGTGCTTAATCGCGTGGGGGTTCAAGTCCCCCCTTCCGCAGTTTTTAATTTATTTTATCAGCATTATGGTTTGTGCTGGCTGTTTTCTTTATCCAATCGAATTGTAATGTTTCTTGTGAAATCATAGTTCCCGTTCCAAATTATCGGCAACAGAATCATTTATTGCCGGTAATTTGATTCAAAATCTTTTTAAGTTCTTCTCTTTTTCCTCTTCGTGCGGCATAGCGTAATAACTTATCATAATTAATGGAATATTTTTCAACGGCGTTACTTAAAATATTCAGGAATTCGTTTCCCTGAATAAAAAAGAATATATCGCTATCCGCATACAAATCGACTAATACCTTTTCCAAGACAGGAATGGAAAAACCCTCAATTTTCTGAAGCGGTGCTTCGCTTATCAGAGTCTTGACAATCACTGCATCTTTTGTGCCAGAAATAAAATCGTTAAAAAGCGTCTTAGAGGGTTCCAAGAATGTGTTTTTATATGCTTCTTTAAGGTGGTGAAAGACAGGCTGGGCTGCTTCGTGTTCAACCTCAACAATTATGAATTCCAAGTTTGTCATATGGTGATGAAATTCCTTTAAAATAGAGGTGTGCCATACGCAGTATGAAACAAACGGGAATTTCTTTTTGATTGCCAAGGAAATTGATTTTTCTTTCTTCCCCGGAATGATTTTAAAGCCCCCCTTTAAATTAATCGTGTATACACCCCGACCAATTCTCCCCAAAATCCCATTCTGGATAAATTCATAAATTCTCCAATTCACTGTTTTTCTTTTGACTGCAGGGTTCAGAGACTTATAGAAATTGAAAACATTATCCGTAGTGAACGAGTCAGTTTTATCAAACTCGGCAAGAAGGTTTTCTTTATTGAGTTGTTTCATGATAGGCTAAATATACAAATTATCGGCAATAAATACAATGTATTGCCGATAATTTGAATTAGGCAAGATGTGGTTTTTCCATCTTCTATTCCTTTCATAGCCCCGCTCTTGACTGGGAAGAGGTAGGCCTGTCCACTGGAACATGGTTAACTTGCCATCAACAGGGGGGGGGCGACTTCCCCCTTTTCATAGCTTTATATCATACTCTCTGACGGCCTTTCTGAGTGTAAAACATTAACATCAACTACTTCTGATGGACGAGAATCGAAGCAATGGAATTTTGGAAGAAGATGCCTGAACACGGGAAAAAAGGTGTTATCGAGTCTTGTTGGTGCGGTAGCTGTATGAAGGCAGTCACGATAGAAAACTTCACGCTTGTCTTTAAAAAACCTGACCTTATATTACAGGGCTTCTGTAAGGTATGCGGGAACGATATTGTCAGGTTGGTTGAAGGGGCGTGAAAAGAAATTAATCGGTTGATAAGGATAGGCAGGCTGTTTAGAAATTTTCTTGAAGAAATTGTTCAACAAAACCAATCACACTACTAACATCTGGCGGTGATATTTTCTCCCAATTTGCATGCAAAGCATAATCTCGTATTTTAGGCATTGTGTCTAATAAGGTTTTTGATGCGCCAGAAACAAGACCCTTGGCTTTTAATGCCGACACCACTTCTTGCATTGGTTTTTCATCAACATTTAAGCTATTGGCTCTCGCATAGCGTTTTAACGCATCTTCAAGAGCTGCACAAGCTAAAACAGCTGCTACATATACATTGTTACTTTTCAAGGCGTTTTTGGCAAGTAAAATAAAATCTCCTAAAACTTCCCCTGAAATCGTTCTTTCAACGGACAATACGTAACCTCCCTCAAAATCATTTTTAGCCGCTTTAAAGACCCCCCAACATTTAGAAAAACCTCCAGCCCAACCATGAAAATTGTCATAATGATATTTAAATGCACGAAAATGTGTGTTGTTTTCTCCGAATGCGATTGAAAATAAATTTAAAACGCTTACAGCCCATTCTTGAAATATCTCAGAATCAACAACGGGGCCATCACCATTATTCTGCGGCGTTATTTTACTGCCAACCTCGAATAATTCAGCAAATCTTTTTGAATATAATTCAGTTGTATTCATACAAATCTCCATACAAAAAGAATAGAGATAAAGACTTTCATATAGAAAAATACCTTATTTCCTTGACCAATGCCCGGTTTTCTTAACACAAAGCCAGCAAATAAATTATCTTCAATATAGAGGATTGTAATGCAATATTTCACTCCGATGTTCAATTTTAATAGTCCAGTTCAATATTTCATAATTTCTGATTATTTTGTAATACAGAAAGTTAAGCCGATAAATTTAAATATGAAGTCCATTGATAGCTCCATAAGGGAATGTAATAAAATAGATATAAATCTTTGCGACACTTGGGGAATCATTAATGAGAAAAAGCCCATAGATATTCTCCCACAAATAATATTTAATAATTTTGCTTTGGCTGTCTGGATGGTTGTTCCGACATGGTTGAAAAAAACCTTCTCTGGAAACTGGGAAAATGGACAACAAATATTGCCACAGGGCATTTTGCTGATAAATTCCACCCCCATAACACCCTGCACCGTGAATTACCCGAATTCGATTTTCAGAATGGGTTCTACTATTATAATGTTGGGGAAAGCCGTCATCAGAACTGGGATGATTACATAAAATATAGTTTCATCTCTGCAGGCCAGGAAAAACGCTCGCAGGATACAATGCTTGGATTAAATGAAGGGGACTTGGTTGCCGCATATTTATAGGGTGCCTATCTGGAACGGGAATTCAAGTTCAGTTTGAAAAAGGTGATGGAATAGAAAACCATCCATATCCACGGGAGTCATATGTCATTAAAACCCAAAAAATTAAAAGTCCACAAGGTTCGCGCTACCCTTTCTGACGACAAGGAAGCCCTTGAAAAAACCATTTTAAAGCTGATTGATTACCCACGGAAAACAGACGGAGATATTGATAAGCGTAAAACTGTCAATCGCTATCCAAATTATGCATTGGCTGTCAAGGGAATGAGAAAACTTGGGCGTAAGCGGTGTTATGATGCCCTTTTGCGGATTCTTGAAGCTATGCTCGATAAAGGAAACAACATCATGGATGTTTTTGAGGATAACGATGTTTGGTGGGAAATACATGCGGCTATACGCATAGCTATCCATTACCTAAAGAAATCAACCTTATCGAAAAGTGACCAAATGCTCTGGCTGATAGACACCTTTTTAAGAGATAGAACTGGTCATAATGAATGGTTGGGGTTGAAAAGCTATATTAAAAAAAGACCATTAACCCCGTCTGAATTGGAGGCAGTGCTGGCTGGACTTGAAACCCGCATTCAAAAAGAAAAGGGTAAGAAATACGGTTTTACCCGATATAAATATGCCCAATGGGATTATGAATTAATGGAACAAGCCGGTATGAAAGAAAGGCTGCTCCCATTCTGCATCAGGGAGGCTGAAGAAAACAATCAATACCATCGCCTTGTTGAATTTTTATTAAAAAATGACCAGTATGAAGATGCGCGAAAATGGGTCCAGAAAATAGCCCAATCCAAAGATAAAGAAAAATTAAGGCAAGCTGGTTGTTGCCGTAGTATTTTAAAAGAATACCTGATTAAAAAGGGAACTTTGCTTGAGGCTGTCCCGATTGAACTGGACGACTATCTGGAATATGGAGGAAGTCCTTTCTCAAGCCATTTAATAGGCCTATGTAAAAAAGCTGGGGTTTGGGAAATTATGAAACCTGTGATAGTGGAATACCGCGTTTCTGGAAAACTGCCCGAACGCCTGCCAGAGCCATTAAAATATAGCGGTCTAAGTTTGCCGCCCAACGGAGAGACGCCTGAACTGCCCTTCTACAAAGCCTTGTTTATGATTTCCAGTGATGATGAAAAACCAGACGAAATGGTTTATTGGCTCCAACGCTGGGAAATATCATCGCAACCCAGAAACCTTCCATTCAGTTGGTATGCGCCAGCCCTTGAAGAAACGCATCCTGAATGGGCTATAAAACTCTGGAAATGGTCGGCAGAGTCAGCATTGAGTGTAGCACAAGAAGGGTGGTTTGAAGGTGGTGCTGAACATCTTAGAAAAATAAAGCCTTTGTATTTGAAATTATGCAAACTTCAAGAATGGCACAATTATCTTGGTGAATTGAACCAGATATTCCGTGATAAGAAAGGCTTTTCAGAATTCCTTCCACAGGTCGCGTAGGTAATGGGCAAACAATTTGATACCTTGGTCCTTGGAATTTATGCAGGGCGTTCTATATATTATGGATGCCGAGAATTTGGACTTCCCAGGTAATGATAAAACCTGAAATCTGGAAAATCGTGCCGTATGAGGAAGAAAAAGCTTAAAGGATTCTGGTAATGATTTCAGCCGCGATTCTTGCACAAAGTATCCGTTATGTTGAGTCGCTTGACCTGTGTGGCAAGGAAAGGCTTTCGGATGATATTTTCATAAAACAACCAAACCTGTTATCCGTGGTTCTTTGTCTTTCAAGGCTTGATGTCCCAATGGATAAATTAGGAGAAGTATTACACATTCTCTTTGTTCTTTATGATGCTTTCCACAATCGGAGCGGGTTGAAGATCCCAAAGGTTTCCCAGAGAATGATTGATAAAGCGAACGCCAACACCACAGCTATGTTACAATATTTGGACAAGGAAGGAGCATATGAAGGCAATCGGTTGATTGGGAAAGCAATGTTAAACAGTCCTAATAAATTCGTAACAGCATTTGTCCTCGGCTATATGAACGAACACGGGTTTGACACATTTTCCCAAGCAAATGAATACTGTATTCGCGCAGCCAAAGTCGTAATGGATTGTTTCATTGAAGCAGGCGAATCAGTCAAAAATGGTAAACCTGCAAAAAGACGCTAAAATGACTTTCCCTTCCGCAGTTTTAAACAATCCTTTCTATCAGCGAAGCATGTTCCCCTGGGATCTCAAAACTGCGCATGCGGAGAAACCGTTCAAACACAAGCCGCATCCATTCCCGTGGCGCTTTATTGGCTTTGATGTCTATGTTGGTTCTTACCTCATAATCTCCAGGCGCCTAGCTATAGCCTACGGAAAATTTAGCTTGAGAAACCATATCGGTTTAATTATATTTTATATAAGATAGTTTAACTATCATAAAAATGAATTATTGAATTGTTATGGTTTAATTATGTTTATAATAGAGTATTTCTACTGTCCTAATGAAGAATAAGCTAAACCAATTAACATTAGCTTTGCCTGAAGGAGCTGTTGTTGGCGCAAAATGGCTCCGCAACCAAGGGTATTCGGCCTCGTTAGTAACCCAGTATGTAAAAAACAGCTGGCTTAACAGTATATCTCGCGGCGTCTACAGACGTCCAGGAAGGCTGCCTCAATGGCAGGACGCGGTAGTTTCAGCCAGCCATTTCGGGGGCCTTGAATTGCATGTGGGAGGGCTTACCTCACTGCAACTGCAAGGTTTTGCCCACTATATCCCTATGACTGAAAAGCCCGACGTGGTCCTGTATGTGAGTAATGTTCAAAAAACTAATGTCTGGTTTAACAAATTGGATCTTGCGGCAACTTTAAAAATATGGCCAAACACATTGTTCCTCAAGAATGTCTCCCAAGAATACATCCAAGACTGGGACTGGCCAAAACTTCCATGGCCATTGCACGTCTCTGTAATAGAGCGTGCAATGCTCGAATTGGTGAGCCTGGTTCCAAAAACAGTTACCGTTGAACATGCCAGTCGAATTATGGAAGGCGCTACACTACTGAGGCCGGACCGGTTGACGGAGTTGCTGCTTGCCTGCAATAATATACGGACCAAACGTCTCTTTTTATATCTGGCGGAAAAGACTGGTTTGCCGTGGTTTGAAAAACTGAAAATTGAATCCGTTAATCTAGGGAAAGGGAAGCGTGTCATTGAAAAGGGCGGACACCTCGATTCGAAATACCAGATTGTCGTACAGGAGCAGCACAATGGCGCTTGAAAACTCTGGCTACTTCCAGCAGGTTCAACTTCTAGTGCGTCTGCTTCCGTATATTTCCGAAGAAAAAGAATTCGCGCTTAAAGGCGGTACGGCGATTAATCTATTTGTTCGGAACATGCCGCGTCTATCCGTGGATATTGATCTTGTGTATTTACCACTTAAGACAAGGGTTGAAACGCTGAGCAATATCTCACAGGCATTGCTTCGTATTGAACAACGGATATGCCGCGACATTCCCTCGGCCAGAGTTGATTCGCTTCCCCTGCGCGATTCGCTACAGCATTGCGTTAAAAAAGTGGTGTACGCACAGAACGCGCAGGTGAAAATCGAGGTCTCTCCGGTCATACGAGGAACAGTGCATCCCTGCCGTATCCTGGAAATGAGTGCAGCGGCAAAAGAGCAATTCGGTTTTGTTTCTATGCAGGTCGTTTCGTTTGCCGATTTATATGCGGGCAAAATATGCGCTGCATTGCACAGGCAAAACCCCCGCGATCTCTTTGATATTGACTTACTGTTGAAAAACGAAGGCATAGACGAAAAAACATGGGGGGCGTTTCTGGTTTATTTAATCAGCGACGACCGTCCTATTGCCGAGCTTTTAGCTCCAAAACAGCTGCCTTTGAGGCCAACTGCTATTATGGAATTCCAAAAAATGACTGCTTATCCGGTTTCAGCCCACATGCTGGAACAAGCCCGACAGAATCTTGTTCTTGAAATGCACGGTCACATAACGGATGAACAGAAACAGTTCCTAATTTCCTTCAAGAAAGGCGATCCTCAATGGGAATTTCTTAAAGTCCCGGGAGTCAAGGACATGCCAGCCGTAAGATGGAAACTTGAAAACTTGAGTAGGATGCCAAAGGATAAGCATCAAATAGCTTTGAGAAAACTAATGGAATTGCTATATCCACAATGAAAAAAGACTTAGACCAGTTTTTCTATCAGCGAAGCGTATTCCCCTGGTATCTCAAAACTGCGCATGCGGAGAAACCGTTCAAACACAAGCCGTATCCACTCGCGGGACGCTTCAATGGAATTAAACCTAATGTAGGTCTTCCCGTCACTGGTCCTGATCTCATAGTCCCCAAGCGTAATATCCCATGACTCAGCCTCCCCTTTCAGGTGCAGCGAAACCACCACGCGCTTGCTTTGGGAATCAATGACACACTCCCGCACTTCGCCAAAGTCCCTCATCATGTCCTGAAAGACCTTTTTTGCGGCCATTGAAACTGCCGTATCCTTGAGGCCAACGGCTGTAGCCTTTAGACTGTTGAATATACCCATAATAGTGAATAATATACATTATAGATACTTTTGATATATCAAAACGATATATTTTAGACTGTAGAAAGCAGGAAAAAAGATTTTCCCTGATAATTCTGCGAATTACACATTGGCATGGAAAATGCAGTGATGTTTTGTTATTAAGAAAGAAAATAACCCCTATGCAGCCATCAACGGAAATTCAAAAACAGCCCATGAAAGAAAACTGGCGCACGCTCCTGGATAAAGGCGTTTTTCACTTTTTTAAGGATATTGTCAAAATTTCCCTCTTCCATCCCTCCTGGTGGCGCGCAACTTTTTTCCTCCTGATTTCACAGATACAATCAGCCCGAAAAAGACTGGCATCACAGAAAAAAGGAATCATGGTCCCGCCGTTTATGATCCTGAGCGTAACCGACAAATGTAATTTGAAATGCGCCGGATGTTACGCAAAGGCGCTGCATCCTGCTAAGAAAGAGTCGCTTAAAACGGAACGGCTCGTGGAACTGCTCTCCGAGGCGCATAAGTTGGGGGTCTCTTCGGTCCTTCTTGCCGGCGGCGAACCGCTCACCCGCCCCGATCTTCTTTCCATGACCAGGAAGTTTCCTTCACTGGGCTTTGCGCTTTTTACCAACGGCACATTGCTGGACGAGGAGAAGGTTCGCGAATTACGACACCACCGTCATGTGGTGCCCATCATCAGTCTTGAAGGACACAAAACAGCGACTGATGCGCGCAGAGGCAGCGGGGTCTACGATGCCTGCAAATCCGCCATTGCCCTGTGCAAAAAAAACTCACTGTTATTCGGGTGTTCTGTTACAGTAGATCGTGAAAATTTTTCTGAAACAATCAATTCTACCTGGATATCGGCCATGTATAGCGAGGGATGCCGGTTTTTTGTGTTTGTGGAATATGTCCCTGTCGATAATTCAGCCTCTGCCAAGGCCATAACCATTGAACAAAGGACCCGGTTGGCAACAACTGCTGCCGCATTGCATAGACAATACAACGCCCTTTTCATTGTTTTTCCCGGAGACGAGGCTGAATATGGCGGATGTCTTGCCGCTGGCAGGGGATTTATTCATATCAACGCATCAGGCGACCTCGAACCCTGCCCGTTCGCGCCTTTTTCAGACCGCAGCCTTGCGCAGGGTTCCCTGGAAAATGCGCTGCGTTCTCCGTTGTTTGAAAAAATCCGCAATGGCCATGCCAGCCTCAGGGAAACTGAAGGTGGCTGCGCGCTGTGGCGGGAGCGGGAATGGGTGGCATCGCTGGTTGATGCGGAAAAAAGTCCCTTGCATCCATCGTGCCCCTGAAGGACAGGAGGCAGATTTTTCCCATTGCATTGCCTGCTCTGCGCCTTGTTTTTTGTTAGCATTGACCGTACGTTGACACTACATTTAATCCTGCTCAACCTTTTGCCGCAAGCTTTCACTTTCGTGGAATATTTTCAAACGAGTTTTTAAAAGGCACACTAATTGCATACCTTTTTTGACAAGGGGCCTTTCCAGGAGGACTACATGTTTTCTTATTCAGTGCTGACGAATATTTATTTCAAGGACAAGTTCAAGAACCTCTTTCAGAATTCATTTTCCATGCAACTGAACAATGGGGTCTTTTCCCAGGCACGGGATTTTAGCGGGTTGTTGAACCACAAACTCTCGCTGGCCGATTTTGACCTGCACGTGCCGGAAGCGATTGGCTGTGCAGGCTCCCATTTCCAAAAACTGGAGGCAGAGGTAAAAGACCTCACGGCCGCGGTTGAAAACCATATCACCTTTTCCCTGATAAGCCTGAAAGCGGATTTTGACCAGGCATTTGAAGTGCATAACGACGCCCATGTGTCACATATTCGGATTACAGGCACGTTTGACCAGAAAATCGCGGTTGAAAACAGCCTGAACGCGAATCCGCAGTTTACCACGGTCTTTTACAATATCAGGATAAAGTGCACGCTCCTGCACTATCTCTCCGCTGACACAGTTGCGCGGCACTGCTATGAGAAAAACCCTGACGCCGTGTTTAATGAATTCTGCGGCATGGTGCAGCAGCTCAACCTCCGTTTCCTTATCTCCTACCGCCATGCGCATATCAGCATTTATAGGATAGAAATGCCCGACGAATTGCTAGCCCCTGGGGAAATATGTTAGGGTTTCCGCGAGAAATAAAAAAAAAGACGTCAGGCGCTTTTTTTCAGAAACGTACTATCCTCATACTCCCTGAACGCCAGGTCCAGCTCTTCCTGCGTATTCATGACAATGGGCCCATACCAGGCAACAGGCTCGTTAATGGGTTTCCCGGCAATAAGCAGAAACCTGAGTGTTTCGGCGCCAGCGTATATTGAAACGCTGTCGTCATGGCCAAAAAGAATGGCTTGACCCTTGCCGAACAACGCCTCTTTTTCAAAGTCAAAATTGCCTTTCCCATCATAGATATAAGCGATAACAGTATGCTCTTTAGGAAAATGATGGGTAAAAAGGGCTTTGGGGGGAATGGAGATATCAAAAAACGACGGGTCAACGACAATGTCTTTTACAGGGCCATTGCTGTTGCCAATGGATCCTGAAACAATCTTGATTTGTATGCCATTATCGAGCGTAACTTCCGGAATGGTATCGTGGTTCACATCGCGATACCGGGGCGCCATCATCTTCTTTGCCGCAGGTAGGTTGACCCAAAGCTGAAAGCCCTGCATGAACCCCTCTTCCTGCTTAGGCATTTCCTGGTGTACAATGCCACTTCCCGCGGTCATCCACTGCACATCACCGCTGCCAATGACACCGCTGTTGCCCATGCTGTCGCCGTGTTCCACTCTTCCGCTGAGCATATAGGTAACAGTTTCGATGCCCCGGTGCGGGTGCCAGGGAAACCCGGCCATGTAATCGTCAGGGTTGTCGGACCCAAAATGGTCGAGAAGCAAAAAAGGATCGAGCCGCGGGACCTCATGATACCCGAAGACCCTGTTAAGACGCACTCCCGCGCCTTCCATTGTAGGCTTGCTGTGAAGCACTTCTTTGACAGGACGTATTTTATTCATGTTAAAAAGATAGTAATATGCTTGTCAAACACTGGAAAAATTCTTTTTCATTCTCAGGGCAACATTCACTAATGCAATCATGACCGGCACTTCAATGAGCGGCCCCACCACAGCCGCAAACGCCTCCTGTGAGGCAATGCCGAACACGCCAACGGCAACGGCAATGGCCAGCTCGAAATTATTGCTGGCCGCGGTAAACAAGAGACTCACGGCTGCTCCATAGGAAATCCTGAGCTTTCTGGTCAACAAAAGTGACCCGAAAAACATGACAAGAAAAATAAATCCATTTTTCATCCCTGCGGCTTTCTACTAAACCCGCTGCCTTAAGTATACTCATGTGTTTGGAGACGGTAGAAGGCGCAAGCTTCAGGAACTCTACTAGCTGGCAAACGCACACCTCGCGGCCACAGAGCACCATCAGGGCCTTGATTCTATTTTTATCAGACAAAGCTTTGGCGATTAAAACTATTCCCTTCATGTTTGTTCCTGGATTTTTCATATGTTTAATAATTCGTCACTTCGACATATTTCACTTGTCCAGGCGTATCTCCTCTTACGGCAATGTGTTGAATGCCTTTTATGCCCATTTACCACATATCATTTAGTTTAGATATTTATTGGGATAGAATAGACCCTGAACGACTATATTTATATCAATTTCAGAGAAGTTGCATTATCTTAATTGGGGAATAATCCATATAAAATATGCCTAGATTTCATGAATCATAAATTAATATTAAAAAGGAGCGGGAAAATGGTTAACCTGGCAATGAGTCATCATCAAGGAGACAAGGAGGTTTCCCCGAGCAAGATTTAGCCGAATCACTCGGTAGCGCTTGGGAG
>MFYT01000085.1:57193-65257 GCA_001789205.1 Candidatus Raymondbacteria bacterium RIFOXYA2_FULL_49_16 | reverse complement strand
GATTTGTTCACGCGAACGCGTAAAATGATGATGATGAAATAGGGCTGTTTTTCGTGTTTTTGAAATATTTTAAATTATATTTATAACCAATTTGCAGTATTTTATATCCGTCCTCACACAACTGAAGAACTTGGGTTGGCGGTGAACTAGAAAGTTGTTCCCTTCCCGATTTCGGATTCCACCCAGATTCTGCCGCCATGCCGTGTAGCTATCTTTTTACACACTGCAAGGCCAATTCCTGTCCCTTTGTACTCCTCCCTGGTATGCAGCCGTTGAAAGATCTGAAATATCCTGTCTTGATGTTCGGGGGTAATGCCAATACCATTATCATGTACGCCGAATAACCATGAGTCTTTTTCTAGCGTTGCGGAAACTTACCTTACAAGCGATAGGCTTTTCCGATTTTATTTTCCGTGACAATCCGCTCTTTAAGTTCCGCTGTTTTTTGCATGATTAGTTTTGAAGAGTCTTTGATTGCTGCGGAAAGTTCCGCAATCCTAACTGCGGCCGCGTCCTTGGCTGCCGTATTCTTGGCCCGGCGCTGTTGTATCAGGGCCATACGCCCGTCCCGTTCCTGGGCCGCGGAATCGTCCCCTACCTTCTGGTTTTGGAGCAAACCTGTAAACATCTCGGTTTGACGCGTTCCCAGCGAAAGATAGGTTGAATCAATGTTTTTGAGGACAGCCGCAACGTCAATCGTCTGCTGTTGTGACAGACCGGCCGCCTCGGTCTCGATGGCGGCGGTTTGTTTTTCCTTTTCAGCGGCCGCGGAATCGAGTCCTGACGCATACGCAAACAGGCTGTCTTTGGCATGAGCGGAAGTGTCAACATCGAATTCGAACTCAGCCAGGGCCTTGAGATTGGCGGCCCGGTCACGCGTTTTAGCGGATTTATTTTTATTGGACTTTATCTCTTCTTTCAGGGTTTCGACTGTTTTCCCGATTTCGGCAAGGCGTATTTTGGGATCAGGGGCATTGCCCGCTTTCATTGCTTCGGCCTTTGACTTTTCAGCCGCAAGACTGTCTTTCAAAAACTGGATCCGCTGGTTTATGGTAAGGCGCGCGCTGTCGAGTCTCTGCGCAAAGCCGGCCCGAAGCGCGTTCATCTCTTTTTCCATGGCAAGACTGTCTTGTTTTATAACAGCGTCGGCCTGGTCAAGCTGTTTTACCTCGTTTTTCTTTGCTTCAAGCTCCGCACTCAAGCCCTGACTGATTGAATCAATTCCCTGTACAATGGCTTTATACTGGGAAACGATATACTCCATGAGTGATGAATCACCGGCTGGGTTAAAAGGCTGCGCATAGGCGTCGGGCTTCAGCACAGGGGAGAGAACTTCCCGCGTCAGGGAAGAATCGTTGGCTGAGCGTCCGTTGGACCGGACCGTTGCAAACGGTGCAAGGGAGATGCTTTTTGCGCAATAGGCGGCGGAGCGTTTGTCCGTACGTTTTTTCAAATAGGGGGTATATATCCAGCCTATACCGCCCGAGATAACGGCAGCGCGGCTCCATTCGCCAAACGAGCCAAGCACCAGCAGCGTATCGGTCATGTCGACCACCACAATGCGCGTGAATTTGTCTGAAGGACCCGAAAACATGTTTGCCGCGGGCACGGTTATGCCTGCGGCATAGAGGGGTTTGGCTTGGACAATGGCGCATTCTTTCTGAAGCAGGGGAGCGACTTCATTTTTGCCCGAAAGAAAGGAGGTGGCAACATACCCCTTGAGGTTGTCTTCGAGAAGCGCCACAGACCAGATTGAATCGTATCGCTGCACTTGGTATACCTGGCCAAGGAGGGTTTTCTTAATTGCCGGACTTTTTGTGGAAGGGTCGCTACGGATGTTCACGCCTGGTTTATTAATGAACTTGAACTCTGGCCAGAGCGTCTGCGCTGGCGACGCTGCCCGCGGTTCGTCCGGCATGGAAAGCGGTTGCGTGCTCCCCGGTTTTTCCGTATGCCGAGTAGCTGGGGACCCGGGTTCGGCGGCCACGGTTTGAGGAGGGGGGACCCTGGAGCCTTTGACTACATAGAAGTCGCCTGAATTGATCCAGCCGAATTTGGTTTCATCAAGACGGATTTTATACCAGCCTTCCTTGGGAGTCACAATTTCGTATATAAGACCTTTTTTTGCCTTGCGCTTGATGTTCGCCGTTGGCAAAGGGTCGGAATAGACATAGGCAAAATCAGATTTGACCGACCCGAATGTAGCCAGAGGCGATACGGCTATTTCAATGGTATCAGGTTGTGCCATGTCCTCAGCGATCCACCCAAAGCTGTTTTCATCGTATTCCACCTGGTACCAGCCGCGAATCATATTTACGGGCTGGAACGCTTCGCCCTCGTAGGTCTCGCGCAGCACTCGTGAGTGCGTGTTGGGTTTTGAATAGATGTTCGCATACCCTTTTTTGATATACACTTCTTCGGACTCGCCTTTGATTTTTATCACCTGGGCCTGTGAAGCCGTTTGTTTGGGCTGTACGCCCTGGGCCCACGAAAGCAGGGTAGAGAGGAATTCCTCATTGAAATTGATGTATGGATATGCGGCCTGAAACTGCTCTCGCGTCAGAAAAGCCGCTTCCAGGGCCCACGCCTTGGTACCGTCATCGAGATAGATCCCCAGCCATCCCTGGTGGCGGGCCAGCGCTATAACCGGGACGCCAAAGCTTGTTTGGGCCGTGGAATCCGCGGCCTCCATGGGTTTGGCGCGCAATACCACCCGGTCTTTGGCGCAGAAATATATGACCGGTGTAATTTTCTCCACGGCCGCCGCGTTCCATGCGCAGATGAGACAAAGATAGATGGTTATTGTCTTCATAGGTTTTCACTAGGTAAAATATTATTTTTCTATGGATGAAATACAGTGGTTTTATTTACGGTTGTGTCTTGTTCGTTATGCACGCGGCGGCTGCGCAAAGACCTGATTCCTCCCATTTCTGGCCGCTCGAATGCAATCCCGCTGTCACCTCCATGTTCTGCGACTACCGGCCGGGTCATTTCCATTCAGGAACAGACCTTAAGACCTGGGGTAGGACCGGTATCCCGGTTATTAGCGAGGGCGCTAGCTGCGCTTTCAAGGCGAGTGTTTCCACCGGAGGATACGGCAGGGCACTCTATGTGCAGCTCGATAACGGGGAATACCGGGTCTATGGTCATCTTGAACGATATACCAGCGCCATAGAGGCCATGGTTCGTGAACGGCAGTACGCAACCAGGAAATATACCACGGTCATCATGTTTAAAAAAGACCAGATCAGATTTAAAAAGGGAGAGGTCATCGCACTGAGCGGTGAATCGGGCGTGGGGTTCCCTCACTTGCATTACGAACACAGGAGCAGAACTAATGTTCCGCGCAACCCGCTCGCTCATGGCCTTTATGTAAAGGATACGCGCGCGCCAATACTCCAGGAGATCGCGGTCAAGCCCCTACGGCCGGGATCCACGGTCAATGGATGTGACAGCGTGTATGTGGCCGCCCTTAAGGGCGGCACAAAAAACCAGTATGCCGTCGAACGGCCCATCCAGGCCTATGGCTGCATCGGGTTCGCCCTCAATGGCTATGATTGCGCTGATGCGGCCGGTAACAAGTTCGGGCTTTACCGGACCCGGCTTTTTTTAGACGATTCCCTGCTCTTTTCCGCGATGTACGATTCTTTTAATTTTGAAACTACCCGTCAGGTCCATCTTGACCGCGATCTTTTTCTCATCCGGTCAGGTATGGGTGATTTCTACAATCTCTACCGAGAGGAAGGGACCATCCTGCCTTTTTATGGGGATTTTCCCGCAAACGCTGGTCTCTTAGGCGTACAGGATCTTCCGGCAGACGGGCTGCACCGGGTACGGATACTTGCGGACGATGTGTCCGGAAACAGCGCGGAAGCCACTATTGCTCTCTATTATATAAAGCCGCCGGTCATTGCCCGGATCGATCTTCTTCCCCATGGAAAGAGCGCGCATTTTGTGGCCCATATCGAACCCGGCGGGTTTCCGGTCCGGAAAACTGATTTTTTCATCTCACCCGATGGCAACCAGTGGAAAAAAATCCTTTCCCGTGAAGTACTTGCCCAGCACTATTACAGTTGCGAAGCGGATTCAACGCCCCTTGGATTTTTCTATGTAAAAGCATTGGCTTCGGATTCGCTTGGGTTCGAATCCACGCCGCTTGTGACAGGATATGCCTCGTCTATCCCGCGAAAAGCGGTCTCCCTCCCGTCGCCGGAGCTTTTTCTCTCAGCGCAGGGCGATCTTTTGACTGTAACGCTCATATCAGGAGCGCCGCTGCCCCGCGAGCCAGATATTTCTGTATCCATCAACGATACGGCGATCCAGCTTCCGATCCCCCGGTCCTCCAGACCTGGTGAATACACGGTGAAGTTCAGGGCAGCATTTTCAGGCCAGAAAAACCTTGGCGTAGTAGCCACAGTGCTCGATTTTAACGGCAGCGCACGGGTATTCGGGAAACAGTTCCAGGTAGGCGGGTCCTCCCGTGAGAGCGGGATCGTTGTTACATCTCCCGACAACATAGCCTCCGCTTATGTCAGGAAAGGCGCGGTCTTCAACCAAACCTTTATCTGGCTGCAATTGTACCCCGATTCCCTTGTCAGGACTTGGCCCGAACTAGTACAGGCAAGTTTGAGCTATGCATTTGAGCCGGGAGTGGTCTATTACGATCAGAAACTCTCCATTGGCATTAAAGCTCCACGCAAGCCGAAAACAGGGCTTTTCACGTCAAAGGGCGGGGAAGGGTGGCGGTTCAATTCCTCTGAGTACGATACGAAAAGCGGAAATTATACCGGCGCGATCTGGGAGCACATCCCGTTTTGCCTTTTCACGGACGAGATCCCTCCTGCGGTCTCCTTTAGACCGGGCCAAGGCAAACCCGATACGGTCCCGGGCCAGGGATTGCTGATCAGCGTTGACGACCGGGGGGCTGGCATAAACGCCGAAAGCATCAACGCGTTCATCGACAGCCAGTGGACACTTTGCGAATACGATCCGGAAAAAAAGTCAGTGTCCGTTTTCATGGACTCAGTTACGGCAGGAAACCACCTGCTTTCCTTTAGTGTCAGGGACAACCTTGATAATGAGACCGTTGTCAGCGTTCCGTTTGTCCGGCCTTAGCCTTGTTCTCGTGTGCACTGCGGCGTGCGCCGGCCTTGTTGACCGGCAGTACGACGCTGATCTGACGCAGGGAGTAGACCTCATTATGCGGCAGGAGTACGATTCCGCTGGCAAACGGTTTGCGGCCATGACGGTCCGCGCCCCGCGCAACCCGGCCGCGCGATTCCTCAATGTTTCCCTCATGGCAGGCAGGTTTTACGATAAAAATGATACATCGCAACTGGCGGCTTTTTACGTCGAGGCTGATACTGTCCTTGCACTTACGCAGCTTCCCTGTTCACCCATGTGCCGGTTCTATCACGCGGCAACTTTAGGATATCTTGCCGTGTTCCACAGCAATGAAGGCAGATGGCTTCAGGGCGCGGTCCTGGGATACAAGGCCGCGGCCATGTACAACGATCTTTCAAAGGACAAGGTGGCCTCGGGCGATGTTCTGGGCATGCTGGGCAGCTATCATTATTGGACTTCATCGATCCTGAAAGGAATGTTCCGGCTTCCCTTTCTGGGCGACCGCAGGGCCCAGGGAATCGAGGAATTGAGCCGGAGTATCGGCGCCTCGCGCTATCTTACCGGGGCGCTGGTAAACTCCCTCATATGGATCTATTATGACAACAAACAATATGCCAAGGCGCTCTCGCTCTGCGAATCTATTCTCGACCGCTATCCCCGTAACCGTGTCTACCGGAAGACCCGGCTGGCCATTCTCTATATGATGGGACGCTACAACCAGGCTGAGACCCTGGCCCGCGATCTTTTAAAAGAGTACGAGGGAGTGGAAGAGGCACCGGTGAATTATTACATTATTAAGATAAAACTGGCGCTCATCTATTTTTCATCGGGCAAAATCGCGCTGGGAAACGCTCTTGTCCGCGAAGTGGACCAGGTGCAGTTCGATGAATATATGCGCCAGCGCCTCCAGAAACACATTGATATAATGCACAAGGCAGTGCGGGAGCAGGAAAAACAATGAAACAGTACGATGTCCTCGTCATAGGCAGCGGTATTGCCGGCCTTACCTTTGCGCTCAAGGCCGCGCGCGCGGGAACAGTGGCCATTCTGACGAAAAAAGCGGTCACTGATTCCAGCACCAACCATGCGCAGGGCGGTGTTGCCGCGGTCTTTGCGGACGATGATTCCTTTGACCAGCACATTGCCGATACCCTGCTGGCCGGGGCCGGGCTCTGCAATAGCCGCATGGTCGAGATCCTGGTGAAAAACGGCCCTGCGGCCATCATGGATCTGGTGAGCTGGGGTGCCGCTTTTACCGGTTTCAAAAATGAAGGGGGCGTACCCCGGTTCGATTTGGGCAGAGAGGGCGGCCATCTCCGCCACCGCATTGTCCATGCGCAAGACCTCACGGGCCGGGAAATTGAACGGGCGCTTTTAGCCGCCGCATCAGGCGAAAAAAACATTTCGCTTTTTTCCGGGATTTCGTGTGTCGATCTTATCACCGAGCATACCATAGAGCACCGGACTAAGGGTGATACCTGTTACGGGGTTTACGCCTACAACAGCGTTTCGCGGCAGGTCGAACGTTTTTGCGCCAAAGTCACCATGCTGGCCACGGGCGGTGCGGGGCAGGTCTACAAACATACCACCAATCCCGATATTGCCACGGGCGATGGACTGGCCATTGCGTTCCGCGCTGGCGCGCGGATAGCAAACCTTGAATTCATGCAGTTTCATCCAACAACTTTGTATCATCCGCGCGCAAAGTCATTCCTGATAACCGAGGCGCTGCGCGGACATGGCGCGGTCCTGATCGACGGCCAAGGCGAGGAGTTCATGAAAAAGCGGCACGAGCTGGGATCGCTCGCTCCCCGCGACATTGTGGCGCGGGCC
This sequence comes from Candidatus Raymondbacteria bacterium RIFOXYA2_FULL_49_16, assembly GCA_001789205.1. GTDB lineage: Bacteria > Fibrobacterota > OXYB2-FULL-49-7 > OXYB2-FULL-49-7 > XYB2-FULL-49-35 > XYB2-FULL-49-35. The sequence continues at coordinate 58,300 of MFYT01000085.1, read as the reverse complement.
ATAGACCTCGAACTCAAGGAAAAGGGGATTCCCTGCGTGTATCTGGATGCCACCCGTCTGGATAAAGAGGTGCTCAAACAGAAATTCCCCTATATCTATGCCACTTGTCTCGAATACGGCATCACCATGACGCGTGATCCCATCCCTGTGGTTCCCGCGGCCCACTACATGTGCGGCGGCGTGGTTGTTGACGAATGGGCCCGCACCACCATCAAACGGCTTTATGCGTGCGGAGAGGTCTCGCACACGGGCGTGCATGGTGCAAACCGGTTGGCCAGCAATTCCCTTCTTGAAGCTGTGGTGTTCGCGGACCGGGCCGCGCAATCCGCGGTCCAGGAGATCGCTTCGGTCCCTGAAAATTTTCCCGCGATTCCCGAATGGGACGATTCCGGCACATACGACCCCAAACTTAAGATCGAACTGGTGCACGATACAATGGAAGTACGGAACATTATGTGGGACTATGTGGGCATTGTTCGTTGCGGGCTTCTGCTCTCCCGCGCCCTGCGCAGACTCGACACCATTTGCGGCGAGATTGAGGAGTATTACAAGCGCACCAAGGTGAACGAGGACCTGCTCGAAGTACGCAATCTTGCCCAGGCAGCTAAAATGATCGTGCGTTCGGCCCTGATGCGCCGTGAAAGCCGGGGTCTGCACTACAACATCGACTTCCCTGAACGGGACGACGCCCATTGCCTGAAAGACACTATTATCTCTTCGTTCGAATGACGCTGTTTTTTCTATATCTTATAGCCGCTGTTTGTTTGTGCGTGTTGTACGCGTGCGTTATCCTGTTTCTTTGGCGTGGCCTGTTGCGGCTGAAGCCGGGCGCTAACACGCGCAATCATTCCTTTTCTATTGTCATTGCGGCGCGGAACGAGGAGGCGATTTTAGGCGCCTGTCTCGATACCGTGCTTGACCAGGATTATCCGCGCGATCTGTTTGAAGTCATTGTTGTTGACGACAGATCCACTGATGCCACTGCCGCCATTGTCAGGCAGCGTGCGGCTGTCCAGACCAATATTACGCTGGTATCCATCACAGAATGCCCTACGGGCGTATCGCCCAAAAAAAACGCGCTGACCCATGGTATTGCTGCGGCAAAAG
>MFYT01000085.1:54321-57184 GCA_001789205.1 Candidatus Raymondbacteria bacterium RIFOXYA2_FULL_49_16 | reverse complement strand
ACACCAACGCGAACAATTTTGCGGTCAGAAAGAGCGTGTTCGACCAGATTGGCGGATACGGGAAGGTCAGGCATGTTGTTTCCGGCGACGATGACCTGCTGCTCCAGGCAATCGCGCGCTCAGGGAACTGGCAGGTTACCTATGCCCCGGAGCAGGGGGCGGCCGTGACCACGCGTCCCACCCAAACTCTGCGCGGCGTTTGGGAACAGCGCAAACGCTGGGGGTCCAAGACCGTGTTCTACAATGTGGCGCAGCGTGCGTTGCTCTCCGGTATTTTTATGTTCTATTGCCTTATTTTCGCCGGATTTCTCGCGCTGCCATTTGGCACGGGGCCGTGGGTGCTCTTGGTGGCCTGTGTTTTTACGGTCAAGACCGGTCTCGATCTTTTTCTGGCCAAAGCGGGCATGCGTCTTTTCGGTAACGATGCGCTCTGGTCCTTTTTCCTGGTGCTTGCCTTTATTCATGTCCCGCTCATTGTGCTTGCTGCCCTGTTCGGAATATTTGGCCGCTTTACCTGGAAAGACGCACAGAGCCGGAGGGTCGCATGAGACTGCTCTCCTTGTCAAAAAACGCGCGCATTGCCGCCTGTTTGGTTAAAAACCGGGTCGCGGGAGAGGGAATATATCCTTTTTACGCCTCGTTCAAGGTGACCTCTCGCTGCCGGTTCAACTGTGAATTTTGCAATATCAAGGAGGAACGGAATCGTCTCGATCTGCCAATGCACACTGTCAAGAAAATACTCGATACGCTTTCTGATTCGAGCGTGGCTCTGGTTAGTTTTGAGGGCGGGGAGCCCCTGCTTAGGAACGATATAGCTGAACTGCTCAGCTATGCCCGGTCAAAACAGTTTTATCTGCTGTTTACTACGAGTGAACACGCGCTCGAGAAATATCCCATGCGTGAATACGCGCGATATATCGACTTTCTCCATATTTCAATCGACGAGGGGCACAACAACTTGCGGATGTTCGAGCGTCTCGCTGAATTCCAGTCGTACGGGTCGCAGCTGGCCGTTCAGGTGGTTGTCACGCGCGATACCCTTCCCGCGCTTGCGGAAAAAGCGGCCCAGTGCCACAGGCACGGCGCAAGTATGGTCATTATGCCCGCGGTCCATATGAACCGTACTGGCGATTTTTTTCCTGATATGGACGCGTTTACAGCCGAGATTAGGCGTCTTAAAAAGCTCTATCCGGCCCTAATCCTGACCCCTGATGGGTATGGCGCGGCAGTGCGGAACAGTGCGTGCAGTTCTGAAAGTATTATCATTGATTCTGACGGCAGACTTTTCTATCCTTGCCATATCCGTGAGACAAAGGGGCCTGATCTTTCCGTTATCCCTTTGATGACTTACCTGACCAGCCCTGAGGCTGTTGCGGCACGGCGCGATATGCGTGCGTGCCGCAAACAATGCGGCTGGTTCCAGTATTTTTCCATCCGTGACTATACTTCGGTAACATCAGCGGCCGCTGCCCTGTGGCCCGCCATATCCAAGGCGCTGACACGTTTGCGCCGCACCTCTTCAAACAAATAAAAAACCCCCTCCCATTTGTATGGGAGGAGGTTTTGTGCGTATCAATCACGCCCTATTGCCAATCACTGCAACAGGGAGATAATGGCCTGAGGGGCTGCGTTCGCCTGGGCCAACATGGCCAGGGCAGACTGCGTCATGATCTGGTTCCTGGTGAAGGTGGTGGTCTCAGCGGCGAAATCAACGTCACGGATCACAGACTCAGCGGCCTGCGTATTGTGCGACTGATTGTCCAGGTTGTTGATCGCGTGCTCGAGTCTGTTTACATAGGCGCCGATCTGGCTTCTCATCGAATTGACCGACTGAATGGCGGTATCAATAGAGGTGAGCGCTGACGCGGCCCGTGTTTGGCTCGAAATGCTGGAACTGGTAAGGCCCAGGGCGCCGGTCGAGGTACTGGTGATGGAAACGGTCATCTCGTTGATTGAACCGCTGTTCGGACCAATGTGGAGGATGCACGACGAGGAACCGGTGGCGCCGAATGAGCTGGAGCCTCCATCGAGAAGGGTCATGCCATTATATTGGGTCACATTGGTGATACGGTCGATTTCGCTCATGAGCGCCTGATATTCCTGGTTTGTATAGGTGCGTTCGGTGCTGGTGAGTGTATCGTTGGTTGATTGGACAGCCAGCTCGCGCATACGTTGCAGCATGGAGGATACCTCGTTTGCCGCGCCTTCTGCGATCTGCAGGAGCGAAATACCATCTGACGCGTTGCGTTTTGCCGCATCCATGCCATTGATTTGGGTACGGAGTTGTTCGGAGACCGCAAGACCTGCAGCGTCATCGCTTGCGCGGTTGATGCGGAGACCTGTTGAGAGCCGTTCGAGGGACTTGTTCAAAGACCTGCCAACAGTGTCGAGCGCACCAGTGGTGATCATCGCGGAAATGTTGTGATTGATTCTCATTAAATTAACCTCCCTGTTAATTCATTAAAGTTTAAAATAAAGACAATTCCTTTTGTCTGGAACAGCCGGTTTTTTTAGATAGACCTTACCCCCTTTGTTTTACTGTTCCAAAATTTGTCAGGGAGGAAACAAGAGTGCAAATCGGTGTTTCGTCCCTGAAGCCACCGTTAAAAGGCCATAAATTTCCTATTCTATGTATCGGCATATTTGCTGAAGACTTTAATAAAAAATTTGCGGACTTTCTAGTGGGATACATATCTTGTTTGTTTCTAGTTGGTTATATTGGATAGAGCGAGATGCTATCTTGTTGGGCGTCATTCCGCGAAAATATGCCCTCATAGCTGAATGACGCCCTTACGGCCGGTTATGCGTGGTGCGGGCCTGTTGGGGCGTCATTCTGCAACTGTATCCTCCATAGCTGAATGAC
>MFYT01000085.1:50784-54253 GCA_001789205.1 Candidatus Raymondbacteria bacterium RIFOXYA2_FULL_49_16 | reverse complement strand
GACGCCCTTACGGCCGGTTATGCGTGGTGCGGGCCTGTTGGGGCGTCATTCTGCAACTGTATCCTCCATAGCTGAATGACGCCCTTACAGCCGCGTTGCGTGTGGCGCGGGTGTTTGTTTATATTTACTAATTCTCGGGATGTAGCGCAGTCCGGATTAGCGTACCTGAATGGGGTTCAGGTGGTCGTGAGTTCAAATCTCACCATCCCGATTTAAATTAACCGCAACTATCAAGGGCTTTCAGCAAAACGCTGTGGGCCCTTGCTGTTTACAGCCATTAAAAAAGAGGACAGCAGTTATTACGAGCGCTAAGGCTTATGTTTAACTGAGATTAAATTAATTATCCACTGGTATAGAGGAAGAATCTGCTGGAGTCTCGAGAAGGATTTTTTTGTTTCGGGCCTTTTCACGCAGCCAGGAATAGAAGGCTTCCAGCTTTCCTGTATCCAGGAGCGTATAATTTTGTTTCTTGGCCATTGTGATAAATTGGTTCATTTCAGCATCAGACTCCGCGAGCTTCCCGGCACGGACAAGGACCTCGGCTTTGTTATAGTGACTGAATATCTCCTGGATTTCGAACCAGATATCGCCGTAGCGACGCAGTGCGCCGCACATTTCGCGGGTACGGCCTCCCGCGCGGGTAGAGGCGCAGGTGGTCTTTATCGCCGCCGCATAGGAAACAAAGGAATCGATATAGGCAATGGCGAGTGAATCGCGTCCGCATAGCGATGCCCACGTGGAGAGATAGAGGTAGGGTTCCTGCTGATAAAAGGTTTGGTTGTAGAAATTATCCAATCCTTCAGCGTCCATGCCGCCGCCATTGTATGTTTCACACACAGAACGGTAGGCTTCCGCAATCACTGGCCACTTTCGTTCGCTCCAATTGGTGTCCTGAAAAGGTCGCAGGGCAAGCGCGCGGATGATGGCTGTGTTTCCCGGATGAAATTCAGGGTCAATGATTGTGACCCCTTTTCCCTGGTAGTCGAGGACATAGTAGCTGAGACGGGGCTCCATCACGAAACTGGTATTTTTGACCGGGTACACGTGCATGGCCCCAAAAAGGTGGGCCAATTCATGGAGCAGGGTATAGTAAGCCATCTGGAAGGGTTCGCGGGCATCGGTCCAATTCATCTGTTTAATCTGCACATAGCCGAATTCAGAACTGGCAATGCCGGCAAAGTCGTATCGGAACATGTTTTTTTCCTTCGAGAAGTGGATCACGATGTCCGCGCTTCCCTTGGGAACGTTTTTGATAAGGGCGTGAATTTCGTGCATGGTGTAGAAATCGGGATTTTTTGACATGTCGTATTCGTACATGGTGTCCACGATGAAAACGATATCGAACCACGACCCGTAGACCTCGTTCACCTTGTCCACGATCATTTCAAGGTTTTGCCGCCAGTATTGGTTTACCGTATAGGTGGGATCGACAATAATCGCCGCATGCACCTTCCGATACCCCACTTTGTTGTTCATCATGACAATTGATGAGCAGTTGAAAAGAGGAGAGAGGATGAATAGAAGAATAATCGGGATGCTGTATTTCATGGGATAAAAATAAAGAAGATTGTTTCCGCAGGGCAAGAAGAAAGAACTGGCTTTTTGGACAGAAGTGCCCTTATGCTGGGAATAGGGACAATGTTGGGCAAGAATGATACGCCATGCATGCATAAAACAAATAATATCAAACAGATAGGTATGGGCATTGGATTTGCAGATTCATATTAGGCGATTAAATATAAGATGAATCATTTATAGGGAAAAACTCAACTAATATAACAGGGTGAAAGGGGGTCAAATGAAAAAGAAACTTCTTTCAATCGCGACAGGGCTTTTAATGGCCGCTATTTTCTGGGGCTGCAATGAAGCGCGGATCAAGACCACCTTTGAGGAAATTGTGCTCCGATCCGACCGGATTGTTCTTGCACAGGCCATTTCAAAGGAAATCTGCTGGAATCAGGACAGCAGCAGCCTGAATACATTCATCAAATTTTATGTGGTCGCTGATATCGAGGGCGAGACGCAGGGCGACGATATCATGGTGAAATTTTTTGAAGGCGCCATGGGCCAGCAATGCCTTACGTTGTTGAAACAGTCGCGTGGCAACCTGGGCAGTGAAGCCTTCCTGTTTTTAAACAGAGACCCTGCATGCGATTCGTGCTACGAAATCATGGGCATGTATCAGAACAGGTCTACGGTTTCCTTCAAGCGAATGCAGGAGAGAGGCTCAGCTGTTATCGATGGCAAAGCAGTCGCCTTTTTTGCGCGCATGAATGGCAATGATATGGTGGTTACCGGATACAATATAGGGTTCGACGAATTGAAACGGGTTGTGTCCGGCATCCGCGCCAAGTTTGCGGCCCGGTAATTCTATTGCCCGCGTTGTCCGCCATCGGATATATTTTCAGACTAATGAAAACCGCTGGAGCGGACAAGACCGCCATCATTATCCCCGCGTACAACTGTGCCGTGGCCCTTGGCCAAGTGCTTGCCGGTATCAGGTCAATTGCGGGCCAGGTCGCGGTTATGGTGGTCGACGATGGTTCGACCGATGAAACGCGGTATGTTCCTGACGAATACGACTGCCGCTGCATACGTCATGAGAAACGGAAAGGTAAGGGCGCCGCGCTCAGGACCGCGCTCGCCTGGGCGGCGTCGCACGAATACGAGTATGCGATCACCATGGATGCCGACGGACAGCATGCGGCCGCTGACCTTCCCGCTTTTTTCGCGGCCAGCGGCGACCTTGCCATTGGCAAACGTTCATTCACTCCCGGCGTCATGCCATGTACGCGGATTTTTTCCAATCGGATAAGCAGCTTTCTTCTGACAAAGCTGACGCGTACGGTCATTGCCGACAGCCAGTGCGGATACCGGAAGATACGGCTCGATGCCATCCAAGGATTCAAGAGTGCGACAAATGGATATCAGTTCGAGACCGAGATGGTTCTCTATGTGGCGCTGGCGCGCAAAGGCAGGATCGTGAATGTGCCTGTGCGGACAATCTACGAAGGCCAGAAAAGTTACATCAGGCATCTTCCTGATATGGGCGAATTCATCCGCGCGGCCATCACGTATAGTAAATACCGCTGACCGGGACACAATATGGATTTCAGGATAGCCAGGCAAAATATGGTGCGCGACCAGATTATGCGGCGGGGCATACACGACGACCGCTTAATCACGGTCATGCTCGAAGTTCCCCGCCACGAGTTTGTTGATTCAGGTATGAAGAACCAGTCTTATTCTGACAACGCGCTTCCCATTGGCGAGGGACAGACGATCTCCCAGCCATACATGGTGGCCCACATGACCGACATGCTCGCGGTTGGGCAGGAGGATCGTGTGCTTGAGATCGGGACTGGCTGCGGCTATCAGACCGCCATACTCGCAAAACTAGGGGCTTCCGTGTGCACCATTGAGCGTATCGCTTCGCTTTCGGAGCGGGCGCAAAAAAATTGCGCGCAGC
>MFYT01000085.1:30281-50777 GCA_001789205.1 Candidatus Raymondbacteria bacterium RIFOXYA2_FULL_49_16 | reverse complement strand
AGGCGGGTGGCCCGAGAAGGCGCCATTTGACAAAATAATAACAACCGCCGGGGCGCCCGCCATTCCCGAGACACTTTTTTCCCAGCTTGCCGAAGGAGGGCGCATGGTGGTGCCGGTGGGTAATCGCTCCATCCAGGAACTGCTTGTGGTCGAGAAGAAAAACGGTGAAAAACGGGTAACGCAGACCATTGATTGCTTGTTTGTCCCCCTGATAGGCAAGGAGGGATGGGAATAATACTCTCTCCTTGACTTGGACTTTCTCCCGTGTGTATGTTTCCTACGTAACATGAAGACGTCTTTTTGCCTTTTGGCACTCCTTATGTTCATCGGATGCGCGGAAAAACCCTATTACCATTTCAATGCCTATACCGACGATATGTTCTTGCCTTCAAAAGATGTCATGGTCTATAACAATGGCGGCGTGCCGAAAATGAACTATGTGAACATCGGCGACGTTATAATCAGGGGCGGGGACTACAGCTTCAGGCTCAGGAAAACCATTGATATGGCTAAAAGCGCCGGTGGCGACGCTATTATTGTCAAGGGCGATAAACTGGGCGTCAATTATGAATCGAGTACCATGGTGTCACTTGTAATTCGATTTGTCAACGAGCAGGCCCATAACGCCGGAGATCCCGACAGCAATGCCGAACCCGGTGAATATCAGGATCTCGACACAAAAAAGCAAGACTATTTTCTCGGCGACGAATAGACCTTTTACTCCCGCACCATCTCCATGAAACGCGCGGTCATTGATCTGGGGACCCACACCATAGTACTTCTTGCCGTGGACCTTTCCGGCGATGGCCAACTGGCTGTTCTGCGCGAGGAGGAGCGTATTGTGGGTTTGGGCAGGGGAGCGGGCGGCGAATGGATACTGACCAGCGAAGCCATCGCCCGCACGCGCGAGGCCTTGCTCGAATACACCGCCATACTCGGGCGCATGGGAGTGGACCGGGTGCGGTTTACCGCTACCGCGGTGCTCAGAAACGCGCGAAACAGCGCTGAGGTCAAGCAGGTCCTTGAAGAGGCGGGGCATTTCCCTATCACCATCATTTCAGGAGAAGAAGAGGCGCGCCTGGTCTATCTGGCTGCGGCGCGGACCTTTCCCCTTGTCCGGGAAAAGACCGTGGTGGATATCGGCGGCGGCAGCACAGAGGTCATTTCAGGAACAGCGGAGCGCGTTGAGAACCTGGTGAGCATGCCTCTTGGAGCAGTGGCACTGACTGATCGGTTTCTTACCTGTTTTCCCACCAACGCCTCTGAAACCAGGGCCCTTGATGCCCATATCCGGTCTGTTTTTGAGACCAATTTTGCGGGCCAAGAGATGCGCCAGGGCGCGCTTGTCGGCGCCGCGGGGACTTTTACCACGGCTGCGGCAATGGAACAGGGTATGGTTGAATATTCACCTGAGAAAATAACCGGCTTCAAGCTGAAACGGCCTGCTGTTGAATATTGGATTGAACGGCTCCATGCAATGACTCTTGATGAGCAATGCCATATTACCGGTTTGCATCCCAAGCGCGCCGGGTATGTGGTTTCAGGCATGCATCTAATCCACGCTTTGTATAGTTTTTTTAAAACTGATGAAATCATTATCAATGACGCGGGATTACGTTATGGCGTGCTCTACGACTGGCTTGCGTCAGATAGCAGAACCGGGTAAAAAAAGGCTATTTTTTCCTCAACACGTTTTGATAGAGCAGAAACCCCGCAAAACAGACGCCCAGACACACTGATGCAATGCTCAGGATATGATAATATTCCGCAAGCAGTTTCTTTTGCGAATAGAGTGAATAACCAAGGACCGCAAGAACAATGTTCCAGAGACCTGCGCCAAGGGCAGTATAGGCTAGGAATGTGGCCAGATTCATGCGCGAGAGCCCGGCTGGGATGGATATAAGCTGGCGTACAGCAGGGACCAGACGTCCTACCAGCGTTGATGTTTTCCCATAACGGGTGAAAAAGGCCTCGGCTTTTTCAAGACTTTGGCGCTTTATCAGTAGCATGTGCGCCAGCCGTGTGTCCGCGAGTCTATAGAGTACAGGACGGCCCAGAAAGCGGGCGAGATAGTAATTGATAAACGCGCCGCAGAGTGCGCCCGCAGTTGCGGATAGGACCACCAGTACCACATTCAGTTCTCCCTGTGCTGCTTTCCAGGCAGCGGGCGGGACCACGATTTCAGAAGGAAACGGAATAAAGGAACTCTCAACGGTCATGAGCAGCGCTATGGTTCCGTAATTGATGTTCGCCATATACCAACTGACAATTCCCGCGAGCGCTTCGGTCATCTGTCTTCCTTTTTGATTTTAGAATTTCAGCAGTGTCACTGATTCGTGGAGCAGGTCAAAGGGGTTTCTGAAGGTTTTCTGGTAATAACAGGTCCATGAGCAGCCCCGGCATTGGTCAACCACCAGTTTCTTCGCTTTTATCCACCGTTTGTCCTTAAGGCTGGTAATATCGAAAATGGAGAGATTTGTCGCAAATTCCTGGCAGGGCATGAGCATGCCATCGGCGTTTACCACGATAAACGGGTTTTTTGCAGTGGGGCATTTCCAGTTGTTTTTCCTGTAAAAATCAGCGGCCTTCCGGAGCAAGGGGTAGGAGGGGAGTATCTTGCCTGTTTTTGCGCGGAGTGCCGCAAGCTCAGTGAAGAGTTTTTTGAGCTTTTCGTACGAAGGCTTTTGGGGCCCGGTCTGCGCCGAGAAAAGACTGCCCACGTCCTGAAGAATGCCGAAGTCAAAGAGAATGCCCTGCCCAACGCATTCGCGGGCAATGGCGAGTATCGAGTCAACGTTTTCAGCGGTTATCACAACGAGCAGAGCCGGGGTAATGCCGAATGTTTCGCATTTTTTAAGTTCACCGAGAAAGCGTGAGATCGCCGCGGGGGTCTGGTCGTCAAGACCATTGAGCGATGCGCAGAGGAAATCGAGGTCTTTCAATTGGGCAAGATGGCCATTATCAAGGAGGGTCCCATTGGTGAAGAGCCAGGTAACGCACCCTTTCTGGCGCGAAGCATAGGAAACCAGTTCGCCGATGTCCTTGCGCAGAAACGGTTCTCCGCCGTTGATCGACACGTTGCGCACGCCCCATGAGTAGAGGGCGTCGACCGCCTTTTTCCATTCATCGGTGGAAAGCTCTTTACCGGGTTGGCGATGCACGTTGCAGAATGAACAGGAGCGGTTGCAGACCCGTGTCACAAAAAGCGAAGCAAAAGGCGTTGCGCCGCTTTGAAAGGCGCATTTAAAGATTTTGAGTTTACGGTTTATGTCCATGATACGACCCGCCACCCCCTCGGCGGCAGATAGACCCTATTCGGCTTCTTCGTGCTGGAGCACCAGCTCGTTTTTGCACGTAAGACAGCGCAGGGAGGTCTCTTTGCCTTTGGTGTTCCGCTCGACCATGAAGGGCGCGCCGCACGCTGTACAGGGCTGGTTGACCGGCCTGTTCCACGTGGCGAACTTGCACGACGGATAGGTGCTGCACGAGAAGAAAATTTTCCCTTTTGGCGAATAGCGCTCGGCAATGTATCCCGGGCACCCCTGTTCGGGGCATTTGATTCCCGTGGGATAGGGCATGGTTGTTTTGCATTCGGGATAACGGGAACAGCCGAGAAACCGGGACGACTTCCATTTTTTGACCAGCATGGGGCTGCCGCATTTGCGGCAGTTCATTTCGATCTTGGGACTTTCCAGTTCCTCTTTTTCCACGGGACTAGTGTGGTGGCACCGGGGATATTCGGAACAAGCGAGAAAACGGCCATTTTTACCCCATTTGACCACCATGGTGCCTTTGCCGCATTCGCTGCAGGGCTCCTTGGTATCTTCCTCAAGCGATTTTTTAAGCCCCTTGATTTTCTCCTGGGCTTTTTTAAGGTCCCTGGCTAGTGGCTGGTAAAACTGGTTTAAAAGGTTTGTCCAATTGTCTTCACCGCTTTCAACCTTGTCGAGTTCGTTTTCCATATTTGCCGTAAAGGTGACATCGAAGATGTCGGGGAATTCACCGGTGAGAATGGAATTTACCGTTTTTCCCAGCAACGACGGCGAAAACCGGCGTTCGACCAGGTCCACGTATTTCCGGCGTTTGAGCGTATCGATGATCTGGGCATAGGTGCTGGGCCTGCCAATCCCCTGTTTTTCGAGTTCCTTGACAAGCGACGCTTCGCTGTAGCGCGGCGGCGGCTGCGTAAAGTGCTGTTGATCATCGAACGAAATCGGTTGCAGAATCTCGCCCTCGGAAAGCTGGGGTAGAAGGACATCCTTGCCGCTATTTTTTCCTTCTTTGTCGTCATCGTTGTCCTCGTTATAGACCCTGGTGAAACCGTCAAAAACGAGTATTGATCCCGCTGCCCTGAACAGACAGTTTTCGACCGGGATATCGATTGTGGTAAGGTCGTACTGGGCGCTTTCCATTTGTGAGGCGAAAAAGCGTTTCCAGATGAGGTCGTAGAGTTTAAACTGGTCCGCGGTGAGGTAGTTCTTCAGGCTTTCAGGCGCATATGCCGTTTCGACCACGGACGGCCGTATGGCTTCGTGGGCGTCCTGGGCCTGTTCGCTTTTTTTGTATTCCTTGGATTTGGCTGGCACATAGGCGTCGCCATACAGGGACCCGATAAGCGCGGCTGCCGCTTGTTTCGCCTCCTCCGAAAGACGGGTTGAGTCGGTCCTCATGTAGGTGATAAGACCGACGCGGTCATCGCCCATGTCGATGCCTTCATAGAGCTGCTGGGCAATGAGCATGGTACGGGAGGCTGAAAAGTGGAGCTTGCGCGCCGCTTCCTGCTGTATGGTGCTGGTAATGAAAGGCGGAGCAGGGTTGCGGGACTTGCGTTTTTTATTTATCTCAGTTATTTTCCATTCTTTTCCCGTAACAAGCTCTATTATTTTACTGACAGCCTCTTTTGATCCCAGTTCAGGATCTTTTGCGTCGATTTTGAAAAGTTTTACGGTACATTCCGCGCCTTCGCGGGTTTTTACGCGTACCTCGAGGGTCCAGTATTCCTGCGGTTTAAAAGCGTCACGCTCATCTTCGCGCTGACATATCAGGCGCAGCGCCACGGACTGTACGCGCCCTGCAGACAGTCCGCGATACACGGTTTTCCATAGAAAAGGGCTGATTTTATATCCCACGATCCGGTCGAGAATGCGGCGGGCCTGCTGTGCGTGGACCTTGCGCATGTCAATGGACAGCGGTGAATCGACCGCTTTGCGCACCGCGTTTTGCGTGATCTCGTTGAGCAATACCCTGTGGATAACGGCTTTGGGATTCGCCTTGCTTACGATCTCCGAAATATGCCAGGCAATGGCTTCTCCCTCGCGGTCAGGATCGGGCGCCAGAAATATGTTCTGCGCCTTTTCCGCGGCTTTGCGCAGCTCGCTGATCACCTTGGCTTTGCCTTTCATGGTGACATATTTCGGCTTGAAGTTGTTTTCAATGTCGATTCCCAGTTCTTTGACAGGCAGGTCTATCACATGGCCCATGGAGGCCTTAATGACGAAATCTTTGCCCAGATATTTACCAATGGTGCGGGACTTTGCGGGTGATTCAACGATCAGTAGGTTTTTTGCCATACACTCTCTTCTTGTAGGTTAATTTTAATGCCTGAAATGGCGCATGCCGGTGAATATCATTGCAATGGAGTATTTGTTACAGGTGGCTATAACTTCGTCGTCCCGTTTTGATCCGCCTGGTTGAACAATGTACTTTATTCCGAACGAGGCTGCCTGATGGATGTTGTCGTCAAAAGGGAAAAAAGCGTCGGAAGCAAGGACGCATCCGCTGAAAATTTCCTTGGTGAACTCCTCTTTGGATACAGCGGGCTTTTGTTTCAGATAGAGCGCTTCTGTGTTTTCAGCGGCCTTGGTCATGCACAGTTTTCGGATTGAATCAACCCGGTTGGGTTGGCCGGCGCCCATTCCCAATACCATGTAGAATCCCGGTTTATATTCGTAGCCAAGGACAATGGCGTTGCTCTTAACATGCTTGCAGGCCGCATAGGTGAACTGGGCCAAGCGCTGCTTTTCTTCGGGAAAGGGCGTTGTGGTCATGGTGTCGAATTTCTCGAATACGGTGCTGTCGCGCTCCTGTTCAAGCATGCCGCCGGTTACATGGCGGTAGACCATGCCCTTGCGAACAGCGTTGGGATCTAGTTCGCCCACCTTAAGCAAACGTATGTCTTTGGACTTCTGGCGGAGAAACTCGAGCGCGTCGGGGTTGAAGTCAGGGGCAATGAGCATTTCAACAAACCGTCCCTGGAGCCTGTTGGCCGTTCGTATGTCCACGATCTGATTTACCGCGATAACGCTCCCGAACGAGGAGACCTGATCGCCGTTCCAGGCGCATTCGAGCGCTTCTTCGAGCGTGGCGGCAGTGGCAAAACCGCAGGGATTGGTATGTTTAATGACCACTGCCGCAGGCGCATTGGTGATTTCCTTGACCGCTTCGAGCGCAGCGTCGCCGTCGACAATGTTGTTGAACGAAAGTTCTTTGCCGTGAAGCTGCTTCGCATTGGCCAGATTGGGTTCGGGGTTTTTAGCCTTGTAAAATGTGGCTGTCTGATGGGGATTTTCACCATACCGCATTACTTGGCCGTCATTGAACTGAAGGTGCAGCTTTTTGGATTTAGTGAGGTGTGCGCAGAGGTAGGTGTCTATGGCCGCGTCATAGGCCGCGGTGAGCGCAAAGGCCTTGACCGCCAGTTTTTCCCTGGTAGCAAGGGAGGTCTCGCCCTTGATGTTGATCTCTTCGAGTATCCGCTTGTAGTCAGCGGGGTCGACCACCACGGTAACGTATTTGTAGTTTTTGGCCGCGCTACGGATCATCGAAGGACCGCCGATGTCGATGTTTTCAATGGCTTCCTCGATGGTCACATTCTCTTTTGCCACGGTTTTCTGAAAAGGATAGAGATTGATGATCACCATTTCGATCCACTGGATGCTGTTTTCCACTGCTTCTTTGCAGTGCTTGGCGTTTTCGCGCACACCCAGCAGACCACCATGGATTTTCGGGTGCAGTGTTTTGACCCTGCCGTCCATTATTTCGGGGAACCCGGTAATAACGCTGACCGGGGTAACGGGGACACCCTGTGCCTGCAGTTCCTTTGCAGTGCCTCCGGTTGAGACGACTTCAAACCCAAGGCCCGTAAGGCACTTTGCCATGTCGACAATATGGGTTTTGTCCGAAACGCTGATCAGAACGCGGCGGGTTGGTTTTTTTGCATCTGCGGCTGCCATGGATTGTTCCTTTGGTGGTGCGTTTGGTTCTATAGGTTATTTACAGATGATCCGGTATGCTTCCTGGTATTTTTTCAGGGTGTTTTCGACCACATGGTCGGGAAGATCGGGCGCTGGGGCCTTTTTGTCCCAGTCCAGAGTATTGAGGTAGTCGCGCAGGTATTGCTTGTCGAAGCTGTTCTGGGTCTGTCCGGTTTTATACTGATCCTTTGGCCAAAAGCGGGAAGAATCGGGTGAAAGCACTTCGTCGATAAGGCAGATTTCGCCGTCAATAAGACCGAATTCGAACTTGGTGTCGGCAATGATAATACCGCGTGATGAAGCGTATTTCTCACATTTGTCATAAATAGAGAGGGAGAGCGTCCGCAATTTATCCGCATTTTCCTTGCCTACGATTTTGACTGTTTTGTCAAAATCAATGTTTTCATCATGCTCGCCCTGCTCCGCCTTGAATGCTGGCGTAAAAATCGGTTCAGGCAGTTTTTCTGATTCGGTAAGTCCCTTGGGCAGGTCAATACCGCATATTCTCCCGGTTTTTTTATAATCAGCCCATGCGGATCCGGTTACATATCCACGTACCACGCATTCAATATCAAAGCGTTCGGCTTTTCGTACAATAACCGCCCTGTCCTTGAGCATTGCCTTGTATTTCCGCAGGTTTTCCGGAAATTCTTCAAATTTTGTGACCAGGAGATGGTTCTTGACAATGTCTTTGATGAAATTGAACCAGAAGAGGGACATTTGATTGAGAATAATACCCTTTTCAGGGATTGCGCGGGGCATAACAACATCGAAGGCTGAGATACGGTCTGAGGCCACGATGAGGAGCTTATCGTTCATATCATAGACATCCCTGACTTTGCCTCTGCGAAAGAGCGGATATTCTTTTATATCTGATTGGAAGATTGGCTTTTTCATTGGTGTCAGCCTTTCATTTGAATATAATACTATGAATATAATACTATAATATATTATCTGCTTTTTTCCAAAGGGAAAAGCAATTAAATAAAAAATAATACCAAGGCGTGTCAATAGTTCTGTGAGTTGGGGGGGGCAAATTGAGGGGGCGTCATTCATTCACAAATGCCTCAATTGCAGAATGACGCCCGTACAAGAGGGGCGCAAGGATCAATCGCAGAATGATGCTCTAAGGGCGGGAATCAGGGCTTTTTCAGGGTTTCTAAAAAATCTTCGACGGTTTTGGCGTTCCAGAGGTCAATTTTTAAATCCGCTATTTCCGCATGTGTGATGGGTTGGGTCCTGATTGGCCGTCCGCCAAGGAAAGGAATATAATCATTTGAGAGGATATCTTTGAGCTTTGTCAGGTTCTTTGTATTAAAAGGATTCATGCTGAACCTCCTTGTTCATCACATTCATCTATCGGTATTTTATTTTATAAAATTTAGAAGAATTTGCGTAAGCAGGCAGATTTTTTTAACTTAAAAGAAATCAGCAGGTTATGATTTTATAGGTTTGGGAGCCAAGGCCTATCTTTTCAGCGTGTTGCACCTGGATTCTTGGGTCTATTCCAGGATAGGTAAGCGTATTAAGGGGTCTTTTTTCCCTTTGTTCAATAAGGTCGAGGCATGCTGTATCAATGGCAACCGGGTCTGGAGAGGCAAGAATGCCGAAGTCGCGGATGATCGGTGTTTTTGCAGTGCCAAAGCAGTCGCAATCCTTGGTGAAATTTATAAAGTAATTAATGAAGAAGACCTTTTTTCCCTTAACCACACCTAGGGCGTGCTCAGCAGTGAGCTTTTGGATCTCTTCGCTGCCTGTTTCCCAATTGTATGCCACAGCATCGAATCTGCATTGGGTGAGGCATTCGCCACATCCAATACATTTTTCCCCAAGTATGCGGATAATGCCATTGATCTCTATAATTGCGTCTTCAGGACACCATTGCATGCAGTATCCGCATTTTGCGCATTTTTCAGGCTTAATATACGGTTTAATGCTCGAGTGCATGGTCATTTTGCCTTTTCTGCTCGAAAGGCCCATGCCAAGGTTTTTTATTGCCCCGCCAAAGCCAAATTTCACATGACCTGTGGGGTGGCTCGCGCAGACCAACCCATGGATCCCGGGTAATAGGCCGGCAATGGCCACTTTTTTGCACAATTCGCCATTAATGGCAATCTCCGCTTCAAAGCCGCCATTGAGACCATCGGACATAATAACCGGCATGGCGGTGTTTTCTAAGGTAAAACCATGGTTGTGGGCCAATTCACAATGCACAATCGTGTCAGAACGGCTTCCTTTGTACAGGGTGCTTGTTTCCGTGAGAAAGGGGCGGCCTCCGGCTTGTTTAATACGCGCGGCAAGGGGTTTGAAAATGCGGGGGGGGATGTGGGTAATGCTGTTTTTTTCGCCAAAGTGGGTCTTTACCGCTACCAGGCCTTTGTCAGGAACATATTGTTCAAATTCTGCGCAATTCAAAAGGTCCTTGAATCTGCGTTCAATGCGGGTAAAGTCCCTGCATTCTTCGATTGGCGCGAAATAGACTGGAACAGGCGGATGGTCTGGTAGCATGCTATATATAATAAATTATTTTTATTACACAAGGCATTGTTTTATATTAGTGCTGGTGTTAGCAAGAAGTCTAATGAAAGAAAAGAAGAACAACCCTAAAAACGCCCGCGAAGCGTCAGGATATACTGACGCGATTGCTTTGCTTTCGGTGATACAGAACATCACCCACCAGCTTTTCGCTGTCGAGAATATCGCGGATATCAATAAGCTCATTGCATCGGAATTCAAGGACATTGATCAGTTCAACGCCACTGTCCTTTTGCTCAACCGGGAAAAAACCCGGCTTGAAATTGCCGCTACCACGGGACGGCATACGCGATTAATGGCTTCCATGAAAAAGACCCTTGGAATTTCACTTGAAGGCACCTTTGTTAATCTGGATAAGGCTGCGGCCTTTAATCAGGTCGTGAAAACCGGACGTCCCTTCCATATGCCGGTGAAAGAATCACTGGCCCAATTCCTTCCCGGCCCGGTCATGCAATTCATCGAAAAAGTTACTCCCGGTTCTCATGATCGGAGGACTATTTTATCTCCAATAAAGATCAATAGTGAAACTGTCGGGGTTTTTTCGCTCAGTTGCCCCCCCGAAGTTTCGATATTTATGCCGCTTGTTGAAAATTTTACCATGCACCTTTCGATTACGCTTGAAAAAATCAGGGAGAAAAAGCGCAGGCAGGATGTTGAAGAAGAACAGAACCATACCATTGCCCTTCTGAAATCGATCAATGATCTCGCCCTAGAATTGACGACGCTGCCGTCGGCGACCGATCTCCATGGGTTTATTTGTTCATGGCTCAGCAGGACAACTAAGGCAAAACTTTCGGTGGTTGACGAATACGATCCTGTGGAAAAAAGCATACGAATCAGCCGGTTAGAAGCGGCTCCTGCGGTGGAGGGCCGTATAAGGAATGTGGTCCAGGCCTCTCTTGGCGAATTGTCCTGGCCATTGTCCGATACTGTATATAGTCATTTGGTCCGTGAACGGGCTATTGTGGCCCCCTCCCTCAGGGAACTGCTTTTCAATGCCGTACCTCAAGAAACATGCGATGCGTTGGAAGCGGCCATTGGCCCTGGAGACAGGTATGGCGTTGTTTTTCATCATAATGACAAGCTTTTTGGCACTGCTGCCATTTTTTTAGAAGAAGGCGCCAGCCCTATTTCAGAGGATATCCTGGTGATTTTTTCCACCATGGTTTCAGCCGCGTTTCAGCGGCAGGCCAATGAAATCGAGCTCCAGATGAGTGAGCAGAAATACCGGAAAATTTTCGAATCTCTGCGCGATATATATTATAAAGTTGACCCAGAGGGAAGAGTGATGGCAATCAGCCCATCTATCGCGCACGCGGGATACACGCCCAACGAGGTCATTGGCAGGAATTTTTCCGAATTTTACGCGCGTTCCCAGGACCGGAGCCAATTTCTCCAGACAATTTACGCAAAGGGAGAAGTTTTTGATTACGAGATCCGGTTTAGGGCAAAGAACGGTTCCCTGCTCTCCCTCTCTGTCGATGCGCATGTTATTTTCAGCGACGACGGACGGCCCGCGGCCATTGAGGGCATGCTCCACGACATTACCCAGCGCAAACAGATAGAAGAGGCGCTTATCCGGTCGCGCCAGGAACTTGAGATCCGCGTTGCCGAACGTACCGAGGACCTGTATCAGGCGAACGAGCAGCTGAAGATTGAACTGGGGCGCAGGAAACGGACCGAAGAAGTGCTTCGGGAGAGCGAGGCCAAGTTCAGGAGGCTGGTCCAACAGTCAAAGGACGCTATTTTTCTGGTGAGCAGGGACGGTGAGGTCATTTACGCAAGCCCTGCCTGCGAAGCCATTTTCGGCCATGCGGCCGAGGAATTTCTTGCCGACAACGACCTGGCTGACCGGCTGGTCCATCCTGATCACCAAGCGGCCTATGCTAAGACGTGGGAGATCTTCCGGCAAAGTCAGGTCTATCCCGAAACACCGATTAAAGTCCCTTTTATACACAAGGACGGACATTTGGTATATACCGAAAACAATATAACGAGCATACTGGACGATACCGGCGTTCTTGTCGGCATCCAGATCATTATACGGGATATTACCCAGCGCACCTTGGCCGAAGCGGAACTCAAGGCTTCTGAGGAACAATTCAGGAATCTGGCCGAACAATCGCCGAATATGATCTTTATCAACAATATGGGGCTCCTTGCCTATGTGAATCAGCAATGCGTTGATATAATGGGATATACCCGTGAGGAATATTATTCTGACGAGTTTGATTTTCTCAATCTGATCGCGTCCGAATTCCAAGATATTACCCGTGAACGGTTTGGAATGCAAATGCAAGGAGCCAATGTCCCCCCCTGTGAATATGTGATTGTGACAAAGAGCGGCAAGCGGATAAACGCGCTTCTCTCAAGCCGGGTCATTGCCTATGGCAAGGGCAAGGCGGTCTTGGGTGTTGTCACCGATATCTCGGCGCGTAAAAAAACGGAACAGGACCTGATTCGCGCAAAAGAGATGCTGGAACGGCAGAACGAAGAGCTCAAGAAGATCGACCGGATCAAGGACGGGCTTGTCAGGGACGTTGCCCACGAACTGAAGACGCCTGTTGCCAAGCAGGCCATGCAGATAGAATTGCTCAAGGAAACTTGTGAACAGTGCCAAAACCGCGAAAAAGGCGAGAATATCGTCAAGGTAATGGAAGAGGCTGTGCGCCGTCAGGAAAAGGTGATTCGCAATATACTTGATTTGTCACGTCTTGAAGCGGGTGGCAGGAAATACCGCATAGCGCCGGTGCGGCTCGACCATGTTGTCAGCGAGGTCCTGATGTATTACGATGGCATTATTAAGAAATACAACGGAGCGGTCAGTGTTACCCTTGTTGAAACCACTGTCCAGTCTGACGCGGAGATGCTTTTCCATGTTTTTTCTAATGTTGTCAATAACGCGGTCAAATACCGGGAACGTACCAGGCCGCTGAAGATGACTGTGAGCATGGAAATTGCCGCGGGCAAGGCAGTAGTGAAAATTGGCGACAATGGTGTTGGGCTGGAAGGCGATGAAAGACTGCTGGCATTTGAAAGTTTTTACCAGGCATCGCCTTCGAGCGAAGGGAGCGGTGTGGGTCTTAGCATTTGCAAGCGGATCATCGAAGATCTCAAGGGCGCAATCCGCCTGGAATCCGATGGCAAGGGCAAGGGTACTACCGCTGTGGTCGAACTGCCTGTTGAAAGCTCTTAAGGAGTGCATGGAAAACGATTATTTCATCTGTCCGGTGTGCGGTCAAGAGGTACAGACAAGGGAAAAAACATGCCCGTCGTGCGGCGCTGACGATGAAACCGGATGGTCTGGCAATGCCGCCTATCCCGAAGAATTTGACGCAGACGATTACAACGATGCGGTGCAGCGTGAATTCGACGAGGGAAAGAGACCTTTTTCAGCAAGGAATATTGTGGTTGCTGGCATCGCTATTGTACTGGTTGTCGCCTTTCTGAGGGCCTATTTTTTCTAACTCTGATAGATTCCTCTTGCATTATTTTTTAAAAATCAAGTATATATATACCTAAATACTCTACTATACTCAAACATTAATGAGGAGGTTCTAATGATCAAAGTAATTGCCGTGTGCGCCCTGCTGGCGGCCACAACCGGGGTCACCATGGCCCAAAATGCGGGTCCTTCGGTTACCCCCTATGGTCTTGCCCAGTACCGGCTGCGGCTCCAGATGCACACACAGACCCCTGATTCGGGCAGCGACCGCACTGCAATGGACTATGCCAACCAACTGTCCTTCTATTTTGGCGCAAAGATCAAAGTGAACGACCAGGTCACCATGCAATTCCAGGGCGGCAATGACTGGGTCACCACTGAAGGCGTAGGACTGACTACAAACAATTGGTGGCTATCCAAAGGCAACTTTCCTTACTTTCACCTTGCATATGCAAAATACGATGCGGGCATTTTCTTTATTACCATTGGTCAACAGCCTATCGCAAGCAATGGGCCGCTCGATCTTATTGAACGTTCCCTGCGTAATCCGGCAAATACCATGTCGTATACAGGCGCTGGTCTGGTCAGTTGGGTCGTGGGTACCAATAATACCATGGCGGGCATCAAGGTAGGCGCTCCCCTTGTTAAAGGTGATTTCAAACTGGGCGCCGAGCTTTTTTCAACGGTTATAACTCCCCGTACACAGACCGCTGCTGAAGAGCCCACGAGCAATCCTCCGGCAACCATGTGGGTGCTCGATTTTCCTATAAGCATTGCCGCGCTTACATTTACCCCGCAGGTCATTGGTATTCTGTATCGCAACTACAATGCCACCACCGAGAAAGGCGACCATGAAATTGGCGCCGGGCTTAGCGCAAGTTACAAAGTCATGGATGGTGTGGCGGTCAATGCGTGCGGCGGTTTTGCCCAGATATCGAACACCAACAGCCGTACAGCTGCGGATGTACTTGACAACCATCGCGGTATTATCGCAGGAATCGGCGGCAGCTACAAGGCTGGACCTGGCGCAGCGATTGTCGATTTCAAGTTCAGCAACGACGGTAATACCGAAGATGACAGCACCATGAGTTCGTATATATATGTTGATGCTAAATATGGGTGGGACATCAACAAGAATTTCCAGATTATGCCAAGAATCAGGTTCTTTTTAACATCGTATGCCGATAACAACGCCAGTCTCGATTCCAAGCAGGAAATCCGTCCCGAATTGCTGATCACAGGAAAATTCTAATCCCTAAACAAAAGTAGGAGGATTAAATTTATGAAAATATTTAAAATCTTGGGTGTTACGCTTTTGAGCATGGGTATGGCGATTTCGCTGTCGTGCGCCAAAAAACCGGCGCCCCAGCAGGTGGTTAAAATAGGCGCGTTGTTCTCTGTTACCGGGCCTGCTTCATTTCTTGGCGCACCAGAGGCCAAGACCGTGCAGATGCTGGTTGACCAGATTAACATGGCCGGCGGTGTAAAGGGCGCGAAACTTGAAGCGGTGATCAAGGACACAAAAGGCGATCCTGAAAACGCCATTTCATTTGCCAAACAGCTGATTGAAGAGGAAAAGGTCTTTGCGATCATTGGTCCTTCGACCAGCGGCGAGACAATGAAGATCAAGAACCTTTGTGAAGAGGCCAAGGTGCTTCTTGTCTCCTGCGCGGCAGCGGAAGTCATTGTGAACCCGCTCGCCAAATACGTGTTCAAGGTCCCCCAGAAGGACAGCCAGGCAGCGATCAAAATATTCGAAACCATGAAGAAAATGGGCATTTCCAAGATTGGCGTGGTGTCGAGCAACACTGGTTTCGGCAATGCGGGCAAGGAACAGCTCGAGAAACTTGCGCCTGAAAACAGCATCACCATTCTCATCTCCGAGGTGTACGACAAAACCGCCACTGATCTTACTGGTGTGCTCGCCAAACTGAAATCAAAGAAAGTGCAGGCTGTGGTGAACTGGTCCATTGAACCGGCCCAGGCCATTGTCGCAAAGAACATGAAACAGCTGAAAATGGGCGTGCCACTTTTCCAAAGCCACGGGTTCGGCAACATACGCTATGTGAAGGAAGCCGGCGAGGCGGGTGAGGGGATCATTTTCCCGTGCGGCCGCCTGCTGGTGGCGGACCTGCTTCCTGCGGACCATCCGCAGAAGTCGGTGCTCACGAAGTATAAGACCGACTACGAAGCCAAGTACCAGGAAGACGTGAGCACTTTCGGCGGCCATGCCTACGACGCGCTCATGGTGCTGGTCAAATCCATGGAAACCGCGGGCCTTGACAAGGAACAAGTGCGGATGGCGCTTGAAAACCTGAAGGGCTTTGCCGGCACTGGCGGGGTCTTTAATTTCTCGGCCGACGACCATAATGGCCTTGGTCTTGACGCCTTTGAAATGCTGACAGTGAAGGACGGCAAATTCGCTCTCCTCGAACAGAAATAGCGTTCAAACAATACTGTAATTTAGCGGGTCCTGGATAGTATATTTTCCAGGGCCTTTTTTTTTCTATCAACGGGGAACCCTGTGTTGGAACAGACTGTCCAATATATTCTTTCGGGCCTTACCATAGGCAGTATCTACGCGATTGCGGCCATTGGCTATAACATTATATACAATGCCACGGGAATCATCAATTTCGCGCAGGGTGAGTTTATCATGGTGGGCGCGATGACCGCCATAACGCTTTCCGCCTTTCTGCCCCTGCCGCTCGCTATTTTGTTCGCTGTCATTATCACGGCATTGCTTGGGGCGCTTATAGAAATATGCTGTATCCGGTGGCTCGACAGGCCGTCCGTACTCAGGATGATTATTATCACCATCGGCCTCTCCATTCTTATCCGCGAGGCCGCGTTGCATATCTGGGACGAGAAGGTACGGTCGCTGCGGTTTTTTACCGGCAATGAGGTGAGTTCTGTAAGCGTTTTCGGGGCGCACATATCGCCGCAGGTACTCTGGGTCCTTGGGATATGCGCGCTCATAGTGGTATTGCTCAATGTTTTTTTCAAGTACACGCTGACCGGCCGCTCCATTCGCGCCTGTTCCTCGGATAAAATGGCCGCGTCACTCTGCGGCATCAACACGCGGAATATGGTGACGCTCTCATTTATGCTCAGCGGCGCAATAGGAGCGCTTGCCGGGTGTGTGATCTCTCCTATAACCCAGACCCAGTACGATTGCGGCACGCACCTTGCCATAAAAGGGTTTGCGGTTGCCGTGTTTGGCGGGCTTGGTAACAGCATGGCCGCTGTTGCCGCTGGCCTTATCGTGGGTCTGCTCGAGACCTTCAGCATTACGGTCATGCCGCTTGCCTATACCGATGCCATTTCCATTGCCATCCTGCTCCTGGTGCTGTTTTTCAGGCCAAGCGGCCTGTTCGGGAACAGGGAAGCAGGGAGGCTCAAGGAATTTTAAGTTTTCTTTTCCATAGCAGGGGCGTGGCAGCGCTTTGTCTCTATGGAAAAGAAAGAAAAACCATGAAACGATACATCTCAATATTGTCCCTTGCGGCCGTTGTAGCGGTCATCCAGCTGGGTTCAACACTTTGCGGCAGAGAGTACTATCTGACCCAGCTTACCATGGCGGCTTATTACAGTCTGGTTGCTGTTGGCCTCTGCATGCTCATGGGATATGCGGGCCAGATATCATTGGGTCATGCGGCTTTTTTCGCCATTGGCGGCTATACCACGGCTGTACTCACAACCATGAATCTCCAGGCGCACACTTCCTCGCGGATTGTTTCATTGCTCGTGCAATGCGGACTGGCCAAGCCAGGTACTGACCTCTATGGTGTTGCACAGCTTTCCCTGTCACCGTGGATTGCGCTTGGCGGAGCCGGCATCATCACAGTGGTTATCGCGATCATCATTGGCATTCCGGTGCTCAAGCTCAAAGGCCACTACCTGGCCATGGCAACGCTCGGGTTTGGCATTATTGTGTACCGGATAACGCTTGGTACTGGTCTTTTCGGCCAAGCTGATGGTATCTCCGGAGTACCTCAGTTTACCATTGTACCGGGAATCGCCATTGGCGGCGGGTTCGCCAACAAGGTCATCAATTATTACATTGCCTGGGTAATGGTGATATGCGGTATGCTGTTGCTGCTGAATCTTATTGATTCACGCGTGGGCAGGGCGCTCAAGTCCATCCATGGGAGCGAGGAGGCCGCCAGCGCCATAGGAATACATATTCCCCGGTACAAACTGATGGTTTTTATCATCAGCGCTCTTTTTGCCTCGCTGGCAGGCGTCTGTCTCACTCATTACAATGGAGGCATTGGGCCGTCCGAGGCAGGGGTCATGAAATCCGTACGGTATGTGGCTATTGTCGCGGTCGGAGGCATGGCAAATCTCTGGGGAACCCTCATTATGAGCGTGCTGCTCAATTACCTTTCGCTGCGCGGTTATTTTGGATCGTACGACGACGCGGTCTTTGGTGCGATATTGATAGGAATAATGCTGTTTGCGCCGGATGGAATAATAAAGACGATCAGAACCAAGGTTGAGGCTAGGGTCAAGGTGAAGGTCAGAGAATAAAATAAACGTATGAATTTTTCTCTACCCTAACCTTTTTCATTATGGCACTACTCGAAGTAAACAATCTTAGCAAGTTCTTTGGCGGGCTCAAGGCTGTCAGCGCTGTCAGTTTTGATGTGCCGCAGGGAAATATAAAGGCCATCATTGGCCCCAATGGCGCGGGAAAGACAACACTCTTCAATTTGATAGCAGGGTCGATCAGGCCCGACTGCGGGTCAGTCAGGTTCAAAAACAGTTCCATTTTTGGGCTGCCGCCTTATCGGATAGCGCAGCGGGGAATTTTACGCACCTTCCAAAATATCAAACTATTTCCGAACCTTTCCGTGCTTGAAAATGTGATGGCTGGCATGCATGTGAAAGGAAGGGCGGGCCTTGCCGCTGGTATGCTCCGGTTGCCGCAAGCACGGGCCGAGGAAGCGTTTATCAGCGAGAAGGCGCACGAGATGCTCGCTTTTTTCAACATCGGAGAGCTTGCTAAACGCAATGCCGCGCACCTTTCCTTTGGCCAGCAACGCGCGGTCGAGTTTGCGCGCGCGCTTGCATCCGGTCCCGCGCTCCTCCTGCTTGACGAGCCTGCCGCGGGGCTCAATACCCAGGAAACAGCGCAGCTCGCCAGCCAGATCGCGCATATCCGTGGAAAAGGGGTCACCATACTTATTGTTGAGCACGATATGTCGCTTATTATGGACATATCAGATGAGATTGTCGTAGTAAGTTCAGGTCAGAAGATCGCCGAAGGAAAGCCGTCCGATATCCAGCGCAACGCCGATGTTGTGCGGGTATACCTGGGGGAAGAATGATACGCGTCAGGAATCTTGAGTCAGGGTATGGCGCTTTACGTGTGTTAAAGGGGGTGTCCCTTCATGTGGATAAAGGCGAGATTGTTACAATCATTGGCGCCAATGGCGCGGGAAAATCGACACTGCTAAAAACCCTGGCCAGTATTGTGCGGCCGCGCTCCGGTACCATACTCCTAAACAGGGCGCCTGTGGTCCGTTCTTCCGCTGAGACCATTGTCGCCATGGGTTGTTCGCTGGTTCCCGAGGGGCGCCATGTGTTTGGCGCCATGACCGTTGTTGAGAACCTGGCGCTTGGCGCATATATCCAGTACAAACGGGGAAAAAAGTATGAGATAGAAGAGGACCTGCCCTATGTTTTTTCCATCTTCCCGACGCTATTGGCACGCAAGACCCAGCTTGCGGGAACGCTTTCGGGCGGAGAGCAGCAAATGCTTGCCATGGCCAGGGCGCTTATGGCGCGGCCCGGCCTGCTCATGCTCGACGAACCCTCCATGGGCCTTGCGCCTCTGATGGTCAAGGAACTATTCTCCGTTGTCCGTCGCCTGCGCGATGAAGGGAAGACGATTTTACTTGTTGAACAGAACGCAAAAGCCGCGCTTGGCGTGGCGGACAGGGGATATGTCCTTGAGACAGGCCGGATCGTTCTCGAGGGAGCATCGCGGGAACTGCTCGACAACAAGGATGTGCAGCGGGCCTATCTGGGCAAAGAATATAGGAAAATTAACGAATAGATATCCGGAGGCGTCCAATGATCCATACTAAGAAAGCCGAGTCCATGCCGCGCGATGATATTGACCAGCTGCAAGTGGAAAAACTGCAGACCACACTCAATCGCGTATACCGGAACGTGGCGTTTTATAAAAACCGTTTTGACCAGTGCGCTACCGACATAGGAAAGATTGGCGGGGTCAACGATATGCGCCATCTGCCCCTTACCTCCAAGGCTGACCTCGCTACCAGTTATCCCTACGGCATGTTCGCGGTCCCGCTTCGCGATATTGTGCGTATCCATACAACCTCGGGTGCCACCGGCAGGCCCATTGTCATGGGCTATACCAAAAACGACCTTTGCCACTGGGCCGAACTGGTGGCCCGTTCACTTTCCGCCGCAGGCATCAATGAGCACGATTTTGTGCAGGTTGCGTTCAGCTACAGCCTTTTTACCGGAGGGCTGGGATTTCATTATGGCGCCGAACTTATTGGCGCATCGGTGATACCCTCGTCCGAAAGCGCTGACATGCGCAAACAGATCACGGTGATGAAGGATTATAAGGTCACGGCTTTGGTCTCCACGCCCACCTATGCTCTAAAACTTGCCCACGAACTTCGGGAGATGGGTGTGCACCCCGAGGAATTGCACCTGAAGAACGGGGTGTTCGGCGCCGAACCATGGAACCAAACAATGCGGGAGCAGATAGAGGAGCGGCTGCATATAAACGCGTTCGACAACTATGGCATTTCCGAGGTTTTAGGTCCGGGCATTGCTGCTGAATGCGAATGCAAAAACGGCCTTCATGTGAACGAGGACCATTTTATAGCTGAAATAATTGATCCCAAGACGCTGGAACCGGTGTCTGAAGGCGTTCAGGGCGAGGTCGTGCTCACCACTATCACAAAGGAGGGCTTTCCTCTTGTCCGCTACCGGACCGGAGATCTTGCGTCGCTTATGCCTGGCGCGTGCGCGTGCGGGCGCACTTTCAGACGTTTGAGCAGGGTCTCGGGTCGGACCGACGACCTTATCATAATCAAGGGTATGAAGTTTTTTCCTTCGCAGATAGAGGAGGTGCTACATACGGTCGAAAAGATCACGCCCCATTACCAGGTGGTCATTTCCAGAAATGATGGACTCGATGAGATGGAATTGCGCGTGGAAATGTCGGACAAAATCCCCTTTTTCGACGAAATCCGGAAATTGGAGGAATTGAAGGCT
>MFYT01000085.1:0-30266 GCA_001789205.1 Candidatus Raymondbacteria bacterium RIFOXYA2_FULL_49_16 | reverse complement strand
GCTGATATCTCCCGCCATATTAAACAGGAACTTAATATAACGGCCAAGGTCATATTCGTGGAGCCCGGGTCATTTATCCATGAACCGGGAAAAAAGGCCAAGCGGGTGATTGATAGAAGATAGCAGACAGCAGGCAGTAGATAGTAGAAAAAAGCAGGGCATGATATTTATTTTCTATCCACAATGAATAAAATAGAGAAAAAGCAGCAATTTTTGTATTCGGGCAACGAGGCGCTGGCGCGGGGGGCGTGGGAGGCCGGGTTGCGGGTGGCTGCGGCGTATCCAGGCACGCCATCCACTGAAATTCTGGAAAACATAGCGACATATACGGAGATTGACGCGCAGTGGTCGGTCAATGAGAAAGTCGCTTACGAGGTTGCCTATGGAGCTGCCATAGGCGGCGCGCGCAGCTTGTACGCGAGCAAGCATGTGGGGCTCAATGTTGCCATGGATCCCTTTATGACCTCGGTCTACATGGGGATCAACGCGGGGTTTGTGGCTGTTGTATGCGACGACCCTGGCCTGCACTCTTCGCAGAACGAACAGGACACGCGCTGGGTCAGCATCTTTGGCAAGGCGCCCCTTATTGAGCCTGCGGACGCTGCCGAGGCCCATTGGTTTATCCAAGAGGCTTTTGTCCTGAGCGAACGGTTCGATACACCAGTGCTCTTCCGCATGACCACGCGCACTGCGCACGCCAAACAGAACGTGCCTGTTGGGGAGCGCACTGAGGCGCAAACGCGGCCATTGGTGCGCGACATGGCCAAATATGTGATGGTCCCGAAAAATGCCTATATGCGCCATATCAAAGTTGAAGAGCGCCTGGTTGCGCTGGCCCGGTTTGCCGAGACAGCCAGGTTTAACCAGGTCCAGAAGGGCCCGGCAAAGCTCGGGTTTATTACCTCGGGTGTGAGCCACGCCTATGTACGCGACCACTATCCTGACGCCGCTATCCTCAAACTGGGCATGCTCTATCCCCTGTGCGAGAAAAAGATAAGGGCCTTTGCCAAATCGGTACGGGAACTTGTCGTGGTCGAGGAGCTCGATCCCTTTCTCGAGACGCAGCTGAACGCGCTCAAAATAAAATTCAGGGCAAAACATCCATCGTACCGCATTGGCGAATTGCGGCCCGAGTATATCCCTGCCATTGTCACGGGAAAAAAGAAAACCGATGCGCCGGCCGCGGTGCGCAAGCCCTCGCTGTGCGCCGGGTGCCCCCACCATTTTGTCTTTCATGCACTCAAAAAATTCAACGCGTTTATCGCGGGCGATATAGGCTGCTATACCCTGGGCGCGCTTCCGCCCTATAGCGCGCTCCATTCCTGTATTTGCATGGGAGGCGGCATCACCTTTCCCGAAGGTCTGCGCAGGGGAGCTCCGGGGCAATCGGTCATCGGTGTCATCGGCGATTCAACCTTTGTCCATTCGGGCATTACCGGACTTATAAACGCGGCCTACAACAAATCAAAGGGCCTGCTTATCATAATGGACAACGCGATCACGGCCATGACCGGCGGCCAGGAACATCCAGGCACTGGAAAGACCCTGAAGGGAGAGGACACAAAACTGCTCAGGATTGAGGACATCTGCGCGGTCTGCGGGGCTGATACGGTTGATGTCATAGATCCGTGCAAACACCGGGAATTGGAAGAACTGGTGGAAAAACGGCTGAAAGAGGGGCTGCTTTCAGTAATTATAACGAGGCATCCATGCATACTGAAAAAATAACTTCACCCACCAACATCCTCTTCTGTGGCATTGGCGGCCAAGGCGTGCTCAAGGCATCCGAGATCTGCGGCATTGCCGCAATGCTCTCGGGCTTCCAGGTCAGAAAATCAGAGGTGCATGGCATGTCTCAGAGGGGCGGGTCGGTCGATTCCCACCTCCGGTTTGGCAAAACAGTCCATTCGCCGCTTATTATGCCTGGGAAAGCCGATATTCTCGTCAGCTTCCACGCCGAGGAAACTGAACGGCTGAAACATTTTCTTAAAAAAGGTGGTCTTGATCTTACGCTGTTTATCGACAGGGCTGTGCAAAAAGTCCCGGACAAAAGGTTTGTCAATACATTCATTATGGGAGTTCTGAGCGCCTTTCTGCCGTTATCCACTGCTGTGTGGCTTGCGGCGCTGGCGCAGGTCTTTACGCGTGCGCAAAGTGAGAACCAGGAGGCGTTTCTAAACGGATTACATGAAGGGAAATCGCATGATATTCAACGAAAAAATTGAATGCATGGGCAGGGAGGAGCTGAAAAACCTCCAGTCCGAACGTTTGAAAAAGCTTGTTGCCTATATCTATGATAATAATCCGGTCTACCGGAAAAAACTTGACCAGCATGGTATTGGCCCCGCCAGCGTCAAATCAATAGACGATATTGTCAATTTGCCCTTCACGACCAAAGAGGACATGCGCGACAACTATCCCTTCAAACTTTTTTCAAGGCCTGTCAGCGAGATCAGCGAAATACATGTTTCGAGCGGTACCACTGGAAATCCCACGGTCGTTGGCTATACGAAAGACGATCTTGACCTCTGGAGCGAGGTGGTTGCGCGGGCCATTGCGTGCGCGGGCGGCGTTCCGGGCGACATGATACAGATTGCCTATGGCTATGGCCTTTTTACCGGCGGTCTCGGGTTGCATTATGGCGCGCTCAAGCTGGGATGCACCATACTTCCCATGTCATCGGGACAGACAAAACGGCAGCTCAAACTCATGACCGATTTTCAGCCGCGCATCCTTTGCTGCACGCCCAGCTATACACTCTACATGCTCGATGAAGCGCGCGAAATGGGCCTGGACCCACGCGCAAGCAGCTGGAAAATCGGCATTTTTGGCGCCGAACCCTGGAGCGATACCATGCGGACAGAGATTGAGCAGGCGTGGAACATGCTGGCCACTGACATCTACGGGCTTTCGGAAATAACCGGCCCCGGCGTTTCGCAGGAATGCGCGCACAAATGCGGCATGCACATTTGTTCCGATGTTTTCTATCCCGAGGTCATTGATTCGGTCACAGGAAACGCCATGCCCGAAGGAGAGTACGGTGAACTGGTCTTTACCACGCTTACCAAACAGGGTATTCCGCTCCTGCGGTACCGCACGCGCGATATAGTAAGCATCAATTACGAACAGTGCGTGTGCGGCCGCACTTCACCCCGCATGAGCAAGGTGCGGGGCCGGACCGACGACATGATCATTGTCCGGGGCATTAACGTGTTTCCCTCGCAGATAGAGCATGTGCTGCTGGGCATTGAGGGAGTGCAACCCCACTACCAGCTCATTGTTGAGCGGAGCGTTGGTGGTCTCGACGACCTTGAAATACAGGTCGAAATAGAGGAGCCGTTTTTTTCAGATGAAATAAAAGTGCTCGAAAACCTGAAACAGAAGATAGCCCGTGAAATGGAGTCGGTTTTGGGCATAAACGCCAAGATCCGGTTCGTTGAACCCAAGACCATACAACGCAGCGAAGGCAAGGCCAAACGGGTCATTGACAAGCGTACCCTATAAGGAATAGTACACTGAATGGGAGGACCAGATGAAAATCATGCAGATATCGATCTTTCTCGAGAACCGGAAAGGCAGGCTCCACGAGGTAACATCGCTCCTGGGGAACAACAAGATTAACATCAGGGCGCTCAATATTGCTGAAACAGGCGATTTTGGCGTCATGCGGTTGGTGGTGGACAAACCCCAGGAGGCGCTTGCGCTCCTTAAATCGAAGAACTTTGTGGCCAGCACAACGGACATTGTAGCAATCGAGGTCGCCGACAAGCCGGGCGGTCTTGCCGAGGTGCTGAAGACCATAACGGACAATAATGTCAATATCGAATACATGTACGGGTTTGTTGAGAAAAGGTCGGACCAGGCGTTGCTCGTATTCAGGTTCGACAATGCTGACAATGCCGTGGCAGCGTTAAAGCAGAACGGCATAAAAATTGTCACAGAGTCCGAGATCAAGAGCCTGTAAACCCATGAGCGCTGTTTTCTGGGAAAAAGAGGTCGAGACCCTTTGCCGTGAAAAGCTTGAGGCGCTCCAGCTTCAGAGACTCCGCGCAACAATTGACCAGGCCCTTAAAACACCGTTCTATAAAAAACGCCTTTCCCAAGCGGGCGTTTTATCGGGCAACGACATCGCGTCGTTTGGCGATGTCCGAAAAATTCCCTATACCACTAAGGATGATCTGCGCCAGGGTTTTCCCTATGGTTTTCTTGCTGTCAATACGGACGATGTGATCCGGCTCCATACGTCCAGCGGCACAACCGGCACGCCAACAGCGGTCTACCACACGCGCGACGACATTGCCCGATGGGCAAACCTGTGCGCACGGTCGCTTGCGGCCACTGGCGCGTCACAACGCGACGTGTTCCAGAACATGATGACCTACGGCCTTTTCACCGGCGGGCTTGGCCTGCACTATGGCGCTGAACTGCTTGGCATGATGGTGATTCCGTCTGGTTCGGGCAATACGCCGCGCCAGCTCCAGCTTATGCGCCATTTTCGCACCACTGCCGTGCATGCCACGCCAAGCTATCTGCTCCATTTGTTCGGTGAAATTGAAAAGGAGGGGCTCACGCTTTCGGACCTCTGTTTAACAAAGGCCTATGTGGGCGCCGAACCGCATTCCGAAGGCATACGGAGAAAAATAGAATCGCTTTTTGGCATCGACGTCTACAATTCATATGGCCTAAGCGAAATGAACGGACCGGGCGTGGCCTTTGAATGTATTGCCAAGGAATGCATGCATGTGTGGGAAGACAGTTATTATGCCGAAATCGTGGATCCCGGAACGCTTGAGGCGCTTGGCCCGGGCAGGGAAGGGGAACTGGTGCTGACCGCGCTTACGCGCCAGGCAACGCCAATACTCAGATACCGAACGCGCGATCTGACCGTTATTGAGGAGGGCCAATGCGCCTGCGGCCGTACGCATCGCCGCATTGCCCGTATCAAGGGCCGTTCCGACGATATGATTATCGTGAATGGCGTGAACATCTTTCCCTCGCAGATAGAGGCGGTGCTCATGAGAGTGCCTGAAGTAGGCACAAATTACCAGATATACCTCGACAAACAGGCGTCCCTTGACCGGCTTACGGTCAAAACCGAGGTGGCGCCCGAGGCGTTTACCGGTGAATTCGTGGCGCTTGAAAAGTTGCGGAACCACCTCAAACATCTGCTCAAATCCGAAATACTGGTTAATCCGGTCGTTGAACTTCACGAGCCCGGTGCGCTCCCTGTCTCAACGGGCAAGGCCGTGCGGGTGGTGGACCAGAGAAACGAGGCGTATTGCGGATGAGACGTATTCAAAATGTAAATATCGCGGGAATAGCGCCGCTTGTTCCTCCGGTAAAATTAAAGAAACAGCTTCCCGTAAAAGAGGCGGTGCACACCGCGGTTTATGCAAGCCGTGAAACCGTTAAAAGAATCCTTATGCGCAAGGACGCCCGCCTGCTGGCCATTGTGGGGCCATGCTCCATACACGATGAATCCGTTGCCCTCGACTATGCCGCACGGCTCAACGAGCTGCGGAAGAAGGTAGCGCGCAGCATGTATGTGGTCATGCGCGTATATTTTGAAAAGCCCCGGACCACAGTGGGCTGGAAAGGGCTTATCAGCGACCCGTATCTGGACGGGTCTGAGGACATGGCGTACGGTCTTGCCCTCGCGCGCCGCATTCTTATCAAGATCGTATCGCAAGGACTGCCTGTTGCCACGGAAATGCTCGATCCCATTGTCCCCCAATACACGTCCGATCTGATCAGTTGGGCGGCCATTGGCGCGCGTACCACGGAATCGCAGACGCATCGCGAAATGGCGAGCGGCCTTTCAATGCCCGTGGGATTTAAAAACAGTACTGACGGCAATTTGCAGGTGGCACTCGACGCCATGGAGTCTTCGCGCCATGCGCACAGTTTTCTGGGCATTGACCAGAACGGCCGTACGGCCGTGGTAAAAACGCGCGGCAATCCCTTCTGCCACTTGATATTACGCGGGGGCAGGGCGCGTCCCAACTACGATGACGCCAGCATCAGCGATGCTGAAGAGCGGCTGCGCCAGGCGAAACTCAATCCAGCGCTCATGCTCGATTGCAGTCACGCCAATTCCAGGAAAAAGCACGAGGAACAGGCAACGGTGCTGAGGGAGGTTCTGCGGCAACGGCTTGCGGGAGGGAAATCAATCATCGGATTCATGCTTGAGAGTAATCTTTTTCCCGGCAGCCAGGAACTCGTACCCGATCTTGCCAAGCTCCGTTATGGGGTTTCCATTACCGATGCGTGCATGGGCTGGAAAGAGACCGAGGAGCTTTTGCTGCACGCGCATGGCAGTTTCTGCGCTGCCTGTTAGACTTACTGCCTTTTAGGTGAGGTTGGGCGGGAATCTTAGAGTCCTATGATGCGCCGCACGCCGCGGACAATATGGTTTGTTGCGCCTCCGTGAAGGGAAATGGCGCCCGCAGCGCAGTATTCTTCGCAGCAGTAGCACCTGATACAGGACCTATAGTCAATGCGGGGGAACCCGTTCTGGCCAGCGGCAATTGCCTGCGGCGCGCACGCTTCTATGCACACGCCGCATTTGGAGCAGGCGGATGTATGTATCCGCGGCTCCATGATAAACTGCTCAAACACATGGTTGTCAAGTTTTTTAAATAGCCCCTTTTTTTTGACAAGGTCCGAAAGTTTGGCATAGGGGACAAGGGGCGCGGAACCGATTGTGTTAATACGTGAAGGAATAACCAGGTTGCGCGCAATTGCTTCGCGCACCGCGGGCACCCAATAGGGGTCGAACCCGATTATTCCGCAGATTACCACATCGAGTGCAGCGCCGTTCTCAGACGCGGCCACCACGCCGGTGGCCCGGGGCTCGCCGTTTGCCGCTGGTCCGTCCTTGTCCAAACCAATAATGGCGTCCATGATGGTAAGGCCGGGCCGTGCGGTCTCATATACATCGACCAGTGGTTTACCCCAGAATTCTTGGTAATCGGGTTGCTCCTGGAACAATGTATGATAGAGCTGTTTTGCGCCGCCGGGAACGCATCCAAACATGTTTTTCAACGCGCCTGAATAGCGGGCAAGCCGGTGCACCTTCAATTTTGGAAGGTTGACCACCAAGTCATGTTCAAAAAGCGCCTCAGTGACATACAGGGGGTTCAAAACATGGCCGCTGGTTATCTTTCTGAGCCGCGTGGCCTCAAAGGGCAGAATGCGCGCGTTGTATTTGCGGCCAGCGTCTCCAATCCCGGTTGTCTCAAACCCGCGCCGGGTGCCGCCGCCCTGGTAAAAAGCCGATGAATCGCCAATTGTCAGGGTGTTGCCTTTTTCAAAGAAGATGCGGCAGACCGCCTCAACCACTGCCGGGTGGGTGGAGGCCGCCTGATCAGGCGTGTTTTGCGCCATGATATTTGGTTTCAGGAGGATTTTTTTTCCTGAGGGCACGGCAAATTGGATTGATTCAAGGGCCTTGCATATTGCGCGGTACACATGAATGGGGTCGTAATCCGGACACATCTCAATGGCCACGCCAGGCCTGTCCATAGAAGACCGTGACCTTGGTTGTCCGGGCAGGTTTTTGCCCGCATCGTCGCTTTGGGCGGCGGACACTACCTTGCGCATAAGCGTGGCGGGCGCGGCAAGTATAAAAAGGGCCGCTGACACAAGCGCCTGGATAAAGGAACGGCGTTGAATGGCCATGTTTTTGCTTTTGCTATTATGATATAAATATAGATAATTACACGGCCCGCATGGGTGTGATTTTGCCTGTTGCCATGGATGATCCCCCCCCAATGCACTGAGAATTAGACCCCCTATGGGGGCATTCCAGAAAAGTGCGCCATCTGGGGATTTATTCTCCAGCGCAACTTCGAGCCCTTGTTGCACGCCGTTGTTTACACTGCCCGGGCCATTTAGTATTTTCTCTTATTATGCTCGAGGTATTTGTCGGCCGCCAGCCCATTTTTGACCGCCAGCTCAATATTTTCGGATACGAGCTCCTGTTCAGGAAATATGAGACTGACACCAAGGCCGACATTATGGACGGCGACCAGGCAACTTCGCAGGTCATTCTCAACACCTTCATGGAGATCGGCCTCGAACGGCTGGTGGGCGATGGTCTTGCCTTTATCAACCTTACCCGCAGCTTTGTACTTGAAAAATACCCCCTGCCCATTGCCAAGGACCGGGTTGTGCTCGAAATTCTTGAGAGCAACATCATGGACAAGGCGCTGGTCGAGGCGCTCAAGACCTTTGGCTCGCGCGGATATCAGATCGCGCTCGACGATGTGGTTTCTCCCGAAAACCTGGGCCCCTTTCTGGATATCGCCGATATAGTCAAAGTAGATCTTATGGCCGTTGAACGTTCCCGGCTGCGCGAATATATCACGGAATTCAGGAAACATCATGTCAAGATGCTTGCTGAAAAAGTCGAGACCATAGAGGATTTTGACTTGTGCAAGGGGCTTGGTTTTGATTTTTTCCAGGGCTATTTCCTCTGCAAGCCCAATGTGGTGCGCGGTCGCAAAATGCCTGCCATGCGGCTGAATACCCTGCGCCTGCTGGCTGAATTGCACAATCCTAATATTGAGTTCCAGGAACTCGAAAATATAGTAAAGCAGGACGTATCGCTCAGCTACAAGCTGCTGCGACTCATCAATTCCGCCTACTACACCAGGCCCGTGAAGGTGCAGTCAATACGTCAGGCGCTTACGCTTCTAGGTATTAAAAAGGTGCAGGCATGGGTGAGTCTCCTCTTTCTTTCAAAAATCGAGGAAAAACCGCACGAACTCATGCATACCGCCATGGTACGCGCGCATATGTGCGAGCTTCTGGCGCAAAAACAGAAGCAGAAGCAAAAAGACACGGAGACCGATTTTACCGTGGGACTTTTCTCGGTGCTCGATTCACTCCTCGACCTGCCGCTTGCCGAGGTGCTCTCGTCGCTTTCGTTTTCAGATGAGATCAACACGGCCCTGTTGCAGCACCAGGGAAGACTGGGCGAGGAATTGGACTGCGTGCTTGCCTATGAAAAGGGCGATTGGGACAAGGTTATGGACTATTCGCACAACAAACCTTCGGACATCCGTGACGCGTATCTCGAGGCGCTCAAATGGGCCCGTCTGGTAAACGCAGAAATGGGCTATTAACCACTGGTGTGTTTCCCCAAAATTTCAGCCATATCCACTACACGATAGGGTTTGGCCAGTTTGTCCGAAAAACCGTATGCACCCGGATCAGCCATAACCGGGTCTTCAGCATAACCGCTTGAAGCTATAACCAGCAAACCCGGGGTTGTTTTTATTAATTCACCAACAGCCTCTTTGCCGCCCATGCCTCCGGGTATTGTAAGGTCAAGTATGGCCGCCTTGAATGGAGTCCCCTCTGCCATCGCTTTTTTACATGCGGCAATCGCCTCCTTGCCGTCCTGTACAGTAAGCGCCTCGTATCCCATGCCAGCCAGCATTTCGAGTGCAACGTCGCGCACGCACTCTTCGTCATCCATGATCAAAATTCTGCCTGAACCAGCCTTGATTTCAATAGTTTCCTGCGCTGCGTCCGCCTGGGTGGAGGCAATGGCAGGCAAATACACGATAAACGCTGTGCCTTTTCCCGGTTCAGAGACAGCCTCCAAATGGCCGTCGTGGCGTTTTACTATCGAATAGCTGATAGCAAGGCCCAAGCCGCTCCCTTTCTGTTTGGTTGTGAAAAACGGATCAAAAATGCGGGGGAGTATTTCCTCGGGAATTCCAATGCCCGTGTCGCGTATGGAAAAACGGACATAGCGGCCAGCGGGCAATTCAGCAACATCACCGTGCGCCAGGATCACATTCACCGCAGTCACGGTAATTGATCCTCCCATGGGCATGGCCTGCTGCGCGTTTATGGCAACATTACTGAAGACCTGGCTTATCTGGTTCGCGTCAAAATCACAGTACCAGAGATCAGCGTCTATTTTGAATGAACAGGCAACGGTGGTGCCGTGCACGGCAAATGAGATGCTGTCGCGCACAATTGGGGCGATCGCGCACTTTTTTTTCATAGGCGCTCCGCCTTTGGAAAAGGTGAGGAGCTGCTGGGTAAGGCCCTTGGCGCGTTCAAAGACGCTCAGCGATTTATCAAGGAAATCAGCGCTTCGTTCCTGGTCAGCGGCGACATATCTGCGGGCAAGCTCCAGGTAACCGAAAAGGCTTGCAAGCAGGTTGTTGAAATCGTGCGCAATACCGCCGGCCAAAACACCGAGCGATTCGAGCTTTTGTGTCTGTTGGAGCTGCTGTTCGAGTTTCTGCCGATCGCTTTCGCTGTTTTTTCTTTCAGTAATATCGAGGTTCGCCCCAATATACCCGGCACGATTGCCTTTGCTGTCCAGGATTTTTTTCGCTGTTCCAGCCACCCAGTTGATTTTGCCCTGGGGCGTCTGGAACCGGTATTCGAATCTCCATGTTTCGTCACTTTGCACAGATTTGTACCAGGCAACGCTTATGGTCTCCCGGTCATCCGGGTGAAGCGCCCGCACCCATCCTTTGCCCGTTGCCTGTTCCATGGTAAGGCCTGCCATTGCCAGCCACGCCTCGTTCGCATACGCGTAATCGCCTTTTTCATCCGTGAGATAAATACCAACGGGCGCAAAGGTGGTAAGTTCGCGGAACCGCTCCTCGCTTGCGCGCAATGCGTCCTGCATCATTTTCTGTTCAGAAAAATCGTGGACAATACTCTGGACAATGCCATTTCCCTCACGAGAAACCACACGGGCGCTCACCAGCACAGGGATCAGTTTGCCGTCCTTGCGCCTTTCCTGGTTTTCAAAAAAGATTTTACCCTCATCGACAAGTTTTTGCATGCGGTCGTGGAAAAGGCCTGTATGGCCAGGCGGGATGATGGTATCCAATGTGGCACCAATGAGCTCATTGCGACAATACCCGAGTATGCGGCAGGCGTTTTCATTACAGTCAAGGATGTTTCCATCAAAGTCGTGGATGTAGAAAGCATCGTTGAGATTTTCGACAATGGACTTGAAGCGTTGCTCGCTTTCGCGGAGTGCCATTTCCGCCCTTTTCAGGTCCGTGATATTCTCAAACACAGCCACAATTTCTCCGGACGGGAGTTTGTATACCAGGTTGTCGTACCAGCCTGAAATCACTTTGTCGGTATATCGGGTGACTGGGTGGCGGGTTGGCTGGCCAGTCTGCCAAACGCGCCTGAAGGTCTCGATAAGCCCAAATTTTTCAATACCCGGCCGCATTTCAAAAATGCTTTTACCAATAAGCCGTTCGCGGGAGTCATTGTCCAGTTTTTCACCCGCAGGATTGTAATCCTTGAATATGAAGTCTTTTCCCCCATCTTTGACTTCATATACAGCAACGCCAACAGGTATGTTCTCAAAGAGTCCCCGAAAACGGAGTTCGCTTTGCACAAGTTTTACTTCTGCTTCCCTGCGCTCGGTAATGTCAAAATTGACGCCGATCATGCGAACAGGTGCGCCATTGGCATCACGGATTACTTTGCCATTGGCTTTGATCACCCGGACTTCCTGGTTTGGCCAGAGTATCCTGAATTCGAAATCGTACTCTTTTTTCCCAGAGAGCGCGTTGTCCACTGCTTTTTGGGCAGCACCGCGATCTTCTGGATGCAGTCCCGCAAGCCATACCTCGTACTCGCCTTTGAACTGGTCTTTGCCTATGCCATAGAGCTTGTACATTTTATCGTCCCAGACCAGGTCATTTTTTCTCACATCCCAGTCCCAGATACCGAAATTCCCAGCCTCAGCAGCCAGATTGAGCCGTTCCAGGGATTTTTCCATTGCCTGCCGGCTGGTGATAAGCTCGTTT
Source organism: Candidatus Raymondbacteria bacterium RIFOXYA2_FULL_49_16 (assembly GCA_001789205.1). Classification (GTDB taxonomy): domain Bacteria; phylum Fibrobacterota; class OXYB2-FULL-49-7; order OXYB2-FULL-49-7; family XYB2-FULL-49-35; genus XYB2-FULL-49-35. Next base: position 18,459 of record MFYT01000085.1, on the reverse strand, counting down.
TTTACCCTGTCCAGGTCGTTGCCGATTCGGCGGGCGATTACGGAGATGGCAATAACAAGAGCTATGATGATGACAAAAATACTGGTAGCGATGAGTATAAAAGGATTCAGGCCAGGATATGCTGTGTACAATTTGACAAAGGCAAGGCCGATGACGGTTGATACCAGCAGAATAGTGGGCAGGAAGGTGCGTATAAGGCGCGCTTTTATCGAATTATCCGTGAAAAGCCGTAGGCCAAAAAGGCGATGTATTTGCATGGGATTTACAATTGATAATATATAATTTGTTTCAATGGATAAGGGCGGGAAAGAATGGTGCGGGTCATTTGCTAGGGCGTTATAATATGCGGATGTGTAGGGGCGTCATTCATCAATGGATGCCAGTATAGCAGAATGACGCCCGTACAAAATACAAATAAATGCCAGTATAGCAGAATGACGCCTGTACAAAATACAAATAAATGCCAGTATAGCAGAATGACGCCCGTACAAAATACAAATGGATGCCAGTATAGCAGAATGACGCCCGTACGGCAAATGCATAGATGCCAATAATTCCCCTAATGTTTTATATAGTCACTGAAAACATATATACAAAATTATCCTTGATTTATGGCCCTGTAATTCATTAAAATCAATACCATGGAATATACGCCGGATTTCCCTCACGATCTGAATAATGTACTTGGGTCTATTCTATTGAGCGCCGAGATGCTCCAGAAAAAGGCCGGGGCCAATAGCGAACTTCTCGGTTACATTGAAACCATTATGGCGACGTGTGAAAAAGGCGCAAGATTAATTGCTGGCACAAGAACACCCAATGCCGCCGATACCAGGTCGCTTGGTGAAATCATGGTAGTTGACGACGATGTCCAGCTCCTCCAGATGTTCGGCGATATTTTTAGCGACGAGCAGATCCCTTGCGCCTTGTTCGGCCATTGCCAGCCGGCAATAGAGCATTTCAAAAAAGAGCACGAACGTATCTCGGCAGTGGTCCTGGACATGAAAATGCCGGACATGAACGGCATAGAATGCCTTGCGATCATGCGCGGGATAAATCCTCGCATCAACATCATCCTGCTTACCGGCTATGGATTGTCGGCTGAAATTAAAAAGATCATCGACGATCGTACGGTATATATTGCCAAGCCTGTGCGTTCAAATACCCTGCTCGATACCATCAGAAAGCTTGTCTTCAACAATCCCGCCGCTTTGGCCGAGACAGGGCCGGTACGGCCGTTTTCCAGCGCAGCGCGCGTTCCGAACACTGCGCATGCCGAGATCCTTATTGTCGACGATGAGCAGTTTTTGGCCGACCTGCTCAGGGAAATTTTACAAGAAAAAGGGCATGTGTGCAACGTGTTCAACGATCCGGCCACATGTTTGCAGAACCTCGTGGGCGCAAAGTACAAACTTGGCATCATTGACTTTAAATTGCCCGGCATGGATGGCGTGGCGCTTATTGAGAAGCTGCGCGCCCATCTACCCAATATTAAAACCATCCTGCTCACTGGCGTTCTCAACGACCAGGAACTGCGCCACTATGCGAAGAAAAAGCACATTGACCATGTGATGAAAAAACCGGTTGATCTCAATGGCCTCAACGCTGTGGTTGCCGAGACCTTTACGGCGAAGAAAAAGAGTTTGTCTGAAAAAGGTAGCAATTCGCGGTTTGCGGATCTCATGGTGGGCGACAGTCCGGCCATGCAGGGAGTGCGCGGACTTATCAGTCGTTTGGCAAAAAGCGACGCAAACCTGTTGGTGGTGGGCGAGACCGGCACTGGCAAGGAGCTTGCCGCGCATGCGATCCATCGTGAAAGTCCTCGCTGCAACAACGCATTTATTCCGGTCAATTGTGCGTCCCTGCCCGATACCCTGCTTGAGAGTGAGCTCTTTGGGTACGAAAAGGGCGCCTTTACCGGTGCGCTCCAGACCAAACGCGGCCTTTTTGAATGGGCTGACCACGGAACATTGTTTCTCGATGAAATAGGCGACCTGAACTATAAGCTCCAGGCAAAACTGCTGCGTGTTATACAGGAGCGTAAGATTAGGCGCATAGGTGGAAAAGATGAATTGGCCGTTGATGTCAGGATCATTTCCGCTACCAACAAAGACCTAGAGAAAATGATCGCTGATAACACCTTCAGGGAGGATCTTTATTACCGTCTCAATGCGGTGAAGATAGAACTGCCGCGCCTAGGCGACCGAACAGGCGACATTCCATTGCTTGTTGAATATTTTATCAAGAAATTCAACACAAACCAGCCTGTGGTTCCCATTAAAGGGGTGTCTGCCGACGCACTTGCCGGGTTATTGGCATATCCCTGGCCGGGCAATATCAGGGAATTGGAAAACACGCTTTTTGAGATGTTTTTGCTCAGCTCGGACGGAGATATCACTCTTGCCGAGCTTCCCTCGAAGATCAAATACAAGACAAAAACCAGCGGGCCTTTGGACAAATTTCCAGCGCTCGATGATTATCTCGAAACAGCCAAACGAGAGTATATCACCGGCCTGCTGGAGAAATACCACGGCAATATTGTCCAATGCGCAAAACATGCGGGTGTTAACCGCGCTTCGTTCCACAGAATTCTTCAGAATTTCAAGATAACGCCAAAAAATTTCAGGGGATAGACCGCTGCCTTCGGCTCCGCTCAGGCAGCGGTACACATTAAGCAGCCCAGGGCGTAAATGCAAATGCGCCGCCCGCTGAGCGTAGTCGAAGCGGGCATCCCCGTACCTCATACGCAACGTGTCTCTTTTGGGCAACATCTCGTAACCGCCTGATAAAAAACGCGTAGCAGAATTTGTAGCTTAAATTTCGTCTCTTTTTGGCTACGGTTTCTCTTGTTCATCTATCAGGAACTCATTTCATTACACAGTGTTATAATCTAACCCCATTGTTTTCAAGTCTCTGTTTTTGTGGCACGCACGTTGCGTTGAGGGCGTTGGAAGGGTGTTTTTCACGAAATGGATAAAAAAGAGAAATCAATTATTTATATAGCCCATACCGATGTCGCGTTTATCCGCGATTTTGTCGAACGCATGGGATCGCTCGATATCGCGGTAGAGGCTTTTTCCCAAGGCAGGGAACTACTCGTTGAATTCAGGAAACACAAACCACTTGCAGCGGTCATATCTACTTTACTCTCTGATATGGATGGCCTGCAGGCCATTGATGCATTACACGATCTGTATGGCAACAGCGTACCAGTTGTCGCGGTGCTTCACAACGATTCCGTTGACCTGCAGGCCCAGGCGGTCAAACGCAGCGTTCTCTGCAAATTTATTCCACCGGTAAATATAAATGAAGTGACCGATGTTATTGCCCGTCTTTATGTTAAAAAGGCAGTCCAAGTATGAGTCAAACTCACGCCCTTCGCATTGTCATTGCCGAAGATGACGCTTTTGTGCGGCAAAACCTTTTTGATGTGCTGTCGAACAGCGGCCACCTGGTTCTTACCACGCACAACGGCCGCGCCGCGTACGATGAAATTGTCAATTCCGAGAGCAGGGGCGAAATCATTGATTTGCTCATTACGGACGTGCAAATGCCCGAATTAAACGGCGTGCAGCTCCTGGAAGCCATTGAGAACGAAAGTATTTACCTTCCTGTGCTTGCCATGAGCGGTTATGGCGACAAGGAACTTCTTCTCCAGCTGATGCAGCGCGGGTGCAGGGAATATCTGGACAAGCCTTTTGCCCCGGCCACGCTGCTCAAACGCATTGAAGATCTCATGGAAAAGGAACGTAAATACCGGTATTCGTTCAATAAATATATCGAAAAACTCAGTCAAATCAGGCCAAACCCGGTGTCTCATAGTTTCTACACGAACAAAGACCTGACAATAAGAACGCGTGAATTAGGCGGGTTTGTGGTGGTTGATGTTAAGGGCGAGCTGGTAAGCGACGCAGCGTTAAAAGTGCGCGACGCGGTTGAATCGGTCCTAGCAAAGGGCATATTGAACATCATGATCAATTTTACCCAGGTACGCCTCATCAACAACTTTGGCATGGGCGCCATTGTCTTTCTCTGGAAGCAGATACAGGAAAAAAAGGGCGTTTTGCGGTTGGTGTCGGGAAATGCATATCTGAAGAGCAAACTGCAGGACCTCAATCTGGGCAGGGTCATTACGATTTACCACGACGAAGAGGAATTTATCGACCATGAAGGAATTACTGCCGTTAGCGCGTGAGATCGGGATCCTTCTGGGTTGAAATATTTTTACCGGAAGGCAGTAGATGTATCAGACTTTTTTTAAAATCAGCAGGTATGCTAAATTTGTCTTTGAACTGCTTCCCGGCAATATGCCCAGCCCGTTTATCGAGGTGAACAAAGCCGCGTGCGATCTGGTTGGGTATTCCCGTGAGGAATTGTGCCAGCGATCTTTTTCAGACATTACGTTCGAACACGAGCCCGGCGTTTTTGCCATGCAGACAGCGGACCTTGTAAAAAATGGGGATGGCATATTCGAACGCATTCTGATAAAAAAGAACAATGAAAAGACCCCAGTTGAGGCGCATTGCCACCTTTTTACCGAACAAGGCAAACGCATGGTCTATTCCATTGTGAACGATATCTCGGTGCGCAAACGGTATGAAAAAAACCTGATTGATCTCAATAACGCTTTTGTGAGCATGGGTCATGACTATCACGATAATCTCGCGATTCTTATCGAGATGTGCGCCAGGGTACTTGGGGCCTCGTACGCGCTCTACAACAAACTGCAAGGGGAAAACATGGTCACAGAGGCGCAGTGGAACGCGCCTGTCGCTCAACTCGTGAACAAGATACCCTGCGGCCATGTGTGCGTCGATATTATCATGAAAGCTACTATGGATACCACCTATGTATTTGACAACCTTGAGGAATTGTGCCCGCTCATGGAACGGAAGAGCAGCGCGGACAAACCCACGGCTGTTTCCATTGGCTATCCGGTTTTCAGTTTTGACCGGCCAACAGGAATTATCTGCATGGTCTTTAATAACTGTGCAGCACTCACCGAAGACCAGAAACAGGTACTGAGCATTATCTCGCGCGCCATTGGCGTGGAGGAAGAGTGCCATCAGTTTGAGGAAATAGCGCGTGAACGCGAAACCATTTACCGGATGCTCTTTGAGGCGGCACCCGATGCCATAGAAATCATCGATGCCGAGGACCGCGTTATTGACGTCAATTCAATGCACGAGGACCTTACGGGTTATAGCTGGAAAGATGTGGTGGGCAAGGGGCTCAGAGAACTCATCCCCGTCCAATTCCACGACCGTCTGTACCAGATCATGGACACAATCAGGCGCAACGGGTTTTATGAGTTTGAGACCATCATGGTGCGCAAGGACGGTGTCCGTATTACGGTTTGGAGGAAAGTTAAAGCCTTATTTACGCCGGAAGGACAGTACCGGGGATGCGTTATTTTTAATCGAGACCTTACCCAGCGCAAATTGGCTGAAGCGCAGGAACTCCACGCTGAACGCATGGCAGGCGTGCTTGAGATGGCTGGCGCGGCATGCCATGAACTCAACCAGCCGTTGCAGGCCATTCTGGGCTATACCGACCTGTTACTTAAAAATGTGAAGGCCGATCTCAAAAGCGTAAAATGGGCGCAGCGCATTCAGGAACAGGTTATGCGTTTTGCCGAAATAACTACGAAGCTGAACCATGTCACCAAATACGAAGTCAAAGAGTATCTTGAAGGCACAAAAATCATCAACCTGGAGAAAGCCGCCCAGCAGCAAGAATGAATTGCTCTTGAGCGCAAAAATTTCAAGGCATTTTACGGGGGGCGGCATATGTCCGTAATGCCGCTTCAACGTCTTTCTTCAGGAATGGCTTTGATATATAATCGTTCATTCCCGCTTGCAGGCATTTTTCCTTGTCTTCTTCCATGGCGAAAGCTGTTATGGCGATGACAGGGACATCGTGGTTTCGCACATTCGAAAAAGCGTCCCGGATGCGGCGTGTCGCCTCGTAGCCATCCATTACCGGCATTTGACAATCCATAAAGACGATGGCCACGTCCTCTTTCCCCAATATGTCCAATGCTTCGCTGCCGTGTGCGGCCAGAAGAACTGTGGCGCCAAGCAATTCGAGCATGCGTTTTAACAGTTTCGCGTTGATGAGCTGATCTTCGACCACTAAAATCCTGACCGGATACAATAAGACAGGCGCGTTTGTCCTCGATGGGTTTGTGTTGGGAAGGTTTTCGGCGATTGTTAGAGGAAGGGTGATACGGAACGCCGAACCCTGGCCAGGAACGCTTGTAACGCTTATATCGCCCCCCATCAGTTTTAACAACTTCCGACTGATTGATAATCCGAGACCTATTCCCGAATAGTCCTTGGTCGTCCGGCTGTCCGCCTGGTAGAACTCCTCGAATATCTTTTCTTGTTTGTCTTTGGGGATTCCGACACCGGTGTCTTCGACCAGGATGCGGCAGGTAAAGAGGCTCCCTTCCCGTTCACCCGATACGGTTATCATTACGCGGCCCTGCACGGTGAATTTTATCGCGTTGTGCACTACATTCGAAAAGATCTGCATTATCTTACTTTGGTCGCCAACGAGGTCCGCCGGAATGTTTGGCGCTGTTTCCAGAAACAGTTCCAACCCTTTTTGCCGTGCGCTTCCGCTCAACAGGTCCTTGATTTCGCAGATGGCTTTATGGAAATTGAAGGGAGCTTTATGTAATTCTATTTTTCTCGCCTCGATCCTTGATAGGTCCAGTATTTCGTCGACAATGCTGATCAGCAGTCTTCCCGACGCGATAATATCTTCCAGGTATTCTTTCTGCTCCTTGGTCAACGCGGTGCCCTCTAAAAGCTGGGCCATTCCCACTATGCCGTTCAACGGTGTGCGGATTTCATGGCTCATATTTGCTAAGAACTGACTTTTTGCCTTGCTTGCCGCTTCAGCCTTCTCTTTCGCCTCTTTGAGCTCCTTTTCCGCGCGGTGTTTCGCGGTGACATCGTGGATTATTCCAATGGAACCGAGGAAATTTTTGTCCGGGTTGCTTATCGTGTCGTCGTACAAACCCGATGCGAACAATACGGAGAAGACCTGGGGGGAATGCTCCGGCAGCGGCTCTTCTTGCGTACATGCAGTCCGGGAGGCATGTGAAAGCAGATGGATCTCCAGGTTTTGTGTTATCCGGTCTTTTGTCCTTCTTTCATCAAACAGTTTGGGAGCGTTCCCGGCCCCAGTGGTTTGGCCTTTGTATTTTGGCAGAACAAGCGCACGGCTGACCAATGCGACTTCGTCCGGCCGTACGATGGAACTGAAATGTTTGCCGATAAGGTCTTCCGGCGCATATCCCAATTGATGAATAGACTCGCTGATAAAGGTAAATACGCCGTTGGGATCCACGCGGTAGACGATGTCCGGAATGGTCTCCACAAGGGTCCGGTATTTCTCTTCACTCGCCTGAAGCGACCGTTCCGCGTCCTTGCGTTTTTTCCGGACTTCGGCATCCTGCATTTCACGTTCAATAGCGGGAAAAAGCCGGGCGATATTGTCCTTCATGATATAGTCGTGCGCACCCATTTTCATGAGTTCAACCGCGGTCTCTTCCCCAATCGCTCCCGAAACAATGATGAACGGATAGTCCCGCTGCTTTTCTTTCAGCACCGCAAGCGCTTCGAAGGCGCTGAAATGCGGCATGCGGTGGTCCGATATGACCACGTCCCAGGATTGATGGTCTATTGCCGCGTACATGCGGTCCGCGGTTTCAACTCTTTCCGACACGGGTTGATATCCGTGGCTTTCGAGACCGCGAAGAAGCAGCAGGGCGTCGTCTTCGGAGTCCTCAATTATCAATACGTGGAGCGTTTTGCTCATTGCGCCTCCCTGTTCGGAGGCACATTCAGGGCAAGCCAGTAGAGGCCCAAGTGGTTGGCGGCATTGACGAATTGGTTGTAATCCACAGGCTTGCGGATGTAGCTGTTTGCGCCCAGGCGGTAACTTTCAACAACATCCCTTTCCTCTTTTGACGATGTCAGGACCACCACGGGAAGAAGTTTTGTCCGTTCTGTTGCCCGGATGCGGCGAAGCACCTCCAATCCGTCGACTTTGGGGAGTTTAAGGTCAAGCAGAACGACCTCGGGAAGGCGATGTGGTTCGTTGACCGAAAAGGCGCTTGCGTTGAAAAGGTAATCCAGGGCCTCTGCTCCATCGCGCACCACCATCACCGTATTCAGAATAGCGCTTTTTTTAAACGCCCTTAATGTCAACAATTCGTCGTCCTGGTTGTCCTCCACCAATAGGATGAGTCTGTTTCTTTCCATGTACACGCCCCTTATAATTGCATGGTAAAATAAAAAGTAGCGCCTTTTCCTTCCCAGCCCTCCGCCCAAATCCTTCCATTGTGCCGGGTGATGATTCGCTGGACATTGGCCAGCCCAACACCGACACCGGGAAATTCTTGCTCTGAGTGGAGACGCTGAAAAGGCGTAAATAATTTTTCCGCATATGCCATGTCAAATCCTGCGCCATTGTCTTTGACGAAAAAGACCTGTTTTCCATCCTGTTCAGTTGTGTCGAAAATGATTTCGGCCCGCGGTTGCTTTTCCGTGAATTTCCAAGCATTATCAAGGAGATTTTCCAAAACCTGCCGCAGAAGGACTTTGTCCCCCATGGCTTCCATTCCGGGCGTAATGCGGAATATGACAGTCCGGTCGGAGTGGAGCTGCCTGAGTCCGGCCGCGGTTTCCTCGGCCAGTGCGCTCATATTGACTCTTTCGGAATGTATGACGCAGCGCGTTGTTCGGGAAAGCTTCAGGATTGCGTCGATGAGGACCCCCATATTCTGGGAAGCCTTGCGGATACGGTGCAGGTAGTCTTTGCCTTGTCCGTCCAGCTTGTCGTTGTAGTCGTCGAGGAGCGCGTTGCTGAATCCGTTGATGGCCCGTAATGGGCTTCGGAGATCGTGCGACACCGAATAGGAAAACGCCTCGAGTTCCTTATTCGCCGCCTGAAGTTGGGCCGTGCGTTCTTCGAGCTCCAGATTCAGTTTTTGGAGCTTTGCGTGCGCGGCCTCGGCCATCTCCCGCGCTTCCATGGCGTCTTCCATCATGCTCAGAGACGCGGCACGCGCAAGAACACAGTCTCTCATATGCGCACGCAGGGTTTCCTCTACTTGTTTCCAATCGGCCATGTCCTGCGCAATGCATATGATCTTTTGTATGTCACTGTCGGGCTCTTGTATAATCGAAGCTGTAAAGGAAACCGGTATCTTCTTCATACCCTTTGACAGCAGAAAACTTTCCTTTTTATTCGGGGTGAAGTTCATTACATAATCGCCGAATTTCACTCCTTGGACTGGAGTGTCTTCTTCCAGCAGGATCGTATCAATGTCCTTTCCCGTCAGTTCATTAGCTTCGTATCCCAAGAGACGGTGTGCAAACGCATTCGCCATTTCAATCTCACCGCCTATCTTTACAATGAACAAGGCTTCGTTCATGGTCTCTATGATATATTCAGAAGAGATCATGGCTGTTATCCTTCATCGCTGGTCGTATACTTTTCAGGCCGCCCCTGCGAACGCAGCAGCACATTGATTTCTTTCTTCAGTTCAATGACCCTTATTTCCCGGCCAATGGTGCGGTGTGAAAAGAGTTCGAGTTCATTGAGGCTTTGCTGAAGCGCCTCCTCGGTCTTTTTACGTTCGCCAATGTCCCGGGCGCTTCCTAAGACAACAGGCTTGCCTTTGATTTTAATCACGCATGTCCTGATGTCCGCGGTAATTTTGCTGCCGTCCTTACGGGTCAGAATGAACTCATCCGGACCTGTGGCTTTACCCAGGGCGTTTCTTGCCAAAAGAGAAGATGCCTTGAGAAGCTGGACTGGTGTTAATATCTTCAGTTTCAGGAAACTTTTCCCAATCAACTCCTCCTTAGGATATCCCAATAAACTCTCCGCGGCCTTGTTGCCGTCAATGAAGGTTCCGGTCAGGTCGTTCAGATAATAGGCGTCTGGTGCGGAATCAAACAGCATCCGAAAGCGTTGTTCCATCTCCTTTATGTCCTGCTCCAATTGTATTCGCCGGGTAATGTCTTTTGCGATATAGACAATGCCCTGGAAACGTCCGTCCTCATCGTCCATCAAGGACGTGGAAAGGGAAATCGGCGTTTTTTTACCGTCTTTTTTAATCAGAAAAGCGTTGATATCACTGACGCCGCTGGCGTGCAAATTGGCGGTAGCGTTCGGCATGAATGGCCGCTCGATGTCCGTATATGTGATTACCATATCTATGGGACGGCCGTGCAATTCTTGGCGGGAAAACCCCAGTATATTCACGGCGGTCTGGTTCACTGTGTGTATGTTTCCATTCATATCAATTACAAAGAGGCAGTCGGATATGCTTGATACAATCTGTTCTCCCAGGGAATTAAGGGACAGGGCCAACCAGTCATATTTTTTAATAGCATATCCGAAAAAAATAGGAACAGCCAGACCGAACATGGCGGTCATTTCCGGTTTTTGCATTTGTAACATAAGCGGCAGGGCCTCGGTGAAAATACTGGTAAAAACATTGAAAGAGAGACCGATAGTAATGAGTTTCGCTTGTTTTTTCATCTTAAGCGTGTTCGCGTTCTTATAATGTTGGAAGGACAGGAACAATGTTGAAAACGATATGAAAATAGACCAAAACCCAAGTGCCAGTGCTGTAAGGGAGTGTGTTGAAATTCTGCCGGTATATCCCCAATACATCTTGATAGGCCCGGATATGATTGAATCCGTGAAAAGAAGTATATAGACAAAGAACAATGCTGGTAAGTAAACAAGTGGATGAACCAGTAAGTTTGCTCTTTTCAGTACCTTATCAGTATTTATATATAGAAAAATGAAATGGAATTGAAGGGCTAGAAGAATTGGCCATGTTGCGTAGGCTTTTATCCAATAGAAAGCTCCTGCCGCACTCTCCGACTGACGGGCCATGAATTGGGCAAAAGCGATAAATGCGGCGAGAAGACAAAAGCTTAAAAAGAGCTTGTTTATCAGCGGTCGCGAATTACTGAAAAAAACAAAACTGCCAAGGAAAAAACAGACAATTGCTGACACAAGGGGTGGCCAAGCCCATATATTCATAATAACTTCAAAGATATTTAATTTGACAAAGATATGCAAGAGTTCTCAATAATCCAAGAAATGGCGTATGTTTTATCCTAATAAAATATCAAAATTTATGATATACATTATGATTACCTTTAATAGTATATAAAATTTATTTCAGACCAAATTAACTTTGAGTTAACTAAAATTAAATATTGCATTAGTAACCTTTTTTTGGTATAATTAATTTTGTTTCCTGTTTGCCCGCTTTCCTGTTTGCCCGCTTTTTACATAAAAAAATGGATTGGTTTCTATGGTAAAAGAGTATTATTCAACTGGGGAAATAGCCAAACTAATAGGTATTTCTGAACGGACTGTAAAAAATTATTGTACTTCAGGTAGAATACAATCAATAAAAACACCTATAACTAATTATCGTAAAATATCATACGATAATCTTGCGCGGTTTTTAGAAGAAAATAACCTTTCATTAGATCTTTTACATAAAGATGAAATAATGAAAATACTTATTTGTGATGATGAACCATCTATAGTGGATCTACTTGTTATCACTGTCCAGAATATTTCAACAGAGTTCATAATTGAAACAGCTAACGATGGATACGATGCTTGTGTGAAGGCTGGGACATTGCTTCCGGATGTCATTTTTCTTGATTTAAAAATGCCTAAAACTGATGGCTTTGATGTTTGCCGGAGTATTAGAAACAACGAGAAAACAAAACATGCGGAAATTATTATTATTACCGGTGAAGCTACAGAAGAAAATATTCAACGTTTGAATGAATTTAAACCGCGCCATGTGCTTGGTAAACCATTGAACTTTAATGAAATAACAAACATGGTAAATAATATTATTTCATCAAAAAAGGCTGTTTCAAGCTAATTAAAAAGGTATTATGGCTGAAACACTTACATCCCTGATCCAGGACCTTAAACTACTATTGGCGAGTGTGGAATGGTCTGATCTGTCGTCTGTTGGAAAACTGGTTGCCGCAACCGGAAAAGCGCTGGCCTTGGCAACACAAGCAAATGATACTATTTACCAGCCGCGTTTGACAGAATTGAAAGAAGCGTTTGAAGCTTTTATCATGAGGGAATATAAGGACAAACAGAAAGCCATTACTGCGCTGGAGAAACAGGTTGGCGCGCTTCCCGATCCAGGAGCAGTGAACGGTTCCGGTCAATCTTCCGAGCCTCTGGTTTCAACCAATATTCGTGCTTTGGGGCTAGACCAGGAAAAAGATCTTCGTGAATATGCGCTCGGTGCAATGAGTATGATCGAAGAATTGGAACAAAACATCCTGGAGCTGGAAAAAGACAGTTTGAATAGCAATCTTATCAATGGAATTTTCCGGATTGTTCATACGCTCAAGGGTGAGACCGGTTTTGCCGGGTTGCCGGGTATTGCGGAGCTTTTGCACCATTTTGAAGGTGTTTTTTCAATACTGCGCGAAAAACCAATAGCAATTGACGGTAAAACAGCCAATGACCTGTTGAGCATTGTGGATGTGGTGAAAAAGACTTTTGAACTGTGCGGCAACTCACCCTTCCTTGCCATAGAACAGTTTTTTCCCGCCCAGGGAGAAATGCTCACAGGGCTCAAAGCTACGCTCAAATCTGTCCCGGCGACAGCATCAGCTGCCGCAGAACCCCCTTCCACACGAGAGGTGGAAAGAATCAATACAACGGAGATTGGAGACATTTCCATTTATACGGACTTTATCCATGAGATGCGCGAACATCTGGAACGCATTGAGGTCATGGTCCTTGAATTGGAGACCAATCCTGGAAACACGGATATTTTAAATGAAATTTTCAGACCGCTGCATACCATTAAAGGCGTGTCCGGTTTTTTGTCCCTGAAACATATAAACCGGATTTCCCATGCAACCGAGAATTTTCTGGACCTTGCACGCAGCGGTAAACTCGCGATAGACCGTGAAGGTATCGACTTAGTGTTTGAGGTGGTGGACGTGTTGCGGCGCCTGGACAATCTTTTAGAACAGCAGATAAAGGGCGCGGGGTTTTCAGACGATGAGTATCCGGCAGTTGAGGCGCTTCTCCAGAATATTCAAAGCACGCTGGATGCCAAACGGAAGGCCGGACCGTTTCCCGTAAATGTTCAGGATATTCCGATGCAGATGGAAAAGAAAGTTGGGGAGATACTGGTCGAAGCGCAGGCGGTCAGCAAGACCGATTTAGCGGAGGCATTGTCGCTGCAGGCCAGAGAAGACATGGGAAAAAAAATCGGGCAAATCCTTATTGAACAGGAAAAAGTCACGCCGCGAAGAATATCTGACGCTTTGCGCCAGCAGATGGACAGCGCAAGCAAGGGGGACATTGGCGCGGTCAAAGTTTCCACGGAAAAACTTGACCATCTCATCGACATTGTGGGCGAGTTGGTCATTTCACAGACCCTGATTGCCCAGCATCCGCATATCGTGGGCAGCCGGGATGCCGTCCTATCGAAAAACGCCGGGCATCTTACCAAAATCGTACGTGATATCCAATGGGTGGCCATGTCGCTGCGCATGGTGCCGGTCAAGCAAACATTCCAGAAAATGGCCCGGCTGATCAGGGACCTTTCCATGAAATCCAGAAAAAAGGTCGATCTTGTCATCACAGGAGCGGAAACCGAACTTGATAAAAATGTTGTGGAACAGATCAACGATCCTTTGGTGCACATGATCAGGAACGCCGTTGACCACGGTATTGAGACACCGGAAGAACGGATCGCGGCAGGGAAAGCTGCAACAGGATGTGTCCGCCTCAATGCTTTTCATCAGGGCGGAAATATCGTTCTGGAGGTAAAGGACGACGGCAAGGGACTGGACAGGGAAGCGGTACGGAGCAAAGCCATTGAAAAAGGTTTAATCGACGCTAAAATGAAGCTCGATGACCAGGAGTTGTTCGGTTTGATTTTTCTGCCGGGGTTTTCCACTGCCAAAGTAGTGACTGATGTGTCCGGCCGCGGCGTGGGAATGGATGTTGTTAAGAAAAATATTGAAAAGCTGGGCGGCACTGTTGCTATTGGCTCCGAGCCGGGAAAAGGCAGCATGTTCACTGTCCGGCTGCCGCTTACCATGGCCATTCTTGATGGCATGATCCTGAAAGTCGGCAATGAGCGGTATTTATTGCCGGTCATTGCCATCAAGGAATCCATCAAACCAGCGCAACGTGATATTACCACCATCCAAAACAAGGGAGAAGTCGTGAATGTCCGGGGTACGCTCATTCCGCTCATTCGCCTGTATCAATTGTTCGGAGAAACTCCGGCCGTTTTTGAGCCCTGGAACGCGATCATCATCATTATCGAGAACGCGGGCAAGCCTTATGGTATCATGGTGGACACTATTGTAGGCCAGCAGCAAGTTGTCATTAAAAGCCTTAAAGGGGACTTTCGTAATGTAAAAGGCATTTCCGGGTGCTCTATATTGGGGGATGGCCGCGTCGGATTGATCCTGGATGTGAAAGGGTTGGTGGACATTAACTTTGAAACGGTAAAAAAGGGAATACACAGTGGAACAAACACCTATACTCATACAAAGGAGGAATAATGGCGTCAGCAGAATCCATGGCTGTTGCACAGAAAAGCGGCCAAAGAGAAGGCGCGTCTGACAAACGGGCCGGAAAATACCTGACTTTCCGGTTGGAAGACGAGGAGTATGGTCTGGAGATATTGAAAGTCAGGGAGATCATCGGGCTTATGGATATTACCCATATTCCCCGGACTCCGGATTGGGTACGCGGGGTGATCAATCTGCGCGGTAAAGTCATTCCTGTAGTGGACACACGCCTTAAATTCGGCATGAAGGCCCTTGAAGACACAGTGGAGACCTGCATAATAGTTGTCGAGGTCAAGAAAGCGGGTGAGGCCTTGGAAATGGGCATATTGGTGGACGCAGTATCAGAAGTATTAGACATTACAGCCCAAGAAATCGAAGATACGCCAGAATTCGGCGCAGGACTCGATACGCAGTTTATTTTAGGTATGGCCAAGGCCAAGGGCGGGGTCAAAATCTTACTCGATATCGATAAGGTTTTAACTGAAGAGGATATTATAAAGATACAAACCACTGCTGACAATGTATAAAAGTATGATACTATTTAAAACTAAAGGAGGCTCTCTTTATGATGAACACGATTAAAATCGGACCAAAATTAATCGGTGGATTTCTCGCCGTAGCGCTCATTGGCGCACTTATCGGAATAATTGGCATATCAAATATTAATGACATTGGCGGCAATAAATTGCCCGGCGTTCAGTCGCTTCTGACCATAGGTGATCAGCAAAACGCTGTCCAGTATGCAATACGCGGTCTCATGCTTCGACGCTACTGGAAGAATATGCAGACTGTTAACGACCAGTTCGAGAGCATTGAAAAAGCCAAGAGGATCATTCCTGAAAAAATATCGGAATTTGCAGCCTTGCATAAGAACCGTGACGAAGAGGCTGAATGGAACAATTTTCTTCAATTGCATGAGGCATGGCAAAAAGCCGATGATGCAATGGTAAAAAACTGCCAGGAAAAACTGAGGCTTCTCCAAATCGGTGCGTCAACGGAAGACACCAGGGTGGTTGTTCTCGACAGCCTATTGCTCGATGAATTGGCGCCTCCGGCAAAGAACGCATATATGGCAGTTAGAGCTTCGTTGGACAAATTAATAGCACTAGTTGATAAGGCGGCGCAAGAGAGCGTTGCGACAAGCCAATGGCTTATGCCACTCACCATTGCCATTGGATTTATTGTAGCGCTTCTATTGGGCCTGTTTCTCACGATTTCCATTACCAGGCCGGTGAGAAAACTTGCGGATGTCGCGACCCGTGTGGCAGAAGGCGATCTTAATCAGGTGATCGAAGCGCGTTCCACGGATGAAATTGGTGTGCTTGCACGAGCCTTTTCAGCCATGCTTGGCAATATTAAACAGAAGATTAATATGCTCAATAAGATCGCAACGCCGGTCATGGCAGTGGATAAAAACATGAGGGTCATATTCATGAACGAAGCCGGCGCAAAGCTTGCGGGCAAGACTCCAAAAGAATGCGAAGGAATGCAATGCGCTGATATCTTCAGAACCAGCCATTGCAATACTCCTGAGTGCCGGACCAAGCAGGCGATGCAGAACAATGCCATCGCATCAGGGCGCACTGTGGCAAATCCCAATGCTCAAGCCAAGATACCTATCCAATACACGGGCGCTCCGCTCCAGAATGAAAAAAACGAAGTGATTGGCGGCGTGGAATTTGTCACGGATATCGTTGAAATAGATACAATGATGAAAGAAACAGACCGGTTGGTCGATTCGGTAACAACATGTATGGTAGCTGCTGCCAAAAAGGACTTGACGAAACAAATAACAGAAAAGTTTGACGGCAAATACGGACAGCTTGTGGAAAACATAAATAGCATGCTGAAGACCATTGATATGGCTTTAAATCAAGTTCAAACTGCGGTGGAACAGGTCGCCTCGGGCAGTAACCAGATCAGCGCTGGCAGTCAAACGCTGTCGCAAGGCGCGCAGGAACAGGCCAGTTCCATTGAGGAAGTATCATCGAGTCTCGAAGAGATGTCGGCTATGACCAAGCAAAACGCTGAAAGCGCAAATCAGGCCAAGAGCCTTGCGGCATCGGCGCAGAAATCCGCTGATCAGGGCAACAAAGCCATGGGTGAAATGTCCCAGGCAATTGGACTTATCAAGAAGTCTTCGGATGAAACCGCCAAAATTGTCAAGACCATTGATGAAATCGCATTCCAGACCAATCTGCTGGCGCTCAACGCTGCTGTTGAGGCGGCCCGTGCCGGAGAAGCGGGCCGCGGATTTGCGGTTGTGGCCGAGGAGGTGCGTAATCTGGCCCAACGCAGCGCTGAGGCTGCGAAAAATACCGCGCAACTCATTGAAGAATCGGTAAAGAACGCTGAAGGTGGAGTCACCATCAGCGAAGAGGTGGCCAAATTTCTCAAAGAGATCGGCGACGGATCTAAGAAGGTAAACGACCTGATCGCAGAGATATCAGCCGCAAGCAGTGAGCAGAACAGGGGCATTGAGCAAGTGAATGTGGCTGTGAACCAGATGAATCAGGTGGTGCAGCAGAACGCGGCCAATTCCGAGGAATCCGCGGCTGCTGCCGAGGAAATGTCGTCCCAGTCCCAGGAATTGCAGGCCATGATCAATACCTTTGTCTTGTCGAACAGCGGTAAAGAGGCGAAGGGGTCAAGCCCCATGCAGCACCATATTATGCATCAGTCGGCGCAGCCAAAGCCGAGATCTCCGCAGCAAATGCTTCCGGGAAAAACGCGCGCAGTAAAAGGCGTTGGAGTTAAAAAAGCGGCCGATGACATAATTCCCATGGAAGAGGAAATGAAGGGCTTCTGAGGCGTTTATTGTAATTCCCTTGCGCCGTTTGGGCGCAAGGGAATTTGTTACAAGGATGGGTGTATGTCGGTATCTGGACAGCAGGCGTTTTCCGCAACGATTGAAATCGAATTGAGTGATTCTGAATTCGATCTTATACGGGGTTTTGTTCATGAGAAATGCGGCATCAATATCCAGTCGCATAAAAAAGCGCTGGTTAAAAGCCGTTTGTCAAAACGACTGCACTCTTTCGGGTTCGGATCTTTTAAGGAATACTATAAATACGCGATTGAAGACAAGTCCGGACACGAGGTCGTGGAAATGCTCGACGCGCTTTCGACCAATGTAACCCAATTTTTCCGCGAGAACCATCACTTCAGTTTTCTCGAAGGGAATGTGATTCCAGACCTCAAGGCGCGCATGAGAAAACGGGAATTTAATAAGGTCAGGATATGGAGCGCGGCATGTTCCACCGGCGAAGAGGTGTATTCGCTCGCTATAACCATGTTTGAATACTGGCCGGAAATGACCGCGTATGACGTTATGATTTTGGGAACGGATATCTCGACCCATGTGCTCAAGGTAGCCGAAGATGGGGTGTATAATGAGGAAAAATTGAAACCCGTATCGTCCGGCCAGCGGCTAAAATATTTTGAAAAAGACGGTGATTGGTATCGAGTGAAGGAATTTGTCAAGAAAAAAACCTTGTTCCGACGCATGAATCTTATCGCGAAAGAATTCCCATTTAAAAACCCGCTTAACGTTATTTTTTGCAGGAACGTACTTATCTATTTCGATAAACCAACCCAGCAGGAGCTGATAGCAAAATTTTATCATTATCTGGATACCGGCGGATATCTGTTTTTAGGGCATTCCGAGGGGCTTACTGGAGTAAAACACGATTTTAAGTATGTTCAACCTTCCATTTATGCCAAGTCAATGGAGTCTAAATGGTTAACCTGGCAATGAGTCATCATCAAGGAGACAAGGAGGTTTCCCCGAGCAAGATTTAGCCGAATCACTCGGTAGCGCTTGGGAGGA
>MFYT01000084.1 GCA_001789205.1 Candidatus Raymondbacteria bacterium RIFOXYA2_FULL_49_16 | reverse complement strand
TTTCCCGTCCTTATCAAATACGACTGGCCGGGAAACGTACGGGAACTTAAGAACGCGGTGGAACACGCGGTCATTGTCAATAACGGCGTTATAGGCGCCAAGGACCTGCCTCCATTTGTCGTAAAACCTTCTGAAGACCGTGATGCGGCCGGAGAAGACTCATCCACCAGGGAACCTGCCCTGTTTGAAAAGGGCAAAGGGGCGCAAAACCGCACATATCAGGACCCGGTGCAGTTTAAAAAAGCATTCAGGGAATGCGGAGAGCGGCCGTATAAGATCGCTGTCCGCTTTGGCTGCTCATATGTGACTATTAAACGATATATGAAGAAATATGGCCTCCTGCTTCCAGCAAACGAACGGCTCGAGAATATGCTGTCCGGAATAAGACAGGAGACGTTTTCTGCAGAGGTTTTCCGGTTAAAACTCGGTATTGCCATGAACACAGCGCGAAAGTACCTGGCAATGCTCGAAAAAGATGGAAAAATCACCAAGGAACGGAATGGAAGGTTTGTCACATTCAGGAAAAACATTCCAACAGGATAAAGAGCCGAATCAGCGAAGCAAGTATTGAAGAAGAACCGACGCGAATACGCGGTTCCAGCCCGCCTCGCCGAGCGAGTCGAGGCGGGTAGATATTGCCGATGCCGGAATTTACACCCGGCTGGATTCAAAGAGCATTAATCCGGACACTCATTTCACTTGGTCAATATTATTCTCTTGCTCACGCTTTTTCCGCCAAGCGAAACGGAACATATATAAATACCGGATGCAATGCCGCGGCCATTGCTGTCCATGGAATTCCACGTGAGATGAAGCGTGCCCGCATTTCCACACGGTAATATAAAATCCCGGATCAGCCCTCCTTGTATATTGAATATGCGCATGTGTCCGGCCCTTACATGACCGGTGACCGCCGGCACTGTTATGGTGAATACCGTTGTACTGTTAAACGGATTGGGTTGGA
The DNA here is from genome assembly GCA_001789205.1 of Candidatus Raymondbacteria bacterium RIFOXYA2_FULL_49_16. GTDB lineage: Bacteria > Fibrobacterota > OXYB2-FULL-49-7 > OXYB2-FULL-49-7 > XYB2-FULL-49-35 > XYB2-FULL-49-35. The sequence goes on along the minus strand of MFYT01000084.1, from coordinate 4,929 downwards.
CATGTACCTTCAATTCAGATGCGTCTGCCGATCGTGCAGACACGAGCCTTGACCTGTTCACGCTTGTTGTCGGGTCCATGTCCTCGCAGGGATAGCTGACCCCGCGTGCCTTCAGGGTTACCCTTGCCGCTGCGCCGCTGAGCCGTATGGGGACCTGCGGGATGAGCAGAAGCTGTATGCTGTCCGCGACAATCTCGCCCTGCGCTTCCACCGTTGAACCGGTGATATCGGCAATTTCATAAATGAACGTATCGCCTTCGCATATGTCCAGGTACTGCAGGTTCCTGGGCGTAATATCGACATAATAGGCCTCGTCCCTGTCGCTGCATTCGCTCTGACTTATGATCGGGACGCTCCAGCTCGTTTCGGTTTCCACGATGGCGCGATTGCCGGACAACGGCGCGTCCCTCATGCCCCATTTGACATATGACATGTATGTGCGCGCGTCAGTGATGTCTGACCCATACCGGCAGCCCTTGCGTGCGGGTACATTTGAAAAACCCGGCCTGCTTTCGTCCCACCTGAAATCACTGTGGTCCCAGGTTATCATGATGGGACAAAACGCGTTGTCCCAGCCATGCCCGCCCGGAGAAACGCCATAACCGAAGCTTTGCCGCGAATTTTTCAGATACTCCTCGAGTGGTGCGCCCTGATTTGGCCATGGAATAGAGCCGTCGTCATACTGGTGCGTTGCGCCGATATAGGGAAAACTGATATTGGCGTGCGACCGCATAAATTCAGGCACGCGTCTCGCTTCATACACATCCATGCCGGAGCAGCCGGTCACCCAGTCAATACCCGGATACCGCGGATCATTGATCGGCAGAAACGAGACCGGGTTGTGCAGGCCTGGCCGGCCGTAATTGCCGTATATCGAACGTGAATACATCATGGTCTGGTTGTCTTCGCGCCAGGTATTGGCGTAGTTGGTCATCCCCTGCTGCGCCCAGACACTCGTCACAAACCGGGGGAAATGGATTGCGAATCCAAAAGCGCCCGAACCGCCCATTGACCCTCCGGAGATGTGCATTTTAGGCTCGCTGATGCCATAATGGCGCCTTGTCCAGAGAAACGACTGTATGATCCTATACTGTACATAATTCGCGACCGAGTCGCTCCGGTCGGATCCGGTCGCTTCTGATCCGCGATATGCGGCCGATTTGTGGAAACCGAAAAACCATGTCGGAAGCGATCCAAATCCTGACGGTGAAAGGTATTCACCCCCGAGAAAATCTCCGACGGGAATGCAACTCCATTCATTTCCCGGGAATGGATTTCCATATCCATGCAGCATGATATAGGGTATCTCGTCCCCGGTCTGTATCATCTCCCTCCAGACGCCGAATGCAAAAACATACCCCATGTAGTTTTCCTTGAACAACTCGTAGTCCATCCAGATGAGGTACCAGTTGCACAGCTTCCCGCCCCGTGATTCAGTGCCGGTATTATAGAGAATTGCGTTAATGGGTTGGCGCAGTTCCGTTATCGGACCGGCTGTGTTGCCTGCGGAAACCGTCTGTTCCTCGCCGCCTCCTGCCGCAACGGTCCTGATCGCATAGTAAAAATCAGCCGAAGACTCTTCCTTCACGGTCCAGACAAAAACGCCGGTGCCGGCAGAAACCTGCTGCGCCATGCTGCCGTTTGTCGCGCTGTCAGCGTGTGACAGCGGGAAAATGACGACGCGGTCAATACACGAGGGAATGGTGTTGGCCAGACTGCCATCCGCAACATGCATTTCCGTGAAATAGCTTGAATTTTCCGCTATCTCGGCGACAAGCCGCGCCCCTCCTATGTTCCCGGTTGTTATGGGCTGGGTAGAGCGGTAAATGCGGTATTTTTCACCTGTCTGCGTGTTGTCTTCCTGCCAGGTCATGAAAGTCTGGCCGCTCCTGAAAAAGCAGGTGTCCACGGTCGGTTGCACGCAGAATGCGGCCGAAACCAGAAAACACAGGATTGTTGGGACGTGTTTCATTGTTTGCCTTTTGGTTGATTGAAGGATATCTCTTTCTATATGTATGTACCTTAAAGCCCGGACAACTGCGTAAGGAAGATCCGGTCCGCGCCTTCCCTTCCGGCAATAATGACTTTGTTATTGTCCGACATGATCATTGAAAATATGATACAGAACGCGTGTGGCCACCCCGTGCACCCTTCAAAGGTCCTGCTCCATACTACGTTACCTGCGGCGTCTGTACGCAGGAGGTATTTATGGGCATTGTCCGCAACATTGTCCGACATGAATTCCTCCCTGAGGCCTTTGAGACCGGCAATCACAAAACCGCCGTCCGGCGCCTGACGGACAGACCGACCATGTTCTGACATTTCTTCACCCGTGCTTATGCTTTTTTCCCACACTAGGTTTCCTTGAGCATTGATGCGTACAAGATAGGTCCTTGTCCAATCTTCCGTATAACCGGTGATGATGAACCCGTTGTCCGCGGTCTGTTCAACGGAAAGACCTCCGTCGTCAACGCCTGCTTTGCCGTATGTCCGCGTCCACAGCGTGTCTCCCAGTGAATCGGTTCGTATGAGGTACAGGTCGGTTTCACCAAGACGCGTCGACCAGGTCGCACCGCACATGATGTATCCGCCGTCAGCCGTCTTCCGTATGCAGCGTGCCCAGTCGTTTTTCGGGCCGCCATAGGTTTTACTCCACCTGATTGTGCCTGAGGCATCGAGCCGCACAAGGTACGCGTCCGCCCCTCCTGCACCTGTTGCCAGCGTATATCCGGCAAGCACGCATCCGTTGTCAGGAGTAACCTGGAGCGAATAGGTGCCATCGTGTATATTCGTGCCTGAGGCCCCTATAAAACTCCGCCATTGCTCGTTTCCAGAGGCATCGATCCGCACGACCATTATATCCGTGTCCCAGTCGTATTTGGGCGTGTTTCCGGCAACAATGATGCCTCCGTCGCTTGTTTCGCCGATGGCCTGGCCAACCTCGTCCCTGTTGTCGTCGTCTAACCTCTTCGACCATATTTCGTTTCCAAGGGAGTCGGTCCTAATGAGGAACATGTCGCCGTTCAGATGCATGCCGCAGCAATGACCGGTAAGTACAAACCCCTTGTCTGCCATCTGGTGGACTGCATAGGCGCGGAACCCGCCTGTCGCATTCCCATGCAATGTGGTATCGTAAAATTGTATTGTCCAATCTGCGGTCAATGCCTGGCCGTATGCTGACAGGGCGCAAAAGAACACGGCTACAAATGCAGTGTATGTCTTCATTGCAGGCCTCCCTTATTTGACAAGAGTTACAAATGCGGTCGTCCTACGACCCTTTTGGCATACTTCGATTATATAAATTCCACTCGGGTATCCGGATGCATGCCACACATAGTGGACCGAGTTTTTGTCCATGCGGTTTCGGAGGGGCAGAGTCCGGCATACGCATTGCCCCTTTATATTGTAAATAGACAGCGGTAAAGACTCAATGCCCGACACGAGGCCGTGCTCGCGGAACGAAACGGCAATGGAGACTTCTGCATTGAAAGGATTCGGGTACGCTGCTAAGTTTCCGAAGACAGGAATGGCCGCACACGCCTGCGTGGACACGGACACCGACGTATCAATCTGGAATACGTGGATAAATGTCTGATAATCAGGCCCCCTCCGCTGCGCGACATACAATTTGCCTCGTTCCCGGTCAAAGGCAAGTCCGCCGGCCGCCTGCGCGTCCCTCATGTCCTCAATGCTCTCGTCTCCCCCCATTGGCTTTTGCAGGTCTCTTCCGAAGTAATAATGGGCAAGGTTTTTCCTGGCATGCCAAACCGGTTCCCAAGTCTCTTTTGCCCCGGCGACAACGTCCGCGATATCATTTGGATCGTAGAAAAGAAGGGTCGGATAGTTTCCCGGGCCAAACGAACCGTTGAAATAATCGCGCATGAGCGAAAAACTCATGTCTGAACATGTGACGATTGCCGACCTGTTTCCCCTGGTAAGCCATGCGCCGCCGCGTTCCTCGCTCCCCACGCCGGGAAACAGGCCGCCCTTGTTCCTGTGCGCATCGACATGACGGATAAGGGTATCGAATTGGGCAAGTGTCGCGCCGGAAGCGGGCGGATTGCCTTCGTTCCAGGGCGCACACGTCATCCAGAATTCGCCGATTTTATCCCAGACCGAGCCGTCTCCGACACCGAGAATACGGCCGTTCACATGCGAGTCCGCCCACACCTGGGGGATTTCGAAAAGAAACCTGCATTCATTTTTTGATTCGCCCAACCTCCAGAATCCGGCCACGTTGGGGTTTGAAAGGTCCGGATTGAGCCAGGCTAAAAAAAGACGGTCTGGAAGGCCCCCGTAGATGTATCCCAGGCAGGCATATAGTTTTCCCGAGGTCTGCGGTCCCTGGGCCGGAAGGTACACAAGCGAGTATAAACAACAATTATTATAGTTCGGCAGGTTTGAAAAGGGATTTACAAAGGGCTGAACAAAACGGGCGACAGGCAGGTCGCCGATGTCGAGGTCTGGGGAAATGACCGGCACGGGTATTTCCACTTCAGCGATATTTGGCCTGTACGGATGCGAACTGCCGAACAATGAACCCGGATACCCGTCATTCGGCCCGTTGGCATCACCATGGGGATAATATGCAATACCGTATCCGGCATATCCCCAGTCTTGATAATCGACACCACTGCCGGGTTCGAGGCGGAAGGCGCCTTCGTAGATAAGGTGCTCGGGGAACAGAAGAGACGAGGAATCGTGTTGGGAATAAACAGGCAAAACGGCCAGGGCCGCATATATTACAATAAAAGATATTCTGTTGAGTAGACCGGGCAGTTGCCTGCCCAGCCCCTCGCGGAACCGTACGAGCAGCTTTCCCGCATACGGCTCTTCATTCGGTCTTCGAGGTTTTGTATTCATGCTTGAAACGGACATAGGTTCCTCCTGATTCGTGGTTTAGGCCATTTTACATCTGTAAGCATCTGG
>MFYT01000083.1 GCA_001789205.1 Candidatus Raymondbacteria bacterium RIFOXYA2_FULL_49_16 | reverse complement strand
GATCGAAATAGTGGGAGAGCTGGTCTTGAAATCGTTTGTGCTGGTGCCAACAGAGAAAACGAGACTGCACGGGGAACTGGTCGGATTGTTCAGCGTATAGGTATTGATGATGAGCGCCGGGTGCGTGTCATTGGCTTGGTTCAGTGACCGGAGATAATAATTTCCCGCGACATTGGAGGTGTCAACGATGGCAAGTCCATAGGCGGTCTTGTTGACCATGTCCTGCATGATCGCGAGGTCCAATGGAATGGACCTGACCTCGTCCGTTATTGTCATGTTCGTCAAATACACCGAGTTTATTCTCGAATTGTTGTTCCCTTTGCATATATCCACGACACGGTTGGATGCATTACCCAGCCAGTACACGGAATTATACTGCTTGTATTTGTAGCAGCTAGCGTTTGTCACATACGCGGTAAAGTTTCCATTGCCTCCGTACATGGTGTCGACAAGTGATGATATCTGGAAGGACTTTGTTGTTATATTGGTGCTGCTACTGGCGCCCATTACTTTTACCTTCAGGGAGCATGATGAGATGGGGCCAGTGGGAAGGGAAGCAAGGTTCCACTCTATCATTGAAATGTAATTGTCCCATGCCATGATCCTTAAATAACCCAGTGCACCGCCATTGAGCGTATCTTCGGTTGGAAGATCGCAGACAAAGTTGTCGTTATTGGTTTCGTATGTGGTCCGGGCTGCAAAAGCGAAAGCAGCCAGAAGAATGAGTATAGTTAAAATTCGTGCCATAATTATCCTAAAAAAGAGTAATAAATCTATAATATAAATCTATATACAACTTCAATTAAAAACAATGATTTAAATCACATTTGGCGGTTGTGGAGTTTATTTTGGGGCATATATAACACATCTGATTATAAAACAATGACTTAAATTGATATAACTATTCACGTACCTATGCCTATTTACCAGAGAAATGAAGGACTTTTTAATTTCCCATGTTCCAGTCCTGACCTCACCCCGAAGGGATTGGTTGACAAAACACCCCTCTCCTTATGGGGAGAGGGGAGAGTACCGGATGAATGTTCTTTCGGGGGTCAGCGCCCGATAGTTGAGGTATTTTTTATTGCAACTACTTTCATAGGGACCTGAATAGTTACAAATTGAATGTTAATGTTAAATGTATATCAATCAGCAATATTGGCAAACTGCTCTTGCAGGGCGATACCCTTTTCTCAACAGGGTAAAATGGAAAGCCTGCATCGGTTTGATGGGGACATTCACCTCATTACGGCAGGAACTTTTCAGACCCCGGGAAACAGAACTTCGACAGGCGGGATACGCAGCAATGCCAGTAACCAGGGGGCATGTTTACGGTCTTTTTGCTCCTGTCGGCGGGCAGGCGGCCCTCCCCTTAATTGCAGCTTAAAGGATCGTGGCAATCGTACCGGGCGACGCGACTCATTTCAAACAAATCCATATAGGGCCGATAAATTGACCCGAGGTCGTCAATAAAGCGCCATGCAGTTGTTTCCGAGTCTTTAAAGCAAAAATTGCGTGGTTATCTCGACTTCCGCCACATGTTCAGGCATGCATATTCGTTCGAACTCAAGTGGTCGAAGATGGCAGCTCTTATTAACGAATGCGAAGATGTGTTGGCATTACTTTTTTCTGAAATAGATGCATTTTTTTTATCCATAAGCAAAAAACGAAAATAAAAAAGAGACTTGCAGTTATCAGCCGCAAATCTCTTTTGGCTGCCTGAGCAGGACTCGAACCTGCGACATCCTGGTTAACAGCCGGGCGCTCTACCAACTGAGCTATCAGGCAATTGTCAAGGTAACATAATTTAAATCAGCGGATTAAATCAAGCTTTCTGTTCTAAAAACAGGTTTTTGTGTCCACCCTAATTTTGATGTAACTCGTTTAATTTCGATGGACCTTTACCGGCAATGGAGACTTTTTGGAGACCGACAAAAGGACACATGAATCTTGTCAAGTAGGATGAAAAAGCAAGCGCGCAGAGGCCTTGCAGGGCTTTTGCAGGCAGGGGCGGGAAAATGTATGCAGGAGGCCCGATAATCAATCCTGGGGCCTCTGTGCAATAATGGCGGGGATTGTAGAGGTATGGCACAAACACAAACAAAGGGAGAACAAGTTATGATTATCGATTTCAAAAGGTTTCAGACAGAGATGAGCATGGCCAAAACTTTTCAGGGACTCGATCCGGCCAAGGCTGAATGGTGGATAGGGTATCAGCGCGGATTGCGGCAAGCGTATCATGGGCCTGCTTTCGGAACAGAGGCAGAGCATTTGCAATGGTACGAGGCAGCGGACAGTGAGGACGTGACCAGGGCACAACGCGGCCAGGGCTATCGCAAGGGCTTCAATGTTGCGCTGGGTGAAGTCCGATACCATGACTGCCAAATGGACAAAAGCGATTGCGCTGTCTGTTCATTGACCAACTATGGCCGGGACTGCCACAACGAGCCGGTATAACACATACATCGGTATTACCGAAGTATATACTCCGGTATATCTGAGTATCCGTGCGCGCGGGGAACCGGCCATAGCCCCGAGCCATAAACTTGCGGGTCCTTCGGGAAGCAATCAGGGCGGTTGGTTGTTTTTTATTAAAAACCCCCGCTTTGTGAAAATTATTAGAGGGGCGGTTTAGTTTATATGAGGGATAATTGCCATTGAAAGGATAAAAAGATTGTTTGTTTTTGAGTAAATTGGTATATTGAAAATAATGTCAAGGGGGCGCGGGTTCGCGGCCTTTGCCGGTTCGGTTATCCGCCTTTCCGGCGCGCCCCTTTTTATTTAAACCAAGGCGGATAGTAAAAAAGGCGGATATATGACAGAGCAAGAGTACCATTCAGGGCTGAATAAAATAATTCGTTTCCAGTGCTTCCAGTTTAGAAAATCCCCCCTACGCATTCATATCACTGGAATTGATGACTTGACCGGTGAGATTGGGAATTCGATACGTATTTCTATTGGGCCTAAGGGTGGCCGTATCAGAATTCAGTTATTAAAGGAGACGAATGTTCACGACGTGGTTAAGACAATTCTCTGCCGGGAATTGTGGAATATAGAGGCCAGGCAAAACCTGTCTATTGAGAACAGTTTTAAATATCTGGTTGTTTGTGTTTTGCAATGGGTAGCAATAGGACAACATTTGAATAAAAAACACGGCATTTCCGATTTTTTCACAGTTGAATTTTGGGAAAAAAATAAGCCGGGGTACAAACATAGTCTTGGAACACCATGGCCTGGGACTATTCTTGAATTAGTGCGATTGTATCAATTCCTTCCCGGGGATCCTACGGGCGGAATAAACTATGGACTTGGAGGGCTTAAAGACTTAGAAAGCATTCCCCTTACTGCGATTTGGGGGCTTATACCAGGTGATGCACCTGTAAACATATATTACTATCTGAGAAACTTTCGAGAAAAAAAGTATAAAACCTGGGAAGATTTTGAGACAACTGAAAAATTCACAAGAAAAGGTTTAATGAATGCCTGTAAACGGTATAACCTTACTCCGCCAAGAATGAAGCCTGGTCGCAGAGTGAACGAATAACCGCTACCCGTTTTTTCCAACTCCACATAAAAGTTCCACGTTGGTTCCTTGTTGATTTGATTTTTTGTGTTATATTATTGGCAAGAACAGTCAAATAATTTAGTGCAAAAAGGAAAATAATAAAAATGGATAACCAAGGCCCTATTCTTTATGACCGAGTCAAGCAATCCGGCTTGAGTCTCAAGCGCCTGGCCGCGCTCACAGGCTTAAATTACAACACCTTGGCCCGACAGCTCAATGGCTTTGCCACGTTGACAAGCGAAGTGAAATCAGCCGTAACCCTATGTTTACAAAAGGAAACGTCTATGGAAAACATGCTTTTAGCCAGAGAACAGTCTTATCAAGACAGAGGCCTACAAAGTCGCGATCTGAGCCTGAGGGTCTCCACCTTTAACGCGGATGCGGGCACTTGTGAAGCTGTTTTGGCAAGTGATTCGCCTGTTCCGATATTCGACCATTCAACTGGCCAATTCATCGATGAAATGCTTTTGGGCTTCTCGTATGGGGATCAGATACCTTTACTCGATAGCCATGCCCGTGACTCAGTTAATTGTATCTTGGGCTCAATTTCTGATATGCGGATGGAGGGCGCTCTCTTGGTTGGACTCTTGACATTCGGGACTACCACCCGGGCGCTGGAAGCCAAGCAACTTGTCAAGGAAGGGCATTTGTCGGGTATCTCGATCGGCTATCGGTGCGAAGAAGTCCGATACCTTTCAGCCGGGGAAAAGTATACTTTCAAAAATGATATTTACGGCCCGGCAAAGCTTGTCTTTAGGGCGATTGTGTTGGAAGCGTCTCTATGTGCCATCCAAGCGGATAAAATTGCAAAAGTGCGAAATGCTGATTATGCTTCCAGTAAAACAGGCTCAAAGACCGCACCTCGATATGATTTGACGGCGGATGTTTTTGCCCTTCAAGCGTTGGCTTATCTCAGGCGTAATCCTGGGCCAGGTGCGATCGAAAATCTTAAATCTGAAGCAACACGGTTGCAGGCCAAAGCTGTTTCATATCGGCGCTTGTCCGATACATTCCAAAGCGATGATTTAATTCGCCAAAAGTATATGGGATTGGCTGCGGATCATGCGTACTGGTCCGCTGTTTTACTTGACGTAATAGACAAATAACATTTCATAAAAAAAAGGAGTTACTATGACAAAATTCATCGACAAAGAGACTGAAATCTCAAGCGACTTTCTCATCTTGGGCGCTTCAACGGCGGCTATGCCCGAGGCGCGAAAAGATGACCTCATGCGAACCGATCCAGACAGATTTCCCCGGTCCTTCGAGGGGATTGTATGCCGCTGTTTGGAACGGGATACCGGAATAGATTCGAGTATCTCGGGCAAAATCACGCCTTCCGAGATACGCGATTATGCCCGAAACGCCCTGACGAGAACGGGACCACTCAACGATATTATTGGCACTACTTTCAATCAGTCAATATCCCTTGGGGCTTTAAACGCTCCGACCACTTATCAAAATTGGGTTGGAAGGATGACTGTGCGCGATTACAGGGAATTTGACAGAATAAAAACCTCTTCTTTTGGCCGGTTGCAGGCCGGGAACGACGCACAAAATATATCAACCGAAGGCATCGTTGAATCAAGCAAGCTTGACTTAAAAGGTGGTTCAGTTCAATTGACGTTACATGAGTTTTATAACTCCGGCCTCAATTCGGCTATTCAGAGATTTTTACAGAGCGGTAAGATCGTTGCCACGACGATCAACTACGATGTTTATCGACTGTTGACTTCAAGCAGCGGCGCGGGACCAACCCTTGACGAAGATGATAAGGCCTTATTCCATGCAGATCACGGCAACCTTGTGGCTCTTGGCTATGGCGCAGTCCCGTCTTTAACAACCGTCCCCGCTGGATGCACTGCAATGATCTCGCAACCCTTGCCGGGTGCCAAAGATGACTACGATATTGTCAATGCGCTGCCTAAATATCTGATCTGTTCGGGCGCGCAAAAATACGCTGCCGAAAACGCGGTTGCCAAGAATCTGCCTGCGAATTCGCGTAACGATATCTCGGTTATAGTTGACGGGCACCTTGACATATACGATTCGTACGGTTGGTATCTGGCCGCTGACCCCGTTCAAGTCGATACGATATCGCTTGTCACCTTGGAGAGCATGCCTAGCCCTGTCATTAAGTTTGAAGGCTCTATACCCAATACTGGCGGTAGCATCTCCTGGCGGATTTATCATAGCTGGGGTCTGCTTGCAGGTGATTACAGAGGCCTTTACAGAAATGCAGGGCATTAAACGATCTGGCCCGAGGGTTCCTTTGTTACCTCGGGCCTTTTCCAAAAAGGATGAAAAATGATTTCGAGAATACAGACCAGGCCTGTTGATCTTTCAGTGAGGTTGAACCATTGAATACGCGGATAGAGGCCACCAAACAAGCTGAAGTCGATGAGTTTATCGGCCTGCTTGTGAACGCTTCGGCCAATCCTGACAAAGTTATGGCCTTGGTTCAGAGGCAATACGGGCTTTCGCGGGAAGCCATTTTAGAAAAAATTGATAAGGCCCAGCAAGTAAAGGGCGCGGCTGACCTCGAAAAGGTCCGGTCATTCATTTCGAATACAGATTAAGGATTTTCAATATGCACGCGAACAGGTCAACCGATAAACAAATTTTAAGGGCGCTGGTATTCCCCGCAAGGGGCAGGCTTGACCGGCCTGACGTGCAATGCCAGTGCCCTTTTTATTTTTCCCTGGGGTCTCTATGATTATTTCACCTTCATTGCTGGACAGTCCGGCCTATCTCAAATTGAAACGGCCTGCAAAGCATTTATTTCTTGCCCTGGCAGTACGGGCGGATCAGGACGGGCGCGCCTATCCTTCAATTTCCCGGCTGGCAATGGATACCGGCATGGGTAAAAGGCAGATACGGGCGGCAATCAAGGGCCTTAAAAAAGGCAAACTGATTGACATTGAACGCCGGAACGGGTGCCGGACTACATACACAGTTTTGACCGGGGGCCAATCGGATACCGGTAGCCAATCGGCACCCGGTGCCAATCAGCACCCTACCGGGGGCCAATCGGACAGGGGACCGGGGGCCAATCGGATACCCGAACAATTAATTAACAGAGCATTAACAGATAAAAGAAGAAATTCAGGCCCGGATTATTCCAATGACTGACCATAATGCCGTATTTGCCGATGAGGTTCTGGAAAGGCAGATTGTCTGGCTTTGCATTGGCGGCACCCCTGCCCAGCATAAGGCGATCTTCCGGGCCTTAACGCCTGAGATGTTCAGTTGTCTTGATTCCCGGCCGGTCTTTGAGGTTGCGGCTGACCTGTTCCTGGCCGGGAAGCCCTTTGGCCTGCCAGAGATTTCAGCAAAACTCAAAGACCAGGGCAAAGATTTGCCTTTGTATTTCCTTGACGACTCTGAAACCTCATTTGCTGACCCAGCGCCTCTGATTGCCCGGCTTGCTGGCCTGCATGCTAAGCGGGAACTGGCCCAGCGCCTCGATATAGCGGCCCAGCGCCTTGAAAATGAACCGGCCCTGGATGTGGCCCGGTCTCTCGTTGCAGGCGTGTTGCAGACCGGCGCTGGCAAAGACGAAGAGCCAGACGCTGAATGCCTCGTTGCATCCGCTTTGACGCGGTACAATTCCGGGGAGCGCGCCGGGTTTTCAACGGGCCTGGACTTTTTAGACACCTGGACAGGCGGCCTGGTCCCTGGGCGGTTGTATGTTTTAGGCGCAACAAAAAAGACCGGCAAGACACGGCTTGCGGTTGCGGCCATGTACGGCATTGCGGCCCAGGGCGGGCGCTGTTCAATGATAACGCTGGAAATGACACCCGGCGAAATTGTTGACCTGTTGAACGCGAAAATGTGCGCTATCAATTCCGGGCGGCTGGAAAACCGGACACTGACAGACGCGGACAAGGCGAGACTATCTGACAATGCAACGGCATTAAAAACCGTCTTGGATTATTTGCGGTTGACCGCTCCGGCCTGCCTTACTCCGGACGGTCTGGAAGCGGTTATCAGATTTCATGTTTCCTTGTTCAAGGTCAAGGCCATTGCAATAGATTTCCTGACAAAAATAATTGTTGATACAAAATTCGAGAATGCAGAGCGCGGGAAAATATGTTCCCGGCTTTCGGCGCTTGCCCGTGAATTGAATATTGCTATCCTGTTGGTTGTCCAGTTGAACAAGACCGCTGAACAGGTTGAAAGTCCGCATATCGGCATGATTGAAGGCAGCGGACAGATAGCACAATTTGCAGACGTTATTTTTATTCTTGTGAATGAAACCCGGACGCGGACAGATGGACCGGGGAACATTGCAGGGGAACAGACTTTAAAAATTCATATTACCCAAAGGCAGGGCGCTTGTTCTAACTGGTTGCCTATTCGTGCGCGATTACAGACACTTGATTTCCAGAGCGAAAATCTATAAACCAAAGGAAAAACCATGACACCCAAAGAAGAAATTGCCTACCTTTCTGACAAACTGACAACCATTGAAAAGCTTCTTGAAGGTCAAGTGAAGCGAAAAGAACTTCTCGAAAGGCGGATCAAGGAACTTTACAATGAAATACACGGGGTATCCAATGAAAGACCGTGATCTATCAACGCCATTAAAGGCAATTCAGCAATTCTGCATTTTCTGCATGGGCGGCGAAAGAAGCCTTGTTCCCGGATGCGGGTCTGAGGCTTGCCCCTTGTTCCAATACCGCCTGGGAACTTTACCAGACAACCAGGGGGAGACGTGAACGATTTCTTCAGTCCGGATATTTCGGGTTTCGCAGAGGTTGAAAAAGCGCCGATCATTCAAAAAAAGGAAGTCGATATGGAAAACGCTCAAGCTTTTTTAAACGTGCCCCAGGCAGCGGTTTTTCTTGCCTGTCCCCGGTCCCGGATTTATGACCTGACCTTCAAACATCTGATCCCGTTTTATAAAATGGGCAGGACGGTCTTGTTTAAACCGGCTGAATTGACCGCATTTGTCGAGGGCAAAAGGTCAAGCCCGATAGAAACCCGTCAAAGGTAATAGAAAGCGGTAAAAACAAAATGCCTTGCAATCTTTTACAATTTTGGTTAATTTTATTATCAGGTCTCCATTGCCACAAGGTCCGGAAAGGGGCTTTGACAATGGAAAAGAAAAGCACGTTCTTTGAAATCACAGAGCTAAAAGCAATCTTGGCCGGGGGTGTCTTATGGGTTTAATCAAGACACGGCAAGGCTGGGCAATTGATTACTATCGCAACGGGCGGCGCGTTCAGGAGTACATTTCTGAAAGTAAAACCCTTGCGGCCCAGGCATTGGCAAGGGTAAAGACCGAACTTGCCCAGGACCGATATTTCCCAGATAGGCCCACGGGCGGGGAAATAAAGGTTTCTGAAATCCTTGAGCGGTATTGGTCTGAACATTTGCAGTACCGTAAGTCTGGAAATGACCGCTGGGGCGTGAATGAATCCATCAAGGCTTTCGGGTCTTATACCCTTACGGCCTTACGTAAAGAGGAAATAGAACGCTGGATGAAAGCAACGCTGGGCACGCCTTGGAAGTCCCGGCGAAAAAGAAAGGACGGGAAACCCACGGTTTCAGCGGCAAAGCCTGCAACGGTCAACCGGATTCTTCAGGCGCTTTCAGCGGCCATAAACCACGGGATAAAGACCGAGTTCATCCGGGGATATAAAAACCCGTGCGCAATGGTCCGGAAGCTGCCTGAAAACAATGTCCGGGACTTCACAATCGATGAAACCCAGTTTACCGCACTCATGCGGGTATTGCCTGACTACCTGAAGCCGGTTATTGCATTTGCCTATTATACCGGCTGTCGGAAAGGTGAAATCCTGAACCTGAAAAAGGCGGACTTGGATTTTTTCGGTAATACGGCATTTATCAGGGACACAAAGAACGATGAAAGCCGGTACGTACCACTTGCACCGGAATTGAAAGAAGTCCTTGTCCGGCTGTCCGGGGAACACCTGGAAAGCCCGTATCTGTTCACTCATGCGGATGGCAGGCGCGTACAGGACCTGAAAAAGTCTTGGTGGACTGCCTTAAAGCGGGTAAAGCTTGAACACCTTCACTTTCACGATCTCCGGCATACGGCGCTGACCAACTGGCACAACGCCGGGCACTCTCATTTCCTGATAATGCAGGCCAGTGGACACAAAACACTGTCTTGTTTTCAGCGCTACCTATCCTTCAGGAATAACGACCTTCAGAAGCTTGTTTTGGGGAAGGGTAGCGATAATTTGGAGACCGGGAAGGTGGTCGAGATTGCTAAAGCCTGCTGATTTAATGAGTTACGTAAGTGGCGCTCTTGGTTAACAGCCAAGCGCTCTACCAACTGAGCTATCAGGCAATGAGCATAATAAGATAATATTTTTCTTTTTATTCCTGCAAAAGATACTTTGAGATATCGAAGAACCATGATTTTTTTGGCACATGAGTTAGGGGGAGACGGCTTATTCGGGATTAGGGACAGAATTGGGGCGTGGGCTGTGCGGCATAAGCTGTTTCCTTTTCCATCTGCCTGTTTTATAATAGGCGTAGCTAAGGATAATGCCAATAAAGGTGCTAAAAAGAATGCCCATCCATATGCCGTTTTCACCAAATCCGGCTTTTTGCGAAAGGAAATAGGCCAGAGGAACACGGACCAATACCAGGGAGATGAGGGCCAAGACCAGCAGTGCGACAGTATCACCGGAGCTTCGGACAACTCCCTGCAGTGTGAACATGACCGCATACCCAAGGTAGCAGAAGCCGATCCAGCGGTAATAAATGACTACATGATCCAGAACTACCAGGTTTGCCCCAGCTTGTTTGAGAAACACGGAGCCTATCTGATAGGGGAATATATATACCAGCGCGCAGAAACAAGCGGCAATGGCCAGGGAAAGAAACAGGGCAATGCGGGTAGCTTGTTCCACGCGTTCAAAAAGCTGTGCGCCCAGGTTTTGGCCTGCCATGGACGTAACGGCAATGCCAATGGACATGGCAGGCAGGAAAGCGAGCTGATCGATCTGCATGCCTATGCCGTAGGCAGCGGTGACTTCAGTACCCCATTTGTTTACCAGGGAAAGTATAAAAACCCCCGAGAGTGAGACAACGATCATTTGCAACGAAGCTGGAATGCCGATGGAGAATATTTTTTTCACCAGAAGCCGGTCGGTCGTGAAATCCCACTTGCGGATATTGAAAATCGGGTTCTTCCTGGCAATGTACCGGTATCCCCATATGCCGGCAAGGATGTTTGCTGTAATGGAACCCCAGGCAGCTCCGGTAAGTCCCAATGCGGGAAAGGGCCCTGGACCAGCAATGAGCAGCGGTACCAGGCTAATGTTTAGCAGCGTGGCCAGAAAAAGGATTTTGAGCGGGGTCTTTGAGTCGCCCAGGCCCCTGAGTGTTCCATTCATCCAGTTAAAGAAGAAACCGGGTAGGAATCCGATGAAGGTGATGCCGAGAAAGGCCGATGCCATGGGACGAATGGCCGGAGGCGCATTGACCAGTCCAAGCAGTACATCGCGTAGAAAAATGCCAGCGACCGTGAGCGCTAGGCATATGATGAGCATGACTGAAAACGAATTTGAAAGCACCTTTCCCAGCAATACCATGTCTTTTCTTCCATATGCCTGGGCTATCAGGATGTTCGCGGCCATGGAAAGGCCTATCAGAAACGAGGGAAAGAGAAAGAGAATAGGCATTGCGGCCGAGATGGCGGCAACCGCTTCGTGGCCCAGCAGCCGTCCCACCCAGATCATGTTGATGATATTGTACGCTGAAAGGAAGAAATTGCCCGCAATCAGGGGGATTGAAAAGGTGATGACCTGGCGAAGAATGCTGCCGCTTGTAAAATCGCGCACGGAAAGCTCCAAAGATGATCGTAATACAATACATTATATCAAAGAGGATTTTCAATGGTGCATCAGCGAAATTGTTTTTACCGAAAAGAGAAATATATATTCCTTGTCACGCAGGGGCTATCGAAGGGGGGAGACAGGTACCATGGGAAAAAAAAGCCGGAAAAACGTATTTACGCCGGAACAGCTTCTCAGTTCCTTGATGGACAATATTCCCGACCATATCTATTTCAAGGACGCGCAATCGCGCTTTATCAGAACCAATCGCGCGCAAGCGCGGTTTTTGGGGCTTGCAAAGCCAGAGGATGCGATCGGAAAAACCGACCACGATTTCTTCGCCCACGCGGACGAGGCTTTGGCCGACGAGCAGAACATCCTCCGTTCCGGAAAGCCCCTGGTGGGAAAGATTGAGCGTGTACGATACGGCAAGGGACCCATTGTCTCCGTGTCCACCACCAAGGCGCCTATTACCGACAGTACGGGGAAGGCCATAGGTATCGTGGGTATTACGCGCGATATAAACGACCGGATGCTCGAGGAGGAACGGTTGAAGAGCGCACAGGAGGAATTGGAGAACACGGTCCGTACCATTGACATGGAACTCAATATTGCCCGGAATATCCAGGAGTCCATGCTGCCCGAGCGGCTCGACCAGATAGACGAAGTGAAGGTGGCCGCGCTATACATTCCCTGCAGCACCATTGGCGGCGACCTTTACGACGTCATCCAGATCGACGAAGACCGCATTGCGCTCCTCATACTCGACGTCATGGGCCACGGAATTCCCGCGGCGCTGATCGCGGCAATGGCCAAGGTGTCGTTCACCAAGCACATAGCGCGGGGGCTCAAGCCGCGCACGGTATTACGCGAGGTCAACGACGAACTGATCGCTCACCTGAAGAACGAGCGCTTCCTTACCGTGTTTCTCGGGATAGTGGATAAGGCGCGGAAAGAATTCGTGTTCGCGCGCGCGAGCCATCCGCCCGCCCTGCTGCTGCGGAAGCGGCGCCGGACCGTTGTCCGCCTTTCGGGCAAGGGTATTTTTATCGGGTTTGCGCCGCGGTACAAATACGAGGAGGAACGGGTCCCGCTCGAAAGCGGGGACATTATTCTTCTGTATACCGACGGCCTGGTCGAATGCCGGAACAAAGGGGGCGTCTTTTACGGTTTAAAGCGCCTCGAGCGCCTGCTGCTCAAACACCGCGACGCTCCGGTGGATGAGTTGGTCAAACGGATACGCGAGGCGCATGTGGAATTCATGGGCGATGTCCCGCCTTCTGACGATATTGCCGTGCTTATCGCAACCCTGGAGTAGCCGCGACCGGCCGCTTTGCATGAAACAATCAGGATACAACGCATGAATATCCGCGATCTTTTTTTTATCCCAAAAGATCAGATGAAACCCGGCCGCCTGTATTTTCTCGATGGTCTGCGGGGTGTTGCCCTGCTCATGATGGTTTTTACCCATGGGGTGAAAAACTGGATTGATCCGGCCTTTCAGACAAACACCACGTTGCTCATCAGGGACCTTGTTACCAAGCTCCCGGGACCGCTTTTTCTTTTCTTGGTCGGCGCGGCCTATATACTTTCACGCGACGCCCGCGTCCGCAAAGGGTTGCCGCGGCAGGTCATTTTAATGAGATACCTGCGCCGAAGCCTGGTGCTTCTGGGGTTTGCCTACTTGTACAAAATCATTGACATGGCCTTTGGGGTCCCCTGGCACTATATCCGGTGGTGGACTATTGATATCCTCAATGCCATTGCATTCTGCCTGGGCGGCCTTGCGGTGTTTGACCACATATTCAGGAACAAGGAATGGGTCGCCACAGGGTATTTAGTGTGCGCTATCGTCATTGTCCTCATGAGCCCGTTAGTTGCCGCGATCAATTTTCCGGCCTGGCTCCCTGAGCACCTGAGAAATTACATAAACGGCGTTCCTCCCAATTCGTTCTTTCCCTTTTTTAAGGCAGCGCACTATGTTTTTTTCGGGGCCTATATCACTCATTGCCTTACAACCGCGCCAGCTGAAAAGCCGTTCACAAACGTCCTGCCGGCCGCCTGGGCGCTCGGGGGTATCTCCGCGGTCAGTCTTATTGCCGACCTGGTTGGCCGCGGATATGGTTTTTCTGTCGTTGGTCTTGTCTTTTTTTACAGCCGCCTTTTTTTGATTGTACTCCTTTTTGTGTGGCTTTCCTACCAGTTTCAGAAACGTGTTGGTTTTGGGCCAATTCTGCTTATTGGCAGCCATACCATGATCGCCTATTGGATACACGCGAAGATCATTTTCATCTATTATCGTCAGTATTTGGGCCATACTACCTGGGCCATGAGCTTCTGGCTGCTCATTAAAGTGTATATCATGACCTTTGTCCTTACCTTTGCCTACATCAACATAAAGAAATGGTTACTTGAAAAACGGGCAAAAGGAGATTATCTTATTAAAGGGGCTGTGTTGGATTGATCCCCGAAGGGATGGCGACATGTTCGAGGAAGAGATCAGGAAAAAAATGGAGGAGGAAGAGAAGAAGAAACTCCTTCACTCAATCGGGTACGACCATATGACGCCGCAGGCCAAGGAAGAAATGCTTAAAATGGGCGCCAAAGAGATGGGTATTGAATACAAACCAAAGCAAAAGAAGAACGACACCCGGCGGATGACCTATCTGGACAGGAAACACGGCGATAAGGAGTAAGGTCAGGGCTTGCCCGAGTATTTCAGCAGTTCCTCAATCACAAAATTTCTGATCCGCTCAGTATCATCGTTTCCTGTTGTCCTGAAGGAATCAGCAAAAAATTAACATGTCTCTTTCGCTGTTGGCGAGGGTACGATAAACGCGGCCATGACCTGGGCCAAGCTGTCGAGTGCGGAGGCGTCGGGCAGCCTGAACTTTAGAGAGAGTTCTCCATTCTCGTCTTTCTCGGCGCAGCTTCCCAATCGTATACGCATTTGTTCCACGATTGCCGGGTCTGGGGCCGTAGCCCCGGCATTGGTGGTGATGAAGAAAGAACAGGCCGGGTCGCTCATAAATGCATGGACAATGGCCTGCCGTTTTTTCTGTGGAACGCTGCCGTCAAGCCGGACGTATTTTATTCCTCCGGGTTTCAGGATGGCCTTTTCGATCAGGTCGAGCATGGTGGTCCATTCTGAAAACAGGAGCGTCTTTCGGTCCTTTTCCGTGGCAAGCCTGGGCAAAAGCTCGCCGAGTCGTTCCAGTTTTGAGGAATAGCCAGGGGCCTCTTTGTTGACAAGGAAGGTGCTGTCTGCTGACATGCGGCAGATGAGCAGCGCCTTCTGCATGCGCAGCAGATCCATTTCTGTCAGGTAGGCCTTGCGGACAATCTGCTGGACGATCCGGATGTTGGTCCCATGTATGTCCAATTGCTCTTCGGTCGGCGTGACCCTGACGATGTCCGTGGTGCGCTGCGGGAGCTGCTTCATGACCTGTGCGCGCGTGCGACGCAGCAGCACGGGTTTCAGGACATTGCGCAGGGTGTCGAGGTTCCGGTAGCCAACCACGCGGCCGCCGGGAGAGGCAATGACATGGTTGTGCTGGAACCTGAAGTCGGGCCCAAGCCTGCGGTCGTCAATGAATTCAACCACCGAGTACAGTTCTTCAAGCCGGTTTTCAAGGGGCGTGCCGGAAAGGACAAGCGCATAGGTCGAATGCAGCGCTTTTATGGTGCGCGCTGTCTTGGCCGCCCAGTTTTTTATGCGCTGCCCTTCGTCGAGTATGATGAGGTCCCATCGGGTCAGCTCAATGGCCTGCAGGTCGCGGAGGATCTGTTCATAATTGCAGATTGTGTAAAATGGCGGGTCAGCATACTGCCCGAAACGGTCTTTTGCCCCGCCGGTCACGATGCGCGCCTCCCTGCCAGTGAAGCGCGCGATTTCGCTGCGCCACTGCGCTTTGACCGAAGCAGGACAGACAATGAGCGTCCGTGTGACGCCGCATTCGCGGCCTAGGAGTTCGGCCATGCCTATTCCCTGGAGGGTCTTGCCAAGTCCCATGTCGTCGGCAATGACCGCGCGGCCGGCGCCCACGGCAAAAGCGATGCCGTCGAGCTGGTAGGGCAGCAACTCGCTCTTAAGCAGCGTAGTCCGCAGGGGTGCTTGTCCGGCGCGCGCCTGATATCTTCGACAAGCCGTCTGACCTTCAGCCTGTGCAGTTCCAAGCCAATGTATTGCTCGGCGTCGGGATAGATGACGATATCAGCGCTGTTGGCCGTGCATTGCGAAACGGCCCGTGTCAATCCCTCAACGTCGGCAACAGGTTTTTCAACAAAACGGGAGAGTTTATGCTTGATCGCGGGGTGTGTGCGTAACGGGACCTGAACGCGAAGCTCGCATTCCCTGCCGTATTTGACAAAGACAGTGACCGCTTGCGGCCTAAAAGGCGTGGCGCGGACCTTTGGGGGAAAGGCAGCTTTCATTTTACCGGACACGAACATGATATGTTTACATGTGCCCAAGGTGTTCTTTCTGAAATCAGGGCAGGTACAGTACGACTCCCCGCGTTCCCATCCCCTCAACGCTACCCGGTAGCTCTTGCCGGATTCCCTGTTCGTGACCGTATAATCTGTCCACAGCTTTTTGGGGTCTGCGGACGCATGCCTCATGCGTTCCATTTTCGCCCGGTCAGAGCGGCGTAAAAGTTCGCGGTGTTCAAGCTCTTCGTCCGTGAGTAGGAGCGGCTCATCATTCTCGGGCGGCGGCGACGCCAGTCCAAGGGCGGTCTTTTCCTTGAGCACGAGCGAGAAGGCGGCGCCTATGTGCTCGCACACGCCTTCGCATGCCGAGCAGAAAAAACGCATGTTATGCGCTGAACGATCGTCTTCCATTATAGACACGTACACGCCTTCGTTGGGTAGTCTGACGCGTAACAGGTTGCCGGCAAGTTCCGCGTCAGCCGGAAGGTTTATCTGCATCTTCCCGCCAGTCATGAGCAGGTGTTTTCCGTTCGGGCCGAGTAGTTTGACGGCCTGGAATTATGTCAATCGAGAAAGCCGGTCACGGAGCGTCATATGGTGCCCCCTTTCTATTCGTTTAAAGAAGCCGCCAAGGTTTGTGGATTAGGATTTTCTATGACTGTGTGCGGCATACGTGGTAAATATACTATTTCAGTCTTTACCAGGTATGGTAAAAACAGTATATTAACACTCACAACTAGTTAGGAGTGTGTATGCATTTTACCATGATTGATTGGGTGATTGTCGGCGTCTATATCACCATCTGCTTTATAGCCGGCCTTTCCATGCGGCGGTATACAAAGAAGATTGACCAGTATCTTGTTGCCGGACGCGAGGTAAATGTCTATCTGGGGGTCGCCTCGCTCGCGGCAACCGAAATGGGTCTTGTGACCATCATGTATACCGCTGAGAGCGGATATCGCAACGGGTTTGCGGGCGCGCTTCCCGGCATCCTCATGTTTTTGGCCGCGCTTTTTGTGGGTATCAGCGGTTTTGTCATTTCCCCCCTGCGCAAAGCCAATGTCATGACCATTCCCGAGCTATTTGAAACGCGCTATAGCAAGGGCGTTCGCTGGCTCGCGGGTCTTTTTATCGCGCTGGGCGGCATTCTGAACATGGGTATTTTTCTGCGCCTGGGCGGCCAGTTCATTGTCTATTGCACGGGCATTCCCGCGGGCTATCTTGAGATAACCATGACAGCGCTTATCCTTATCACCTTGGTCTATACCATGGCCGGAGGCATGCTTTCGGTGCTTATTACCGATTATATCCAGTTTATTCTGCTTGGCTTGGGCATTGTCGCGGTATCATGCGCTGTTATTTTTCGCGAGGGTCTGGGCAACCTGGTCCAGACAGTGCTGCACTACCATGGCGCGGGCGGCATCAATCCCTTTCTCAATCCCAACCAGGGGCCTGTGTGGGTCTTTTGGCAGGTGCTTATGGCCATTGCGGTCATGACAACCTGGCAAACGGTCATTTCGCGTATTTTGGCAGCCAAGGACGAAGGCGCGGCCCGCCGCATTTATACACGCGTTTCATTTTATTATGTGGGCCGTTTTCTTCTGCCAGCGCTCTGGGCCATTGGCGCGCTCTCTGTTTTTGGCACGCGGTTCCTTGAACCGGGCATGGACCCGCTCAATGCCATGCCGGCCTATCTTGGCTCTATGCTTGTTCCCGGGTTCATGGGTCTTCTGATCGCCTCCATGCTCGCGGCTGAGATGTCCACGGACAGCAGCTATCTGCTCGCATGGGCGTCGGTCATCTATAACGATCTGTTGTCCCCCCTCATGCGTAAAGGCCTATCTGACAAAAACGCCATTCTGGCCACACGGCTGCTCCTGGTCCTCATTGCCGTGTTTCTCCTCTTTTTCGGCCTGTGGTACCAGATACCCGGCGCAGCGTGGGACTACCTTGCCATAACAGGCTCCATCTATCTTTCATCGGTTTTCGCGCTTATGGTGGGAGCGCTTTATTGGAAACGGTCAAATACCTGGGGCGCGTATGCCGCTTTGGTGCTTGGCGCGGCAGGGCCCCTGTCTTTTCTGGTCCTCAACATGGTAGCCAAAGACCATGCGCCTTCGGTCGCGATTGCGGGCATCTGTTCGTATCTTTTTGCCGCTGCCGGGATGATAGGCGGATCACTAGTGCGTGATAGTGTCAAAGGGAGGCAGGTATGATCAAACTTCTGTCGTATTTCTGGATGGCGCTCATTGGCGCGTCAATTCTCTGGTATGGCGTGCTGGTGTTTGTCGTGGGTGTGCGCGGCGGCAGGGACATCAAGGAGATGCTGAAAAAAATGGAGTAGGCCTACTCTCTCTTGCTCCAGTAATTCTTTGTCTCTTTTGCCACCATTCCCGAAAGTAAAAGCAGCGCGATAAGATTGGGCAAGGCCATGAGGCCGTTCATACTATCGGCAAACGACCACACGAGATCAAGTTTCAGTACAGCCCCGAAAAAAATGAAAAGTATAAACACAACGCGGTAGGGGAGGATCACGCGCGTTCCCAGCAGATATTCCATTGCTTTTTCACCATAGTAGCTCCATCCGAGCAATGTTGAGTAGGCAAAGAGCACCAGGCCAAAGGTGACCACAATGCCGCCCCAGGCGCCGGGCAGGGCGATTGAAAAAGCCATATTGGTAAGTGCCGCGCCTGTTTTGCCGCTCTGCCACGCGTTGGTGACCAGTATGGCGAATCCGGTCATTGAGCAGACAATGATTGTGTCGATAAAGGTCTGGGTCATGGAAACCAGGGCCTGGGCGGTCGGGGTCTTGGTTTTTGCCGCTGCGGCGGCAATGGGTGAACTGCCAAGGCCCGATTCGTTGCTGAACACACCGCGCGCAATGCCAAAACGCACAGCGTCCCGCACCAGTGATCCTGCAAAGCCTCCGGCCGCGGCCACAGGAGAAAAAGCGCTTTCAAAAATGAGGGCCACAACCGCGGGAATGGCCCGCCATTCAATGATAATGACAACGAGCGCAGCTGTCATATATACCACGACCATGACCGGTACAATGACGCTGGAGGCGCGCGCAATGCTTTTTATTCCTCCAAGGAGAACCAGCCCGGTCAACACAGCCAGAATGGCGCCGGTGACCGCGGGCGGAACCGCGAAGGCGTCCTTCAATCCTGCTGCAACTGAATTGCTCTGGACCATATTTCCTATGCCAAAGGCGGCTATTGCGGCAAAAATGGCAAAGAGAGCGCCCAGCCAAGGGATGTTCAGGCCGCGGGTGATGTAATACATGGGGCCGCCGCTCATTTCCCCCCGGTCGTTGGTGGTGCGGAACTTGACCGCAAGCACAGCCTCGGCGTATTTGCTGGCCATACCGAAAAGGCCGGTCATCCACATCCAGAAGAGCGCTCCAGGTCCTCCGGCGGCAATGGCTGTTGCCACGCCCGCTATGTTGCCGGTTCCCACAGTGGCTGCAAGCGCGGTCATGAGCGCCTGGAAGTGGGAGATGTCGCCCGCCTCACTGTCTTTTTCCCCGCGTTTGACAAAGGCGAGCCACAGGGCGTGCAAAAGCCCCCGGAACTGCACCCCGCACAGGCGTACGGTAAGGAAGAGATGCGTCCCCACAAGGAGCGCCAGCATTGGCGGGCCCCAGACAAGGTCGCTGATACCTGAGAATAACCGCGATACTGCTTCTAGCATGGCCGCCGTTCCTCTGCAAAGTAATAATTTTGCTTTGATCCAAAGTAAAATATATTTTATCAATAATCAAGGACACTGGAAAAAAGGGGCATCATGGTTGACGTTTCACAGAGAGAAATGTGCGGATACGTGGTCTTCGAGATACGCGGGGAGATTTCCGGCCCCTCTGACCTCACTAAAGTCCAGCGGGCGCTCGAGAAAACCATATCCGAAGGTAAAGAGGACGTGGCGGTGGATCTTCACAACGCCGAGTATATCAACAGCGGACTTATCAGCTTTTTCATTAACTGGAAAAAGACACTCGAGCAGAAAGAGCATAAATTCTGCCTTATCGAACCCAGTCCCAAGGCCGGTGAAATTCTCAAACTGACCGGTATTGAGGCGGTGGTCCCCATCTACAAGAACGAAGTCGAATTCATGCAAAGGGCCTGATCCGCATTCGACAAATTCCCTTAAAAAACCTATTTTACTTAGAAAGGGAGGCCTGTGAAACCTTTTCTCTGTATGTGCGCGCTTGCCGGCGCCATCTTTTCCCAGGACATTGATTCAAACGGTGTGCTTGTGGTGTACAGTCTCAACTGGCCCGACAGTACCGGCAATGGCCAATCGGATTCCAAGGACCTTGCCGGTTATTATGCGGCTCGGAGGGGCATTCCCGCTTCACACGTCATTGGCGTGCACACTGCCGCGGGCTTGGGCGTTTTTACGGGCGACACCATTGAGTACGCCCTCTTTTACGACAGTATTCTTGTCAAGATACAAGCGAAGCTGGAGGAATACGATGGCCCGGTTCAGAACAGGGACGTTATTTATTACATTGCGGTTGTGCGGGGGGTGCCCCTGTGCGTCAACACCCATTTTGACCGTTCCACCCACCCGGTGTGGCCCAATGGCAGCTACGACCACAACATCAGGTGCCTTGATCAATGGCTGGTCAATGTGGACCCGAACGTCGCGGCCGGATATAACGCGGGCACGGGACAGCCTGGCGTGGGCACAGCGCGAAACGACAACCGGATGCTGTATTATTATAAAACGACCAAGAACACGGTCGCGCCTTTTTCCTCGTTCCGTGACGCGAACCGGACCACCCGTAATTACTATCTGGTCACGCGCATCGACGGCCCGTCGCTTATGCACGCGCAGGGACTGGTGGACAAGGCCCTCTATGCCGAACGGTATCTGAAGAATTTTACCAGCACGCCAACCCATGCGTATCATTCCTTCGCTGTTCTGGACCACGACGATATTCACGAGAACCATAATCAACATCTGGTCAATGCCAAACTCTGGTTCGACGGGACCGAGCCCCTGTCGCCTTTTTTTTCCAGCGCGGCAATTGGTCCCTGGGACCTGATTGTCGACAACTATCCTGAAGAGATCGGTGAATCCGGCCATGCGCCCCGTGTCTGGGGTGAAATTGACACTGCGGGCGTGCGCGCTGATTCGGGGTTCATTACCTTGAATTTTGCCGCGGCTACCTATTTTTACTCGGACTTTTTCACTCCAGGCCGCGTTATCCGCACCAGCAGGGGAAATACCGCGGTTGTTGAGTCAATCGCGCCCATTCCGGAACGGCTGTTTCTCAATACAACAGCGGGCTTTCAGGCGCTGGATACCGTGTACGACGCGTATGGGCCGCTTCCTGTTACAAACTGCATGTTCTATCACGGATATTATGGTCCTGGCGCTTACAAGGACGTCTATACGTTTATTCCCGGCGCCGTTGGTTACCACATGGAATATTACGGGGCAATTGGTTTTCACAAACAAGATCCGGGCTGGTGCAACCGGGCAATCCAGAGAAACATCACGGCCACTGCCGGCGCAGTGGAAGCGCCGTCGAGTGAGGGAATCCCCTATGGGGATTATTTCCTCTACGCATTTACGCGCGGCCGCGATTTTGCGGAAAGCTGCTACAATTCGGTCTATTTCGGCAACCGATGGATGTTTTGCTTCTTCGGCGATCCCTTGTATGCGCCTTTCAGGAACCCGTCTTTCGACGACGCGGTTGCCCCGGAATTCAGCCTTGTTGCCACGCGGCGCGGTTTGGCTGCGACCGGCAGAATTCTTCATATCGCCCTTGCCGGAGGCAATGCTGATAAAGATGCTGAGGTTGCGCAATACAAGGTCGAATATGGTCTCACAACCGCCTATGGCGCGCTCATCGACTTTGAAACAGGATGGGGAAGTGTGGACGGTTTGTGGGAAGACGATCCGGATGCCAGGGATTATTTTTTTTCCAGGGTCTGCGAACGGACCATTCAGGGGCTTGCCGCATCACAGACATATCACTACCGTATAACGGCGCGCGATCCCTATGGTAATCAGACAGTTTCTCCTGACATGCTCTTTTCAACGGCTGTTACGGCGGACACTGGGTACAATGCGGCGCATACGGGTGTGTTTGGCCCGCGCGCACAGCACGGGAGCGAGTGTTTCAGTCTTCTGGCCTATCCCCAGCCAGCCAATCCCGGAGCAACCATTGTTTTTTCAGGAACAGGGAGAGACCTGGCCATTGATATCTATTCTGTCAGTGGTGAATGCGTCAGAAAACTGCGCTGCCGCGGGGTTGTATCATCTGTTTTTTGGGACGGCCGCGACAGCCAGGGGCGGAAAGTCCCCTCAGGAGTATATTGTCTCAGGGTCGCGGGTGCGCGGAAGGCCGGATATTGCCGGATAGCCCTTGTCCGTTAGTGTTGCTATTCCTGGATTTCCTGGAGCCGTGCGCCAAAACGGCTTCCCAGGGCCGACTTCAACCCTTCGGCGGAAATCGTCTTGTCGCTCCCCGTATATTCCTTTACGCAGTAGTCGAACATATCAAGATAGATCTGTTCGAGTATTTTATAGCTTTTGACCGTGGCAATGCTGTTCGCGCCATTTTCGAGGAACTGTTTGCGTGATATTTTGAAGAGGTCCTGAAGAAAGGGCTTTTGGAAATAGTTCTCTGATTTCATGATCATTTCAACGCGCACTGGCAGCATGCCGAATTTCCCGCATTCCTTTTTCTGCACTTCGGCGCCGGTCACGTATTCAATGAACGAATAGACCAGTCGCGGGTTTGGCGCGGCCGCTGGAATGCCCCACCACCAGCCGCCGGTCGAGACCGCGTTGCGTCCCACGCGTTCGGGCTCGGCCCCATTGGCGTCCAATGTCAGCGATGCGCCTTTTGGCATAAGCGCAATGCCCATGTCCGCTGGCGGAATATAGGGTTCGCTTTTCTCTCCACCGGCAAGGAAAAAGCAGTCGATCTGCGTCATAAAGGAGAGGTAGGCTTCATTGCTTTTAAACGCCTGCCAGATATCCGTGCCCGACCAACCCGCTTCCCAGAGTTTTTTGTTCAGCACGTTGTTTTTGATCATGACACATTCCCAGGTAAACATGTCGGCAACAGGATCGGCTTCCATGTTCAGAAGGTCGTAGGGAGTGCCGTTGCACTGGTAAATGCCGTCCATGAGGCCGGTGACCGTACCGCTGTATTTTTTGCCCCTGTGGGCGATGCGTCCGGCCTTTTCCTTTGCGGCCCAATAGTATCCGGCGACAAACAAGTCAAAAAAGTCCCACGTATTGGGATCAGCCTCAAGCGTATACCCCTCGGGAAGGCCGAAACGGTTGTCTTTTTTCAGCGCGGCAACAATGGCTTCGCGCATTGAAGCCCAGTTGGCTACTGCGTCGCTCACCTTGGATTTCCGGTACACCATGAGGCGTGTTTCCAGTTTACGGGGAATGAGGTAGATGTTGTTATCAACCAGATAGAGGTCGACCAGAAAATAGGTATTGAGAATGGGCTGTATCTGTTCGGGTTGAAGCAGAGTGTTGATCGCAAGCAGCTTTCCCTGTTTCACAAGACCCATGCTCATCTCGTGGGGTATTTTTACCAAACCCAGGGGAGGATAGGCTTTGCCGTCCGCCTGGACCGGGAGTTTTTCCATAAGTTGCGGCAAGGTCTCATTGTCTTTAAAATCAATGACTTTTATCTCGCATTTTTTCTGTTTGCAGAAGGGCCCCACGATACTGTCTATAAAATATTGGCGTTGGCCGGGTATCATATTTACCGCAATGGTAAAGCTGTCGAACGCAAGACTGGCTTGGATGGCAATGAGCAGGAAAAGGGCCGTTAATCTCATGGACAACTCCGTGTTTGATTTAGAGAATCTTATATAATTAAATTAAGGCATATATGGCAATACATGCTGAAGGATTCTTTTCCCCTTACCAGAGGTGCGGGCTCTGCCCCCGGTCGTGCAATGTTGACCGCAACGCCGGAGCCAAAGGCAGGTGCGGGGAGAGCGCTGTTTTGAGAATTTCCTCGATGGGTCCGCATTTTGGAGAGGAGCCGCCCATTTCCGGGACCAAAGGTTCTGGAACCATTTTTTTCACTGGATGCGCCTTAGGCTGCTTTTTCTGCCAAAACCACCAGATTTCGCGCAAGGGTCTGGGCGAAAATTATGAGGAAGAGGAATTTTTGGTTGCGGTCCTTGCCCTTGTCAGGCATGGCGTGCACAACATAAATTACGTCACACCCGACCACTTCTGGCCCCATGTTCGTCACCTGATCAGCGGCCTGCGAAGGCACGCCCTATCCCTGCCGCAGCTTATAAACGGGTCAGGATATCATACCCTGGATTCGGTGAGGGAAATGGCGGAATACACTGATATTTTTTTACCAGACTATAAATTCGCTGATCCTGGATTGGCCAAGTATTGCGCTGATGCTGAAGAGTATCCGGAAATTGCGCTCCAGGCCATTGAATGCATGGTAGAGCAGAAGGGTTTTCTCAATTCGTGGCCTGTTGAAGAGGGCGCTCTTTCTCCGCCAGCCACCAAAGGAGTGCTGGTGCGCCACCTAATTCTTCCAGGTCATATTGAAAATTCCCTCCTGGCGCTCACAACCCTGCGCGAGCGTCTGGGCGCGTATCTTCCACTTTCACTCATGAGCCAATATCATCCCAATGCCTGTTGCGCGGGCCGCGGCCATTTTCAGCGTCCCATTACGCAGGAGGAATTTGACCGGGTTTTCGACAAAGCAATGGACCTGGGGTTCAAAAACCTTTTTTACCAGGACCCTGGCGTGGGCGCCGCCTTTGTGCCTGATTTCCGGGAAGCGGAACCGTTCGAGGGAAACAGGGTGCGGCCATGAGCGATTCCATCACGGTAAAAGGGTATGAGATCATCAAGTCCATTGGATCGGGCGGTATGTCCACGGTCTACGAGGCAATTGACAAGAAACTAATGAGGACCGTCGCTCTCAAAGTGCTGCATCCCCATTTGCGCGACAATTCCCAGGCCACCGAACGGTTCAAACGCGAGGCCCTGGCAGCGGCGAAACTCGACCACCCCAACATTGTGCGGGTGTACGATTATATCGCCGAAGGCGCTGCCCAGTGCATTGTTATGGAATATGTGCCCGGGTTGGACATGGAGACCATTGTCAGGAAGCTGGGGGGCGTGCCCTTTCCCGTGGCATACGCGGTCATGCACGCTGTCGCCAATGCGCTCAAAGAGGCGCATGCGAACGGCATTATCCACCGCGACATCAAACCGTCCAATATTCTGTTGCACCGCAACAACCGTGTTTTGCTTTCTGATTTCGGCATGGCGCGGAACCCCCTTGAGTCCCACCTTACCCTGAGCAACGCGGTCGCCGGCACCCCTTGTTTTATGTCACCCGAACAGATTGCGGGAAAGGACCTTTTTTTCAGCTGTGATATTTATTCATGGGCCGTCTCTTTTTATTTTCTGCTGTCAGCAGGGCTTCCGTATCGCGAGAAGGAATTTGCCCAGATTATTTCATCCATTCACGAGGGCCATACCTGCATGGATGAGACATTCACCGCCCAGATGCCGCCCAAGGTGCACGGGATTGTGCAGCACTGTTTTCTTTTTGACCCCAAGGAGCGGATACAGGACGGCAGCGTGTTGCTAGGGCGCATGCCCGCTCCCGAAGCCCTTTCCCAGGAACAGGTTGACAATCTTCTCCAGCCCTTTGCGTTAGAAAACGGCGACAAGCGTCCTGTTGGCGACCGTATGCCAAAGACCATGGTATATCACACTCCGTCGCACAAGCTGGGCATGGAAAAGCTTGTGCGTGCGCTGATAACCGTTGGGATTGTCGCGGCTCTTGCCGCGGGGATTTATTACAGCTATTATACATACGTTACAAACACCGCGCCGCCCGCGTCTCACGTTGTGAACGAGCCGGATGTACCGGAAAAACCCGTAGAACGCCCTTCTGCGGCTGAGCGGGCTGCCCTGGCAGCACCCCGTGCGCCTGTTGTACGCGCGTCTGGTATGCGCAAACCCAGGATTGCGCGCGAGCAGGCGATTGTCTCCGATTCCGGGCAACTTTTTATTTTCAGCAACCCTTGGGCAAATATCAAAATCGACGGCAAGCAGATCAGCCGCACCCCAATGGCGGCGCCCCTGACGCTTGTCGCGGGAAAGCACCGTGTTGAACTGATCAATGATTTTTGCGAACCTTTGGCCGAGGAGATCGATATTCCGGCAAAGGCGATTGTCCGGAAACGGTACACGCTCCAGGTCCTTCCGTCCGGGTCAAACCAGTAACCTCTTTTATTTCAGCTTTTTACAATAGTATTTTCTGTAAGGGTATGAAAATATTATTAGCCATTTTTGCCTGTATCGCGGGCCTCGCATACGCTGACGAGGAGCAGAAAGAACTTGTTCCAGCCAAGACCCAGGACCCTGCCTACAAGGTCCTTTTCGAAAGCGGGTTTTACAACGAGGCCATCGACTACCTCGAAGCAAAGATCCTCGACCGCCAGGATTCCGGCAGACAGGATTATATGCGATACCTTGCTTTTAGCTATATTCTTGTCAATCGTTTACCCGAGGCGCGCGCGGTCTTTTCCGCTATGCTCGACGAGGATTCCACCTTTGTCCTTGATTCTGTGCTCACAGCGCCCAACCTGTACGATGTTTTCACGTCTGCGCGGATCGAATGGCGCACACGACACTCACTGAAACCGGCGGAACCTGGAAGTGAGGCCGCACCCGCGGCGTCTCTGCGTCCGGCCGATACGGTCCCGTTGGTCATGGCGCGGAGCGGCGCGTCCTGGTATCGTGCGCCTGTGTGCCTGCTGCCTGCCGGGGCAGGTCAGTTTCAGGCAGGGAGCAAGGTCAAGGGAGGTGCTATGCTTGTTGTTCAGACCCTTGCGTTGGGTGTCAGCATATGGGCATACAACAAACGGCAGAATTATTATCATCCTGACTATGGCTGGTATGCGGGAAACATAGATGAAAACAGGACCTATGGAAATCTTTACCGGGCAAGCTTTGGCGTCTTTGCCGGCGCGTATCTTTACAGCATTGTGGATGGCTTTCTTTCTTTGAGGGGCCAGGCGCCATGATCCAAACCGCCCTTGTTTTTTTTCCAGGCACTGCGCGCGAGCGCGTCTCTGTCCTCGATAAGCCGCTGCAACAGGTTGGCAGGGGAGCGGAAGCGGGTATCAGGGTCGACAGTCCCAATGTATCGACCGTACACGCCTCCTTTGCCTGTAAGAATGGCGCCATTGTAGTCACGGACCTTGGCAGCACCAACGGCACCAGGGTAAACGGCAGACGGATCGAAAGCGTTGAGCTCAAGGATGGCGACCGGATAAAGTTCGCTGATATTGAATGTGTTTTCCGGAACAGAGAGCTGGACGAACCGCTCGAAGCCGCGGGTTTCCAGACCGCTATGCTGCAGCAGAACCTTGATCGCTTTGACGATTTATATAGCCTGCTCGAGACAACCCTGCGCATTACTGACCGTGATACGCTGATCAGGACAATCCTTGAGAGCCTTAAAAAAATACTCGCGCTCGATGTATGCGGTCTCTATTCTATTGACGAATCGGTCTTTCATGTGCTTGAGGGCGCTGACGTGGTTGCCGAGGCCGCGACCGAAACCATCAGCGAGAGCGTACTTGAAAAGGTCCTTGCGTCAGGCGAGCCTGTGTTTCTTGAAAATATCGGCAGCGACAGCGCGGTTGTGGGGTTTAAAAGCCTTACCCAGTTTAACATACAATCGCTCTTGTGTGTTCCGGTAAAAAAGCGGGCGGGCGAAGTGTCCGGCGCTCTCTATTGCATTTCCCGGCGGACCAGGCAATTGGGCATGGTACGGCAGGACCAGCTTTTTCTCCGCGCCTGTTCGTTCCTCATCTCGCTTGCCTTTGAAAACTTCGCCAACCTTATCCGTGAAAAGGAGCAGGCCCATACTGAGGAAAAGGAGCGGCTGCTGCCGGTCATCACCCGGCTGCGGCAGGAGAAAGAGAACCTTGCGCTCAAACTGCGGCCCCAAGGCGAGGCGCCATCGCTTGCGTGGGACAGTCTGCTTGCGTCCGAGAGCGTTGAAGCCCTTAAAAAGGCCGCGGCCGCGGGAATTCCCATACTGCTTACCGGTGAAACAGGCGTGGGCAAGAGCCTGCTTGCGCGAGAAATCCACCGCATCAGCCGTTCGGGCAAGCCTTTCATGGTTATTGACTGCACCACTATTCCTTCGGAGCTTCTTGAGAGCGAACTTTTTGGCCACGAAAAAGGCGCTTTTACCGGCGCGGTTGCGCGCGCAACAGGCCGTGTGGAGGCTGCTGGCGATGGTACGCTTTTCATCGATGAAATCGGAGAACTTTCCCTTAGGCTTCAGGGAAAACTACTCAGACTTGTGCAGACCGGAGAATATGAACCCGTGGGAAGCGTCACACCAAGGACCAGCACGGCGCGCATCATTGTGGCAACAAACAAGGACCTGAAAAAAGAGGTTGCAGACCAGCGTTTCCGGGAAGACCTGTTTTTCCGGCTGAATGTCTTTTCCATTGCCATTCCACCGCTTCGCGAAAGAAAACAGCAGATACTCCTTTTTGCCGCCCATTTTTTAGCTGCATACCGCGAACGCATGGGTTCATCAGCGACCCGTTTCAGCCAGCAAGCTTCCGTTGCGCTCGAAGCGCATGTGTGGCCTGGCAATATACGCGAGCTTGAGAACTGCGTCATGCGCGGCCTGGTGAACGCCACCAGCGATTGCATTGATGCGGACAATCTGCAGTTGGAAGCGGACGCAGCCGCGAGACCGGTAAACGTTCTTCCCGCGACCGCTTTTCCATCCGACGGTTCCTTGGATCTAAAGCAGGCGCGCGAGCGGGTCGATGAGCTGTTTATTCGCCGGGCCCTTTCCGAAACCGGTGACAATGTTTCCCAAGCTGCAAAACTGCTGCATATCAGCAGAAACGCCCTTATGGAACTGAAAAAGAAGTACACATTGTGAAAACCATGCGTTGCGCCCCTTGGCGGGCGCTCATTAGTGCGTGCGGGACTGGACTCCTGCTCCTTGCCTCGTGTAATTATTTCAGTGAAATGGCGTCACCTACCGAATATTCGACAATTGAATTTTCCGGCAAGGTCCTGGACAGTGCCACTGCCGCACCAGTCCCCAATGTACGCATTACCATTGAAACCACCACGCTCGAAACCGACCAGAACGGGAGCTTTGTTTTTTCAGACCTGACCACCGGCAAGAAAAAAGCGGTTGTTGAAAAAAACGGATATTTTTCAATTATCGATTCTGTCAATGTATCGTTCCGTACCACGAAAAAATATTTCTATCTGGTTAAAAATACCCCGCCTATCATCGACACTTTTTTCATCGTTATTCCCTCACCTTTCTATATCGGCGATACGGCGCTTTTTGTTTTTCGCGCCTCGGATTCGACGGACCAGTTGCTGTATGCCGCACTCGATTTTGGCGATACAGCGGTTTCGTTCCCATACCTGGTTGCCCGGGGGCTCGACACAATTTCACACGCGTTCCAGACTGCGGGCCCTTTCGATGCGTCGCTTTATTTAAGCGATATTTCGGGTGATTCAGACATGGCATTGGCCGCGGCCACGGTCATAAACAATCATCGGCCGCATGTTGTTAATCAAACAGGAAACGCGCCTTTTTTCGCGACCTACATCTCCCGGCTGCACCTGGATCTGTTTGACGCGGACAGCAATTGGAAACTTGTATTCATTGATTGGGGAGACGGCTCATACGACCGTATCTACGAATTAACCCGCGCCGCGTACGTTGATACCATCTTTTCCCATGTCTATGCCGATACTGGTCTCTATCCGCTCATTATTCGCGCTTTTGATATGAACAATGCCCTTGCTGAAATCCTTGGTTCCGTGGAGGTTATACATCCCTTGCCGCCTCAGGTGGCGGAACTGTTTGTGATGCCCGACCTTATCGTCAATAATCAGCCGGAGAGTCTTTCTGTCAATATTGTCGTGATACGGGCCAATTACTATGTATCAAATATCATATGGCGCTTCAATTACGCGTATAATCCTGACTCGGCCCGCACATTCAGTACTACATATGATTCGCTTTCCGGACGGGTGGTCTCCGCAGGCACCACTTTTTCACTCACCTTGCCTGTTGTGCTCTTTCAACCCGACACCAACGATGTCTCGGTCTGGGTCACTGATGCTGCGCACATCAGGAGCGGGCTAAAAAGCGCAACCTTTGTTAAACAATAGAGGTTGCCAAGTTACTTGTCACCTGCACAGGACTGCCTGCCAAGTTTCTTGGCACTTTTCATCTTTCCATAAATAACCTGTTCGTATCCAGTCTTGTAATGCCTTGGCAATAAATAAAATGCGTCTCTCGGATTATTTCCGCCATTCTGGCCTGGTTTTTGTTATATCCAGAGAAAAACCAAAAAGAGGAGGCAGCCCTATGGAGAGAATACTAATTGTTGTATGCATCGCCCTGTTTTATGTTCTGAATTATGCGGAAATTACTGACGGAGTCCATGTGTATTGGTACAAGATCTGGGAAAACAATTACAATATTGAAGATCCAAATGGACCTGCGCTTCCTGCGGGAGCAATAAAACATGGGGGTAAGATAGTGACTGCCAACAACAGTACTGGCCTGGGGTATGCGGGGAGCGGTTTTAGTTGCGGTTCTGAACGTGACGATGACCAAGGCTGGTCTAGCGTCTTTTTTTCCGACAATTTACATAACGCGTCAAACGCGGGCGGCCATGCTGATTCGGCCTTTTTATGCGGTGAATATACTGACTGGGCCAGTGGAAATGGCGCACTTTGCGACGGAGGCCCCATTGCCATCCGTTGCGGTGTTGTTGATGTCTCGTTTGGCATCATGATGTGGGGTAGTGCGGACGCCATGCCCGATGATGCTGTCTGGGCAGACCTTGATCCTATGAATACTTTAAGTTATGATCTGACCATTGCCGGGGCTGAGGAAATCATTGATTTTACCGCACCGCAGGGGCGCATCCAGAACGATGTACCGCCTATTCTCGATGGCCAGTTTGTCCGCATTAATGTCACTGACCAAGTCAACTGGATCCTCAGCAATGTGAATGGGTCTTCCGCGTATGGCATTGTCATGCTTTCGCAGGCTGGTGTGGGCAGCACGGGGAAATTTTCGCTTCTTGCAGGGGAGAATTGCGTGCTTACATCCGACGTATCAGTGACCGTGCCCAATGTCCCATGGTCAACTGACGGCAATACGGTCCATCTTGTTGTGTACGGCAGCGCCGAGGCAACGTTGGACGCTGAGGTGGTCCCTGTCGCGGGCAATGGCCTTGCGCTTGAGCAGAACGCCCCCAATCCTTTCAATCCCATGACAACCATTGCCTACACTATTGGAAACGGAGCCAGGGGCCAGGTCCGGATCTGCAATGCCCAAGGCGCAACCGTTTACACCGCGCTCGTCGCGGGCCAGGGCTCGCTGGTGTGGAACGCGGAAGCGCAGCCCAGCGGTGTGTACTTCTGCAGCCTGAATACTGGTAAAACGAGCGTATCCAGAAAAATGGTCCTTTTACGATGAACAATGCCGGGAAACCGTCACTAGGGGGTATTGTATGAAGCAACTGCTTGCGGTACTTGATGCGCTCTGCCTGAGTTTGCTCAGCTATGCGCAATTTCAAAGGCACGAACACACAAGGAAGAATTGCTATTACCACCAAGATTAAGGGGGGAGGAACATTATGAAGATTGGTTTCCGGGCATTTATTACGCTGTTTGTCTGTTCAGCCGCTCTCTGGGCAGGCGATTACGATTATCTCGATCCGGCGAATTATCCCAATGACATGAAGTGCGATACCACGGGT
>MFYT01000082.1 GCA_001789205.1 Candidatus Raymondbacteria bacterium RIFOXYA2_FULL_49_16 | reverse complement strand
TGATGTTTTTGACGTGAAGGGCAGCAGGGTCGCGCGTCTGTTGGATGGAAAAAAAGAAGCGGGAGGGCACAAACTCATCTGGGCCGGATCAAGTCAGGCTTCAGGAATTTATATGCTGCGCATGCAGGCTGGGACGAAAGTATTGGAGCGGAAGCTGGTGTACGTTAAATAAGCGAGGAAGTTATGCGTTTCAACATGATCATGATGCTGATTCTTTTATTAGGTATGCGGGTATTCTCCTCGGCGACAATTCATCCTGACAACCCCCTGATAGAGGTTGATGGCGCACTTTTCATCACGGCGGACACCAATAGAATGGTCATGGATAGATATAGCCAGGAAGTGCTGGACAGCGCAATGCTGGGGACGGTGAATCTCATCGCCCCTTATGTTGCCGCGACACAGGCTGGCATGGTCCTTCGTTTTCGCACGGCAAGCCCCGTAATTGCCGTAGCTTTTGAGCAGCGTCAAGGCGGATTTTATCAGAATCCGTATTTTGACGTTTATTGCGATGGCGTTTTTAAGAACCATGCCACCAGCGGTTTGACGTTTTTCATTTCAGCCTCGGCGCCGGGAGCGCATTCCTGGGAAATTATGCTGCCTCATTTGTATTCAGTGAATTTTCAGGGTCTGGAACTTGACAGCGGATATGCACTTGAAAACGATAGTATTCTGCAAAGACCGGTATATGTGGCCATTGGGAATTCCATTACCCATGGCATGGGCCAGACCTACTCGAACACGACCTATCCGGTCAGTTTGGCCCGGAAAAAGAACTGGAAACTCTACAATCTCGCCGTGGGGGGTTCCAAAATTGCGGAAGCCGTAAGCATGCTTGTACGGGACCGTGACGTGGATGTATTTACCATTATGTGGGGATTTAATGATTTTACAGCTCAGTTTCTTTCGACCTATGACACCACTCAATCTATTCACGGCCGTCTCGCTTCCCTCATTGCCGATTTACGCGTTCATCATCCTCTCGCGGCCATATATGTGGTTACCCCGAGTTTTACAACACGGTGGGGGGGACTTAATGCCCTTACGGGATTGACGATTGATGATTACCGGAAAGCCACCCGCAATATAATTGATTCGATGCAGCAGTCGGGAGACACCCTGCTATTCAAGCTGGAAGGGACGGATTTCAGCGATATCAATAGTCTTACCGACGAGGTGCATTTTACACCGGCAGGTGCGGTCCGTTTTGCCGATTCGCTGGAAAAATACGTGCTTGAAAGATGGAATGTCCCTGCCTGTGATACGGTATTGCCCGCGGCTCCGGTCATTTTCCAATCCATAGCCCTGGATGCGAGGCAGGTTGCATTGTCCTGGAATTCCATTGAGGCTGGAAATCCGCGGAACGCCATCGTATATCATGTGTACCGCGACAGCATGCCTTTTTTATCGACTTCCGATACTGTTCTCATAGACGATGGCGTTGATTTTAGTGTGGTCCCATCGTACCGTTATTCTATTTCCGCGGTTCGTCAGGCTTTGGGGCAATGCCATATTGAGGGCTTGATGAGTGACGAGGTCCTGGTGACAACCCCTCCGCCGGATAGTGTGCCGTTAAGAATCAAACAAGTCTATGGCGTTAATGGGACAAGCGTCCTTATTGCGTTTAACAAGACCGTGGACTCCGTAAGCGCGGTTAATTCGGCCAACTATTCCATCACAGGCCTTACTGTTTCAAGCGTCTCCTTAAGCAAGAGCAGGGACCTGGTAACGCTCATTGTCTCGCCAATGGCGCTCAATGAATCGTATCAAATGATTGCCGGAAACATTCAGGATCGTTCTCTGCCCGTGCATACGCTTCCATCGGGAACCGCCGCTGACTTTATCTGCAGTGATCTTAATAATAACCTTCACAGCTGGTGGCCTCTTGATGAAAAGACGGAAAGTCTTGTGCTTGACTGGTCGGGAAATAATAACGATGGCGGTTGCTTTTACGGTTTTTCCAGGACCCCCGGCATGCTGGAAAACGCCCTTCATTTTACGCCCGGCGCTTATGCCCAGATGGCGTCTGGTTTGCACGGTCTCCACTTTCCCTTCACCATAGCACTGTGGATCAACAGGGAGGACGATTTAACCCGGGCCATTCTCTCCACGGAGGATGTCAGCGGCTCGTATTATGGTGCCTGGATGGGGATAAGCGCCTCCGGACAAGTACAGATCAATTTCGGCAATGGCGGTTCTCCAGGCCCCGGTTCACGTAAGACAAAAGTGAGTGCAAATACTGTTGTTGAAAATGCCTGGACGCATGTGGCGGCTGTGGTAAACAGCGCAACAGATATGACGCTGTATATCGACGGGGTTGATGGGGGCGGGACCTATTCCGGGACAGCGACAACCATGGCCCATAGCGTTGCCGGAAAAATGCAGATTGGCTATCAGACTTCCGCTGGAACACCCTTATATTATGACGGGAGCATGGACGATATCCGGATCTATGACTCGGTCCTGACACAGGACCAGATCACCAGACTTGCCGCTGCTGAGCCCTCTACAGGCATCGTTGATAATAACCCGGTAAAGAGGGTGTTTTCCCTTGCTGTTATGCCCAACCCTTTTAACCCTTCTGCCATGATCGCGTTTTCGATCCCCACTGCTCAGAGAGTGGTCCTTGATGCTTTTGACGTGAAGGGCAGCCGGGTCGCGCGTCTTGTGGATGGGAAAAGAGAAGCTGGAGAGTACAGGATCGTCTGGGCCGGATCGCAGCAGGCTTCAGGCGTTTATCTGCTGCGCATGCAGGCCGGGACGAAAATAATGGAACGGAAGCTGGTATATCTGAAATAAAGATTTACCTTATTTTAGAATCGAGGATTGAATGCATAAAATGCTTTTCGCCGCACTCATGACGCTTGTGATTGGCATTCCAGCGGTTTTAAACGCGGCCACGGGCGCGGACGTGGTTCCCATAAACTGGGCGCAATACACAAAACCGGAACCGGCAGATACTCTATCGGTAAAAATGAAGGATTTGCATCTTACTGCCCTGAAATACTGTTTAAACGAGATGCTCGATACCTTACCTACTGACTCGTCAGGATATTACGATTTCAGAGGTACAGATGAATTCAGTATACGGCCATGGTCAGAAATATGCGGCGGTCTGGGTATCGCTCTGGGGCTTGGCACATATGATTCAGCTGTCACCGGAATATCAGAGGCAGAAGCAAGAGTTCTGCATGCAAAGCTGGTTAAATCCCTAGCTTACAAACATAAAGACAATATGGGGTGGATCAGTTCCGCATGGGGTAATTGCTGGCAGTGCAGGTTATGGGCGACATATATGGGCGTTGGGGCCTTTTTAGTATGGGAAGAACTCGATTCTCTCACTCAAACTTATGTAGCAAGGGTTGTTCACGGTGAATCCAGAAGACTGAGCGAAGAACCTCCTTATTGCAATGATTGTACGAATGATACAAAAGCCGAGGAAAACGCCTGGGATGCAAATATCATTTCACTGGCAGTTGCCATGATGCCCAATGACTCGGCAGTACAAACCTATAAGAAAAAAGCCAGCCGCTGGTTTGTTTCGGCATTTGCAAGGGAGTCTGATTTAAACCGTGCAACACTGGTTGACGGGACGCCTGTAAAAGACTGGATTTCAGGATGGAATATCAGAGAAGAGGGTTATCTTTACAATCACAACCGCATACATCCTGATTATATGTGCGTTGGCGCAACGGTGCTGAGGGTGGGTGTTATTATGATACTTGCAAACCAGATTGTTCCTCAGTCAGCCGTATGGAATACGGATTTAATTTACGAATGCCTGGTAAATTACAGATGGCCGTCTCCTCCCTACTATTCGCCAGGCGGTACAATTTATCAGGACGATTCGGCAAGGGTCTACTATCCGCAAGGAACAGACTGGAGTGCAAACAGAGTAAATAATTTTCTTAGTGTCGACAACATGATGGATGTGTTTGAGCTTGATGATAATGTTCGTCTGCCTGCGGATTACTGGATAAACATACGGGTGGATCACTGCTTATGGATGCAGTCCAGAACTGTCTCCGGCCGTCTTTTTATTGAAGAAGAACATCATTTTCACGCTGAAAATTCAAGTCCGGCGTTTGTCTTTGGAATCGATTATCTTGGCAGATGGCTGGTAAACCAGGAAGCGGAATTCCTGGTAGGCAACTGGCATTTGTCGGAACCGGATACAAATCCTCCTTCTGCGCCTGCAGCGCTTACTGCAGATACTCTTGGTCCTAATTCCGTAAGCCTGAGCTGGTCCGCATCCAAAGACACGGGAAGCGGTGTAGCCTATTATCTTGTTTACCGCGACAGTATTCAAATTATTATGACCCAGGACACTTTCTATCTCGATAATTCCCTTGTAGAGAATACTGAATATCATTATAGGGTCGCGGCAATTGACTGGAATAATAATAAAAGCCCAAACAGCACAGGGGCCATTGTTTCAACTCCAAATGACACCAGATCGCTTACTATTGAAAGAGTAACGGCTGTGAACGGCTCAAGGGTCGTAGTTGCTTTTAATAAACCTGTGGATTCAGTAAGCGCTGAAAATACCGCTAATTACAGTATCAGCGGACTCTCTGTCAGCAGCGCAGTTCTCAATCTGTTGCAGAACATGGTTATACTGGATGTTTCCGCTATGACGTTTGATAATGTTTACACCCTGACTGTAAGTAATATCCAGGATTTTACAAATCCTCCTCACACTATTCCCTCCAATACAGAAACAGAATTTACTTTCAGCGATCTGAACAATAATCTTGTGGGTTACTGGCCAATGGATGAAGAACAGGGCAGTATGATATACGATTATTCCGGCAACAACAATAACG
Source organism: Candidatus Raymondbacteria bacterium RIFOXYA2_FULL_49_16 (assembly GCA_001789205.1). GTDB lineage: Bacteria > Fibrobacterota > OXYB2-FULL-49-7 > OXYB2-FULL-49-7 > XYB2-FULL-49-35 > XYB2-FULL-49-35. The sequence goes on along the minus strand of MFYT01000082.1, from coordinate 1,204 downwards.
GAACATTTATCAATTCATGTTCAAGGATTCCGGGGGTACTCGATAATGCCGTATATCTTAACCCAGGTGAACATATAGAAATGGACAACAGTCTGCAGAATCTTACCTTTCCTTATTCCATATCCCTCTGGGTTAAAATAGAGGAAACTGACTCATCGAGGTCGCTTCTTGTTACAGAAGATATGGGCGGCCGATATTACGGAACATGGATGGCAATTACACAAAGCGGCCAGGTAACCGTCAACTTCGGCAACGGCGGCACCCCAAGTACCGGTTCGCGTAAATCAAAGGTTAGTGCAGATACTGTTTCCAGAAACATCTGGACGTATGTGGCGGCTGTGGTCAACAACGCGACAGACATGACGCTGTATATCGACGGGGTTGATGCCGGCGGGACCTATTCCGGGACCGCGACAAGCATGGCCCATAGCGTTGCCGGAAGAATGCAGATTGGCTATCAGACTTCCGCCATAACACCTATCCTGTACTACCATGGAGGCATGGACGATATCCGGGTCTATGACACGGCCCTGACTCAGGAACAGATTGGCCATCTTGCTGCCGACACGCTCACCACAGACATTGCCGGTAAAATCGCGGCACGCCGTGTGTTTTCCCTTGATGCTATGCCAAACCCTTTCAACCCCTCTGCGGTGATCACCTTTTCAATACCTGCTGCGCAAAGAGTGGTTCTTGATGTTTTTGACGTAAAGGGCAGCCGGGTCGCGCGCCTTGTGGATGGGAAAAAAGAAGCAGGAGAGTACAGGCTCGTCTGGGCCGGATCGCAGCAGGCTTCAGGCGTTTATCTGCTGCGCATGCAGGCTGGAACGAAAACAATGGAACGGAAGCTGGTATACCTGAAATAAAGATTTACCTTATTTAAAAATCGAGGATTGAATGCATAAAATGCTTTTCGCCGCACTCATGACGTTTGCGGTTGGTATTCCAGCGGTTTTAAACGCGGCCACACGTGCGGACGTTACCCCCATCTCTTGGGACCGCCCCCTTGGCGAAATTCCTTCAGACTCTTTTTCCATAAAAGCGGTCCAGCTTCATCGTACTTCCCTTAAATATGTCCTGAACTACGAATTGGATAGCCTGGAAACCGCGGCAGACAGCTGCTTTGTTTTCAATAAATTCTCCATTGAAGAGTATAATATACGGCCTTCGGCGCACGAGGCGTGGTCACTTGCCATTTCCCTGA
>MFYT01000081.1:6680-31819 GCA_001789205.1 Candidatus Raymondbacteria bacterium RIFOXYA2_FULL_49_16 | reverse complement strand
ACGCTTCCCTGGCAGTTTATTACTACGCCGGTGTTTTCCCTGCCTTTTTGACGGTTTCTTTCATTGGCTGTTATGGTAAGTCTGTACAGGGAATCGGTCTTCCAGCCGTCGTCTATGTGAGATTGCCAGTTGACGGTGAATTCAACGCCGTCGTTGTACAGTACGGCAACTTCGCTTTGTTGGGCTGCAACAAGGTCTCTATGCGTGCTTGCCCATGCTTGTAAGGTGGAGTATTTACGATTTATAGTATATAAATTATTGGAAATCGACTGTCCTGAATAATTTGTGGCGAGAAAAAGCCTTTCATTTGATTCTACTTTAAAGATTGAATAGCTTGTTCCATTAATAACAATAATATCCCCTTTCCCCCTATTAGCACTACTCCATGCAGTTCCATTCCCAAAAACTGTAAAAGAGTTATGGCTAACTGAGATTGTACCAGTAGAATAAGAACCAGCGCTCCCGATTGATGAAAACGTAGTGTTTACCAACCCAATGGTTTCTGTTGCGGCAGACTGATTGCCCGAAGAATCGTATGCCACAATTGCAAAGCATCCCGAAACACCACTTCCGTCTGAAAATGTATTTGTATTTCTATCTACCGATGCAATCTGGTATTCAGGAAATAAATCAATTGGAGAAACACTCGATTTAAAAACCTTATATCGCATAATATCTTCTTCAGGACTAATGTCCCAACCTAACAAAATTGCGTTGTTTTGAATTCCCGCTTGGAAATTAATCGGCGCATTTGGAGGTGTTTGGTCTGGATGGCCAATTTTAATCTCTGAGGTTGTATTATAAACAGGAATGTCTGAATACTTAATTTGTAAATCAGGTAGTTCTTTTCCATTAAAAAAGAATGTGCTTATTACTTTGTCTGGTGATATACCCGGATCAGTAAAAATAGATTGGTTCTCAATACTTGTTTCGATTCTCTCAATATGAAAATATGGGGATATTTTTACTTCAATAATGGGTTCCAATCCTTCACCTATTTTTGTGGATATTTCAGCTTCATCAGGATTGAAAGTGTTTGCTGTAAAAGAATTATTGACTGCCGACTGATCTGTAAATTCAACGTATCCACCACTGCCGAAAATACCAAGGGTCCTTTTTAAAAAGTCGCTGACAGACGATATCGCTTTTTTGACGATAAACACAACTGAATATATTAGCAAATGATCATATGGCCCTATGTCAACCAGACCTGGCATAGCATCAATTAAGACGCTTCCCGTACTCAATCGGAAAGACAGTAGGCTGGCATCAATATATTGAGGATCAGATGATATATTATTACCGGCCGAAACGCTATTGACTGCGGTAATAGTGGTGTATGATTCGCCATCTCCTATCTTTAAGCATATGTTGTTGTTGAAAAAATCGTTATAGCTGGTCCTGGTAAATAAATTTAGACCCTCAGGGCATCGGACACCAACAACGTTTCCATCGAATATTGTTCCAGAAATTACAGGGGCACATGTAGCACTAGATGGAGAATCAAACCTCAATGCAGTATTAAAATTCTTGAACAAACAGTTTTGTATAGAAAAGTTTCCGGATGCATATCCAACCCGAAGGGCTGTCCCCATCTTACGTTGGCCTGGTTTTGAATTAACATTCACGAAAATACAATTTCGGAAAGCCGTATTTGCAATTACCGGTTGGGACTCTGATCCGAATCCAAGAAAAGCGGCATCGGGAATATTTACGTCCCGATTAAAAGTAAAAATAATATTTTGTATTACTGCACCTTCTGTATTGGAGAATTCTACAGGAAAAGATACGTCTGGTCCAAATTGGATTACTGAACTTGTGGTATATGTTTGGCCCAAAACACCAGATATCGAGACATCCTTTAGGAATGGTGGATTGTTCGCCAGTGGGTACTCTCCAGCCTGTAAACTTATCTCACGCCCCGCCTTAGCCGAGAACCCCGCAAATGCAATGTTCAAATCATCAAACAATCCAATAATGCTCTTAATCGAAGGAACAACCTCGCTAGGCCTTTCTTTATTTATCACTTTTATTATCGGTTGACTAGAATTTTCATTTTTGACAAGTATAACATCATTTTTTGGGAATATCTCGCTGTTTGGGGTGTTTAATATTAAATAGCTATGCTCTTCAAATTCTATTCTAGAACCATCTTCAATATCAATCTTTACACTTTTTGCATGATTTGGTTCTATCCTATATTGACCCCCTATGGTATAGGTACCCTGTTTTACCGAAACTAAAAAATTGCAGTTCGCGTAACTATTTGAGGTAATATATACCACCGCATCATCAATAGTACTAAACATACGTGGGACAGATAATTCTATCGCTTCATCATTTCGAATATTCGTAATTGCCTGATCGATATCTTGGTATATTCCTTTTATTTTATTTTGATTACTTTTTGTAAAAACATAAACACTTTGACCTGTATTATTTCCATAATAAGTGCTTATATTAACATTATTTCCTAAATGTAATTGTGCCATTGAGACCACATTTAAGGTAAAATATATCCAAGTCAATGGCAAGATTGTCCTCAATAGTAACATTTACGTTGTCTGTTAGAATAAGATTACCTGCATCCAGTACTACATTTTCAGAAGCATAGATATCTTGAACTCCTATGGCAGCCTGTGCCGCATTATATAGCGAGGCATACATTTTGGGTACGTATAATTTTCCATACAGAAACCTCATACAGTTGATATCATCGGCACTAATCGTACGGGCAATTGTAGTCGTTCGCATAGAGGTATTTTCTGGCTCTCCGGGATCTGCCATAGTAGGCAAATCAGAAAAATTCGAAACATCATTCTGGTTTATATCTGAGTGTCCAGCTCCTAATAGATGCCCGAGTTCATGCGTTATAACACTTTGATAATCAATAATATTGGCAGCTTGATTCATGGTTGTTAAAGAGAACGTATAGGTGTCGTTTAAAATAATATCACAGTATAATTGTCCTTTTGACATCCACATGGTATTAAAGTTTGGGAACGTTTCTGCGATAGGTAATTCTTGACCATCAATATATCCATCTGCATCAAAAGCAATTGTTAATTGTCTGTCGGTACCCGAAGATACGATTGGATCAACGTTTTGTATGATAACATCCCAGAAATTAAAATAGCCAGTAGTTGCCCACTCAGCACAGGCAAGTTGCGTTACGTTTTGAATGTCAGTCGTAGTCAAGGATCGAGACCCATCATCCTCTACATATATCTGGATATAGTTCATAAAAGGATAAAACAAATAGGTGATATCCGGATCATTTCTATCTGTAGGATTTAAATATTCATCCAAATAATAGCTAGCCCCACTCGAGGTAATGCCAGAGACGTTAAAAGAAAAAGAGCACTCCAGGAATATGATTGTTAAACAAATAAATGGTAATATTGAATACATAGCTTTCTCCTTCAGTTCATAATAGCTTTAATAGAATCAATCATAGCGTCAAGGCTTTTGGAATTGTTAATAACTTCATTTCCATTTATTGGTATTTTATTATATACCTTTTTAATCCCGTTTTCATTTTTAATAATATATTTGCCTTGTTTGTTGGCACAGGTATAATAAAAATCATGAATTTTATTCTTTCTTAGGAATACGAATACCTCTTCGCCAATTTTATAGATTGGCGAACCCGAGGGAAAAACGTTGCCTACCTTATTACTAAAACCTCCAAGTTCCCTAACTAATACAGTCTTCATGTTTTGACCTTTCAGTATTTTCGTAATCTTAATATCAATAAATGTGAATGGCAGTTTACTGTTTATGTCTTCTGTGTAGTAGATTGAATCTACAACGCCATAACAGATCAAATCACTTTTGTTTTTCAAGTCATTTATTGAATATGTCTTATCGAAGTAAGGGTATGTGTGCCATATAGAAACTAAAATGAATAATCCAATTAGTTGGTGATTGAATTTAAACATGCTACCCCCTTCTTTTAAAAACAAAAGATTGAAGCGTCTTTATTTGTTTTACTCATATGATATATGTACGAGCTATCTTTATATACGAAATAAGATATTGCCGTACTGTCTGCATAGAATTTAACATGAACAGATATCGTATCTCCGTCAAGAGAGTCATTTGTTACTTTATCGTTAATCGTATTGAAGTAAATATTTCCATCGCCATCCAAATAGGTTCTATATATGTCACATGCAATCCTATTCGACCAAGCTACTTTAATACTATCATCATCTGCAGGACAGGCAAAAATATAATAGGGGCTAATCATTATATTGGGCAAACCTACTTTTTCAGAATCGTGGCTAGTAGAGTTATATTCGGATGCCATCCAAACGCCATTCGCGATAAGTTTATAATTGATGTCTTCACTTGATACGGGCTTTGGGTTTACGCCTCTGGTGCACATTATTAGGATATTGAATGAGAACATAATACTGATTAGTGTTAATAGCTCTCTTAGTTGGGCCATTTTCTTATTATTCACGATAGCCCCCATATTGTTATTTCGTCACAATTGTAATGGCCCACAGCCACATACTGACTATCACCATAAACGATAGGGTAAATGAGGTCTGTTGCGCCAGAGACTTTAATGGTCCAGTCAACCTGGGTAAAGCAGGAGATGGAAACTAAAATGGTTATTATTTGTGTTAGTCTTAAAATTATCACGTGGTCTCTCCTTCGCGTAAAACTGTATTTAGGTCCCACTGTTAAGCGGTTAACATTTCAAAAATAATATACTCTTTTGTGTGGTGTTTGTCAATGCAAATCTATTCTATTGTTAACCATGGTATTATTACCTTCACTCTTCAAACATCTTTTTCATGAGAAGATCGCGATACAATGTTTCCAGACCGTGCACCATTGCATGGACGTTGTATTCCTCGGCTATTGCCGCAAGCGCCTCTGATCCCATGGTCTTTCTCAACTCAGGATCAGCGTGCAGTTTCCCAATGGTCTCGGCAATGGAGGCGCTGTCGTCGGGTTTAACAAGAATGCCTGTTTTATTGTTTTTAACCACATTTGCGATGCCGCAGACATCAGAACCCACCACAGGCAGGCCGCATGCCTGGGCCTCGACAAAGACCCGTCCCATGCCTTCGTTGAGTGAGGCAAGGACGAAGATATCAAAGGCCGGAAGAATGGCTGGAATGTCATCGCGCCAGCCGGTGAAAATCATATGTTGCAGAAGTCCGGCCTCCTGCGCCTCTTTTTTGAACCCTGGAAGAAGTACGCCGTCGCCTACAAAGACCCAGATAAAATCGATTTTTCTATCGCATAGGAGTGTTGCCGCCTTCAGGAGCGTCGCATGGTTTTTTATTTTCTCGAAGCGTGCCACAGTGCCTATGACAAAAGCGTTGTGCGCAATACCCAGGGTTGCGCGGGCCTGAGCGCCTTCGGTCTTTCGATAGAGAGAAAGTTCGAGACCGCTTGGTGCAATGGTGATTTTTTTCTCCTGTTCCACTTTCAGCCGGACATAATCGTCTTTCTCGGCCTGCGTAAGCGCCACAAGCGAATGGCCAAGCCAGCCGCATATTTTCTCAGTAATCATGAAAAGACGTGTGAATGCAGGGGAGTAGTATCCCCAGAAAACATGGCCATGGGGCGTGTGGACTATGGCAGGCACATAGGCAAAAAAAGCCGCGATTCGTCCCACAATACCGGCCTTTGAGGTATGGGTGTGGACGATCTTTATCCGGTGTTTTTTAATGAAGGAAAAGAGCTTAATGCACGCCAGAATATCGCGTATGGGGTTTATTTCACGGCCCATGGCATTTATAGTGAGAAAAATGACCCCTTCGGCGCGCGCGCGTTTCTGGATGGCGCCTTCAGGATGGTCTGTGGGGCCTGATACCACAAAGACCTCGAAGGCGGCCTTGTCCGCAAAAAGCGCGGAATAAAGTGTGTTGTCGGTTGAACCGCCGCGGTCGAGACGGGTAATGATATGGGCGGTGCGGAGCCTGTTTTTCATCGGTTTTTGCTTATGGATAATTTATTTTATAGAAAGAACGGATAGCCAATAAAAAATGGTCATAGGCATAGACGCACGCGAATTCATCACAGGACGCCAGACAGGAATCCGCAGGCACGTGGAGGCCTTTGTGGAAACCCTCGCTGCCCAGCGGCCTTCCTGGCGCATCATACTTTTCATTGGTCCTGGGTGCGATAGGGTCCCCCTCGGCAGGACGATAGCGTATGTCGCGCTTCCCAACGGACCAGCCATGTTCTCGGACCAGGTTTTTCTGCCCCGCCTTCTGGCAAAATACAAGGTCAATTTCTTTTATTCCCCATATTGCAAAGTGCCGCTTTTTACCGGTTGTACAGTTGTCTCAACTGTCCACGACATCATGGAACTGACCCTCGATGAATACCGGCGCGAGAGGGGATATGTCCGCGCCGCGCTCTATGCGCTCATGTGCCGTTTGTATTTCAGACAATCGGATTGGATAACATGTGATTCAAAGTTCACCCTTGGCGAAGTCAGCAGGCTCTTTGGCAGGGTAGCGGAAAAGGCCGCGGTGGTCCCTCTCGACCTGGCGCCCGACAAGGCCGGGGTTGGCCGTGTTGCGTCAGATTGCCTGGATAGCTATGGCATTAAAAAGCCGTATGTTTTATACACAGGTAATTTTAAGACCCACAAGAATGTGACAACCCTTCTTGAGGCCTTCCGAATGCTCAAGAACAAAGGGAAATACCCCCATTCGCTTGTGCTGGCAGGCGGAGAGGGCCAATGCGAGCCATTGCTCCGCAAGCAGGCAAGTGAAAGCAGCCAGCCTGTGGTGATCACGGGCTTTGTGCGGCAGAACGACCTTCCCGCTATCTATAGAAACGCAGACCTTTTTGTCATGCCTTCGCTCTACGAAGGGTTTGGGTATCCGCTCCTTGAGGCAATGTACTACGGTGTTCCCGTGTGTTCAAGCAGGGCTGCCTCGCTTCCGGAAGTAGGCGGGAATGCGGTGCTTTATTGCGATGCCTTGCAACCAGCGTCAATGGCCGGGGCAATGGAACAGATATTGTCCAATCCTGAACTGGCCGCTGACCTGGCGGCGCAGGGAAGAGGGCAGGCCGACATATTCATAAAGGGTAAATTTGCCAGCGCGTTTATCCGTTTTGTCGAGGTAGAATCAGGACTTCAGTAGCGTATCAAATTCCTCTTCCATACGGCGTACCTGCTCTTGAATCGTAAAAGCTTCAATGATCCTGGCGCGCGCATTTATTTCCATGGCTTTACGGGTTTCAGGGTCTTCTAAAATCGTTTTCAGCCCGTTTGCCGCTGACACCGGGTCGCCAGGTTGGACCATAAAGCCCATGGATGGGCCTGTTATTATTTCAGGCGTTCCACCCACGCGCGTGGCCACAACAGACCTGCCGCATGCCATGGCTTCAAGAATGGAACGGTTTAGACCTTCGTTTTCAGATAGCAGGGCATAGGCATCCAGTGCGCGCATGAAATCGGGCATGGCAGCGCATTGGTCAATGCAGAGCACCTGGTCCTGCATGGAGAGCGTCCGGATAGTCTCTTCAAGCGCTGCTTTTTCATGGGGCTGGCCGCTTCCTACAAGCGTGAGGGAAATATCCGGGAAATCCTTCCTGAGCAGCGCCACAGCGCGTACCAGAAGGGCAAAGCCCTTTTCAGCCCCAAACCGCCCAACGCTGCCTATTATTGGCCCATTGCCTTTTGCATAGGGGTTGGGTACTGGTTTTTCTCCAGGAGAGAAACGGTCAGTGTCAACACTGTTATATATCACGGTGGTTTTGTCTTTGAACCAGCGGGGAAAACGGGCGGCTGTTGCGTTTGAGACCGCGATTATCTTTTTACAGAGCAGGGGTAGAAGCGTGTCAAACAGGCCGTCTTTATACGAAACCCTGTAGTGGAACAGCGTGGGTGTTTTGGTAAACAAGCATGCGAGTCCCGCGTACGCATGGGCCCTGCTGTCGTTTGAATGGACCAATTGTATCGCATTCGAACGAATAAAGCGAACGATCTTCCGCAGCGCCAGAACCGCGCCAGGACCGGGAAATGGCGCAATGCGCGGCAGGGCCATGGCTTCGACAGATACTTGTTCTTTTACAAAGGCGTCGAACAGGGGGCCATGAGCGCCTACGATTGCGCGAGGGAGGTATTTTGAACGGTCAATTCTTTTCACAAGTTCGAGCAGGCTTACCTGGCCGCCGCCCTTGATTTCGCTGTCGCTGCATAGGAAGAGAATGGGGTGCATGGTTACCAGAAAAAATACATTATTGATTCGCTGGGGAGCAGAATTTAACGCATCTGTTCCAGTGCTGACCTCTCCCCGAAGGAGTCTGTTGATATAACAGAGGCATTAATAAAACTAAAGGTTTCATCTCTGAGCTGGTCAGGGGAGGGATGTTTTTTTTCCGGGTAATTCAGCGATCTTTTAAGCAGGGATTACGCGTTCGTTTTCAGTGAAATAGGTATTGACAAATGATCGAAAATTTATTATAGTATTACTATAGTCATACCGGAGGTGTGTATGTCAGTTGCAAAACTCGCTATATCATTGGATTCAAGCATATTAAAGAAGCTTGACCGACTTGTTGCCCAACATCTCTTTCCTAGCCGTTCCAGAGCCATTCAGGATGCATTGGGTGAGAAATTGGCAAAAATAGACAAGTCACGGCTTGCCATGGAGTGTGAAAAACTGGATCCAAAGGAAGAAAAAGACCTTGCCGAGGAAAGTCTTGGGGCAGAGGGAGTGGAATGGGAAAAATATTAAGGGGCGATATTTATTGGGCAGATCTGAATCCTGTCAGGGGAAGCGAACAGGCTGGCCATCGACCAGTTATTGTAATCAGTCAAGACGTTTTTAACGAACGATCCGGTACTGTCATCGCGCTTGCAATTACCAGCCAGGCCCAAAGGGCCGGGTTTCCGCTTACCTTTCATCTGGGAAAGAAAGAATTACCCAAGGAGTCATGGGTCAAGATTAGCCAAGTCAGGACCCTTTCTTTAGAAAGGCTCGGAAGCAAGCTTGGTCACGTCTCAGATCCTATCTTAGAACAGATAATTGATGGCCTGAATGAGATTGTCGGTAGCTAACTCCATCTATACATTATTTCCATTCATTTAATCTCGCTGGAATATTTTTCAAAATCCCTATTGACTTTTGATTCGATTTTTGTTATAATTTATACCCTGTTAGCACTCCAACAATAGGAGTGCTAGCAGGAAAAAGGAAAAACAAACACTCAAACCAATACCTTAACCAAAAATCAGGAGGTTTAGATGAAGGTGAAACCGTTAGCAGACCGAGTGGTCGTGAAAGCGCTTGAGGCAGAGAGCAAAACTGCCGGTGGCATTATCATTCCCGACAATGCCAAGGAAAAGCCCCAGGAAGGCGAAATCGTTGCTGTTGGTCCGGGAAAATTCGAAGACGGCAAAAAGATCGAAATGGAACTCAAGGTTGGCGACAAGGTGCTCTATGGAAAATATTCCGGCACCGAAATCACAGTCGAAGGAAAAGAGTATCTGATCCTGCGCGAGAGCGATGTTCTCGCTAAGATTTAATCAAAAACCATAAAACATAATAAATCAAGGAGATAAATGTATGGCAAAGATTCTGAAATATGATGCTGAGGCACGCGAAGCTCTTAAGCGCGGTGTTGACCAGCTTGCAAACGCGGTAAAAGTAACACTCGGTCCCAAGGGCCGCAATGTTGTTCTCGACAAATCATTTGGTTCACCCACAATCACCAAAGACGGCGTAACCGTTGCCAAGGAAATTGAACTTCAGGACCCATACGAAAACATGGGTGCCCAGCTGACCAAGGAAGTTGCCAGCAAGACATCTGATATTGCGGGCGACGGTACCACAACCGCGACCGTGCTTGCCCAGAAGATCGTGCAGGAAGGCTTCAAGAACGTCACAGCTGGCGCAAATCCCATGAGCCTCAAGCGCGGCATCGATAAAGCAGTTGAAGTGCTCCTCAAAGAGCTCGATAAAATGAGCAAAAAGATCTCGGGCAAAAACGAGATCGCCCAGGTTGGCACTATTTCCGCCAACAGCGACGAGACCATTGGCACGCTCATTGCCGATGCCATGGAAAAGGTCGGCAAAGATGGTGTCATCACAGTTGAAGAAGCCAAGTCAACCGACACTACCCTCGACGTTGTCGAAGGCATGCAGTTCGACCGCGGCTATATTTCGCCCTATTTTGTCACCAATCCCGATGAAATGGAAGCGGTTCTCGAAGACGCTGCTATTCTCATCCATGATAAAAAGATCAGCGCCATGAAAGACCTGCTGCCCATTCTCGAAAAAACAGCCCAGGCTGGAAAGCAGCTCCTCATCATTGCCGAAGAAGTTGAAGGCGAAGCCCTTGCAACGCTCGTGGTGAACAAACTCCGCGGAACGCTCAAAGTCGCGGCTGTCAAAGCGCCTGGTTTCGGCGATCGCCGCAAAGCCATGCTCGAAGACATTGCTACACTCACCAATGGCCGCGTTATTTCCGACGAAATCGGCTTCAAGCTCGAAAACACCACACTCGACGACCTTGGCCGCGCAAAACGCATTGTTATTGACAAGGAAAACACCACCATCATCGAAGGCGCGGGCAAGAGCGGCGACATCAAGGCCCGCATTGCCAATATTCGCAAGCAGGTCGATGAGACCACTTCGGATTACGACCGCGAGAAACTCCAGGAACGTCTGGCCAAGCTGGCTGGCGGTGTGGCAGTCATTCACGTGGGCGCTGCGACCGAAACTGAGATGAAGGAAAAGAAGGCCCGTGTTGAAGACGCGCTTCATGCTACGCGCGCAGCTGCTGAAGAAGGCATAGTAGCTGGCGGCGGCGTTGCTCTTATCCGCGCAACCAAGAGCCTCGATTCCCTCAAACTGAGCGGCGATGAAGCTGTTGGTGTTGATATTATCCGCAGGGCTCTTCCCGAACCTCTTCGTCAGATTGCCGCGAACGCGGGCATGGAAGGAAGTGTTGTGGTCCAGGAAGTAACCAAGGGCAAAGATGACTATGGATACAATGCCCAGACCAACAAGTACGAAAATCTCATCGCATCAGGTGTCATTGATCCCACCAAAGTCACCAAAGCGGCCCTTCTCAATGCAGCTTCAATCGCAGGCCTGCTCCTCACCACCGAGGCGCTGGTAGTCGAAAAGAAGGAAGAGAAGGACCATTCTCACGCCGGTGCTGGTATGGGCGGCGGCATGGGTGGCATGGGCGGCATGGGCGGCGGCATGATGTAAGCCGGCCCCGGAAACAGTCAATATCGGGTTCCCGCAGGGCCAAAATCCGCGGGAACCCTTTCTTTCAATCCTGGGCATTCATGGAAACAGAAAAGCTCAATGACCGCGAATCCTGCGTGCTTCAGACATTGGTTCGCGATTATATATCTTCAGCCGAACCTACCAGCTCGCGCACGGTCTCACGCAAGAGCGGGCTTATGCTCAGTCCGGCTTCAATCAGGAATATTATCACAGACCTTGAAGAAAAGGGGTATGTTTCCCAACCCCACACCTCAGCAGGTCGCATACCAACGAACAGGGGCTATCGATATTATGTTGATTACTTAATAGAGATAGCCGGGCTTTCTACCAAGGAGCAGGGTGAAGTGGATGGGACCTGCAGCAGTTTGGTGAGCAGCGTTGAGGAAATAACCTCAGCAACAGCCAAGCTTCTTTCGTCCATGTCCGCCGAATTGGGATTGGTGCTTGCCCCGCGTTTCTACAAAGGTGTTTTTAAAAAACTCGATATTGTGCCGCTTTCAGAAAAAAACATTCTGCTTGTGCTGGCAATCGAATCCGGGTTGGTGAATACGGTCACTTGCGAAATAAAATCCGTTTACGATGAAAAGGAACTTGAGAGGGCCTGCGCTTTTATCAATGAACGGCTTGAGGGGAAGCAGCTCTCTGAAATCAAGGAACGGCTCGAAGAGATTGTACGCACTGAAGATTCCAAGACTATTTCCGCTGTACGGCTCTTTGTCGACAATGCGCGCGACCTTTTTGATTTTCCTGATAAAAAAATCATCCATGTCGAAGGTACTTCAAATATTGTCTCTCAACCCGAGTTTTCCACGCTGGAGAGGGTTGGTTCGGTAATCGGGCTTCTTGAAAGAAAAGAACTCCTTGTTTCCCCCCTAGAGAAACGCATGAAAGATGGCGTGTATATTACTATCGGAGAAGAAAATACAGAAGACAATCTCGAACAATACAGTATTGTTACAGCGAATTATTCCATTGGCGGTATTAGCGGTATTAAAGGAACTTTGGGCATTATGGGGCCGCCGCGCATGCAATACGAACGGCTTATTTCACTGGTCGATTATACCGCGCGGTTTTTAACAGATAGATTCGTACATTAACAGGGACACACCTATGGAAGATATAAAAAAAGAAAAGGTTGAGGCTGAGGTTAAGATTGAGGCAGAAACCAAGGATCAAGTCGAGTCTGAAGTACATGCTGAGCCTGAGAAGAAGACCAAAGAGCAGGAGCTTGCCGAGGAGATCGAGAAGCTCAAGGAAGATAACCAGGGGCTTAAAGACGCGCGTTTACGGCTGCTTGCCGAGTTCGATAACTACAAGAAACGGACTGCACGTGAGACAGTGAATCTTATTTCCACGGCAAACGAGGAAATAGTCTCGAATATCCTCCCGGTACTGGAGAATTTTGAGCGCGCAATACATCCTGACCACAATACGCCTGAAACTGAAAAGCTTTTCAAGGGCGTTGAGATGATCTACAATCAGTTTTTCGATATTTTGCGCCAGGCAGGCCTCAAGGAAGATAATCCAATAGGCGATGAGTTCAATCCTGAGAAACACGAGGCTGTAATGCAGGAAGCTTCGGCCGACATACCCGAACACCATATTGTCCGGGTGCTCCAAAAGGGCTATGTCCTTAATACTAAAGTGCTTCAATATGCAAAAGTAGTTGTTTCAAAAGGAAACAATTAGTTTTCTTCACTCCTCCAAATAATCTATTTTTCATTATCAAATATAAAGATATGCATGATGGTATTATCTTTGCATATTATTGTTTGAATTTTAGTATGTAATAATTAAAAAGGAGAAAATATGGCAAAAGTAATTGGAATCGACCTTGGCACCACGAATTCGTGTGTAGCCATCATGGAAGGCGGCAAACCTGTTGTTATCGCAAACTCAGAAGGAAGTCGAACTACCCCTTCGGTAGTTGGTTTTGCAAAAAACGGCGAAATCCTCGTTGGCCAAACCGCAAAACGACAGGCAGTCACCAATCCGGAAAATACAGTCTATTCAATCAAACGTTTTATGGGTCGTCGCCACAACGAGGTTGCTTCTGAAGAAAAACTGGTGCCATATAAAATCGTTGGCGGTCCCAACGAACTGGTCAAAGTCGGGACAGGAGGCAAGGAATACACCCCGCCTGAAATTTCAGCAATGATCCTTCAGAAAATGAAGAAGACCGCTGAGGATTACCTTGGCGAAGAGGTCAAGCAGGCTGTCGTAACGGTTCCGGCATATTTTAACGATGCTCAGCGTCAGGCAACCAAGGACGCTGGCCGTATAGCCGGGCTCGAAGTGCTTCGCATCGTGAACGAACCCACGGCCGCGGCGCTTGCCTATGGTCTTGACAAGAAAAAGAAGAATGAAATTGTAGCTGTCTACGATTTTGGCGGCGGTACGTTTGACATCTCCGTTCTTGAGATCGGAGAGGGCGTTTTTGAAGTCAAATCGACCAATGGCGATACGCATCTGGGCGGCGATGATATTGACCAGGTTGTCATAGATTTTCTTGCTCAGGAATTCCAGAAGACCGAGGGTATAGACCTGCGCAAGGACCGCATAGCGCTCCAGCGCCTCAAGGAGGCTGCAGAACGCGCGAAAATCGAACTCTCCTCAACCATGCAAACAACCATCAACCTGCCCTTTATCACTGCCGATGCAAGCGGGCCAAAGCATCTTGATATCGGGCTTACACGGGCGAAATTCGAGCAACTCATTGCGCACCTAGTCGAACGGTCTGTTGGCCCCTGCAAGCAGGCAATAAAAGACGCGGGTGTTTCAGTGTCTGATATCTCAGAGGTTCTTTTGGTGGGTGGCTCTACCCGCGTGCCATGCATCCAGGAAAAGGTGAAGGAGTTGTTCCAGAAAGAGCCCAACAAGAGCGTCAACCCGGACGAAGTGGTTGCCGTGGGCGCGGCCATCCAGGGCGGTATTCTGAGCGGCGACGATGCTGTGAAAGATGTGTTGCTTCTCGACATTACGCCTCTTTCTCTGGGTATTGAGACACTTGGCGGCGTCATGACCAAACTAATTGACAAGGGGACAACTATTCCCACGAAAAAGAGCCAGGTCTTCTCCACCGCTGAGGACAATCAGAACGCGGTTTCAATCCATGTGCTCCAGGGCGAACGCGAAATGGCGGTCTACAACCGGACATTGGGCCGGTTCGACCTCCTGGGTATTCCGCCTGCGCCGCGCGGGGTGCCGCAGATCGAGGTCACCTTTGATATTGACGCAAACGGTATTGTCAATGTATCGGCAAAGGACCTCGCCTCGGGCAAGGAACAGAAAATACGAATCGAATCGTCGTCAGGTCTTTCCGAGGCTGAAATTCAGCGCATGGTCAAAGACGCTGAGGCGCACGCCTCAGAGGACAAAAAGGCCAGGGAAAAGATCGACGCGAAGAACAAGGCTGAACAGCTTGTCTATGCGACAGAGAAGTCCCTCAAGGAACTGGGCGACAAGGTCTCAGAAGGCGACCGTAAGAAAATTGAAGAGGCTGTTGCCAAGGTCAAAGAGGCGGTGAAGGGCGAAGATCCTGCCGTTATTAACACGGCAGTAGAGGAGCTTACCCAGGCATCGCATAAAATAGCTGAAGAGATGTACAAACATGCCCAGGGCGCACAGTCAGGGCCTCAACCCGGCCCGGATGCGCAGGCAGGCCAGGAAGCCCCCCAGCAGGACGAGCCAAAAAAGGACGGGAAAAAGAAGGATGGCGCGGTCGATGCTGATTTTGAAGTAATGGACGATAAGTAATGGCTGAGAAACGCGATTACTACGAAGTTCTCGGTGTTGGCAAAGATGCCGACACAGAGAGCATCAAGAACGCCTACCGCAAGCTGGCGATAAAATATCACCCTGACAAAAACAAGGGTGATAAAAGCGCTGAAGAGCGTTTTAAGGAAGCCACCGAAGCCTACGAAGTGCTCAAAGACCCTGACAAGCGCAAAAAGTATGACCAGTTTGGCCATGCCGCGTTTGGCGCGGGCCATGGCGGCTGGGGCGGAGGTTTTGCGGGCGGGGCCGATGGGTTTGATATTTCAGACGCTTTGCGCGCTTTTATGAACGATTTTGGCGGCGATTCCTTTTTCTCCGACTTTTTCGGCGGATCGCGCAGGCGAGGAGGCAGGGGAGGCGGGTCAAACCGCGGGAGCGACCTGCAGGTAACTGTCCATCTGACGCTTGAGGAAATAAACACCGGTACCAGCAAAAAAATAAAATACAAGAAGCGTGAGCATTGCTCCCATTGCGGAGGCAAGGGAGGCAGCGGTGCGCGCACCTGTTCTACCTGCGGTGGATCGGGCCAGGTCCGTCGGGTCACACAGTCCCTTTTTGGACAGATGGTGAACGTTGGGGCTTGTTCCGCATGTAATGGAACCGGAGAAGTCATTTCCAATAAATGCAGCGAATGCGGCGGCGATGGCCTGTTGCGTACTGAATCCACTATTTCCGTTAAAATTCCAGCGGGCGTTGCAGAGGGAAACTATATTCCGCTCCGCGGACAGGGGGATGCGGGAGCGCGCGGCGGGCAGGCGGGCGATCTTATCGTGATTATCGAGGAGATACCGCACGAATTTTTTGAACGTCATGGTCAGGACCTTGTCTGCGAACTCGAAATTTCAATGCCCCAGGCGGCGCTTGGTGACGAAATTGTCCTCGACACACTGGACGGCAAGATTAAACTCACCATTGCCGCTGGCACGGAATCAGAGTCGGTCCTGCGCATGCGCGAAAAAGGCCTGCCTGAGGTGAACAACAACCGGTACCGTGGCGATATATTGGTCAAAATCCACGTGGGCACGCCTAAAAGGCTTTCGTCCGAAGAGCGCGATCTCTATCGGAAGCTAAAAGAGATCAATCAGACAAAGGCCAGCGGCGAGGGCGCGGGTTTTTTACGAAAGGCGAAGAAATTCTTCAGCTGATATGGAAACGAAAAAGATACTCATAGTCGATCCGGACCGCACCATCCGTGAGGAAATCGTCAACAATATCCACCACGAGGGCTACACGTTTCTCGACGCGACCAACGCCGCTGACGCGCTCAAGATCCTGGGACGCGGACAAATCAGCATTGTCATCATTAATATTACCGAGACATGCGAGAATGAACTCGACCTCATCAGTTACATCAAGGTGAACATGGCGGGGTGCGAGATCGTGGTGCTCACCACTATCGACGACATTGAACTGGCGACGCGCGCGGTACGGCACGGCGCCTATCTCTATCTGGTCAAACCCGTGCATGCCGATGATGTAACGCTGGTCATTGAAAAAATCACCATCCGCCAGGAAAAAGACCTCAAGTACCTCGAGTCGCAGACCCGGCTTATGCGGGACCTTGTCGGAGACGATGATAAGATGATGCGTGCCATTGGCATGGCCGACAAAGTGGCCCAAACCAACAGCACGGTGCTGGTAAGCGGGGAAAGCGGCACGGGCAAGGAGGTCTTTGCGCGGTATATCCACATGAAAAGCAGACGGGCCGACGGCCCTTTTGTGGCGGTCAATTGCGGCGCCATTCCCGAGAACCTGATTGAAAGCGAGTTATTCGGCCATGTAAAGGGCGCTTTTACCGGGGCCGCGTTCCAGAAAAAGGGGCTTGTCGAAGAGGCCAATCAGGGCACGCTTTTTCTTGATGAAGTGGGTGAGCTGCAACCCAGCGCCCAGGTCAAGCTCCTCAGGTTTCTCCAGGACCATAGTGTGCGCATGGTGGGCGGAAACGAGTCCAAGGTGGTCGATGTGCGCATTATCGCGGCCACAAACCAGGACCTTGCCGCCAATGTTCAGAAAGGTACTTTCAGGGAAGACCTGTTTTACCGGCTCAATGTGATCCATATCAACCTGCCGCCATTGCGCGAGCGCAAGGCCAATATCGCCAAGCTTATACCGTTTTTCATTATCAAATACGCCACACTGCTCGATAAAAAACCGCCGGTCGTTGATCCGCACGCCATGGCATTGCTTCAGGGCTATTCTTTCCCGGGAAACATCCGCGAACTCGAAAACATCATTGAGCGCGGAGTAGTCATGGCCGAGGGAGGGGTAATCAACCCTGACGATCTTCCAAAAAATATCATTATTAATCGGCCTCTCATTGGCTCAAAGTCCGGCGAAGTGGAGGAGGAACTGCTCAGCCTCAACGAGCTGGAAAAACGGCACATTGCGCGCGTGCTCCAACGCCACGACAACAACCAGTCCGCGACCGCCCAGCAATTGGGTCTTTCACGCACAACGCTCTGGCGCAAGATCAAGGAACACGGAATACAGCTGTAGCGGGTCTTTCTAGGATTCGTACCTGTGGAAGAATTGCGGGGCAAAGCCAGCGTTTTCACACAGGGATTGTATTCGGGACTGGTCTGCCCGGGCGGCTTCCAGGGCCACGCCGCATTCCGCGGTAATTTCTCGGGGAACCGGGACAATGGCGCACTGAACGCCTGCCGCAAGACAGAGCTCTTCACATGCCATGGTGGCGCGGGTTGACCCAAGCAGCGCAATGCAGGTGTTGTTCATAATGGGATGACATGGCCTGCCTGAGAAAGAAGGGTCAGGATGTCATACGCGTTTGAAATGACGCCTGTACGCAGGGCGTTTTTTTTGTTGAAAAAATCAACACATGTGCCGCAGCAGAGCACCTTGACCCCCTTGGCTTCCAGTTCTTTCAGCGGTTCGATAAGAGACGAACCTTCGCACGCGAGAAGGACACCGCTGTTGATTAAAATGACCGCCTGGGGCAGGGGCGAGACCTCTTTGATCGTGTTGATGAAACCTTTTGCAAGCACTGCTCCCAGTTCGTCTGAACCCTTGCCAATGGTGTTTCCCGAGACCAGAACAACAGGGGGTTTTACGGAAGAAACGGCGCAGTAGCTTTCGGCATCGGGTTGGGCTAAAGAGCCTTTTTTTACCGCAGCAAAAAGGGTGAAGACGCCGTTTGCCTCTGAGATTATTGGTGGTAGCATGTTGTCAGCGAGAAAACGCGCGACATTGTTTTTTGACGTCTCGTTGTCGATGAGGATTTTCAGCGTGTCGCCCTGGTCCGCGGACATAAGGGCCTTTTTAGTCAGAATGAGTGGTTTGGGGCAAAGCATTCCGCGCGCATCAACAAGCCGTTCCATATTCATTCCTCTTTTTTGCGCTGCGGATTGGGATGCATGACGATTTTGATTGCATCTTCGTATGTGAAGGGCTTATACGTGGGGCTTTCTGGATTGTGGCATTTGACGCACAGTTCCTTCGCGGGTTCTATGAGCCCGAGTTCCATGGCTTTTTTCTTGTCTTTCATGACGGGCATTGTTTTATAAAGACTTCCCGGTCCATGACAGGTTTCGCACGACACGCCATCTTTCTGTATGAAAGCGTCGGTGATATGGCATTTGAGGCACTTTGGATCTGTTGACGCGTCCACGATTTTCATTTTATTCGCCAGCGCCGCGGCTTCTTCGCCCTGCAGGGTCTGAAAGGCCTTGGAGTGCTTTTCACCCTGCCATTTGGCATACTGTTCTCCCTTGGCTTTTGCATTGTGGCACATTTTACACTTGCCCGGACCCACGTAGGCGGGTTCCTGTTTTTTCTCCTGTGCAAACAGCATAAAAAGCATGCCCGAAAATAGCGCCGCAACGAATATATATTTCATGCAGGTCTCCTTTGTCTAAAAAAATAATATTCTTTGATCAGGAGAATCATTTGTTTTAATAGTAATATCCCTGACCGGGAAACAGCATGCCTCCGGCTTCGCCGCCCCGTTTCTCAATCTTTATATCGGGTATTTCTTTGATATTTATTCTCAGATAATATCCTGCCCTATACCCATTGATGATCCAATGAAAGTTCGCTTCCCAGCAATGGAAATTTCTCAAAAGATCCATGCTTTGTTCTGTTAATTCGTTGTTTTCAAAGTCGTAGCGGCTGGAATAGGAGACGCGCCAGTTGTCGGTAAAATTCAGTGTAAACTGATCGCGCAAGGAAAAGGTGGTGCTTTTTTCAAAGACCTTAAAGGTCGTATTGTAAGAGGAGCTGTATGAATAGCCGAAATTTGCCGCAAAATTCCAAGGATTCATTTTAGCGGTATCGGGCAGCAGTGTCTTTATATCGACCAGTCCGTTTGAAAAAGTGCCTGAAAGCTGGGCGCCAGTTGAAGCTGAGAGGCGCAGGGAGCGGAGGCTGGGTAGGCGTTTCACAAGAGAAGCGTCTGCCTGCGACCAGAGCAGGTTGTCATTATCATCATAAAAAGTGTGGCTGCCACTATAACTCAACTGCAGCGAGTAGAGGTTGGTAGAAGCAGAGCTTTGGAGGTCGCCCAGTTTGCGTGTGCCGGGTTTTGCGGCAAAGTTGTACCCGGTCGAAAGATTCAGGTTCATCAGGCTGATCGTCTTGTCCTTTGGATTTTCCGCTTCAGGATCGCCGGCAACCTTCATCTGAAAGGTGTTGTTTGCCCTGAAATCAATGCGCTGCTGTTCGTCCCTGTTGCCACTGTTGGCCGTGCCTGCCGAGATATACCGTTCTCCACCCTCCAGTTTGGGGCTGAAGGTATAGCCCACCGACGGCTGAAAGGTATGCCTGAAGCCAATGAGCGGCCCCAGGTTCAGCATGGCAATGCCATAGAGCTGGGTGCCCAGGTCAAGGCCGGTGCTGAATTCCTCGCGGTGGTTGAAATTGATACCAGGCAGTGTGTCCCACGTATAGACTGTATCGTACGCTTTGGCTGAATTGTAATACCTGCGTTCGCTGATTGCGGCGATGCCTGTTTGCGTTCGTTCCTTGAAAAACCAGTTGCTGGCCAGGGAGAGCCGGGGACTGATGTTTATATATGAGACACGCGGCGAAGGGGAAATTGAAAAGGAGAGGTCGTGCCGCATGTCCATTGCCTGATTGTTCCGCATGACATATGAAGTGTCGTAGGCGGTATCGATGAGATTATACCGCCGCTCTCGCACCCTTTCTTTCCGGTTGATTCCCCTGGCGCCGTATCCGAATTTAATCTTTTCGTACCAAGGCTGGCTGTCAGGCGGTACGCTCACATCGTTCTCGCGTTCTTTCATGAATGGCGCCGCGAGGACTGAGAGAGGGCGTTGCACCGACGAAACGCTGAACGAGGGCAGACTGAGCTTGTTTTCTTTGCTGTCCAGGTCTTCCTCGTACTTGAAATCAGTATTTGCCGTGATTCCCGCTTCTTTCCATTGTCTCACAATGGCCATGTTGGAAGTGAGCTGTCTTTTAAGGTAATCTTCGCGGTCGAGCGTACTTTTCCGGTAATAGCTGCTGTTGCCGACAATTTCACCAGAACCGCGCATGTAAAAAGACCCATCAGGGTAAAAGAGATTTTGGTTGTGCGAATAGCTCAATCCATAGTTTTGCGATTGGGTATTGTCGGAACGGGAAAGGTCGAAACGTCCGTTAATATTGCCATTGAGCCAGTAGCGTTTGTTGTAGGCAAATCTGTTATCCAGGTAGATGCGTTTGAAAAAGAAGCCATCGCCGTTGGTGAAATCGACTTTGGTCTCGAGGTCGGTATAATCGTTTATGGCGAAGTAATATCCCACGTTGTTCAGGTAGGACGCCCGGTTGCCATTTTCCGGAAATTCGCCCCACCGCGGCGTGAGCAGGCCCGAACAGCGTCCCTTTTTTGTCGGGAATATGAAAAAGGGGAGCACGCCCACTGGCGCGTCACCAATGTTAAGCACCACTGGTTTTGCGATAATCTTATCGCCCGGGATCATCTTCATGTTTTTACTGAAGAAGAAATAATGGGGGGCGGTGTCGATGTCACAGGTCGAATAGTCGCCGTTGCGTACAAGGAATGTGGCGTCTTCCATACGGCCGATCTCCGCGCCGTTGTACACATCGCCTTTTGACCGGGCGGTACCGTACCGAACCTTTCCCTTTTTCGTGTTCATATCGTATGTCATGCTTTCGCCATTCACCGATTCAGCGCCCTGGTCGAGAATAGGGGTCCCCATGGCCTCGAGTATCCTGGTGTTTGTGTGAAAAAGGATGGTATCGGCCTTAAGTTTCATACCTTCCTGGCTGAGTTCCGCGTTGCCAAGAAGCATGAGCAAACTGTCATTATTGTTGTATATTATCTTGTCCGCCGCATAGGCGATGGTATCGTGAACGGCCGCTGTTTGCCGGCCGGACGAGTCGGCTTTCAGGGTTGAATCCGGCGGTCCCTGCCCCTCTGCCGCAAAGGCTGTTCCCGCGTATGCCAGAACAAGGACGCACAGACAGACTGCCATGAGTTTTCTGCGTGGGTGGAGCAGATGCGCGGGCATAACGGGGATCAGAATCCGGCTGCGCTCAGCTTGTCGCTATAAAAATTCTGCCTGAAAATGAAATTGTTGGGGTCAATATATTCGAAACGCTGCGGGTCTTTTGGGGAACGGATGCCATATCCGAAATGGACGTGGGGCCCGGAGGTGACACCAGTAAGTCCCACGGTGCCGATGACTTGGCCTTTTCTTACCCTGTCACCTTGTTTGACAAACCGTTGGTCCATATGGGCGAACAGGAGGACAAAATCGTCCTTGTGGATGACCACCATGTTACCGCCGCGGCCGTTTGTCTCGGTTCTTACAATGCCGTCGATTGGCGATATGATCCTGCTGCCAAGCCTGCAGGCGATATCAACGCCTGTGTGGGGTTCGCCGCCGCCAAGGCCCCGTTCACACCACAAACCAGTGATATAGGGGTGCTCGTCCTCGACAAGGGTTTTATAGTAGGCGAATATTTCCCTGTCTACTTCGTAGTTTTTGTTGTGAATGAACGCAGGGGGATAAAAGGTGAGGGTTGTACCCCGTTCAATATAGCCGTTGTTTCTGATCATGGACTGGCGGGTCTGGTGGGCGGTGAGGTTATGAATGGTGACCATTTCATTTACGTATCGATCAATATCGCCGCTTGAGGGCACCATGGCCCGGTATTCTGATATGGCGTATTTTGCGATCTGATAGAGAGACTCGTTGTCCTTGAATTCATGCGCGATTGGCGCAATGTATGTTTTTTCGAGCATTGAGGGCGTGCTGACCGCAGGGGTTTCGCCGTTGAAAAGGCTTGCGCCGCGCAGCACTATGAAAAGGAAGATCGCCGCTTTGGCAAAGCTTTTCAGACGTTCGCGGACAAACGCGTAATACCAGGGTCTCTTTTCCATTTTTTCAGCGGCGACTCTGTTCAGGATATACTGGATAGAATCTGTAAGCTGGCCAAAGGCTTTTTTTAACAGGCCAGTTGCTTTGAGCTGATTGAGGCTTATGCCGCTGTCTTGCGCATGGCGGATGACCGAACTTTCAGGAATTTCCAGGTTGAGTACAATTGAACGGGGCAGGGTAAAGACACCGCTTTCCGGCGCCTTTGAGAAGGATTCGAAGAGCGAATGGAGAAAGGTGCGGTTTTCGTTCATTGTCCGGATCTTTCCGGTGTTGGTGGTTGAACGCGTGCCATACACCTCGTTTTTCACGATACGGACGTTGATATGCGGATTTTTTTTAATCAGTTTTCCGATTTCATTCGCGTAGGTTTTCAGGCTCTTTGTGGCCAGCGCATTGAGGGTCACGGGGACCAGATTTATGTCCGAGGCGATAAAGAGAGCCTTGATCATATCGTCCCAGATTGAGGCTGTATCAATGACAACGTATTTGTAGTATTCCCTGCACACGTCGAGGGAAAAGATGAGATTCTTTATGTGTTTGTGCTTGAGTTTGAAAAAGAGATTGGTATTTGCGGGAATGAGGTCGAGACCAGGCATGATATTAACCGCGACCTTGGTAATATCGCTGTTTCTGCCAAGCAGAAGGGTGTTGAATCGATTTCTGGTCCGCCCAAAAAGCGTTGTGGTCAATTTTGAGGGAGCAAGGGTTTCTTTGGGGTAAAAGCGCTGTTTTAAGAGGAGAGCGCTGGTTTTCTTGAATGAGGTAGGGTTTTTTCCCAGGGCAGATGTTGCGCTGCCCTGAACATCAAGGTCTATGAGAAGCGTTGGTCCGCGCGATGCGAAACTTGAAGCGAGATTTGTGGCAATGGTCGATTTTCCCACGCCACCCTTGATATTGGCGACCAGGATAACGCCGCCTTGGTCATTATCGGTGAATATCAGGTGTTTCATTGTTCTATTATTCGGTTTTGATCTGTTAATTCTTTATGTAATACGTAAATAAATTATATATTTATTCAATGATCTCCAGTATCACTTTAAAGCGGCAATTAAATAATATATCTAAAGACTCCAGTGAAATCAACGGTTTTTATGTGAATCTAATGTAATACATTAATATTTTAATGATATTTATGAATTAAACGATTTTACGATATTATAGGAGTGTGCCATGAATTTTTTTGAATTAATCCAAAGGCGCTACAGCACGCGAAAATATATTTCGACCCCTGTTCAAGAAGAGGTTTTGAGCCGTATTCTTAAGGCTGGTTGTCTGGCGCCTACAGCCGCGAACAGACAGCCTTTCAGGATTGTTGTTGTCCATACCAAGGGTAACGGTGAGCTGTTGAAGTCAATGTACAAGCGTGACTGGTTTGTCGAGGCGCCGATCATCCTTGTTGTGTGCGCGGTTGTTGCGGAAGCATGGGTGCGGTCGTACGATGGGAAAAACCATGCTGATGTTGACGCGACCATTATTGCCGACCATTTGATCCTTGCCGCAACAGAGGAGGGGCTGGGCACGTGTTGGATAGCGGCCTTTGATCCTGCGGCAACGCGGAAAGCCCTCAATATTCCGCAGGGTATTGAACCGGTCATTTGCATAACTCTTGGCCATGCCGCGGACACTGCGCAGCTGAAGAAACGCAAAGAACTGAAGGACTTGGTTGTTTCTGAAGGTTTTTAAAACAATGACCCTCCAGAATGCCGTATAGTCACCTTTGGGCTTTTGTCTGGAAACGGTATACGAACTTGCACAAGAATTCAACCCCCATTATCATTGAAGATTCGTCAATGTCAAATAGCGAATTGTGATGCGGAGTTGGTTTTTTTGTCCGGGAAGACCCCAGCAGGAACATGGCGCCAGGCACTTTTTGCAGGAAATAGGAGAAATCCTCGCCACCCATGGTGGGCTGCATCTCCTTGACAGCCTTCTTGCCGAAAATCCTCTGGGCCACATCCCTGCCCAGCTCCGCGATATTCCGGTCATTGATCAGGACTGGGTAGAATTTGTGGAACTGGAACTCGGCTTTTAATCCCGAGGCCCGGGCCGTATGGACGAAGATTCTTTTCAGTTGCGCGGCAATCCGATTCCGGAGTGGCGCTTCGTAGGTCCGGACTGTGCCTTTGATGTCCACGCGGTCGGGAATCACGTTGAACGCGCTGCCACCGTTGACCGTACACACGGATACGACCGCCTGCTTGTGAATGTTGAGCGTGCGGCTCGTGATTGTGTTGATGGTGTTGATCGCCTGCGCTGCCACAGGGATTGGATCGAGGGTCTGGGACGGCGCGGAACCGTGCCCGCCCCTGCCAATGATCGCGGCTTCGAATTTGTCCGCAAACGCGAATGCTGGTCCTGTATTCCAGCCGAACGTGTGTCCCGGGCTGACCCCCCACATGTGCAGAGCGACTGCGCAGCCGATGTTTTTCCAATTGATCGCGCCAGAGTCAACGACCAGCTTGCCTCCGCACTTGCCTTCTTCAGCTGGCTGGAACACGAGGATCACGTCACCTGGCAGTTCCCGCCTCGCGCTATTGAGAATATGGCCAGCAGTCAGGAGCATGGCCGTATGCGCGTCATGTCCGCAGGCATGCATGTAGCCGGAATGCCGCGAACTGTAGGCCAGACCGGTTTCCTCCTTAGCCACGGCAATACCGTCCATGTCAGCACGCAGAAGCACGGCAGGCGCCCTGCCATTGCCCTTGATATGCGCGACCACCCCGGTCTTGGCAATGCCCGCCTTGAAGGGGATCCGCGCGGCTGTTAACTCGCG
>MFYT01000081.1:0-6670 GCA_001789205.1 Candidatus Raymondbacteria bacterium RIFOXYA2_FULL_49_16 | reverse complement strand
GCGCTGGTTTTCTTCTCTTCCAGTCCTGGTTCGGGGATCATGTGCAAATCGTGCCGGTACTTGAGTACACGCTTTGTATTTAGCGCGAATTGTTTACCGAAAATATCCTTTTCCATGTGTGTTGTTCACTCCTGTTATTCTGGGTTTATCTCGATTGTATTACCTTAAATAATGATCTTAACTTATTTAATTATAAGTGATTGTGCTTTTTGATACGCTTTGCTTGACGAGGCATATATTTCGTTTTCAGCGGGAAAAACATTTTCTTCGCCCACCATTGCGGTAATTCCAATTTTATCGATAAACCGCTTCATTTTCGCGGACACGCCGCACAGAAGTATATGGTTGTTCCGTTTGATGGAATGCGCAATGAAATCCTCAAGTTTTTCGAGGGCTGAGATGTCCACGACATTCACGCGTTTGAGCCTGAGGATAAACACCTTTGATGTAAAAGAGCCCGCAATCGCATTGAGTTTTTCCTCAAGGTCGGACGCGGAACCAAAATAGAGGTCCCCTTCGATGTGGATGACCGGTACATCAGCGCCGTATTTCTCAATGCTTGCAGCGGAAATGTCGGTTTCCCTGAAATGACCCTGGGAAGATTGCCTGAGCAATTTGATCCTGATTTCACCTGTGTTCCACAAATGCACAATGACAGAAACAATGATCCCGCTGAGAATGGCCCAACGCAGATCGGGCATGCTTACTGTGGCAAGAATGGTGAGTATCATGACAGTAAGGTCGTGTCTGTTAGAAACAGCGATTTTGCGCATGGAAGCTTTGTCCACCATTCCATAGGCAACCATGATAATGACGCCAGCAAGGCTTGCTTTGGGTATGAAACGGGCTGCAGAGCCAAAAAAGCAAAGTATGACCGCAACGAGTATGCCTGCCATAATACCGGCCATGCGGGTTTTTGCGTTGGACTCAAAATTGATGGCTGAACGGGTAAAAGAGCCTGATGACGCGAAACAGCTGAAAAAAGAGCCCACAATATTCGCAAGCCCCTGGCCCATGAATTCCCGGTTTGCGTTGATTTTTTGCCCTGATTTGAGGGATATGGATTTTGCGATTGAGAGCGCCTCAACAAGGCCGATCAGGGCAATGGCAAAGGCGCTGCTGAAAAGCGCGGTTATTTTTTCGAATGAAAACTCAGGAACAGTAAACTTGGGCAGGTGGGCCGGGATTTCACCTATGAGCCTGACCCCTTTTTCCTCAAGGTTGAACCAAGCGGTGAAGGCGCCGCAGCAAACCAGGGCAAGGAGGGCCCCGGGAATATTCCTGTTTATTTTTCTGGCCGTAATGATGATCGCGACCGTCAGCCCTGCAAACCCAAGCGCATACCAATTGGATGCGCTGATGGAGGACAGGGTCAAGAACACTTTTTCGTACAGCGGGTGATAGCCGTGGGGCAGGGCAATGCCAATGACCTCGTTCAGTTGTCCCAACCCAATGATTATTCCAGCGCCCGCGGCAAAACCAACAATGACCGATCGGGAGACAAAATTGATGAGCTTGCCTACTTTGAAGAGACCGAGGGAAAAGCGTATGACGCCTACCAGAAAGGTGAGGAGGAAAAGGGTGTTGTAAAAGTCAATTTCGCCGAAATGGTTCCTCATGGTCCCGGCAATCAGAAGCGCTGACGCATTGGTCGGGCCGGTGATCAGATGATTTGAACTGCCAAAGAGCGAACCCACTATGGCTGATACGATTGCCGTGTACAAGCCATAGACCGGATCAATTCCGGCAATGAGCGCATAGGCCATGGACTGGGGAAGGGCGACAATGGCGTTGGTGAGTGCCGCGGAGAGGTCGTTTCTGAAATACTCCAGGGAGTATGATGGCATGCGCATGGTCAGGCCAGGGCTATTGTTAAGTTTTTGGCAACGGGAAATATTTTTTCACACCACAACCCCTTTTTTTTGAATCCGGAAAGGGTTTTGGAGTGCAGCGACGGTTGAAAGACCCGGACGTATATTTTTGTGTACGCTGTTTTTGGATCCAATGCAAGGTCAAGCCCCTTGGAGGTGAGCCTAATCGCATGGACAAGCGTACCCTGGGTCAGATAAGCATTGGTTTCCATGTCATCTTCGTGGACCAATGAGGTAAAATTCCCGGTTCCCGCAAAGACTTCGAGGCCAAGGGTTGTCTTGTCCATGAAACGGGTTGCATCGACAACCGGCATGACCGGAAGAACAGCGGAAGCGCGGACAAAGAGCGGCAGCTTTTCGAGAGGCGCTTTGACAAGCTGTATACCGCCTCCGGCATAGTGTTCGCCTGTGGCATAGTCGTACCAGGTTCCTTTGGGAAAATAGACCGGGACATGGACCTTTCCCTGATCAAGAACAGGG
This sequence comes from Candidatus Raymondbacteria bacterium RIFOXYA2_FULL_49_16, assembly GCA_001789205.1. Classification (GTDB taxonomy): domain Bacteria; phylum Fibrobacterota; class OXYB2-FULL-49-7; order OXYB2-FULL-49-7; family XYB2-FULL-49-35; genus XYB2-FULL-49-35. The sequence continues at coordinate 4,319 of MFYT01000081.1, read as the reverse complement.
GCGGCAAGCAGGGAGGGGCCAACCATGAACTGTTCGCCCAGATTGTGCGTATGCGGGTCGTTTTCGAATTCGAGAAACATGGGACGCATGACCGGAACGCCGTTTTTGTGCATGCTGTGGAAGAGTTGGTAAAAATAGGGCAAAAGATGGTACCGCAGCCGTATGGCTTGCCTGCAGATTGATTCTACCTCAGCGCCAAAAGCCCAGGGCTCCTGGTTGATAGTGCCCGCGGCCGTGTGGTTCCTGAAAAAGGGATAGAGGCATCCGGCTTGGGTCCATCGGGCAAGAAGTTCGGGGTTTGCATTGCCGCTGAAACCGCCTACGTCAACGCCAACAAAGCCAATGCCCGACATTCCCATGTTCAACAGTTGCGGAATGGAGGCCTTAAGATGTCCCCAGGTGGAGGTATTATCTCCGCACCAGATGGCTGCATATTTCTGGATGCCCGCGAATCCCGCCCGGGTGAGCAGAAAGGGCCTGTTGTCCGGCCTGAGCTTCAGCATGCCTTCAATGGTGGCTTTTGCCTCAAAGGTGGCGTACACGTTGTGCATGCGGTCCATGGTTGACCAACGGCCTGTATCAAACATTTTCAGATCTTCAGGGACTGTGCCATTGGCGTTGAAGTCAGCAGGTTCGTTCATGTCGTTCCAGAACCCGTCAACTCCAAGGTCGTACAACCGCTTGTGCAGGCCCGCCCACCATGTCCGTACCGCTGGATTGGAAAAATCGGGGAATTTGGTCCCGCCAGGCCACACTTTTCCCACATAGTCCTTGTGGCCGGGGGTTTTCAGGAAATAGTTATGTGTTGTACCCTTGTCAAGCACATTGTATACGCCTGGTTCGTCGATTTTGACCCCGGGATCGACAATGACAACTGAGTGAAAGCCCAGTTTTTTTGTGGCAGCCAGGTGCTGTTTCATATTCTTGAATCGTTTTTTATCAACAGTAAAGACTCGGAAATTATCCATATAGTCAATATCATACCAGAGGGTGTCGCAGGGGATTTGTCTTTTCCGCAGGTTTTTGGCCACGGTCATTGCCTCGTCAGTGGACATGTAGCTCCAGCGGCACTGGTGATACCCGAGCGCCCAGAGAGGGGGCATGGAATGGGCGCCGGTCAGCGATGCGTAGGCGGAGAGGACGTCTTTTGCGGTTTTGCCCGCGATCAGGTACAGCGTAAATTCGCCGCGTTTGGTTGATATCTCACACTGGTCCCAGTCAGCGCACCCAAGGTCAAAATGTGTCTCGTAGCTTGAATCAAGGAAGTAACCCCAAGGCAGGCCATTGCCGCTGACAAGCATGAAGGGCAGGGAGACATACATGCGTTCGTTGGTCTCGTTGTGGTAATTCGCGTTGTCCGTGTTCCAGTTGGTGCACCGGTATCCGCGCCTGCCAAAAGGGGTTATCCGTTCGCCCAGGCCAAAAAAGTCATCATGTTGCCGCGCAAGGCGCGTGTCAAAAATCCGATTGCCTTCGTAGGTAAAGGGATTTCCCGCGCTTATGATTTTATTTTTAGCGCCAACCATGCTGACGCTGAATTGACTTGTGTTGATGAGAGCGGAGAAGAAACCAGTATGTATAGCAAGGCCGCCGTTAGTTTTTACGGCAGTGAATGGGAGCGGGACAATTTCCTTTTCAATAGCGTAAGAACCATACTGCCCCAGCTTTTTCGCCAGGGTAAGGCGCAAACGCAGTATGCAGGGACCCAATACTTCGAAACGGCCGCATCCTTTATCAAACGTCAGATCGAGCGCTGTGTCGCCATGGGCGCAGGTGTGTACTTTTCCAAAGCTTTTTCGTTCAGGGTTCATTAATTATATTTACTGTTTAAAATGCAAAAAACCAGCATCATGAGGCAAGGAGAGACTGGCCGTGGCATCGGCTATGTGCATGTCTATACTGGCAATGGCAAGGGAAAAACGACCGCTGCTCTTGGGCTTGCCCTGCGTGCAAGCGGTGCAGGGAAGAGGGTCCTTGTCGCCCAGTTTCTGAAGGGCAGGGCGAGTAGCGAACACACGGCGCTGAAGCAGCTCAAGAATATCGCTGTGCAACAGTTTGGCGGCGCTTCTTTTATTGTAAAAAAGCCATCGGCCGTTGATTGCCGGTGCGCCCGCAAGGGACTCAAGACCATTGAACGGGCCATTGGCTCCGGCACGTATGACCTGGTCATTCTCGATGAGGCAGCGGTTGCCGTATATTTTGGTCTTTTTTCCGAAGTCCGGCTGCTTGAGATAATCAAAAACAGGCCTGCGTATGTTGAGATTGTAGTGACTGGCCGCAAGGCCTCAAAAAGGCTCATTGGTGCGGCCGATCTTGTCACGGAAATGAAAGAAGTCAAACACTACTTCCACGCGGGCGTGGGCTCGCGCAAAGGCATAGAAGACTGACCGCTACTGGCCCAGGAAATCACCCCGCGCATTGTTCAAATACGTAATTGCGCTAATTATCGGATTGCTTCCCGGAGCTGGCGCCTTGATTCCATAATAACTGCTGTTCGTTATAGTGCAATTCGAAATGGTGGGCGATGAATTGGTGCAGTAGATGTTGGCTTGAGCATTTGCGCCGCCGTATTCAACGACACAATAATCCATGACAGTCGCGCCATCGTTTATATCGTTCCCAAGAATAATGCCGTCCCATGCGCCAGCCGTAGGGGATTGGGAGCTGCTGGTAAAGACGATATGCGAATCTGCCGTTCCCTCGGCCACAAGCGTGGCGTTTTCAGCTGCGGTGCTGCCATTGCCCACCTGCAGGCCTATGCCGCTGTTGAATTTGAGCGAGCAGCCAGGGGCAATGGTCAATGTGATGTTTGAAGCAGCGCCCACGCGTGTCTCGTAGAACATTATATACGGAGTGCCGTGGTTGAGCCATGTTGCGCTTGTGGTTATGCGAGCCGTTGACTGGCCGTCGCCGTGTACGCGGATGCCAGGCACGGTATTGCCGGAGAAGTTGTTATCCGCTCCCAGCGACCCCACGTTGTTCACACCGATGGTCATGGGATAATTGGCGTTGTCTGTGACCGTGTTTCCCGCGAAGGCGGTAAAACCTGTATAGGAACAGCTGACGCCGTACCCGCTGTTGTTCCGGAGAATGCAGTTGGTGACCGCGATGGGTTTGGTGTTGACCGTAAGTCCATTGACGCCATAATCTATGACGCAATAATCGAGCAGGTTCTGTGTTTGCGATGCATATTGACCGATGGTTACTCCGTCCCATGCGCCAGGAGCGGGTGATCCTGCGGACGAGGTGAAAACGATTATGGAATCCGCTGTACCATCGGCGATGAGTGCGCCTGAGGATGATGACGACCCATTGCCGACTAACAAAGCGAATCCGGTGTTAAATTGAAGCGAACAGCCGGGTGCGATTGTCAGCACGGGTGACAGTGGTCCTTCGACATAGAGGTCGTCCGTGAGAATATACGGAACGCCGAAATTCTTCCAGGTGGCGTTGTTGCGTATGTAGGCATACGATTGCCCGTCGTTGTGCACCCGTATCCCCGGCAATAGGGTGTTTCCGGAAAAATCATTGCTTTCTCCCAGGCCGCCCACGTAATTGGCGCCGATTGAGACCGGATAGCTTCCGTTGTTTCGTATGGTATTGCCGCTGAAGACAATGAAGGGCGTATAGGGGGTCGTTTGGCGAAAGGGAAATTAAAGTACGCTAAGCCCTTGGGATGGGCAATAACGGCCGGAACCCCCTTTTCTCGACAATCCTGTTCTGCTTCCAAGTATAATCCCCGGTTAATTTGATGTGGTTCCAGTGGATCCAGCAGTCACCCGTTGCCGCAGACGGGGATCGAGCAACCAATCCAGAGCGAAAATAGTCCGTTCAATGCGCCCGATCTCACGCAAAGCGAGCGCCAGACCATTCTGTCGCGGATAGCTTGCAAGCTTGCGCAACATCAGAGAAGCTGTTACCGTGCCCTGCTTGATTGATGTGGCAAGGCGTAGCCATTCAGACCATTGGGACAGAATTATCTTCTGGTTGATCTTTTCGCCAAGAAAGTTCGACAACGCTGGGTAATCCTTCGGATTATCGGGGACATACAAGTTCTTATCCTTAAGGTCACGGATACGCGGTGCAAAGCGGAAACCAAGTGCATGGCACAACGCGAAAACATGGTCCGTGAAACCGTGGGTGTCGGTGTAATGTTCCTCAATCCGCAGCTCAGATTCGTGATACAGCAAGCCATCCAGTACATGCGTTGCATCGCGAATAGTGGAGTTGATGGCCTTGATATGGTAGGGTGCGTACTGATCAGAAAGATGCGTGTAGAGGTTGATGCCGGAATCTGTGCCATAACGCAGATTGACCTG
>MFYT01000080.1 GCA_001789205.1 Candidatus Raymondbacteria bacterium RIFOXYA2_FULL_49_16 | reverse complement strand
GGCAACCCACCCTAATCGTTAAGGCTGGGTGAATAATTGGCGGCTTGTATTTATGTATTTCATTAATTATATTAAAAGCAGCTATAAATCATCTTTAAGTCTAAATGGGTGGATTTAAAGGAAATACTATTGACTGGTACGGGGAGAATTGTGTATATTCGTTTTACATTTTAATAAAAAATAATGGTATAAAACCTACACTTAACCGGTAAAGTCGCGATGGAAATCCGAAACAAAATTATCACAGGCCTTTGCATTTTCGTGTTTGCCTGCGTCTCTCATGGCGCAATGCTGAAAGTGCCCCAGCAGTTCAGGTCCATCTATCAGGCGCTGCTCAAGGCGCAGCCCGGCGACACCATCTTCGTGTCCAAGGGCATTTATTACGAAAACATCGTCATGGTCGATGATGTGGTCATCCAGGGCGAAAACCAGAAGACCACTGTCATCAACGGCAGGCAAAAGGGATACGCTGTGGTCACGGGCGCTGACCGCGCGGTTCTCGAGAACTTTACTATCCGCAATGGCCGGATCGGCGTGCTCTGCAAGGCAACCGCCCCGGTCATCAAGAACAATATTATTATCGACAACAAAGGTAGCGGTATCATGGCCATCATGGCCCTTCCCGCCATCCGCAACAACGTCATCATGCGCAACAAGTGGACCGGCATTTTTTGCCAGTCGGTAAAAGCCATTGATACTGAAATCGAAAACAATGTCATTATCGAGAATGGTTACAACGGTGTCCACTGCGCCAAAGCAACCCAGGTCCTTGTCCGGAACAATATTCTTGCCGGCAACGACGAATACGGCGTCTACTGCGATCAGAGCGCCAAGCGAACCCGTATTATTTATAATAATTTCTTCGGCAATTTCCTTTCCGGTACTAGCTATTTTGCCATTGAAAACAAGACCAACATGCACAAGCAACCCATGTTCAAGAACCCCACTGCTGGAATACCGAGTTTCAATTATTTCTGCAAACCGGTGTCGCCCATGCTTAAGGCTGGTGAAAACGGGATCGATGTGGGTCTGCTCTCGGTCGAGTTTATGAGCACGGTCTCGGTCGATAAAGATAACGACGGCATCCCTGACGACCGCGACCAATGCCCGGAAATTCCCGAAGATATCGACCAGTTCGAGGACGATGACGGTTGCCCCGACTATGACAACGACAAAGACGGCATCTACGACAGCAAGGATAAATGCCCGCTTGAGCCCGAGGACAAGGACGGTTTCGAAGACCTCGATGGCTGTCCCGATACAGACAACGATCAGGATGGCATCCTCGATGTTTCCGATGGTTGCCCCAACGATCCTGAAACTATCAACGGCTACAAGGACCAGGATGGCTGCCCGGATGAAAAACCGGTTGAGATGAAAGGCACACTGGTGCTCGAAGGCATTAACTTCCGCACGGGAAGCGCCGAACTTCTCGACGAATCCTTTTCCATTCTCGACAATGTCTATAATTCGCTCGAGGCTTTCCCCAAGGTGAAGATTGAAATACGCGGCCACACAGACAATGTGGGTTCGGCCCAGGCGAACATGGTATTGTCGCTCGAACGTGCGCAGTCAGTGAAGAGCTATCTGGTCAATCGCGGCGTGGCCGCCGACCGAGTCCAGGTCAAGGGTTTTGGTGAGAGTCAGCCTGTTTCCAGCAACCGTACGGCAAAGGGCCGCGCCGAGAACCGAAGAATTGAATTTGTCAGAATCAACTAATAAAAACGGGGTTTATTCTGTGAAATCCATAGAAACACATACGTCCGGTTTCCAGCGGTTCCTCGCTGTATGCGCGCTGCTCGCGGTTTTTGCCGCGCCGTCGCAGGGCGCCATGGGTTATGGGGCAGGCGGTATTCCCGGCCTCATTCTCACCTCCGATCTGCTGGCGAACTTTTCCGATTTCTCCTCAGCATATCTCAATCCCGCGCTGCTCACGGGCATTGACCAGGGCGAATTCAACGCTGGCATCAACACTTGGGGAAAAGGCAGCGGCACGGTTTGGAGCCCCAAATACCTCACGGTGTCCCTGCCGCTCGATCTCGACCATACGGTGGCGCTCTCTTTCATGCAAGTGGGTCTTTCGGGCATTCAACGGACCGACAACAAGGGCATAGCTATTTCTGGGCAATACACCGACTATTCGGAAATTGCACTCCAGGCTTCATATGCCTACCGGCTGCTTCCTATGTTGTCGGTTGGCGCTAATGCCACCATGATCCGTCCCACCTCCACCGAAGTGGGGGCTTTCGGCTTTACAACAGACTTGGGTATACGGTTTCACCCTATCGACGACTATCTCCTGGGAAAGTTCAGTTTAGGTCTCAACCTCCAGAACATCTATTTTATCGAGGCGCTTCCCGACACGCTTTCGGGTGAATTCAATAAATATCCCCTTAATATTCACATGCAGGTCCATTGGTACAACGAATATTATAGGCCTTTCTTCGAACGTTTTGAAGTGTCGTTTAATTGCGCGGTCATGGATCTTATTACTGAGGCCCAGAATTTTGGCGATCCCGCCTCAACCGAGCGCATCAGCAATGCCGCCGACGCTCAGGCCGCCTTGCGCGCAAAGCAGGAACAGGTAAAGAACATCAGCTTCGTATATGGTGTGCACGCCAAATGGTTTCCTTTTAAATTTTTCGGCATCGGCAGCGGCATCAAGACCAACGGCGTCATTCCCATTGGCATCAGCTTTAACTGGAAACGGATCAATTTCATCAAACGGTTTCAACTCGACTACGATTTCGGCTATGCCACCGAAAACGAGCAGCCAAACGACTCAAAATTCTCCCATGTTGTCAGGCTTGGGTTCAGGTTTGGAAAAACGCGCGAAGAAGCGGTTTCTGAACGGTGGTATCGCCAACTCATGCGCGAACCGCAGAATGATTTCAACGAAGCCATGCGCCTCTACCTGGCAAAAAAATACTGGCTCGCTTCCTTTGCTTTCGGCAAGGTCATAGCGAAATGGCCCTCATTTTCAAAGGTTGACGTGGCGACTTTCTACATGGGCAAATCATACGAATACCTGCATATGTACGATGTGGCGCGCGAAATATACTCAACGGGCCTCAAGAAATATACCACGTCCGACTTCAGGCCAAAATTCATCTTCCAGATACAGAATCTTGACTATAAAACCATGGATTTCGAAAACGCGCTAAAAAATTACGGGTTCATCATGAACCTGTATAAGGACAGCGACATCGCGCCCGATGCTGATTATGTCGCGGGCCAGATCTATTACGATAAAAAAGACCATCAGGACGCCATCAATGTGCTGGCTACCATCGATCAGACCAACGAGAACTATCTCTACGCACAGTATACTCTCGCCATGATCGAAGTGCACCGCAAAAACCTTAACGGCGCGCTCGAATACCTCAACAATATCATCTCGGTCGATTCGTTGAAAACAATCTCCGAGAAATCGCTCCGCGAACTTGCTTTTGTCAAAATGGGCCATATCTTTTTTGAACAGGGCAATCTGAAAAACGCCTATGGCTGTTATTCGCGGGTGAGTAACAGCAGCAGGTTCTACGATGAGGCGCTTCTGGGTCTTGCCTGGACCAATGTCAAAGGCGGCGTACCCGAGGCCTATACCAAGGCTATTCAAACCGCCGACAACCTTATTAGCGCCCGGCCCCAATCAAGCCTGGTGGCCGAGGCTTATCTGCTCATGGGCTATGGTTTTACCCTGCTCGAGCAGTACGACAAAGCGGTGCCCGTCTACAAAAAGTGCATAGAAATCTGCGACGCAAAATACCTCTCGCGCGACGAATTCCAGGCGCGCGAAAGCCAGCACTCCGGCGCCATGAACCAATATAACGATTTCCAGAAAAAAGCGCTCAATATCGCGTTGCGCAAACCCACGCCCGCGCTGGTGGCGCAGAAAGACGCCATGACGCCCGAATGGCAGAAGTTCGACGAAGAGATCAGGAACTTCGACGTCTTTCAGATCGACGCGCAGAAGCAGTTTTCTTTCAAACGGAGTTCAATCCAATTGAAGAACCAGGCTGAATACGCGCTTGCCACGGCATTGCACCTTCAGGAAACGCAGAAGAAGCGCGCCATCATGCGTGATACGCAAGACAAGACCAAACAGATCGACAAGGAGATGGAAGACCTGCAGAAGCAACTCAAGGAAATGGAAGAATAAACTGCAAGGAATTATCACGTATGAGACAGAAGAGATATTTATTGTTTGTTGTACTCCCGATTGCAGCTTTTCTTGTGTTCGCGGGTCTTGCTTTTGGAGCAAAAGAGGACAAAGAAATAAAGAAGAAGCAGGAATTGCTCCAGCGTCTCGAGGAGCTGCGCCAGAAAAAGGACGAGATCAAGCGCAAGGAACAGGAGAAGATCAGCCAGATAGACACCAAAAATCAACAGGGACGCGCCGAATCCATCGCCCTATTCGAGCGGGTAATTACAACGGCTGGCAGGGACGATCCCCGCAGGGCCGACGCTCTTTTCCAATTGGGCGCCCTGTATTACGAAAAAGAGCAGGAAGATTTCATTACCGCCCAGAATCAATACGAAAAGCTCTACCAGCGGTGGCAGAAGATGGGTGGCGTTGACGCCGGTCCTGTCGCCCCGGTTCCGGACTACTCAAAATCGATTAACGCTTTCAAAACTCTGGTACTCGAATTCCCTATATACAAAAGCCGCGATGTGGCGCTCTACAAATTGGGGAATATTTTCACCTCCCTGGGCGATTTCGAATCAGCGTTCGAATCGTTCAACGAAATGGTAAAGAAGTATCCCAACAGCGACAATATCGCTTTTGCCTACCTGCGTATCGGCGAATATTATTTCACTATCCTGCGCGACAACGAAAACGCGCTCAAGAGCTATAAAAATGTACCTCTTACCGCGGGCGCCGATAACTATATGCTGGCGTTGTACCGTATTGCCTCGTGCTACTATAATATGGGCAATTTTGAAGATGCCATCAGCCGCTTCTTTGAATATGTTGAATTGGCCGACTCAGGCAAATTCAAGGGTGCGATTCTGCGCAACGAAGCGGTCGAGTTCCTCGCCATCAGCTTTTCAGAACTCGAAGGCGGGGCTGAAAAAGCGCTTGAATTTTTTGATAAAATGGGAGGCCGGCCCTACCAGGACCTTGTCATTTACACTGTTGGGCTCAAAAACCGCGACCACGACAACGTGTCAGAAGCCATCAAATCGCTGAACTTTCTCCTCAAGCACAGCCCCAATTATATCGACGCGCCTGTTGCAATCAAGGCCCTCATCGACTGCTACATCATTGAGAAGGAATATGAGACCGCGAATAACCTGCGCGAACGTATGATGAAGGACTATGGTCCGGGCAGCATGTGGGAAAAATCCTATGCAAATTATCCGGAAAAGGTCGCCAAGGCCAAGGAATATATCCAGGAAGCGGCGGCCATTATCCCCATCTACTATCATAAGCTCTACATGATCAGGAAAGACTCGGGCCAGGTAAAGGAAGCCCTCCAATACGGCCTTAAGGCCATTGATGGCTACAAGACCTACGTGAGCCGTTTCCCCAGTGAAAAATGGAACGCCTACACTTTCCATTACTTCCTTGCCGAACTGCTCAGCGATTCTCTCATGGACCGGTGGGAAGAGGCAGCAACAGAATACGACTGGGTGTCGCGCGAAGATACTACAAAGTATCCTGACCGTTCAAAAGCCGCTGAAGAGCTGCTCGAGAAAAAGAAAAAAGAGGCGCGTGACATCAAGGACCAGGGGCGTTCCGATATCCGTGAAGAGGTCAGGACAATCGCGGTCAATCCTGAAGAAGCGGGTTTTGCAGCGGTCATCTGCTACGACCATATCATGCAGAAAGCGCTCAAGGCGCGCGGTCTTTCCGATACCACCGTGGGCAACCAGGGTTTTGCCCTTCCCGAAACCCAGGCCTATCTCAATTATATCAGGGATTTCCGGAACAGGTTCCCCGCTTCCAAACATTCAGCGGAAGTGGCTTTTCTTGAATCAAACCTCTATTTCAATGCTAAGGAATTTAACAAGTCCCTTGAAGGGTATCAGTACATCGTTGAAAAGTTCCCTGACCACGAAAAGATATTCAGGCCCAGCCTTGAAAACCTTGCCAAGAGTTATCTGAACGCCGGAAAATTCGAGGATGCGATCAACACCTACAAGCGGCTCTATCATACCACCAACCCAACATCGCTCGATGAAAAGAAAAAGCTCCTCGAATCCATATGCGCCGCCATGTTCCAGCTGGCGCAGTCAAAGCAGAAAGAGGGCGACTATTCTGGTGCGGCTGACATTTTCAAACGGATTGTACTCGACTATCCCGATTTTTCCAATGCCGACAAATCGCTTTTCAACGGAGCAAACGCGTATCAGGAAGGAAAGATGTACGAGGAGGCCGCTCGCGAATTTGAGCGCGTTTTCGATAAATTCACCGAGTCAAAACTGCGAAAGGACGCGCTGCTCCGCGCGGCAAAGAACTATGAAGATGGCCAGCAGTATATCATGGCGGCCCGCATCTTCCTGAAATTCAAGGACGCCTTTCCCGCGGACGCAGAGGCTGTACCCAGCATGTTCCGCGCTGCGGACATGTACGACAAGGCCGAAGACCTTCTTATGTCGGCAAAAGTGTACGAACAGGTCTACGACGCTTTTCTCGAAAATAAAAAGGACAAAACCCGGTTTGTTGGCGCGGAGAAAGAGGCGCCAGGCGCTTTGTACAATGCGGGCCGCATATACGAAAAGGCGAAACGATACGAGGACGCCATTGGTCTGTACAACAAACTCAAGAAGGATTTTCCTCAGTCGGAGTATACGGCCGAAGCGGTTTTCTCTATTGCCCTCTGTTACGAAAAATTGAACGACAACAAGAAAATAGCTGAAAGCTATATCGACTATGCCAAGGGATTTGCCAGCGACCGTTCACGCGTGGTCTTTGCTCTCTACAAGGCTTCAAAGTCCTTTCAGGCCATGGGCGACAGGGTCGAAGAGGAAAAGATGTATCGCAATATTATAGATATTCATGCTAAGGATGGCGAAAAATTTGGCATTGACCCCCAGTATGCGGCCGAGGCCGATTATATCCTGGGCGAACGCGCTTTTGAGCAATACGCCAAGCTCGATCTTTTTACGTCTAAAAAGGGAAAAGACGGAATGAAGGAGATTGAGACAAAGCTCAAAGCTAAAAACGACGCCATTACCGTTCCCTTGAAGTTTTTCACCGATTGCATCGCGTTGCAGACCGATAAGTGGACCACGCACGCCACCTTTATGTGCGGTGAAATATTTTGGAACCTCATGGAAGCGGTCAAAAACCAGCCCATTATCGAAAAGGACCAGTTTAAGGCCGCCTATGCAAAAGTTAAAATAAATGAAGCGCTGCCGCCTTATTATGAAAAAGCGGCCAATTATTATAAAATCAATGTTGAAAAATTCGGCAACACCATGGGCATTGACAACGAATGGGTGCAGCAATCAAAGGACAAGTATGCGCAATGCTGGTATCAGGTCGGCTTCTCGCACATAGAGAATGGGCAGATTTTTTCGGCCGCGCCCATACCATTTCCCAAGGGCACCCAGGAATATGATGAATACAAGCTTCAGATCGACGAAATGGTGAAAAAGCTCACGGAAAAATGCACACCTGTGTTCGAGACAGGGATTAAAGAATGCGCGGCAATCTATGTCAACAATAGCTGGGTCGAACGCATGCGCAAGGAACTCGAGGTCCGTGATCCTCAGAACCAGGCTATCTCCATCGTCATCGGTGAGCCTCCAAAACCCCAACAACAGACAGCTGCTTCAGGGCAGGGTAGCGGTGTTGCGGTAGGAGGCTTTTCAGACCAGGCTTTTGAACGCTCCCTGAAGGCCATTGGCACCATCTATCAAGACAATAGCATACCCATCATGGAAAAGATATCTATTTTACGCGGACTTGAGGAGAGCGCAAAAAGGGAAATGGAACGGCTTGCCGAGGAGATACGCGAACTGAAGGGACGTTAGGCCGCACATGCGAATAGTGGCAGGGTTCCTGATACTTGTGTGCGTCACGGTTCAGGCCCAGTGGACCATGGTGGTCGCGGCGGATTCGGTCCCGGTGTATCTCAATGAGATACGAAAGATGTACGAAAAGCCGCTTTTTTCTCTGTCAGGGGGCCAGGCAGTGACGGCAACCATGGAACGCGACGGCAAAACGCTCATTGAAACTGTTGATGGAAAAAAAGGCTGGGTAAGCAGGGAGTTTCTGAAACCGGAAAATGAACAGCGATTATACATGAAAGAGGTGTCTGTGCTCGGATATCTTGATAATGTCGACCCGGTCTATATTCTCGATTTCGAGAACGACAATTTCAAGCCAATCCGCATGGCAAAGGATTTCCTGCTCGATCCGCTCTATAAAAGAGACGTCGTGAGAGAAGAGTTTGAATGGGAGAATGAAATTTATTATTATAAGGATGTGAAATTCACGCCCGAAAAGGTTGAAAAAGAGTTTGATTTGAAATAATACTATCTACACACACTACAAGTTTTAAGAAAGGAGTATCGCACATGGGTACCAGTTTCGGAGCACTCTTCAAAGCGCTTGTCCAGGGGTTTCAGGGCCCTGGCGGATGGTCAATGTGGGCCATCATCATTCCCGCCATGCTCGCACTCGCCATTGTTTTTGAACGTTTCTATTTTCTCGTCATCAAGTGCGGTCTCAGCCGCCAGAAATTTATGAGCGATTTTTTCCAGATTCTCAAAACCGGTGACCATGCCCGCGCGCTCAAGTTTGCCAAGGGTTTCAATATGCCCCTCGCAAAGACCGTTGCTGCCATCATTGAGAACAAAGACAAGGGCGAAAAGGCCATGAACAAGGCTGTGGACGAGATTTTTCTCACCGAGACGCCCAAGGTCCTCAGGTATACCCCGCAGCTGGTCATGCTTGCCAACGTAGCAACGCTGCTTGGACTTCTGGGAACCATTTTCGGCCTCATTCTCGCATTCGACGCGGTTGCCAATGTTCCGGCTGCCCAGCGCGCCCAAGCCCTGGCAACCGGTATCTCGGTCGCCATGGCAACCACCTTCTTCGGCCTTCTGGTCGGTATCCCCACCCTCTTTGCGCACGGTGTCATATCCGCTCAGACCGACCGAATCATCGAGGAAATGGACGAAAAGTCATCAAAACTCATCAATATCCTCATTGGAGGGGAATAATAACCCATGGCCAAGAAAAATCCGCGCAAAAGGCGCGGGATGTCGGTCGAGAGCGCTGAGATGAACCTCACGCCCATGATGAATCTCTTCTCGAACCTCATCCCGTTTTTGCTCCTGTGCGCCTCCTTCGCATCCATTAAAATCCTCGATGTAAATCTGCCCGAGGTTCAGATGATGAACCAGCCGGTGCAGCAGAAGGACAAGGAGGACGAGGGGCTTTTGCTTACGGTCTTCATCACTGACGAAGGTGTGCGGTTGGGCGCCAAGGGGGCAATGCTGCCCACCACCTTTGTCCGCGAGTTCCATAAGTACAAGTATAATTTTCCCAAGGGAAGTGCGCATCAAGAGGAATATATTTTTCCGATCACCAAGGCGACGAAGAAGGACCTGCCGCTCTGTCCGCAGGACCCTGGACGCAGACTTACCTTGTATGAGCGCGATGAAATATTGCTATATGCTGTGACCAAGCAAAGCGAAGACGACACCGGTATTGTCCAGCAGGCGCTTGGGAATAAACTCAACGAGACCCTGACGAACAGCGCTGGCGCGGTGCTGAACCAGTTGCCAAATGTCGGCGATACGGTCTATGTGTTGAATATGCTCAACCGACGGATGGAAATTGTGAGGGACCCTGCTGAATATTTTATAAAAGAACTGACCCTCTACGACGAATTGGCAAGCAGGCTCATGCGCATCTATTCCAACTACCCCAATGTTCCTGACGCCGGTGAAATCAAGGTTGTTGCCGAGGACGACGTGGTGTTTGATAAAATTATCCACGTCATGGATATCTGCAGGGAGTTCGGGTTCCCGAAAATTTCTATCGGCAAGTTGGCCGGATAAGGAGACATCATGGCACGCTATGCGAGACCGAAACTGGCGAGCAGTATGAACATTACGTCCCTCATGGACATGATGACCATCATTCTGGTCTTTTTGCTGAAGAGCTATTCGGCCGAGGGACAGCTGCTTACCAATGCCGATAACCTGGTACTTCCCAATTCCACCAGCAAGGAGAGTCCCAAAGAAACTAGTCTTATGGTTGCGGTCACTAACGAATGGATCATGGTCGATAATATTCCCGTGATCCGGACCAACGCGGTGCGCGAGAACCAGGACATCGTGGTTGAGGCGGTGCAGGAAAAGCTCGAGATCGGCATGCGCCAGGAAGAGAACATGGTCAAAATCGGGGCATTGCAGAGAGTCAAAGGCGAAGTCGTGTTCCAGCTCGATAAAAACATCGAGTTCGACGTGCTTTTCAAGTTGATGAACACCTCCGGCACCGTGGGATACAACCACATCAGGTTCGCCGTGATGGGAAGGGAGGAATAGCCGTATGTCCGATCAACGTTTGGTCGCTGTTGTCCAGCGCAAAGACATTTTTTTGGTCGACGACGACCGCCGTATGGGCGTCATTATGGCTATCTTCCTTGCCATTGGCATGATGCTCGGGGTTTGGTTCTCCACCATGGAAGTAGTGGAAGTTGTCTCTGATTTCTTTGAAAACCTTCCCCCCGAGCTTACCGCCAAACTGGTGGTCGATGTGAAGAAGGACGAGAAGAAGGAAGAGAAAAAAGAGAAGAAAAAAGAAGATAAAATGAAGAAAAAGGTGCTCAAAGCCCAGGAACTGCGCGCAAAAGCGACCGGGGGCGTGGGCAAGGGTGATATACGTCAGAAGGTGACGCAGAAAGGACTTTTGGCAATTGTTTCAGGCAAGGCATCGAGCAATGCAGTCGCTGGCGCGGCCTTCCAGAACAATGTCTTTTCCAAGGACCTCGACGCGATACTCGATAATGTGGGCGGGCTTAAGACTGCTGGACAGTCAGCGGTAGGGCGCATGGGAAAGGCAGGGGGCCAGTTCAACATGGGATATACGGGCGGCGGCGGCGCTGGCGGAATTGATGACCTGCTCAACGGTCTGGCAGGCGAGGCTGCGGGAGTTTCAGGCCTTCGTTCCAGGTCGCGCGACATCGACCTTCCCAACTCCGCGTCATTCTGGAATTCGCAGGACGGACTCAACGGCCGCAACCCGCAGGACATCTACCGGGTGGTCATGCAGCACATTGGAGGCTTGCGTCACGAGTACAACAAACGACTGCGCGACAAACCGGGGCTCAAAGGTAAAATTACGGTCAAGTTCACCATTGCCCAGTCGGGCAGGGTACTTATGTGTAAGCTAGTCGAATCGACCATGGGCGACCCCACGCTCGAGCAGTCTGTCGTGGAGAAAATTAAGACTTGGAAATTCGGACCCTGCAGCAAGTGCGGAATTGCGACGGTCACCTATCCGTTTGCATTTTCACAGTAGCCGGCGTGGAAACGACATTCATTTAAGGAGCGATATATGAAAAAAACAGTGTGTGTTCTAGCAGTGGTTCTCATAGGGGCCGCAGCCCTTTTCGCCACCAACGCGCGGGTGGAGTCAATGGGAAAAAGCGCAACCTTTTTTATGGACGATGTCAGCATCTTCGAAAATCCAGCCAATATAAATATTTACCCCAATTTTCTGATAGGCGAGCCGGGCCGCATCACGGAGTTCAGTGATTCGAACACCAACTACAAGAACCAGGACCCTGCCGAACCTTTTGGAGGCGGCATTCTTGCGTTTTCCCTGAACAAGGACAAAAACGCTGAAACGCGCTATCCCATGCTCACGCTGGGCGCCATTATGAACCATCAGAACGAATTAGTGGATGTTCTTATGGGGGCTGCACGCGCAAATGTGGATGCGTTGCATCCCGATGGACACATTATCCCGAAACCAGTGGTGCCTAACTCAGATTTTTTTATCGGATATACACTTGACAATGGCGTCATGCTTGGCGGTCATTTCTATGCAACCAAGCAGACCATTGATGTCCCGTTCAAGGATTTAAACAATTCAAAACAGGAGCTCATAGACGCGGGCATTCTTACAGCCACTGATTCTTCAGGTATGGCATATGATAGTCTTATGTTGCTCAATGCTTCCGAAAAGACAGGCGATATGTCGTGGAGCTCGGGCGTGTATCGTGGCGACCTTGGTGTTAATATGCCTGTATCCCAGAATATGGACCTCGAAGTTTCCCTGGGCATTGCTATCATGCAATACAGCGGTAACAAAAGCGTCGAGTTGGGAAAATACGCCATTCCCGACTATAACGATCAGGACCTCTCTATTTTCGCCAGCGCCCGCCTCTTCTCAACCCTGGTATCGCTCAACGGCGAGTTGGTTCCCGTTGTAAAATACAAACATGTGGCAATCCGCAACTATACCAAAAACGAGGTTATTGGCGGTATAGGCGCAAACGTGACGCTCGATCGCGGCTTTTTCTGGGCTGGAACAGAAGTGAACTGGAGCAACACCGAAAGCCCCAAACAGAATGGAAGACTAAAAGACATTAGCGCGCTCAACATCCCTTTAAGTTTTGGCATAGAACGCAATGTTGTATGGGACTGGCTGGTCCTCAGGGTTGGTTTCCGCAAGATTCTTTGGGGAAGTTACTCAAACCAGAGCGATCTTACTATGCTTAAAACAAATCCCGAGGCCGACATGACCGCAAGCGACCATGTCGGCGGCGGCATTGGGCTCAACATTGAGGAGAAACTGAAAATTGACTGCGTTGTGGCCGAGGATTTCCTGTATAAGTTCGGGAACCTGATCAGTGGGAACAGCCATCACGTCTTCTCGAGGATAACGGCGACCTACTCGTTCTAACGCTGTCCATACGTGTCATTTAAAGCAGGATCTTACCGCGCATAAGATTCTGCTTTTTTTTTAAGCGGAGGATTTTTCTGGTCTCCTTGTTCGGCAGCCTCTCCCAGGAAAACAGGAAGGCGTTTTATCACCTTCTGGTGTTCCTTATCGCCATTTATTGTGCAGCCATTTTGGGCGACTATTTGTCCGAGGCGCTGGTTATCAAACATCTGACGGTCAATGCGCTGCCCGGACTCTATCAGCTTAACGCGGCATTCCTTTTTGTGGTCACCTTCATTATGTTTCTCTTTGTCGACCGCGTCCACCGGTGGCAGTTGGTGCGGGTTCTTTCCGTGAGTTATGCGGTGCTGGTGGCTGGATGCGGGCTGCTGACCCGCTGGTACGGCTGGTCCAGCGTCGTACTTTATTCCCTGTCGTATATCAGCAAACTCTCCCTCTTCTCAATTTTTTGGATAATCGCCAACGACATCTGCGACACGCGTAAAAGCAAATCGCTTTTTCCCCTCATTGCGGGAGGCGGACTGCTGGGGGGGCTCGTATCAACCATTATTTCCGACAAAGTGGTCCATTATATCCACACTGAAAACCTCATTTGGCTCTGGGCGGCCATGCTCATTGTCCCTTTTTTTCTGGTCAACCGGCTGGTGCGTGAATTCGGATTCAAGCTCAACGCCCCGGACAAAACGCAGCTGCAAAGCCAGACCAGCGACGAGTCATTAAGTATTTTCAGCGAAAAGGCGGTTGTCATCATGGCCGGGGTTTACTTCCTGGTCTTTATCCTGGTTTTCAATATCGATTTTATTTTTACCCGCGAGCTCAGTAAAAAATTCTACCTTTCCGGCCAGTTCAATTCAGACGGATTTCTGTCGTTCAAATTCAGTATTTACCTTATCATTACCCTGCTTATCATTGTTTTCCAATTTACGTATACCAGCGACATTAGCAAGCGCATCGGCGTTACCAATTCCATGCTGGTGCTGCCCATTGTCATGTTTCTCGGTTCCATGGGCCTCTATGCGCTCCATGTACGCGCCCTTGATATCATGTTCGCTTTTGTCATTGTGTTCTATATTTTGCGGCAGTTCCTTTTCGAGTCGCTCTTTTCGTCCAATTATCAGATTTTCTTCTCAGCCTTCAGCCGGAAGTTCAGGGGCAGGGGCAAACTTATCCTTGAGGGTATCG
Source organism: Candidatus Raymondbacteria bacterium RIFOXYA2_FULL_49_16 (assembly GCA_001789205.1). Classification (GTDB taxonomy): domain Bacteria; phylum Fibrobacterota; class OXYB2-FULL-49-7; order OXYB2-FULL-49-7; family XYB2-FULL-49-35; genus XYB2-FULL-49-35. Next base: position 18,492 of record MFYT01000080.1, on the reverse strand, counting down.
TAAAACCGCTTGCCATAGCCTCGGCAGGCCTGCTTCTTATGGCGAAACTCGATCTATCGGTTCATGCGCTGGTCCTTGCCGGATGCTCCCTTGCCATGGCAATCCTCGTCATCAAGCTTAAAAAAGAATACCGCATTATTCTCCTCAAGGAGGAATTCGAAGCGCAAAAAGATGATTTGCGTACCATGATCAAAAGAGAAATAAGTGGTAAAAACAATAAAAAAATATTATCTTTAATTTTGCAGGCTTTTGACACTCAAGATTTTGATTTAAAAAGAGTTGTGATAAAATATCTTGAGTATTCCGGGAGCCATGCGGCCTTTGAATTATTGCGTAACAAGTTCTTTGAAGAAAGCGACCGGATTAAGGAGATCATTGCCCGTTCGCTTAGCACTTTTGATAGCGTTGAGGTGCGCGGGTTCTTGCGTAACTTGCTCGAAGAACAAAATCCTGTCATAAGGGCCGGTACTATCAGGTCAATACGGACCAATCCGTATATTGATAAGGGGAGCTATTCTCTGACCCGTTTTATCTATGACAATGACTCACTCGTTTTTGAGGAGGTGGTCCGCCTTCTCTATCCCGCGCTCAATGCCGACGAGAAAGAGGTGGTGCATGCCAAGATCGCGGCCTTGCTCGATTCGGAGCGCATGGACGAGAAGTGTCCTGGCATTAGGCTCATCGGCCATCTCAAGCTCTCATCCTTTTCCAGCCGCCTGGAGAAAATAATCCATTCTCAGACCAAAGAATTCTGGTACGCCGCGGTCAACGCGCTCCTGCAGTTCGACAATGAGCGGAGCATTGTGTCGTTGGTTTCTTTTCTCGAGCAGAACCGCGATCGCGCCAAGGAGCGCGCGATTGTGGAGGGTCTCAGCAGGGTGAACTTCCGGTTCTATCCTATCTTTGAGGGGCTTTTCCTGTCCACTGAGCGCAAACGGATCGCTTTTTCGCTCATCGATGTAATGAAATTGCTATCGCTGCGGAAGCTCCGGGAGAAGAATGCGCCTGTGCGCCAGAGCGATGAAGTCAAGAATAAGTTAGTGGCCATGGCCATGGACGAGATGCGGTCCATCTATCTCGACGCGTACCGGTACTACGACATCGCGGTGCAGGCGACCCTGCGGTCGGCGGTTTCAGACATCAGGAAGACGCAGAAAATGATTGATCTTCTTAAGACCGCGGTAACCGAAAAACGGAAACGGTTCAGCATGTTCGTCTTTGACATGCTCTCGCTTCTCGATCCGTCAGGTGCGCTGCTCACCATCGAGCGCGATTTTAAGCTTCTTGACGAGCGTAAGAAGGCGAATATTATTGAGCTAATAGAGGCGTTCGGCGACAGGACCATCGGGAGGTACCTGATCCCCATTCTCGAGGGGTATGGCGAACGCGAGTTGCTCAAGATCGGGTCGTACCGTTGGAAAAACGAGCCCGGATCGTTCTCCACGGCCATCAGGTATTTCGAGGCGCTCGACAACCGGTGGATTTCATGGATTGCCCTGTACATCGAACATAAGGTATATAAAAATGCAGCCTGACACCCTTGAAAATGACGACCAGCGGGTCTTCACAATCCTCGAACGGGTACTTTTCCTCAAGGAGGTGGAGCTCTTCAGGAACGTGGATACCGAATGTCTCGGCGTCATCGCCGAGATAGCCCGCGAAATCGCCTGCAATACCGGTGATATCATTGCGCGCGAAGGGGATTTAGGTGACTCTCTTTATATAATAAAACAGGGATCGCTCAAAATCATCAAAGAAAAAGAGGGAAAACAATATCTCCTTGCCAACCACAGCGAGGGCAAGTGCTTTGGCGAACTGGGTCTTTTCGGCCGCACTCACCGGACCGCGGGCGCCGTGGCCAACGAGAAATCGGTGCTGCTCGAGATCCGCAAGGACGAATTTAAGAAAGTAATTTTGACCAACCCTGAAATCGCCTACAACATGCTCGAGATCCTCTCTGAACGAATCAGGCGTATGGACAACGAGATTATTCTGCTTACCCAGACACTGGGTAACGACCTTGTTAAGGACCTTAAAAAAGCATAAAAAGTAAAGAATATTGCAGAATTACCAGGAACGAAAGGAGTCTTCAATGATGTTTCTACGGATTGCGCTGGCGCTGGTTGCGGGAGCGCTGGTTTCATTTGTGGCGGCCGGATGCGGCGCCAAGGGACCACAGCAGAAAGAGATCACGGTCCTCATCCATATGTTGCAGAACCAGGAGAAGCATTTCAGGAACGAGATCCTGAATCCCTTCGAGAAAGAGAACAACTGCAAGGTCAATATTGCCAGTTTTGATAAAATGTGGTATATAGAGACTGCACTTGATCTCCAAAAAGAGAAAAAAAATCCCAATATAGCGCTGGTGAAGGTCCCCTTTGAAATGACCCGCGTTTTGGTGGGCAAGCAGCTCATGGAGCCGCTCGATAACATCGTTGATCACGCCACGCTTGAGCAGGACCTTGCCGAATACCATCCCCTGGCCCTTGGCCTTGGATATATTAACGAGAAACCCTACTATATTCCCCGCAAGCTTGAAACCAGGGTCATGCTTTACCTGAAATCAAAGGTGCAGGAAGCCGTGGCCAATTGGAAGAAGTACGAGAAAGACTTGAACAAGGAACTCAAGAAGCAGAACGGGTATGGCCTTCCCAAGGACTATGCGCTCGAATCCGATCCCGAGCTGTGGGATTTTTACGACGTGCTGGTTGCTGGCTACTACTGGGCCCACACCAAATATTTTAACACCAATGTTTTTATGCCCCGGGTTGCGCACCGCGGCGACCGCTACGAAGGAACGGCGCTGGGCCTTGTTGATCAGGCGATCCAGTTTGGTGCCACGTCCGACGATATCATGAAAATGAACACAGACCCCATTGTCGATATGTTTGAATGGGAAGCCGTGTACGTCAAAAACAACATCTTTAATCCGGGCATGTGGGAAGATCCGTGGCGCGGAACCAATATCTACGAGGCTATCAAGGACGGCAAAGTCTTTCTTACCATTGCCCAGCAGATTGACTGTTTTCTGATCCACGGCTGGGATGAAGATCCGGAAATGCAGGGTTACCTCAAGGACCCGGACGACATGGGTATTGCCACTATGCCCCTCGCGGTCTCGTTTGCCCTGAACAAGGATGGCACCTACAAGAAAGTTGGTTCTAAGAAAATATCCACAGGCGGCTGGTGGTGGGGCATCCCCAAGACCTCGCCCGACAAAACGCTGGCGTACAAGCTTGCCAGGTTCATTACCACCCACAACAACCAGGCAATTGAATGCGCTAAGTTCGGCATTATTCCGGTGCGCAAGGACATCCTGAATAATATTTCCGGCGCCTTTGAGCTGGCGTGGGTGGGCGATATTTTCAGGACGTCGGTAGCCCAGATTGAAATAAACCAGTATTCGACAGTTCCTCTCGTAAAGGAATACTCGGAAATCGGGAAAAACTACATTGAGGCGTGGTACGAACTTTGTGTCGACGCCTATGGCAAGAACAAGGCCGCGCCGGTGAACGCAGCCGAATTGTCCCAGAAACTCTCGGGAAAATACGCCGACATTGAGAAGCAAATTTTAAAAGACCGGTACCCGGCCCGCTGACCGCGATACGATGAGAGATCTTGCCAGGAAGTATTATAAATACAGGGTGGAGCTGCTTATGCTCCTCCCTGCCTTTCTTTTCCTGTTCGGGTTTTTGGTGATAATTTTCCAATGCCTGGTGAAACTTTCATTCACCTACGTGGGGTCCGATTACACGGAGCAGTTTCCTTCCCTGCACAACTACCTTTCGGTCTTTAATGCGGGTGAGTTTAAAAACGCCTTCATCAATACACTGCTGTTCGTCATTGTGGGTACGCCGCTCGAGCTTGTTGCCGGCCTGGTGCTTGCGCTGGTCATCTACCGCGTCTTTGTCCTCAGGGGGCTGGTGCGCAGCATCTTCATCATTCCTCTTGCTATTCCGGCCATGGTCACCGCCATTATCCTTTATATTCTTTTCGACTATCCCAACGGCCATGTGAACAACCTGCTCATGGGAAAATACGCGATCTTTCCCGCCCTGCTCTCAGAACCGATCAACTGGCGTTCGTCCGCGGTCTCTTCGCTGGGCATTTCCCTTGTGGGCAAGGTATGGCGCGACATGCCTATCTCCATGCTTATCCTGCTGGCGGGCCTCAACTCCATAACCCGGGATCAGTACGACGCCGCTGAAACCATGGGCGCGCGCGAACGCCAGAAATTCATGTATATCACGTTACCGCTCCTGCTGCCGGCAATCTCAACAGTGCTGGTCATCAGGTCTATTGAGATGTGGAAGGAATTCATCTTCCCCTATTTTCTCGCGCGGCGCTTCAGGCTCCTGGGCACCTTGATTGAGGAACTCTACCACGACTGGAACCGGGGCGGTGATGCCGCGGTGGTTGCGCTCATCCTTGTTTTATCCATTGTCGCCTGTACCGTTCTTCTCTATTGGGCGCTCAAGCGCACGCGCCTTTTCCTGGTGAAAGTGTAGGCAGCCATGACATTCATCCGGCGGCTCGATTACCGCACCGTGGCCTGGTTCCTGGTTTTGTTACTCATGATCTGCGTGGTTTTTTTACCCCTCTACTTCATGTTCAAGTATTCGGTCAGCGACCGGGCAAGCATCATAACGGGAGGCGAGGTTATTCCCCTCTGGCCCTATGCGCCAACGCTAAAAAACTACCTGTACATCCTCAGTTATCCTGATTTCTACCGCGCAGCCGCGGTCAGCTTTAAGATCGCGTTGCTTACTATCTGCATTGCCATGACGCTGGGCGTGCCTGCGGCCTATGTGCTTGCCTGGTACGATATTCCGGGAAAGGCAGTGCTGCTCATCGGTCTCATCTCCATACGGCTTTTTCCCGACATTGTCTCTATTATCCCGGTGGCGGTCATATTCAGCCGGGCGCACCTCCACGACACCTACCTGGGCGGCGCGCTCGCCCATTCGCTTCTGGCGCTGCCGTACGTCATCTATATTGCCATGGGAGTCTTTGAGAGCATTCCCAAGGACCTCGAGAAACAGGCTGAAATACTCGGGGCGAACAAATTCTATACGCTATGGCGTATTGTGCTCCCCCTTGCCGCGACCGGTCTTGCCGCCGCGGCAATTTATACCTTCCTCCTTTCGTGGGACGAATTCATCTTTTCATATTTTCTCCTGGGGTTCGGCGAATTGAATACGCTGCCCATTTATTTGAAGCAGAAGATGGCATATGCGCCACCTCAGAGCATTCTCATGGCCATTGCCATGCTGTTGTCTCTGCCGGTCATTGTGTTCACCATGGTCTTGCAGAAATACATGCGTTCTGGCCTAACAGCGGGAGCGGTCAAATAATGTCTGAAGTCATCCTCAAGCAGATCACCAAGTCGTACAAGGAAAAAGAGGTCATCCACGGGATAGACCTGCATATCCGCGAAGGGGAATTTCTTACCCTGCTCGGACCATCGGGCTGCGGTAAAACAACCATCCTCAATATGATAGCGGGACTCGAAAGTATTTCCTCGGGAGAAATCCACATAGGGGGAAGACTCATGAACGATGTGCCCGCGCGCAAACGGAACATTGGCATGGTCTTCCAGAGCTATGCGCTCTTTCCCCATATGACCGTTGATCAGAACATTGCCTTTGGCCTCAAGATACAGAAATTGCCGCGAATCCAGATTTTCGAGAAACTCGAATGGGCGAAGGAGTTGCTGCACCTGTCCGAAAAAGGGAAGAGCTTTCCCCGCGAGCTTTCAGGCGGCGAACGCCAGCGTGTGGCCCTGGGCAGGGCCTTGGTGCTCCAACCCCATGTTCTGCTTCTTGACGAACCGCTCTCGAATCTCGATCAGGAACTGCGCGAATCAATGACCACCGAACTCAAGAGAATACATCAGAATGTTGGTTGCACCTCGGTCTATGTCACTCACAACCAGATGGAAGCGCTCCGCATGAGCGACCGGATCGCCGTGATCCGTGACGGACGCCTTATCCAGTGCGATACTCCCATGCGCATTTTTGAACGGCCGACCACTGTTTTTGTGGGGAATTTCATAGGATCGCCCGCAATGAATCAGTTTCCCGCGCGCATTGCCGAGGCCGGGGGAGAGGCTGTGGTCACCATTGGCGATACGGCCCTGTGCATGGAGAAGGGGCGCAGTCAGGCTTTACTGCGCCATACGGGTCGCGAAGTGCTCGCTGGCATACGGCCTCAGCAGATCAATTTCTTCAAGGACCGTGAAGGCATGCGCCATTCCGACACTGATGTCCGTGTTGAGGTCCAGATATATGAACCTCTGGGCGAACGGCTCATGGTCACGGGAAAGTTCAATAGTCATGACATGGTTTTTTTCATGATACCCGACCCTGAACATCTTCCCAAACGGGGCGATGCGCTCCAGGTGGTCATTGACGGCCGCCATATCCACTTTTTCGATAGGGAAACAGGCGTACGGATTACCGATGGCGAATAAACGCCTGCTGCTCGCGGTTGCGGCCCTGTGCGTGTGCGCGGGCTGCATAGGAATGCCGCAAAAGGGAGTGCGGGAGAAGCTTATGTATATCTGCGACGATGACCTTGATTACATTGCGGCCGAGGTGCGGGGTAATGATCAAAAAGCCCTTCTCGACCGACCGTATTATCGTATTACCGAATACGCCTATTTTCCAGAAAGCAGCATGTTCTCCCACAAGGCAGTGGTTGAATATTATTATTTTAAGACCATACTCATGAAACAAATCCGGAAATACCGGTATTCTCCTTCCCAGGGAAAGTGGAACCGGTACTACAAGGAATACGGATACAACTTGTAATCCTATGCGCGCAGTCATCACTATTTTTTTCGCAACGGCGGCTTTTCTTCTGGCCGTTGCGCTCCCGGGGCCCGCCTATTGCGGCAGTATTTCCATTGGAGGAAAGGAAGAAGCGGGTCTCGACGCCGAAATCCAGGAGGGATTGCGCCTGCTGAACCTCGAACGGTTTGACGAGGCGCAGAGGATGTATGAGAAGATCAAGGACCGGTATCCGGACCATCCCATCGGATATTTCCTCGTGGCCGCGGCCCTCGAATCGCGCATGATTTTCTATTTTTCGAGTTTCAAGGAGCAGGAATTCTATAAAAATTGCGACAAGGCCATTGAAATCGGCGAGAACATCATGATTAAGCGGCCCGACGACCTATGGAACATGTTTTTTCTTGGCGGCGCCTATGGCATCAAGGGGACCTACGAATCGCGGTACAAGCGATATATTACCGCCTTCAGGAACGGATGGACCGGTGTTTCCCTCCTCAAGCAAATCCACGAAAAGGACTCCACCATCGTTGATGTGCTTTACGGGCTGGGCACCTACTATTACTGGAGCAGCAAGCTCTCCAAGACCCTCTGGTGGATGCCGGGCGTGGGTGACAAGCGCGAACTGGGGATTTCACAACTGAAGAGGGTTAATACCGATGGCCATTTTTCACGCGAGGCTGCGGCGAACGTCCTTGTTGATATACTGATAGAGGAGAAACGGTACAATGAGGCGGCTGACCTTGCGCGCGTAACGCTCAAGCAGTTTCCCAACAACCGGACCTTCACCTTTGGCCTTGCCGAAGCGCTTTTTTACCAGGGAAACAATACGGAATCAGAGAAGATCTTCCGGTATATCATGGACACCGCGGATTCCGAAGAATTCAATAACAGTGTCAATTCACTGAAGTGCCGCCTTTTTCTTGCCAAGATTTATGAGAGGACAAAGGTCTTTTACCGCGCAGCGGCCGAATGCCGGCGCGGCATTGCCTACCGGTTCAATGAAACGGATAAAATTATTGCCGACGAGTGCATAAGCGAGATGCACAAAATACTCAAAAATGTGAACCAGTATCTCCGGAAATGAGGAACAATTCCCGGCGGATTATCTTTTTTTTCTTTTTTTACGCGCTGTGGCGAGAATGCGGTATATCTGGGAGGCGGAGAGTTTCAGCTTCTGCGCCACGCGGGTGCCCGAGACGCCTTTATTGAAGAGAGCGGCGATCTCCTTGTTCCGGATGGTGTTTTTATTACGGTTGTAATCGAGACCGTACTTCTTGCGCAGCTGGTGAACGGCCTGGCGTGTAATGCCGTACTTGGCGCCGATCGCCGCGTCGGTCTTGAGTGTCTTCTGCAGCGCGACAAGCGCTTGTTTGGAAATGCATGCCATATACAGGACCTCCATGGTTAGGTTGCTTTTCAGAAAGATACTATTATTATTTTGAATCTGTCAATATATTATTGTTATATGGTCAACAGCCGGGCGGAATGTCATGGGTAGGCGGCCGCGCATAGTGTCGCACAGAGGCAATACTTGCGGTCCATTCCAGGCCACTGAGAACACGGTCAGTGCGTTTGCGGAAGCATTGGGCCTTCCCGGCGTGGGCGGTATTGAATTCGATGTTGACCTCACCAGCGACCGTCTCCTCGTGGTGCACCACCGCGGAAAAAATGAGCCGCCGGTTGTGCGGACCTCCTACGCCAGGCTCCGGGAAAACAACAGGGGCAAACAGATCCCTTTGTTCGAGGAAGTGCTCAACTCACTTGCCGGGATACTCGCTGCCCTTGGGCCGGGTGTGCAGGTGCTGCTTGATGTTGAAATAAAACGAGACCCTGAAACAGGGTTCGAGGAATACGGTCCTGAATATGCGGGCGCTGTTCTTGGCCTTCTTGAGCGCCACCTCAGCCCTTCTGTGTATGCGGTCACCTCTTTTGACGGCTCTCTTCTCAGGCAGGTGCGCGCCCTTAATCCAGGTCTTGCCCTGGGCATTCTCTACGAAAACAACCCAATACTAGCCGCATCCCTCGTCCGGGACGTGGAAGAGCTGCGTCCGGGCTTTCTCGCGCCCAATCATGCGCTGGTAGCCCAGGGGTCGGCACAGCGGCCCCTCTTTGAGAATGCCGGATTGCCCCTCTTTCTCTGGACAGTGGACAATCGTGATCTGGACCGGTTTTTGGCAGATCCCCTTCCTGCGGCGCTTATCACGGATCAGCCAGGCCAGGCCCTTTTAAAATTGACCCCATAGCACGATTAATAGTATTTTTTCTGTTTTTAAGGATGTTATTTACCTGAATTGGAGGAGAAGAATGGCTCGCAAATGTCAGATTACTGGAAAACGGGCGATGAACAGCAACACGGTTTCGCACGCCCACAACAAAACCAAACGGCGCCACCACCTGAACCTGGTTGAACGGCGGATATGGGTCCCTGAAAAAAACAGCTGGGTCAAGGTCAAACTGACTACTCGCGCTCTCAAGACCATCAAGACCAAGGGCGCGGCAACGGTATTAAGCAAGGCGGGCCTGCTGTAATGGTGTATGCCATTATCTCCGATATCCACGCCAATATCGACGCGCTCGAGGTGGTGATCAACGACATTGAAAAGATCAAGCCCGACCGCCGCATCTGCCTGGGCGACATCGTGGGATATTGCGCAGCCCCTGCCGAATGCATCGCGCTTGTGGAAAATTTCGACGTAGTGCTGCTGGGCAACCACGACTACGCCATCAACAACCGCGACATCATCGAGAAATTCAATTTCCACGCTCGTATCGCCATTGAATGGACCATGGCCCAACTCTCTGACGCTGCGAAACAGACCCTCAGCAGACTCCCGTACCTCAACCGTGAGGCCGACCTTTCTTTTGTCCATGCAACACCGCGCGAACCTGAACGATGGGGTTATATCACCAATCTCGACGACGCCCTCGACTCCTTTCACCATTTTGAGACGCGCACCTGTTTCATCGGACACACCCACTATCCCATAATCGTCTCCAACAATGGCGAGGTCATTGCCGATAAGAAGTACTCTTGGAGGGAAGAGACGCGCTATCTAGTCAACGTTGGGAGCGTGGGCCAGCCCCGTGACGGCGATTACCGCGCCTGCTACGTGGTTTACGATTCCGACGCGGGCACTCTTGAATACGTGCGTCTCAAATATGACGTTGAAAACGCGCAGAAACGCATGCGAAAGGCGAGATTTCCTGAATTTCTCGTCAATCGTCTCAAAGAAGGGCATTAGCGTTCTCCTATGAAAATAAACATACGCCTCACCGATCAGGCCCCTGCGCGCATTAGTGCCGACCTGCTCGCGGCAATTGTTTTTAAAAAACCTTCTCTTTTCAACGAAAAACCCCTGCAGCGATTTGTCAGAGAATCGCGCGCTGGATTCGCCGCGGAACGTTTCAAAGGTGAAAAGATCCATGCGCTCTCCGGATATCATGCCAGGCACCTGCTCATGGTTTACGGCGAGGCCTTTGGGGGTCTTTCTGCCGGCGAACGCATTTCCGCCGCTGTTGCCGCTTGCATGGCCTATACCGAGAGACAGGGCTATGGCTCAATCGCGATTCTTCTCGATACCGCGGATGAGAAACAGTTTGAGCGCGCTTATTTTGGCGCTTCGCTTGGCGCTTATAATTTTGACAAATACAAAGCCAAAAAGAGAAACCACGAGGTGACTCTTGCTTTCCAGGTTGATGCACGGGTGCTTAGCGCCCGCGGCCAGCTCATGACCAGGCTGGCCGTAACTGCCCAATGCGTCAATGAATGCCGCGATTTGGTCAACGAGCCCGCGAACATTGCCACTACCACGGCCATGGCCACCCGTGCGCGCGCGGTTGCCCGTGCCAGCGGTCTTGCCTGTACCGAACTGACCAAACCGCAGCTCAAGAAAAAGGGACTGAACGGCCATCTCTTCGTCGGTTCGGGCGCAGCCTCAAAACCCCGCATGGTCATCCTTTCCTACAAACCAAAAAAAAATGCGTCAAAGCACCTGTGCCTGGTGGGCAAGGGAATCGTCTTTGATAGCGGCGGCCTCTGTATCAAGCCCGCGCAGGGCATGTGGCTCATGAAGGGCGACATGGCAGGCGCTGCCGCGGTACTCTCGACTCTCAAAGCGGTCGCGCTTCTCAAACCCGCCATTGCCGTCACCGGCATCCTCTGTCTTGCCGAAAACATGCCTGACGGCGCAAGCGGCAGGCCCGGCGATATATTTATTGCCGCAAACGGCAAGAGCGTGCATGTGGAAAATACCGACGCTGAGGGACGTCTGGTGCTCTCCGACGGTCTTTATATGGCCGGGAAGCTGGGCGCCACCCATATTGTCGATGCCGCCACACTCACGGGCGCCTGCATGGTGGCCCTGGGAGAAAAAGTAGCTGGCGTCATGGGGACCAGCGATTCCTTGGTCAATGCGCTTCTCGAAGCGTCTGAAAAGAGCGGCGAAAGTCTCTGGAAATTACCGCTGTACCCAGAATATAAGGAGATGCTGAAAATCCACTGCGCCGATATTAACAATATTACCGGGTCGCGGTATGGCGGCGCAATTACCGGCGGTCTCTTTCTCTCCGAATTCGCTCCTGAGGGCATACCCTGGGCGCACTGCGACATTGCTGGCCCTGTCTTTACCGAAAAACGCTGGAAGTATTATGCCGAAGGCGCCACTGGGTTTGGCGTGCGGCTCTTCCTGAAACTTATTGAACTCCTGTAACGTAGGTTTTTCCCTGCATACCATGACGGTATTCCTCCTGTGTTGTACGGCGTTCGCAGGTGCGGCAGTCAGTCTTTACGCGTTCTGGTATTTCTCTTTTGGACGAAATTATTCCTTTCCCTCCCAGGTCCTTACCTATCATCACATACACGGCGGTCCGGGTCTACTTGCCACACGTACCAGCAGGGCCAGCCTCGAGAAGCAGCTGCATGCGCTCAAGGAGCGGAATATCCGATCTTTATCGCCTGGTGAATTTTTCGCCCAGAGAAAAGGCGAGGGAAAGGGATCTATCCTTATAACTTTTGATGACTGCTATGCCACAGTTGCCGACAGCGCTTTGCCGCTCCTTGCTTCCGTGGGGTATACGGCCAGCCTTTTTGTTATTTCAGACTATATCGGCCGTCCTAATACCTGGGACGTGCGGCTCTCCCATGCGACACACATGACCGAAGAGCATATCAGAAAGGCCATTGCCCGTGGTTTCACCATAGGGTCGCACACCAAAACGCACCGCGACCTTACCGCGCTTTCTCCTGACGAACTCACCGAAGAGCTGTTGGGATCGCGCAGGCGCCTCGAAGAGACATTCGGCATTCAGGTCAAATACCTCGCCTATCCCTTTGGCAGATATAACTATCGTGTCAAGGAGGCCGCCCGTGCGTGCGGATACGAGGGCGCATTTACCATAAACCGGCCCATATGCCAGCGCGCACGCGACCCCTTTGCTGTTCCCGCGAACGGCATTTATATGACCGATACCCTGAGCAACTTCCTTTCCAAGGCAACCCGCGACCGTTTTGTCTGGATCGACGATCTGAAGTGCAAGATCATCAACCGTTTCGCTGATGGCGCTTTACTTGTCAAGGGACGGAGGAGCGTATGACACGCGTGTACTGGCGCTGTCTGGTTGCCGCGGCCACTTTGGCCTTGCACGCGTCTCCGGCGCCGGTGACCTATTCCCTTGATAGCGTATCACGTGTAGTGCGTGTGGAGACGGGCGCGGCGCACCGCATGCGTGACTGCCGCATTGCGCTCGATTCCCTTACCAACGGCTTTCCTGATTCGGCAATGGTTGTTTTGCATCATGAAGAAGCGTACATCAATTGCGCGGGGCTTGCCCGTGATCTTTCACTGCTGCTGGTGGCGCGGGGAGGCGCGGCTGTACTCACCATGCCGGAAGAGGCGCGGGTCGTTGTCCATTGCGAAAAAGCGTTTTTGACCCGTCTGCACGGCAATGGCCTTTATGGCGGCCCGGATCTCTTTATTAAACAGGGGACAGGCCCTCAAGTCACCATCTGGCTTAGCGCATACGGCGGCAGTTTGCACATTCAAACACCAGACGACAGCATACGGCCTCCAATGATTTCTATTGTGGGAAAAGAGAAAGTGGCGCGTTTGGTGCGCTACAACCGCGTTGAAGGGCTTTTTGCCGGATTCGAGTTCGACACCAGGGACCGTACGGGTCTGCCCTATGGCATTGCCGGCAATATTGGCTATGCCTTTATGCCCGAGGTGGCCCAGTACCGTCTTTGCGCCCTGGTTACGCCTGATACAAGGCGACGGCTGACCCTTGGCTTTGAATATTTCCGCGCTATTGAATCAGTTGATACCATGGTTGTCTCGGTGTTTGAAAACAGCCTTGCCATGCTTTTTGCGGGCAGGGATTTTATGGACTACTATCTGACCACAACCGCGCGTGCACGCGGCATATGGTCGCTTTCTCATGGTCTTGTCCTTTCCGGATCTTTTGGCAGCGCTTTTTATCACCCTCTCGGGGTTGCCACCAGGTTTTTCCTTTTTGGTTCAGACACTCTTGTGGTACGGGCCAATCCACTGGTTGCCGAGGCAGAAGACCGTTTTATAACCGCGGCAATCGCTTTTTCCAATGCGAGTAAAGCGTTTCCACGTTCGGGCGTCAATGGCAATGCGGGCGCGGAGTATTCTGGCGGACGTATTGGCAGCGGTTTTGCCTACCGGAAAATAACAGCTGACGTCCGCGGTTTTGCGGCCATCAGCGGCCGTACGGAAGTTGGCTGCCGGCTGTTTACCGGTGAAATAACGGGAAAGAACGGACGCGGCGCCATTCCTGTTCAGAAGCTCTTTGACCTGGGCGGCATGGGCACGGTGCGCGGCCTTCCCTTTAGGGAAGATCCGCAGTTGCTCGACCGCGACCGCATTTTTCTTGTGTCGGCCGAATATAAAAGGCTCATGGATGCGCGCAGAAAGGCGCAGGCACTCTTCGTCGTTTTTGCGGATTGGGGCTGCGCATGGAACGCGGAAGACAAAGGCGCTGACAATACAGGGTTCAACAACCTATTTTCACAGATACGAACTGATATGGGCCATGCCACGGTTGGCCTGGCTGTGGCAGACCGGGAGGAAAATGTGAGGCTTTCAATCATGCGCGGGTTTAGCAGCGGCTCAGACATCTATTACGACAAGGTGACCCTGCGGCTCCAACGGGCGTTCTAATTATGACCATACTTCAGACCATTGTCAGCGAGTTTAAACTCCAGCCCTTCCAGGCCGAGAACACGCTTGCCCTTTTTGCTAATAACGACACAGTCCCCTTTATTGCGCGTTACCGTAAAGAGGTAACAGGCGGCCTGGACGAAATCCAGCTGCGCGCCATAGAGGAGCGGTTCGCCTATCTCACTGAGCTCGAAAAACGCAAGGAGACTGTGCTCAAGCAGATTGAGGCGCAAGGCAAGCTTACGGACCAGCTGCGCGAAAGCATAGGCGCATGCACCGAGAAATCGCGGCTCGAAGACCTCTACCTGCCGTTTAAACCAAAGCGTAAAACCCGCGCGGCCGCGGCAGTGGAAAAGGGCCTTGAACCGCTGTTTGCCTGGATTATGGACCGCACAGACCCCAATGCCGATATCGCGGCAGAGGCGCAAAATTACGTGAACCCGGACAAGGGTGTTGGTTCGGTTGATGAGGCGCTTGCGGGAGCCCGTGACATTTTAGCTGAAAAGGTTGCTGAGACCGCAGACAACCGGGCGCTGGTGCGCGACCATTTTTTCACTAAGGGCATGTTTGTATCGCGGGTGCGCAAGGACTATGAAGGAAAAAAGACCAAGTTCGAGATGTATTACGAATACAAATCGCCGGTGCGTACTATTCCCTCGCACAACATGCTTGCCCTGCGCAGGGCCGAGAACGAGGGTGTGGTACTGTTCGACATTGAAGCTGATGACGCATTTCTGATTAATGCATTGGTAAAGAAAACAACGGGTTTTACATCCGGACCCGTTGCCGCGTTTGTCGCTGAAGCGGTTGCCGACGGGTATGGCCGTCTGCTGAAAAACTCCATTACCGCCGAAGTGCGGGTCGAAAAGAAGCACGAGGCTGACCGTGATGCCATACTCACCTTTGAAAAAAATCTGCGCGAATTGCTTCTGGCCCCTCCCGCGGGCCATGTACCGGTCATCGCGGTTGACCCGGGTTTCAGGACCGGTTGCAAGGTCGCGTGCTTGGATGAGAATGGGAAATATCTTGAATACAAACCGATTTTTCCCCACGAGCCGCAGAAAAAGAAAGCTGAAGCGGAAGCGATGATGTGCGTTTTTATCGAGCGTCACAAGCCTAAATTTATTGCCGTGGGCAACGGGACCGCAGCGCGCGAAACAGAACTTTTTCTCAGAGAGGTTGTGCGCAAGACGGCCGAAGGCGCGCGTCCTGCTGTGCTTATTGTCAGCGAAGCCGGCGCGTCGGTCTATTCAGCCAGCCAGCAGGCAATAGACGAATTCCCCAATCTCGATGTTACCGTGCGCGGCGCTATATCAATCGGCAGGAGATTGCTCGATCCCCTGGCCGAACTGGTCAAAATTGATCCCAAGTCCATTGGCGTTGGCCAATACCAGCACGATGTTGACCAGACCCTGCTCAAGAAAAAGCTCTCGGAAGTGGTGGAATCATGCGTCAACTTCATCGGTGTTGACCTCAATCTGGCTTCAGTCGAACTGCTTTCATATGTGGCTGGTCTCAAGCGGGACATTGCTGTAAACATTATTGCCTACCGCAATGAGCATGGGGCGTTTACCGACCGTACCCAGCTTCTCGATGTACCCAAACTGGGAAAAAAGGCCTTTGAGAACGCGGCAGGGTTTTTACGGATAAAGAATAGCGCCAATCCGCTCGACGATTCGGCCGTACATCCTGAGAGCTATGCCATTGTCGAGCGCATGGCCGCAAAGGTGAATCTGCCGGTAAAGCAGCTTATCGCGAACAACGATGCAATTGCGCAGCTCAATCCTCAGGACTTTATCACTGACACCGCAGGGTCTGCAACGATCAAAGATATTATCGATGAATTACGTAAACCCGGCCGCGATCCGCGCTCTGAATTTGTCGCTGCAAAATTCAGGGACGATGTGACCAAAATCGCTGATCTCACCAAGGGCATGATTCTCGAAGGCGTTGTCACCAATGTGGCTAATTTCGGTGCATTTGTCGATATAGGCGTGCATCAGGACGGACTGGTCCATATCTCAAAGATGGGCATACAGTATGTGACTGATCCAAATGCCGTGGTAAAAGTGGGGCAGGTGTTGAAGGTCAAAGTTGTAGACGTAGATGAGGCCTTAAACCGCATTTCTCTTTCCATGAACCTTGAGGAAGAAAGACCGGTTCCCGAGAGACGGGTTGAACAGCGCCAGACAGGTCAGACACCGCGTTATACCGGGCCCCAGAAGGGCAGGGAAGGGGATAGGAGGCCGCATCAGCAGCAGGGACAACAACAGCGGTCTGACCGTAAACCCATGCCGCAAAAGCCCCAGAAGTTCCAGAAACCCCAGGAACCCAAGAAGAACTATACGCTCCAGGACCTGATCAAGAAATTCAACGCATAAGACAGAGCAATAAGCTTGCGTTCACAGGGCCTAAGAGTTATTTTTTTAGTCTTTCGTACAGGTAAAAAACGGCGCTTTAGCTCAGACGGTAGAGCAGAGGACTGAAAATCCTCGTGTCCGCAGTTCAATTCTGCGAGGCGCCAAATGGAACTCCTTAGGTCGAAAGGCCTAAGGAGTTCTTTTATTTTACGTTAGCTCTGTTTAGGAATAATTTTATTGGCCGCCGCAACTCATTTATGAATCAGTCCCGATCTGAAAAACGGTAGGACTATTCTCCGCGCTCAAAATAGTCATCGTTGTCATAAGTGTCATTCTCGTTGAGTTGCTCAGTTTTTTGCTTTCGCAAATGTCGCATCATGATTCCGGTAACCCCTTTCCATAAATAAGTGCTGAAACGGTAAGAAGCAAAATTACCGTCCCCCCTTTTTCTTGAACCACAATTTGTAAGAGTTCAGTCTTGTATCTGCATATAAAAAGCATTCCTGGATAATATCTTCTCCTTTGCTCCGAAGAGAATCGCCATGAAGCTTCGTCAGAACACGGTAAAGGAAGAATCCGGTAAGGTGGAGCATTAATTTCTTTTTCGACTCAACATTTCCCTTGCGTGCATGCCGGATCAAAAGACGCTCTTCTTTGTGAGAAAGTTTGGGATGTTTTCGGGCAATAACGAAATAGGATTTAAGTTTCATTCCATACCAACACATAGGTATTCTATTGAGAATACCGATAAATTATACTATATTCAAAGGCAATGAAAAACAACATTCCTAACCTTTTTCGGATTAAAGAATTAAGGCTATCGCGCAGCCAGCTAAATTCCCTGATTAATAAAAAGAAAATCACTAAGCTTTATAGGGGTATTTATTACCGCTCTGACTACCAATTCAGCGAGAATATTTCCATGGCAGCAGTTGCAAAAGCGGTTCCCAATGCGATATTCTGCCTTCTGACAGCGCTCAGATTCCATGGAATAGGTACTCAATATCCTGCTAAAATCTGGATTGCCGTTCATTACAAGGCGAATAAACCTTCACAGAAAGAACTTCCCATCCAAGTCTGTCGCTTTTCAGGAAATTCCATGATATATGGGATTCAAAAGAAAACTGTTGATGGTGTCTCTATTCAAATAACGGATCCTGCGCGGACGATTGTTGATTGTTTTCGGTATCGGAACAAAATCGGGCTGGATATCGCCCTTGAAGCGCTTAGCGAGGCTATTAGCGAACGCAAAGTTTCACGCGATGCAATCAACCGGGCGGCGCAAGCAGTAGGCGGGACAACCATTATTAGGCCTTACATGGAAGCGTTTAGCAGATGACACAAAAAAATATCACCGACTGCAAGTTTATTATGACACGGTTGTGAATATGCCGAATCCGAACCACGAGACTATTTCCCGGGTAAAAAGTCGCTTGCAGGAATTGGAACAGGAGAAGATGGCTTTACTCGCAGATCTTCGGCAGTTGGAAGAAATTCCACCTTCAGAACAGATTTTCGGCACGCCTCTATACAATAGCATTCCAAATACCTCCGAAGAACGCATCTCCCTTTTCTGCAAATTATTTGCCAATCGCAACGATGTTTTCCCAAAACGATGGGAGAACAAAGCCAAGGGATTACAGGGATACTCACCGGTATGCGGTAATGAATGGGTGCGTGATATATGCAAAAAGCCCCAGGTCAAATGCTCGAAGTGTTCGCATCGCGTTTTCACTCCCTTTGATGAACAAACTGCCCGCGCACATCTGGAAGGACAATTTACGGCAGGTACATACGCTATCGGCCCCAATGACAATTGCATTTTCCTGGCAGCGGATTTTGACGGCAAGACGTGGTCAGAAGATGCTTTGTCTTATCAGGTTGCAGGAATTGCTATGGGGATTGATATCGGGTTGGAAAGGTCTCGATCAGGTAATGGGGCCCATGCGTGGGTTTTCTTTTCGGACCCCATTTCCGCTAAGATTGCAAGACAACTTGGAACAATCATTTTATCCAACGCGCGCGCCAAACGACACAACATCAGTTTGGACAGCTATGACCGATTCTTTCCCAGTCAGGATACCTTGCCTAATGGCGGGTTCGGAAATCTGATAGCGCTTCCCCTTCAGCGACTGCCGCGGAAAGATGGAAATTCCG
>MFYT01000079.1 GCA_001789205.1 Candidatus Raymondbacteria bacterium RIFOXYA2_FULL_49_16 | reverse complement strand
CAGGCGCAATGGTCGCATCAGGCCTCTATTTCTACAGGCTCTCTTGCGGAAATCTGGTGAAAAAAGGATCAATGGTCATTGTTAAATAGCAGTATTTTTTATCCACCCAAGTTACTGCTTTTTAGCTAGCGGACAGGCGGCGTATCTGCGCCGCCCTGTCCTTTATTCATCCAGATCTAACGGAAACATGCAGTCTAGGTTGGGGATGGTAAGCAGTCTCTGGATCCGTTCAGCGCAGTGTTCAAGCGATGCCTTCACCTTGTCTTTGCCGCGTATGGGGAAACCGTGGCCGGGCAACATAATATCCGCGTTGCACGCCCTTATCCGTTCTATGCTTTTCAATAAATGTTTGGGATTTGAATGCCAGTGGCCGTCGAGCCATCCGGTTACCCCCAACGCATCTCCCTGGTCGCCGATGGCTGTATCGCCGGTAAAAAGGATCCGTACGCCTTCGATTTTTCCAAACAGGGTGATTGAACCGGGAATATGTCCTGGTGTGAGCATGACCGAAAAATTATAGGGGCCTAACTTGACGATGTCACCTTCGGTCAGGCGTTTGGCAATTGGCAGGGGTTCGTATTCCTGCTGCATAAAGAGGTGGTTCCTGCTCTTTTCATCGCCTTCCATGGCCTTTGCCACAATGGTGCTTGCGGCAATGTTCGCTCTGGTTCGCTTGACCAGCATGCCGGCTCCGGTGACGTGATCTGCGTGAGAATGCGTTAGGACAATGCGGCGTATGTTTTGGGGCCGGATGTTAACGCTCTCAAGGTTGTGCAGCAAGGGTTTGACAGCATGGGCTGTGCCCGCATCGACCAGCGCCCAATCCTCCTTTGCGCCCACGCAAAAGACATTACCGCTTCCTTCAGCCGAGATGATTTTGGTTAAACCGCCCCAGCTTCCGCAGCCAACCCAATAGACACCTTCGATGATTTTCGGGATATTTCTTGTTTTCATATTTCTATTTAAAAGAAAATCGCCAGAACGGTGATGAGGCAGACCAGCCAGATTACGGTCAGGATTTTCAGCCGTTTTGCAGCATAGGGCGGTTCGTCTGCATAGTCACCCATGTCGTGGGTTACCTGGTTGGCTGCGTCTGGCTCGGGTTGGGGAGCCGAGAGGTGGGTGAAGATGAGAAAAATGATTCCTGAAACAATGAAATGGAAAAAGCACCCGTACATGAAATTAATTCCAGTGAGCCAGGAAGGAAGGGTGTGGTGCAGGGCGAGCAGGGCGTCGCGAACCGCGGGTATGCCATTGAAGGTTGCGGTGGCAAGGTTCTGGAGGCTGGTAATGAAAAACATGCCCAGGCCAATGGCTTCACCAATAATCAGCGTTGCCATGGCACCGGTTTTGTTTGCCCGTTTGTAGAAAAATCCGGCCAGGTAACAGATGAATATGGGCGCGGCTATATATGATCCCAGGGTCTGCAGATAGACGTATAGAAAACCGAACGAAGCGATGATGGGGGTCCATAGTATGGCAAAGAGTAGAATGACTGCCATGGTCAGCCTTCCCACGCGCACGATTTTTTTCTCGTCAATGGGAACGCTTTTTTTCACGTAAAAATCAACGGTGAACAGTGAGGAGCAGGCCGTGAGAGTTGAGCTGACCGTTGACCCCACAGCGGCAATGAGGGCTGAGAGCACCAGTCCGGTTGCGCCAATGGGCAGCACTTTCATTATAAGTGCGGCATAGGCTTGGTCGGGCGCGATGTTTTCGCCCTGTAGAATATATGCGCCGATGACGCAGGGCATGCCAATCATGAAGACCGCAAAAATTTTCAGCAGACTGGCAAAGAGCGCGCCCATTTTCGCATGGTACAGGTTTTTTGCGCCAAGGCCGCGCTGCACATAGTCGTGGTCGGTCGCATGGCCGTACAGTGCTACGATAAAGGCGCCGGTAAGCACTCCCATCCAGGGAATGACCGGATGGTCAGCAGGCCGTACCCAGCTCCATTTGCTGAAAGTCCTGCCGTCGGGCAGGGTTTCGATCAGGTTTTTGAGGCCGGAAAGGCCTTCGGGCATGTTTGAGGCAAAATACAGGCAGAAGCAGAGCGTTGCAAAACCGCCCAGGATCATGATGATATTCTGGATAAAATCGGCAACAGCCACGGACTTCAGCCCTCCGGTAAACGCGTACAGGCCGAAGAGAGCGGCAATGATCACCACGCCCGTATAAAGGGATGTCTGTGATTGAAAGCCCAGGACCTTCTGCATGACTATGGATCCGGAATAGAGCACCCCGGAAAGACTTGTTGTGGCAAGCATGAAAATATTGGTTCCCGAGAGAAAAAGGCGGATTTCCCTGCCAAACCTGTCTTCCATGAACTGCGGCAGAGTGAAGAGCCGTCTGCGGAGATACATGGGGAGCAGGATGAGGCCAAAGACCATGATGGCGATTGATCCGACGAGTTGAAAAATGACCGCGCCAATGCCAAGGGAAAAAGCAAGGCCTCCTTGTCCCACAAACTGCTGGCTCGAAATATTCGCTGCAAAAAGTGAAGCGCCGATGAGTGGCCAGGTGAGAGAGCGTCCGGCAAGAAAGAACTCTTCCTTGTTGTCGCCCGCATGCCGCGAATACCAGAGTCCCATGAACACGGTAAAGCCCAGAGAGAGGGCTATGACTGCCAGGTCTATTGCATGAAGGTTGAAATGCATGGTTATCTAAAAATAACAAACAAGACATGTGCCGGGTAAGAAGAAAGAGCGAACATGATCAGGCGTTGCGCGCTTTTTCCATCAATTCCTCGTACAAAGCGTCACCCACGCATTCGCGTGCGTATCTGCACCATTTAATGCACGATTCAATGTCGTTGTAAATTTCAAACCCGCATTTGGCGCACTTGGTCTTGATCTCGTTTGAAAAAAGTTCGACCTCGGTCCCGCATTCGGGGCATTGTTTTACCTTGAGCGTAGGGGTCCGGATATTTGCCGAACCAGGACATTTGTCGAGCATATGTCTTGATGCCTCTATATTGTGAGAAGGGGGCGGGTTTCAAACCCGCCCCCTTACTTTCATTGGGGGAATCTGGCGACCTTTGTTTTCACCGTAATCAAAGGGGCGGGTTTTAAACCCGCCCCTTACATTACCCTTGCCAGTGCAGCAAGATGTGCAGGGGAGGTGCCGCAGCAGCCGCCCACTACATTTGCACCGAGCTTCACTATTTCGAGCGCGTGCCGGGCAAATTCATCAGGACCCATTTTATAGACGGTCTTTCCTTCCACAACCTCGGGAAGACCCGCATTGCCCTTGATCCAGATGGGTTTTTTCCAGAGACGTTTGAATTCTTTGCAGATATTGACGAAATTATTAATCCCTGTGCCGCAATTGGCGCCGATCATGTCAGCATTGACTTCGGTGCAGAGGGTGACCGCGTCCTCGGCTGACACGCCCATCATGGTGTGGGTCTTGTGTTCACCAGAATCAAAACTCATGCTTGCCACGGCAAAAAGGCCGGTTTTCTTTATGGCAAGAATTGCCTGTTTTACCTCAGGCGCATCGCTCATGGTTTCTGCGACCACGCCGTCTGCGCCCGCTTCTTTAAACGCCTGGGCCTGTTCCAGGAACGCGGCATAAGCGTCCTCTTCTGAAATCTCGCCCATGGAAACCAGTTTTCCAACAGGTCCCATGGAGGCAAATACCAGGGCTTTGCCTGCAGCGGCTTTTTTTGAAATTTCCACGGCCTTCATGTTTATCTCTTTAAGCTTGCTGTCCAGATTGTATTCCTTGAGTCTGAAGCGGTTGCCGGAGAAGCTGTTGGTGAGGATGATCTGGCTGCCTGCGTCAATGTAGCTCTTAGCGACTTTTTCCACATTTTCCGGTTTCTTTAGATTCCAGATCTCCGCGCACATGCCGCCCAGGGATCCAAGTTTGGCAAATTCAGTGCCCCATGCGCCATCGCTGATATGGGCGGACTGGGTGGTGATGTCGGCTATTGAAATGGCCATTGCGGTCTCCTTTGATGAATTTGTGGATAAGTATGTTTTAAAAGATACTATACATTTTTTAGGAAATACATTTTTTTCAATGATTACTGCAAGGATGCTTGTTTCTCAGTCCAGCAACAAGTCTCTGATTCGAGAGAGAGTTTCCGGGGCAACGCCGCAGGCTTCGCTCAGATAGTGCTCTACTGATTCATGTCTTTCCAGGATGCTCCTAAACGCTTCTTCGAGATATTCGGTACGTGCCTCTAAAACAGGGCGCATGCGTTCAGGGGAAAAACCAAAGAGATTCATCCAACGTGAGCGGCGGATGAAACGGCTGACATAGGGCGCCATACGCTGGTTTGTGAGAAGGTAGTCGTGCATGATATCATTGTGAGAGACACCCGTGAGTGATTGCAGCAGGGCGGCCATGAAGCCGGTGCGGTCTTTTCCGCCATTGCAGTGAATGAGAACTGGCAGATTCTCCTTATCCGAGACAAGCGTTATGAGTGACCCCACCTGCGACGCATGGTCAAAGGCGATACGCAGATACAGTTCCTTGGCGAACTGCTCAAAATCCACGCGCCGGTATTTTCCAGAAATAAGCCAGAAGAGACTTTTCAGACGACTAGGATCTTCAAGCGTGGGGTATATGGGAATTGAGACAGCGCGAATGGCCTGGTTGCCAGGAATCCGGTCTCTTTTTGCCTTCTGTTCGTTGGGTGTTCTCAGGTCTATAATTGTCCTGAGGTGCAGGGATGAAATTTTCTCCAGGTCCTGGTCTGAAAGCCTTGCCAGGTTGTCTGACCGGAAAAAAAGGCCTTTTTTCATGCGTCGGCCAGCAGTGGTCGCCTGGCCCCCTATGTCGCGGAAATTGTATGCGCCTTCCAGGGATATGGAACGGTCGCTGTCTGGCATGGTCATATTATGCTCCTGAAAAATATTTCTGCAATTTTTTGTTTTCTGTCTGGAATTTCTTTGGTGTGACACCAGCGATAATTTTAAAAATCTTTGTAAAATAACTCTGGTCCGAGAAACCAACGCGAAACGCTATTTCTGTGGCGGTCAGGTCCGAGTTGACCAGCAGCTTGCGGGCGAGGCTGATACGCTGGTTGGTTACATAGTCCACAAAGGTAGTTCCCATGATTTCCCTGAAAAGATGGGCGAGCCGGAAAGGGCCAATGCCCGCCTGCCTGGCAACCGCTCCAAGGGTCAGTTTTTCCTCAAGATGCGAATGGATATAGGAAAGCGCCAACTGCAGGGAGCGGTTTTTCAGTTTGGATTGACCAGATACCGACAGGTCGAGGTATTTTTCGAGCGTACGGGCCACGTAAAGGCATATCTGCTCAAGATTATCGGATCCGGTTATTTTTTCCATGGATTCCCGGTTTATCTCAAAGAGCCGGTCCTGCTCCGCATTGGTTTCAGCAACAGCCCGGGAAAGCACCACGACCAGTTCGAGCATGCGTGATTTGATGACAGCCATATTTCCCGGATCTTTGAAGAGGATGCTGGCAAGTACCTCATTTAATGCTTTGATCGCCTCTATCCTGTTGCCCTCTGCCACCATGGCCGAGAGGCTCTTTTCAAGCGCATAGGGGTAGCCGGGTTGCTGGTTCCGCACCTTGTGTTCGTGGATTATCTCCGCAATGCGCGACTGTTGGTCAGCGGTAATGTATTTTTCGCGAAGAGCCGTGGTGTCGTGTTTAATATGTGTTTTTATCAGTGCGACAAAATAATCCACAGCCTTTTGAAACTCTTCGGGCGTGACCATGATAGTTCTGTTCCATGCTTTTTCCGCTTTTTTCAGGTTGGAAAGGCCTGATTTCACTGTGTCGGGCATGGGGACGCTGGTGTCGCTGTCGGACCTAACACGCACTTTGCCCATGAAGAGCCCGCCCGCGCATTCATTGTCGCGCAGGAGCGGATAGACACAGCAGATAAGCCCGCGGTGGCAGAGAAAAATGTTTTCCCTGCCGGTCTGGACAGCGGTTTCAAGGGCGCGGCGGCGGATGTCGAGGCAGTTCCGATGTTCTTGGCGCGTATACACAACTTTGCAGAATGGGGGGAAAAAGGACGCGGCCGCCTTGAACTCGCATCCGTGTCCGGTAATTTCTATGGGAAGCGCAAACTGCGCCTTGAATTTTTGTCTTACCGTATCCAGTCCTGGAACGTTCATGTTTTATAAAATAGCAAGATAGTACCTAAAAAACAACTTAAATTACAAAGATAATAAGCCAGCCATTAGCTATATTATACGTATCCGAAAAGGAGAAGAGCATGAAGATCGCGGTATCTGGCAAGGGCGGGGTGGGCAAAACAACGCTGGCAGCAAGCCTGGCCCTGCTTATGGCGCGCCAGGGAAAGAAAGTGCTGGCGCTTGATGCTGATCCTGACGCGAACCTTGCCTCTGCCCTTGGAATTTCCGCTGAAGAACAGCGCACGATTATACCTATTTCCCAACACAAGGCCCTTGTTGAGGAGCGGACCGGCGCAAAAGTTAAACAGTATGGACAGATATTCAAGTTGAATCCCGAGGTTTCAGACATTGCCGAGAAGTTCGCTTACACGCACAATGGCGTTGGACTGCTGGTGCTTGGCGCTGTCAAAGATGGTGGTTCGGGATGCGCATGTCCTGAGAATGTGCTGATCAAGGCGCTGGTCACAGATTTGGTGTTGCACAAGGATGAATCCCTGGTCATGGACATGGAGGCGGGCATCGAACATCTTGGCCGCGCAACCGCCAAAGGGGTGGATATACTGGTTATTGTGGTTGAACCTGGCCAACGCTCAATTAATGCTGCTTGCCGTATTGTGCCCATGGCTCGCAGAATAGGAATCAAAGACATCTGTGTGGTGGCCAACAAGGTCGCTTCTGCCGCTGATGCCCGCTATATCGAACAACATCTGTCTGGTGCGGATCTTATCGGCAGCATCCCGTTCACCGAGGAAATACGGGGCGCGGACAGGGACGCCACCTCAGTACTTTCAGGCATGGCCCCGGCCCTGGTAAAACAGTTTGAAACCATTCTTTCAACACTTTTGTCCCGGAGGCAGTAGCAATGGCTGATATTACGCGCGAGAGATACCAGAAGCTTATGCAGGAGATCGATGAGCTTGAGGAACGGGTTGCTGATCTTGAAGAGCAGATAGAAGATCCGGACAATGCAGAGGAAACTGGTTTTATTCAAGCAGAACTTGCTGATATCAGGCAGTCTCTGGCTGGGAAACGCAATGAATTGTCCCGTCTCAGTGACGGCTGTGGCAAGCCGCATCCAATAAACTATACTCCACCCCGTTCCCTCCCCTTGTAAATACTAGGGGAAGGGCTAGGGGAGGGGTTCACAAAGGAGACCATACATGTCTTTCAAACCAAAATGTCTCGCAACCGCAATCGGCAGCCTGCCCCATGCAGACCCTGACAAGGCGGTCTCTGTTGTTTTGTCAGCTATTCCCTACGCGCCCATCTGGCCGCAGCTGCCTGCATTTGGCCTGCACGAGCAGATGGAAATACAATATTCCGAGGGCATGCCCTCCGCGGTAATTGACGAGGCGAAAAAACGCATGTATTTTGACACTGCCGTTGATTCTTCAGAGCAGTTTGCCGGGTTCTACGAATCCTATATGGCTGCCATGGACCCTGAGACCGGAACCGGCGATTGCTCGGCCCTGGCCATTGGCCCAGATTTTTCTAAAGGCATCTATGCGCTCGAAAAACGGTTGACCTCTACGGGTGGTACACGGCCTTTTATAAAGGTACAGACCACGGGTCCCTGCAGCTTCGCCCTTACCATTACCGATGAAAACAAGCGCGCCATGTGGTACAACGATGAATTCAGAGACCTGATCATCAAAGCGCTTGCCATGAAGTGCCGCTGGCAGATCCAGAAGTTCAAGCCCTTTGCGCAGAGAATCATCTGTTTTATCGACGAACCCATCCTTTCGGCATTCGGCAGCTCCACCTATGTTTCGGTGAAACGCGAGGACGTTGTCGCGGCCATCAACGAATTGGTCCAGGCCATTCATTCCGAAGGCGCTCTTGCGGGCGTGCACTGCTGCGGCAATACGGAATGGAGCATTCTGATCGATGCTGAGGTCGATATTGTCAATTTTGACGCATTTGGTTTTGGCGAAACCATTGCCATGTACCCCGAGGCTGTCAAAAACCACCTGCAGAAAGGCGGTGCGCTTGCCTGGGGTGTTGTCCCCACTTCAGCCGCAATCCGCGACCAGAGTGTGGAAACGCTTGTCGCTCAATTCGAAAAGGTTGTGGACAATCTGGCGGCCAAGGGCATCGATAAACAGCTCATACTCGAACAGGCCGTGATAACACCTTCGTGCGGCACTGGATCGCTTCCTGTCGAAGACGCGGAGCGGGTGTTCA
Organism: Candidatus Raymondbacteria bacterium RIFOXYA2_FULL_49_16; assembly: GCA_001789205.1. Taxonomy (GTDB): domain Bacteria; phylum Fibrobacterota; class OXYB2-FULL-49-7; order OXYB2-FULL-49-7; family XYB2-FULL-49-35; genus XYB2-FULL-49-35. Next base: position 24,050 of record MFYT01000079.1, on the reverse strand, counting down.
AGCTTCTGGGCGAACTGTCCATTGCATTGAAAAAGAAATACGGGTTCTGATCCCCCCTTTCCCCCCTTACAAAGGGGGGAGTTTTATGAGGGAATAAAAATCTTATGAGCTATATCATTGCAGTGACGGGAAAAGGCGGGGTGGGGAAGACGACCATCTCAAGCCTTATTATTTCACGGCTGGTGGCCGCAGGAAAAACACCGGTGCTGGCAGTGGATGCTGACCCAAATTCGTGTCTCGATGCAGCGCTTGGCGTTTCCATAACAAAAACCGTAGGCAGCGCGCGCGAGGAGACGAAAAAGGCGGCTGGTTCGGGTGCGGTACAGGGCGTTTCCAAACAGCAGATGCTTGAAATGAAGATTGAGGAGAGCCTTGTTGAATCAGATGGTTTTGATCTTATTGCCATGGGCCGGCCTGAAGGCCCGGGTTGCTACTGCTATGCCAACAATGTTTTGAGGTCAGTGATCAAGGCCATTGCGGACAACTATCCCTTTGTGGTCATCGACAATGAAGCCGGACTCGAGAATCTGTCGCGGCGTATTGTGCAGAAGGTCGATCTGCTGGTCATGGTCTCTGACGCGTCTGCGCGGGGATTGGACACTGTGACGCGTCTCCATGGTCTCACGCATGAAATGGAGATAGAGTACAAAAAGTTGGCTGTGGTGGTGAACCGATCCCAGAGCGGGGTTACTCCCCAGGCAGCGGAGCGAGTTAAAGAAGTAACGCAGGCTGATCTCCTGATGTGTATTGCAAATGATCCGGAAGTTGCCGGTCTGAGCGAAGCAGGGGAGAGTGTTAATAAATTGTCCGGGCAGAATCAGACAGTACAATGCATTGATACATTATTGACTCATATACCTGGAGAATCCACATGAGTGAAACAAACGTCCCTCGGGAAAAAAAGGCCATGGACCAGGCATCGCTTCAGATGATTGAGCGTGCAGAAAAGCTTGGCGCAAGCACCACGTTTTCTCGATACGAAACGCAGAAGGTGCAATGCGGATTCGGGAAAAGCGGCGTCTGCTGCCGCATATGCCACATGGGCCCCTGCCGTATTACTGCAAAAGCGCCGCTGGGCATTTGTGGTGCTGATGCAGATACCATTGTGGCCCGTAACTATCTGCGCGAAGTTGCAGGGGGTACTGCGGCCCATTCAGACCATGGCCGACACCTGGTACTGCTGCTCAAGAGTGTGGCAGAGGGCAAGGGCGGGCAATACGCAATAAAGGACGAAAAGGTGTTGCGCAGAGCAGCGCGCAAATTCGGCATTATTGATGCTGATAAAACAAAAAAGCAGGTCGCTGGTGAACTTGCGGATATTTTTCTCAAAGAATTCACCTCCCAGGAAGAGCATCTTAAAACTTTGTCCCTTGCTCCGCTGAAGCGTCAGGCAGTGTGGAAACGGCAGAACATTGAACCAGCCGGCATAGACCGGATGCTGGTCGAGGCGCTGCACCGTACCACCATGGGCGTTGACCATGATTATAAAAACATTCTCATGCACGCGTTCCGGACAGCGCTTTCAGACGGCTGGGGCGGGTCGCGCGTTGCAAGCATTGTTTCAGACATTATTTTTGGCACGCCCATCCCGATTGCTAGCAATGCAAACCTGGGGGTGCTGGGCGAAAAGACAGTGAACATTCTGGTTCATGGTCACGAACCCGCACTTTCTGAAATGCTGGCAATTGCGGTTTCTGACCCTGAGATGGTGAAAGCGGCCAAAGAGGCAGGAGCAGAGGGCATTACCCTTGCCGGCATCTGCTGCACTGCCAATGAAATTTTAATGCGCCACGGCATTCCCCTTGCAGGTAATTTTCTTCAGCAGGAGCTTGCCCTGCTCACTGGCGCAGTGGAAGTGATGATTACTGATGTGCAGTGCTGCATGCCGAGTCTGCCTGAGATCGCAAAGGCCTATCATACGCAAATAGTCTCAACAAGCGATATTGCCCAGACGATTGGCGCAGTGCACGAGGCCTTTGACGAGCAACATGCGCTTGAAAGCGCCAAAGGACTTGTCCGCCGGGCAATCGAAAATTACAAACGCAGAGACCCGGCCAAGGTCTGCATTCCTTTGGCAAAGCGGGCGCTTGTGGCTGGTTTCTCAGTTGAATCCATCAGATACATGTTGGGCGGCACGTTTAGGAGTACTTTCCGGCCTCTCAACGATGCGATTATCCAGGGACGTATCAAGGGTGTGGCGGGCATTGTGGGATGCAACAATCCCAAGATCAGGATGGATTCCTATATGATCACACTTACACGCGAACTCATCAAGCGCGATGTGTTGGTGCTCAACACGGGCTGCGCGGCAATTGCCTCGGCAAAAGAGGGGCTGCTGACTCCCGAGGCCGCGCTTGAACTTGCGGGTCCGGGACTTCGCGAAGTGTGCGAGGCCGTTGGCATCCCACCGGTGCTGCATATGGGCAGCTGTGTCGACAATGCGCGTATTCTCGAGGCAGCGACTGAGATTGTCCTTGAAGGAGGTCTGGGGGACGATCTGTCCGATGTTCCGGCCGTGGGAATTGCGCCTGAATGGATGAGCGAGAAGGCCGTTGCCATTGGCACCTATTGCGTTGCATCGGGTATCGATGTTGTGCTGGGACTGCCGTTTCACATTTCCGGTTCCGAGAAGGTGACCAATTTTCTCAACAAGGGAACACACGAGCTCTTTGGCGCCTCGTTTCACGTATGCCCCGATCCGCACGAGGCCGCAACGCTTGTCATGGACCTGATAAACGCCAAACGCGACAAACTGAATATCAACAAAAAGAGTGAGCGCACGCTTCTTGATATGAAACAGAGGAGAGAGGCCCATGTCTAAACACATCAGCACACAGGCCATTGACGGTGCCATCGAATGGGTGGCGCGCGCCGAGGCAAAACTCGACCAGGCCATTGCGGCCAAGGGCGAATCGTGTACCATTGGTTTTCCGGACACAGCCTATTTTCTGCCCATCATTTATTCTCTTACCGCTGAGAAGATGCAGACGCTTGCTGACCTGCGCTGCATTCTCAAACGTGCAAAAGCGCTGGTTCCGGCCCGGCCCGCGGGTTCGGTCTGGCTGCCCTATCTTGGCAATACGCTCGATGCGGGTGTTGCCTCGCTTTTTGCCTGTGAAGTCATTGAGGCGTGCAAATATCTCATTGGCCCAAATCCGGCTGAAGGAATCTGGCTGGGCGCTGCAAACGATATTATCATGCGTGAGCGGGGAATAGAATTTGTCGACGGTACAGCGCCGGGGTTTGCGGCCATCACGGGTGCAGCGCCTACGACCGAGATTGCGGTGGCCATTGCGCGCGAACTTCAGGAAAAGAACCTCTATGTGTTCATGGCCGGTTCGACCAATGGCAAACAGTTTGCCGAGCAGCTCCACGAGGCGGGCGTGCAATTGGGATGGGAGACGCGGCTGGTCCCGTTTGGCAGGGATGTCTCGGCCCTGGTATATGCGCTTGGATTTGCCAACCGGGCCGCGCTTTCGTTTGGTGCGGTAAAACCCGGGGATTTCGCGGCCAACCTTCAGTACAATAAAAACCGGGTTTTTGCCTTTGTTTTGGCCTTTGGCGAAGTTGACAAGGAAAAATACGCGGCCGCTGCCGGCGCAATCAACTACGGCTTTCCGGTCATCGCAGACACAGATATTCCTCAGATTCTTCCCACGGGAATCTGCACCTATGAGCATGTTGTGTCAAACGTATCCCATGCGGTCATGGTTGAAAAAGCGCTCGAAGTACGCGGGTGCAAGGTCAAGATAACCAAGGTGCCGGTACCCGTGCCTTATGGTCCTGCGTTCGAAGGCGAGCGCATCCGCAAGGCAGACACCCAGGCCGAATTCGGCGGCAACAAGACCACGGCCTTTGAATTTGTCACCTCGCGCGAACTTGAGGAAGTGGTCGATGGAAAGATCGATGTTATTGGTCCGGACATTGACCAAATTCCTGAGGGCGAATGCATGCCTCTTGCCATCTGGGTCGAGGTGGCGGGCCGAAAAATGCAGTCTGATTTTGAGCCCATACTTGAACGCCAGATACATCATATGCTCAACGGCGCCGAAGGCCTGTGGCACATGGGCCAGCGCGATATTATCTGGACGCGTGTGTCAAAGGCCGGTTTTGCCAAGGGACTGCGGCTCAAACACTATGGCGAAATCATCCATGCTAAATTTCTGTCAGACTATCCGGCCATTGTCGATAAAGTCCAGGTCACTATGATCACTGACAGGGACGAAGTTGAGAAGCGCATTGTCATAGCACGAAAGGTCTATAACGAGCGCAACAGGCGCATGGAATCCATGACTGACGAAGCAGTGGACACTTTTTATTCATGTTTGCTTTGTCAGTCTTTTGCCCCAAACCATGTGTGCATTATAACGCCTGAACGGTTGGGCCTGTGCGGTGCGTATAACTGGCTCGATGGCAAGGCAGCATACGAAATAGACAACACCGGCCCCAACCAGCCGGTCATAAAAGGCGAGTGTGTTGACCCGGTCAGGGGAATTTGGAAAAACATCAATGACTATGTGTTTATCAATTCGCACAAGACCATTGAGACATTTTCCGCATACTCGATCATGGATCATCCCATGACCTCGTGCGGGTGTTTCGAGGTTATCTGCGGCTATGTTCCCGAATGCAACGGGGTCATGGTGGTCAACCGCGAGTTTACCGGCGATACGCCAAGCGGCATGATCTTTTCAACGCTTGCCGGCTCGGTGGGCGGCGGCCAGCAGACCCCTGGTTTCATGGGCTGCGGCAAGGTCTTTCTGACCTCCCGCAAGTTTCTTAAGGCAGACGGCGGTTTTAAAAGACTGGTCTGGATGCCAAAAGAATTAAAAGAACTCCTGAAAGAAGATCTGGTAAAGCGTTTTGAGGAGCAGGGAGTTCCGGGTCTTCTGGATCAGATCGCGGACGAGACCGTGGCAACGGACGCCAAACAGATACGTATGCACATGGAAAAAGTAGGTCATCCAGCGCTTGGAATGGACGACATGAGTGTATCGACGCAGGTCGCTGCGAAGCAGGAAGAGGTCAAGCCAGAGCCAGTCAAGGTTGAGGTCAAGGCTGAGGCTCATGCTGAGGTCAGGGACAAGAAGACCGAAATAACCCCTGAACTTATTGAAGAAATAACAAACAAGCTTACCGAAAAGGTCAGGAAAGACTTCAAGGCGCGGGTAACCGAAGAAATCGTCAAAGACATTATCAATACCTTAAGCGAAAAATTTCTGGGATTAAAAGCCGCTGTTCAATCCATACCGGAAAGGCCCAGGCCTCTTCCGGTAAAACCATCAATAAAACCGGCTGTGTCACAAGGACCCAGGGCATTGGACCGGATTGCGGGAATTACGGCTTTCAACGTTAAAAAAGATACAGGGACAATCCCGGTGAATACAGTCACGCTGGGCGCAACGCGCGAGCAAGGCGGGACCAGAGGAAAGGTCTGCCAGATTGGCGGAGCAACGGCAATGCCGTTTCATCTCTGGGAAGGCGTTATGCCAAACAAACCCCTTGTTGCCATGGAGGTCTTTGATGTTGTGGGGCCAAAGTACCCGGCAGTGCTCAGAGAAATCTACGGCGACCTGCTGAACCATCCTGCTGACATGGCAAAGGCCTGCGTTGAAAAATACGGTGCAGAGCTTATCTCCGTGCGGCTCGAAGGCACGCACCCGGAAAAAGGCGACCGTACGCCCGATCAGGCGGTCGAACTTGTCAAATCAGTGCTTGCGGCAGTGGATGTGCCCCTCATTATCACGGGCCACAGCAGTTTTGACCGGTGCAATGAGGTGATGAAGGCAGTGGCAGCCGCGTGCAAGGGCGAAAATCTTCTGTTAAACTGGGTCGAATCCGATAATTACCGTACCATTGCGGGCGCAGCGCTGGCCTATGGCCATTCGGTTGTGGCCATGAGCCCCATTGACGTTAATATCGGCAAGCAGCTCAATATTCTGTTGTCGAACATGGACGTAAAACCTGGCCAGATTGTCATGGATGCAATGACCGGCGCCATGGGATACGGCATAGAATACACCTATTCGGTCATGGAGCGGATACGGCTAACCGGCCTTGGCGGCGATGCCATGCTCGCGTTTCCCATTATTGTGTCGCCCGGACAGGAGTGCGCGAAGATCAAGGAACTCAAGTCCAGTGAAAAAGAGTTTCCCGCCTGGGGCGAGCTTAAAAAACGCGCCGCCCTCTGGGAACTCACCACTGCGACCAGTCTGCTCTATGCTGGCGCGGATGTTTTTATCATGTATCACCCGGATGCTGTGCAGGGTTTAAAAAACACCATTGAACAGCTCATGGACGGGAAAGGAAAGGCATAACATGGCAGCATTAACCGGACTCCAGATACAGAAACTTCTTCCCAAAACAAACTGCAAGGAATGCGGTTCAAACACCTGTCTGGCCTTTGCCATGAAGCTGGCGGCCAAGAAGACGGAACTGTCCGAATGCCCCTACGCGTCGGACGAGGCAAAGCGCGTTTTGGGCGCTGCGTCCGAACCGCCGGTGAAGTGCGTTGACATTGGACCCGGACGGACATTGAAAATTGGCGGTGAAACAGTCCTGTATCGTCATGAAAAAACCTTTGCGCATCAGACGCTTTTAGCGGTCAATGTCAGCGACACGGACAGCATCGAAACCGCTGATACGATTCTGAAAACCGTTCGAGACTATGTGCTCGAACGGGTGGGAGAGCGGCTGGTCATTGACATGGTAAGCGTGACCCAGAAAGGCACGGACGCCTCAGCCTTTGTTTCGCTGGCAACCAAAGCGTGGGAAATGACGAAGAAACCCCTTGTTCTGAACAGTCCGGATCTGAAGGCCTTGGTTTCGGCCGCTGCCGCTGTCAAAGGTTCGCGGAGCATCATAGCATCCGCCACTCCCGGAACCGCTGACCAGCTTTGGCCTGTGGCAAAGGAAAACGACCATGCGCTGGCGCTTACCGCGGAAAGCCTGGACGATCTTGTTCCGCTTGCCGCGCGGGTCAAGGACGCGGGGTTCAATGATCTTCTTCTGCAGTTTTCCACCCATTCGCTGGCCGAGCTTTTTCAGACCAATACCATTGCGCGGCGGACCGCGCTCAAGGATTCCTACAAACCGCTCGGGTATCCGACGCTCCGGTTTGTTGAGACAGGCGGCCTGATGGCCGATACTGCCGAAGCAATAAATGAAATCTGCAAGTTCGGCGGCGTGTGCGTGCTTCCGGGATTTGATGCTGCGCAGATGGCGTCGCTCATGACCCTGCGCCTGAACGTCTATACCGATCCGCAAAAGCCCATTCAGGTAGAACCAAAGGTTTATCCTGTGGGCGAACCCAAGGCCGATTCGCCTGTTTTTGTAACAACGAATTTTTCACTCACCTATTTCATGGTATCAGGTGAAATTGAGAACAGCGGCCTATCCGCCTGGCTGGTAGTGCCTGAATGTGAAGGCATGAGCGTACTTACTGCCTGGGCAGCGGGAAAATTTTCGGGCAGTACTATTGCCAAATTTATCAAGGAAATCGGTTTTGAGCAACAGGTCACTTGCCGCAACATTGTCATACCCGGCTATGTGGCCCAGATATCAGGCGAACTTGAGGAAAATCTGCCGGGCTGGAAGGTGCTGGTGGGCCCGCAGGAGGCCGCGGATATCGAGAGTTTTGTAAAGGCTAGGATATGACCTCACCCCGCTGGACTTTCCAGGCCAGTCGATCCTCTCCTGCAAGGAGAGGGTAAAAGAAAAAAAGAAAAATATCATGCCTGTCATTGAATTTCTTCCCTCGAAGAAGACCATACACGTTGCGGCTGGCGCGCTGCTGCATGATGCTGCGCGCAAAGCGGGCGTGGAAATCGACGTGCCGTGCGGGGGAAAAGGCACCTGCGGCAAGTGCGTGGTCAAAATCAAATCAGGGCAGGTTGATACCGAGAGTTTTGGCATGCTGCCGCCCGAGGCTGCGACCGAGGGCATTGTGCTTGCCTGCCGCACCAGGGTGCTTGACGAGTGCGTGGTGGTGGAAGTACCTGACCGCAAGGGGTATGAAGGCGGTAAATTTTCAGACGAGGACGAGACCTATCTTGTCCGTGGCGAGCTGCTGCCCCAGAAGTGGCAGTACGATCCCCTGGCTGTCAAATGGCTTCTCCAGGTGCCGGGACCAAAACTGGGCGACGGCCTCTCGGACCTCGACCGTCTTACCCGTGCCATCCAGCAATGGTGGGGGAAAATAGAGATCGTCTACCCGCTCTCTGTCATCCGGGACACTGCAGAAGCCCTGCGCTCTGAAGACGGCCAGGTCACCATCACCTTTGTGCGCGACCAGGAGCGCGTGCATGCCATTCGCATAGAAAAAGGCGATACCACGCTGCGCCATTTTGCCATTGCCGTTGACGTGGGCACTACTACCATTGCGGTGCAGCTTATAAATCTGGGACAGGCCAATATTCTCTGCACGCGCACTGATTATAACGGACAGATACCGTGCGGACTCGATGTTATTTCCCGGATCAACTATGCGGCACGGCCCGACCGACAGCAGGAGTTGCGCACGCGTGTACTCGATACCATAAACAAGCTCATCAAGCAAGCGGCCGAGAGCCACGGCGTGCAGCCCGAGGAGATCTGCAACGCGGTGATCTCGGGCAATACCACCATGACCCATCTGCTCCTTGGACTCAAACCCGAATACATCAGGCTCGATCCCTATACGCCAACAGTTCATGAAGTCCCGTATTTAAACGCAGCTGACACGGGCATCACGATCAACCCCGATTCCTGGATCTATTTTTCACCAAGCGTGGGCAGTTATGTGGGCGGCGATATTACCGCGGGCGTGCTCTGCACTGATCTGTCCACGCCTATTGATGAAATGAATCTCTTTATCGACATTGGAACAAACGGCGAAATTGTTCTTGGCAACAAAGATTTTCTTATGGCATGCGCCTGTTCGGCAGGGCCTGCTTTTGAGGGCAGCGGCATTGAATGCGGTATGCGGGCCGCGCTTGGCGCGGTTGAAAAGGTGAAGGTCGATCCCATCACAGGTATTGCCAGTTACTCGACCATCGGCGATGTGCGGCCTAAAGGCATTTGTGGATCGGGAATAATCGATCTATTGGCCGAATTGTTTATTACCGGATGGCTCGATTCTGCCGGCAAACTGAACCGAGTCAGAGAATGTGCTTGTATAAAAACAATTGGCAAGCGTACGTATTATATCATTGTACCCGAAACGCAGAGCGGCATCGATAAACCCATCATGATAAGCGAACTGGATATAGAGAATATTATCCGGGCAAAAGCAGCCATCTATTCGGCATGCACGCTCATGCTCAACCAGGCGGGCATGGATTTTAACGATCTGGCGCATATTTATATTGCCGGCGGTTTTGGCCGTTTCCTTGACCTTGAGAAGGCCAAAATCATCGGCCTTGTACCCGATGTGGCAAAGGAGAAATTCCATTATATCGGCAATGCGTCGCTCATGGGATCGTATATGGTGGTTGTGTCGCAGGAATACAAGGAGCATCAGCAGGAACTGGCGCGGCGCATGACCTATATGGAGCTCAGCTCAGACCCTGCATACATGGACCATTATACAGGGGCGCTGTTTTTACCCCATACTGATCCTTCGCGGTTTCCCTCTGTTTTGCACATGAAACAGCGTCTCTGAACAGGAATACCTCACTCAAACCGTTTGTCCGATCCCCATAGTGTTGTATGTTGCCGCGCGGCAGCAGCTCGGTCAGCACGGGCCTGCTCCAGATCATTTTTAATGGTCATGGCCAGGGGCAGAGCCACCACAAGCCCCATGACACCCAGAAGCGCTTCACCGACAAGCAGGGCAAGGAGCGTGACGAACATGGGCACATCGATAATGGTACCGATGATTTTGCTGTTCAGAAAGTATTCCAGCTTATGAACTCCCACAAGCAGGCCAAGGCATATCACGGCAGCCAGGGGGCCCACGGAAACCAGCGCTGTGATCGTAAGAATAGTGTTTGATATCAGGTTGCCTACCACGGGGATCAGCCCGCAGATGAATACGACAAATACCAGCGTGGTCTTGTGGGGAATGTCGAGGACAATGAGTACCACGGTGGTGATGGCGGTATTGATGAGCGAGATAAAAAGCTGTCCCATCATGACCTTGCGGAAATATCCGAAAAAGGTGTGTGTGCGGTTGACTACAAAAATGAATACATAGGACATTAAGCTGTCCTGCGTTCGTGTAAAAGTGGCGCTGATTCTGTCTCCTTCAAGGAACATGAGAAGATTCAGGACCGCCGCAAAAATGAAATATACCATTCCTTTGGAAACAACATTGAGGATGCCAAGGGTCTTGGAAAAGATATCGGAACTTTCAGAGACGGCATAATTCTTAATGATCGCGATATCGATCACAATACCATAGCGTGCGGAAATGCCGGCCAGAAAGCGCAGCGTGTCGCGCTGAATGGCGGTCCAGTAGCGTGCAAGGTCGGTCAGAAGCCGTGGGGCAACAACCATACAGCAGAAACCAATGGCTGTTACCAGGACTGCATAGAGAAACCAGAGCAGAATGCGACGCGGCATCCAGGGAATACGGCGACCAAGGCCATTGACGAAGATGTCGGTCACTAGATGGATGAAGAGCAGGAATACGCACAATGACAGCAGATGGAATTTAACAATCAGGACCACCAGGCCAACACATACCGCGTATCCCAGGAAGTCTTTTTTTAAATGATGGAGTATTTCTTCTATCATAGGGACCGGAAATATATAATAAATATCAATGCTATAGAAATGATGGTACGGTGTTATAGTCCGGCGTGCTTTCCGGCCCATTCGCCGGGCGCCTTGCCGAACTTTTTCTTGAATATATGCTGGAAATTCGGCGCATCCTCAAAACCAACCATTTCCCCGACTTCCTGGATTTTATACTTGCCGCTTTTTAATAAGATGCGGGCTTCCTTGAGTTTCCATTCCATCTGGTATGCTTTAGGGGTGAATTTATACAGGTCGTTGAATTGACCCGTAAAGAGCTTATAGCTTATGCCGCATTGCCGCGCCAGGTGCGGGAAATCGATCTTTCTAAAATAATTTTTCTGTATATAATCCCGCGCTTCTTCAATAAGCGTGATGGTTGTACTTTTCCTGTTGCTCTGGAGCAGTACCGGAATATGCTCAAAGGTTATCGCATACATCAATGACTGTATATACCTGATTGGCTCAGACCGGAACCGGTAGAGTTTTTCAGGGGTCGTTTTAAAGGCGATCAATTGTTCGCTGGCGATTGTATCCATGTCCAGCTCAGAAGGCCGCGTACTTATGGTCATTTTTTTCAGAGAGAATATGCCCTGCCAGAAATACATATACAGGTGAGATGTGTATGTTCCAAAAAGCGGAGACGTGTCCGGATACTCGAGTATCCGTTTATCACCGATTTCGAGGGTCATATGGGCGCCAATTCTTGTAAGGGTAAGAGTGAAGGGTGTGCCCGCTTCCACATGGTCAGCAATACCGCTTGCAAGGAGCGCGTTACGCCGCCTGAACTGGCAGACAAGCTTTTGTGAAAACCGCAGGTCAAATTGGTAACCAAGGTCGAACAAAAACGACCTGCTTCCTGAAAAGGGCCTTCCAAAGCCAATGGTGACTTCGCAGTTGTGCTCGAACACGCATATGCATTCGATGCGCAGGTCCTGGTTGGGGAAATTTACGGCCTTGGAATAAATCATATAGCTTGTTCCCGCTCCAATACCCGGACACAAGGCCACGGTATCCGGTAATGGCCGGGAAATACAGACCCTGTCCATGACAAACCGTGCTTTAAGGGACTGGAGAAGGCCGCTTTTGGTGAAAAGGTCAAAGTTTTGTTCCCATGGGTTTCCGGGTTTTTCAGACAAACTTTTTATATAGCGTACTTTCTCGTCGTTTAGGAAGGGGTTTGGGTGCTGGTATTGTTCTTCAATGAATGAAAAGAGGGATGAACCCGCGATTTTTGATTCCTCAAAGAAATTGAGGAGCGTGAGAAATTCGGTATTATAGGTGTGTATCCTGAAATCACAATGGGTTAAAACCATGGGCTGGCTCAGCCTGCGATAGAGGCACATAAGCCACTGGGCAATGGGTGAATTAAACCGCTGCGGCGCAAGGCTTATTCGAATAGATTTCCCGGCATTGTCTTTGAACCAACTAGTGTAGGAAAACTGGAAAATCCCGGTATTGCTTTCCCTGAGTATCGACGGATGCTGTGATTTGATAAAAAGATTGTCCGGACAAACTGGGTTTTTACGGATGAAATCAAGATCCAGAAAATCCTGGTCCATGGGTTCAAGGATCGTGAAAAGGTCTGAAAGCTTTTTTCCCAAGACCTCTTTTCGGTCCCAAAACGCCAGATAGGGTATATTGCCGGAGGCCTCGCAGATGCAGCCGGTATTATCGATTATCAGTTCTAATAGATTGGGATTATTGAGGGTTACGAGTTGTTTCATATCACTTTAAGCGTTAAAATACATCAAAATCGGCTTAAATTACCAATTTATTTTCTGTTTATACCATTTAAATACATCAATAAATAAAGTATAATAATTTAAGTAAGACAATGAACGATTTAAAGGAGGTTCTATGGCAATGAAGATTTTCTTTCTTATTTCCATGCTCTGCATGGCTCTTACAGCAGCAACAATCGTCGAGTCCATACCTGGTACCACCCAGCATAGTTGGACCGCAATGCAGGAATATACACGGCCAATCATAAGGGAAGATGGCATAACAACTATCAATCTGCATTTCAGGGTGTACCGTTATGGCAGCGCAACGGCCAATCTTCCTTTTGTGGTCCAGGTCCACGAATGGGGCGGCGGTTGGGATACCATGGAACCTAAATACTATTATATGCCCAATGGCTTGTCCTTTGCCGCAATCAATTTCCAGTTCGAGAACTCATCGGACAATACCTGGAACTGGTGGTATGGAAACGTCAACCTTTCCACGTCCAGGACCATACCATGGATCCACAATGCTATTATCTCCATTATACACGAATGCGAGACTACGGACCTTGTCCAGACCGCCGTGGGAGCAACAATCGATACCAACCGCATCTATATTACCGGCGGCAGCATCGGCGGAACAGGCACCCACCAGCTGGGCATGCGCCATCCGGAGATTTTTGCCGCATATTTCGCCATGTCAGGATGGTCGCGGTTTGACGATGAAGGCGGCGTGTGCGGGGCAAACGCTTTTCAATCCTCATTTCTAAAGATTATCGGTTCGTGCGAAGGTTGCGACAGGGGGTATCCCATCAAATATCCGGACAGGGACACGGTGTATATCAAGGTAAATGCTGACCAGACGCATCTTCCGTTGGGTCCGGAATTGCGCGCAATGGATTATACAAACCTGGCCTATTACCTGGACCAAGTTCGTGATCCTTCCTGGCCAGCGCCTTTTGCCATGTTTTCAGGCAATGTACCGCCGGTATATGGCCACAATGATCTCAATCATATGGGGGACAATCTTTGGCCAGTGCTGGAAGCCCAAAAGCGGGGATATGTATATTTACGAGGTAATAGTTTTAATCTTTTCAATGGTGGCATGCAGTATATGCAGAATTTCCGGCGCAACCAGAGCTTTCTGGCGTTCACGAATCGTAATTACGGCCTGAACGACTGCCTTTACCTCGATGGATGCACCACGACCGGCCGTTTCAATGACATTGCCGTACATGGGTGGGACCATACCACCATAGTCGATGAAACGAACCATTATTATGTAAAACTGACCGGCGCGGGAACCGCTGATGTCACGTTGCGCAGGCTCCAGCAGCTTGTTCATACTCCTGGCACTGTGTATGATCTGAAGATCAATAATACGGCATCCGGCCAGATTACCGCTGACCAGTACGGGCTTGTCACCATCCCGCAGGTGGCCGACGCCGCGTCAATCGACCTGGTTGTCCATGGGTCAGGCGTGGATCAGGGTACAGACCTGCAGGCCTCGGATGTTGTGATTGCGCCGAATCCGTTTAATCCGGCCGTTACGATTTCCGTAGGGGCGTCACGCATCATTGAGAGCAGCCGTGCGAGCGTGACTCCCTTACATTTGGCCATATACAACGCCAACGGCCGGTTTGTCACGGATTTAACATCACATATCATCAACGGGTCTGTTTCCTGGGACGCATCCAACCAGCCCAGCGGCATTTATATCATTAAGGTCCGTATGGGACATAGGGAGATAATCAAACGGGCAACATTGCTGAAATAAATTAATCGTATAATAAAGGGGTTGTATGTTTCGAGAAATCGGTTTATTGAAATGTATTTTTGCCATTGGTTTTCTGTCCTTTTCAGCATATTGCCAGGCCCCGTACATTATCCCGCAACCCCGGGAAATGCGCATAGACGCCGGATCCTTCACAATTAATGGATCAACGGCAATAGTCACGTCCGATACGTTCCTGGGAATCGGTCAGTATCTTTCAGATTTTCTGGCAATACCAACCGGATTCAGCCTGCCAGTAAGCGGTATAAGCGGCGCATATCCGGTCCACAGCATTGTGATTGACACAGTACACGATAGTGCGCTTGGCACTGAAGGATACAGCCTGCAGGTATTGCCGGACAAGATCATCATACGGGCGCAGGGAGGCGCGGGCGCTTTTTACGCCTGCCAAACGCTGCGGCAGATGCTGCCATTATGCATTGAAAGTCAGACAGCCATGGCGGACACACAATGGACTGTTCCTTGCGCTGCCATACGGGATTGGCCCTGTTTTCCCTGGCGCGGCTGCCTGCTCGATGTTGGCCGTCATTTCCGGTCAAAGGCGTACGTTAAAAAATATATCGACCTTTTGTCATACCATAAAATGAACCGTTTTCACTGGCATCTTACAGAGGACCAGGGATGGCGCATTGAAATTCTTGGCAAACCGAAACTGACGCAGATAGGCGCCTGGCGGGAAGACGGCAGCGGTGGCACATACGGGGGCTATTACTCCCAGGATGATGTCCGCGAGATTGTCGCCTATGCGCAGAGCAAATTCGTGGAGATTGTTCCGGAAATAGAGATGCCAGGCCATTGCATGGCAGCGCTGGCTTCGTATCCGGAACTGTCGTGCACGGGCGGTCCTTTTGTGGTGCCAACCAGCTGGGGTATCAAAGAGGACGTCTATTGCGCGGGCAACGACAGCGTGTTCACCTTTCTCGAAGATGTGCTTGATGAGGTTGTTTCTTTGTTCCCTTCACAGTGGATCCATATCGGCGGTGATGAATGCCCCAAGGCCCGCTGGCAGGCATGTCCCAAATGCCAGGCCCGTATGGTCGCAGAGGGCTTGGCCGATGAGAACGAGTTGCAAAGCTACTTTATCCAGCGCATAGAAAACTATTTGCAGACTAAAAACAAACGGATTATAGGATGGGACGAAATTCTGGCTGGCGGGCTTGCGCAAAACGCCACAGTCCAATCATGGCGCGGTGAAACCGGCGGCATTAGCGCGGCCGCTGCGGGACACGACGCGATAATGTCGCCTCAAAGCCATTGTTACCTTGATTACAGCTACTCATCGATCAGCATGCTGCAGGCATTGTCGTACAATCCCATACCGGCAACGCTCCCTGACAGCGCAAAAAAGTATATACTGGGCCTTGAAGGGTGCATGTGGGGAGAATCTACACCGACCGACAGCATTGTGGACCGCCAGACCTTCCCGCGCCTATGCGCGCTCGCCGAGGCAGCGTGGCTGCCCGATTCAGCAAAGGACTGGAACAGCTTCAGGGACAGGATAGGCGTGCATGGGATCCGGCTCGATTACCTGGGAGTCAAATTCTACCACGCATTGGAGATCTATTGGGGCATGCCGCTTCCCAAAGACGAGGTCATTCCCCAGGCCGGATGGAGCCTTCAGTATGTTGACTCAGAGGAACATACAGCCGAGAACGGAAGTGCGGCCAATGCATTTGACGGGGACTATGCCACGATCTGGCATACGGCCTACACCGACAGCCAGCCTGTTCCACCCCATGAAATCCAGATAAATCTCGGGGCGGACTACACCATATGCGCTTTTGATTATCTTCCGCGTCAGACAGGCAGCCAGAACGGCCAGATACAGAATTACGAATTCTATACAAGCATGGATGGGGCTGCCTGGGGAACTCCAGTTGCGCAGGGGACATTGGATATCAGTACGCGGCTGGGGCAAAAGATCACGTTTCAGCCCGTTATTGCCCGCTATATACGCCTGGTCGCGCTCTCGGGGGTCGGTATATGGACCACTGTCGCCGAGATCAACCTGCTCGAATACCAGGGATCAAAGGCCGCGCCGGTCAACACACGGGTAGAAACGCACACGTCTCTCAATGCCTGGCCCAATCCTTTTAATCCTTCGGTAACAGTATCTGTGAGCGGGTATGCAAGTGGGGACAAACTGAAGATCGAGATATTCGACATGTCTGGCAGGCTTGTCACCATAGTGAACGCGCCTGCGCATGGCGCCTATGCTTCTTGGGATGGCACCAACGCTGTTGGCAAACACGTTTCCTCGGGATTGTATTTTATCCGCGCGAGGATTGACGGTAAGTTTATTTGTAAAACAATACTGCTCAGCAAATAAATTCATCCAACAGGGGGTGATGATGACAACCGTACTTTATTTTTTTCTGGCAGTTGTTTTAATCAGCTGTTCCCTTGCAACAGCGGCAATCCTTGATTCCAGCGATTTTGAATACCAGGGCGTATTTACACTGCCGGGGGATAGCGCGAATGTCATGTGGGGATTCACCACTGGAGCGCTTGCGGGAAGACGCGTGGGCGGACAAATCCATCTTTTCATCACAGGGAAAGGCATCTACCAGGCGAGGACCCCTCCTCATCAACCGCACGAGGTGTACGAGATCAATTATCCCGGAGTTGGCGCGGATGTGAATACAGCGCCCCGGGCGGCCCTTGTCCGCGCCTGGGGCGACATATATCAGGACCGGCTTATTACGCGTAATAATGCGGGCGGCGTTGTCAGGGGATTGCTATGGCATGCGGACAAGCTTTGGTGGGCCTATGGCGACTATTACAATACCGCAGGATACCACGATCCGTCTATTGGCTGCACAATTCTCAATGACAGCGCAGGTACTTTTAAAAGTTTTGGTCCCTGGCGTACGGAAGCGCATAGCCAAATGACGAGGGGTTATATGATGGAGATCCCCCAATGGTTTGCAGACCAGTATGTTAATGGCCATACTCTGGGGACCGGTGGTTCCATAGCTGCGGGCAATGCGAACTCTCCTTGGGGTGCAGTGACCTTTGCTTCCCCTGTTGTAGATACGGGTACGCCCGCGGATGACACAACCAATACGCATATAAGCATTGCCTGTTCAACCCTGATACAGCACACCCTCAGCCACAAGCAATACCGTTCCCCGGACTATGTCAGTTGCGGATGGGACGTTATAGCGGGATACGATTGCGCAAATGGTTCGTGGGAGCGGCCCGCGGATACGGTATTCGCTGGACTTGATATGATAAGCGCCGCAACGTGGATCGACCTGCCGGACAAGCAGGGAGTGGTGTATTTCGGCCAACTTATCACTCCGGCCCACGCTGGTGATCCCCTGCCGCACTATTGGTATGGACCCGAAACCTGCTGCCATGGTTTTTCCGATCCCTTCTTTTCGGGCAAAGGCGATGCCGCATCATCGCGGGTGCCGCATTGGTTTATCTATGATCCCGCTGATTTTGTCAAAGTACTCGAGGGAACCAGTCAGCCATGGGGGCTTACGCCAGCGCACCTTGTCCGCATGAGCGGCGTGAATGTATTCTGGGAAAACGTGGCTACGGCCCATCATGGCGGCGTGTATTTTGATTCGACAAGCAGGCTCCTGTTTATCTCGTCGATTGCCGAGGACCGCATTACCAACAGTTACGAACCCCGGCCGCTGGTCCATGTATGGCATATAAAAAATGGGCCCGTGCACAGTGAGAAGACCGTTAAAAAAGACCCGGACGCGGCCATCAGTGTTTCACCGAATCCCTTTAATCCACGGACAAAAATAACCATTACGAATTTAAAATTATCCGCTTCGCCCGCGAATCGAGGCGAGCGAATTACGAATTACGAATTAGAAATTTTCAATATCCAGGGAAAGATCGTTATGCAATTTACCCCTGACATTCATAATTCCTTTTCCTGGGATGCGTCCGCCTGCCCGTCAGGTATATATATTGTCAATTTCAGGATGGGTAAACAGGTTTTGGCAAAGGCGATAACATTGATGAAATAACGCTTACTTTCCAAAGAAAGTTTTTGTATTGTTTCCACGGTGTGGAAGGGTTATTTTTTTGCTATCAGGCTCAAAAAAAAAGTATTCATGGGTACATTTAAAATAAAACGATTTTCTTTTTTGTTTGCTGTTTTTTTTACCCAGACAGTTTTTACCTCTGACTTCCTTTCAGAGGACTTTGAATCGCCGCAGACTCTGAACACATGGGACATGCGAGGGGACGATTCGGCCAATGTTCCGGTATTAGTGGACCGTTCGTTTGCGTTCCAAGGCAACGGCGGACTGCGTATCAGCGCTGGTCATTATCTTTCCCGCAATATGCGGATACCCATTGATTCAGGCCTTTTCGGACATGGGTTCTACTGCACATGGTATTTCAGGCTCTTCTATTCCGATACTATATGTCCCAATACAGACAAGGTGTTTACCGCGATGCTCAGGTTCATTATTGTCTCCGCCTCAGGAGAAAACCTCAGTAACCCCACAGTTATTATCAGTAAAAAAGAAGATGGGAATAACCACCTCCAAGTGCTCATGCGGTCGCGTAAAGGCGATCAACCGCTGCATGTTCCGACTAGGTTCCTGTGTCCGCTTCAACAGGATACTTGGTACAAGGCGCGGTTTTTTGTGCGCATACGGAATGATACCCTCACCGATTCAATGTATATCAATGATTCGCTCTTTATGACCGGGTCGCGAGCTTTGGCGGTAAGGCTGGGTATATTCCACAGTTGGAACCTCGGCCTGTCCAATTGCTCAAAAACCCATATCGCTGCAATGGACGTCGATAACATCAGCATTGTTCAGGCTTCAACCATTGAGGGCAATGAAATCCCCATTGAAGCGCCCGCAATGGCATTCCCACCAGCCTTCGGATACCTTAATAACATGCAGCCCGAATTTATACTCCTTTCAGGCCCAGCCGCGACAGCCCTGACTCCCTATGTGTGGATAGCCGTTGATTCCGCGGGCCGTACTCTTGCCGAAAGCCTCTTTACCGCTGACCAACAACTTCGTTTTTCACGAAAATTTATTACGGGTGTTTCCTATACTTATCGGACTGGGTTTGCGGACAGTAGCGGGAATATCAGAATCCGTGGAAATGATAAGCCGTTCCATATTGGGATGCAACAAGGGTTTTCTTCCTCTATGGATCCCAAGGTCTTCCGTATGTCGCTTGAGCCTTCTGCAGAGGGTAGCAATGAATTTCATTCTGGCGACACTGTTAAACTTCAATTCCATTGTAACCCAAGCTGGAAAGATTGGTATATTGACCTCAATTTGAGCGCCGAATCCTATGCGGGCCAGCGGAATGACCAGTTTGGCGCATTTGATCCTGGGGCAAACATCACGTATAGCATTGATCATTCCAGCGGCGTTTATTTCAAGTATCCCGAGGGGAGCAATTTCTGGCACAGTCTCGCACAAACAACAGACAGCGCCTTATTTCCCCTGCAAATTCTTTTAATCGAAAAGGTTGTTGTTCAACGTGAGTTTGGAGAGATGCGGATTGCATTCAGGATGCACAAAGCTATGCGGAAAGGCTTGTGGACAGTCAATGCATACATAGTGTCTGATAAGCAGGCGCGTATGGTATCATTTTCCCCGCTGTATATCACAATTACAGAGTCAAGCCATTGGCGTATAGCGGTTTATATTGGAAGCGCCATATTGGTTCTTTGCACAGCTCTCGCAGTCCGCGCATACATCAGGCACGAACAGCATTCTCCGGGATGGACCGTTATTGCAAGACAAGTGGAGCAGTTCCTGAAAGACCATTATGGAGAGCAGGAACTCGACAGCCAGAAAATAGCGGCAACAGTCCGTTTGAGCGAGAGGCGCCTCAGTACCATCTACCAGGCAATACAGGGCAGATCTCCGGTCCAGCACCTGCGCGAAATGCGGATTGAAAAGGCGCGCGAGCTCCTCAAGACCACGCGGCAGACAGTGTCGGAAATCGGCTATATAGTTGGTTTTTCTGATCCTGTCATATTCCAGCGCAATTTTAAGAACCAGACAGGCCTGACCCCCAGGCAGTTTAGGGAAAAACAAGCCTGAAAATATAAAAGGATAGAGGAATTGAATGAAAACGGTTATTATTCCCGTGTTTGTTTTTGTTGCGGCTTTGCCGGTCTTTTCCCAATTTTCTTTTGGCCCTGGTGATTATAATTTCTCCATTCAGCAGGACACGCTGGAACGTATATATAAAGTTCATGTCCCGTCTTCTTATGATTCAACGATGCCTATGCCGTTGGTCTTGGCTTTTCACGGAGGCGGCGGGGACGCTGAAGGTAGTATCAAGTTTTTCAAACTGAATGGAAAAGCGGATACATCGGATTTCATAGTGGCCTATCCGCAAGGAACCGGCAAAACCGTACTTGGCAAATTATATGGATCATGGAACGCGGGCAGGTGCTGTCCGCCTGCCACGGAAAATAATATTGATGACGTTGCCTTTATTGATACATTAATAGATCAGATGGAGGATGATTTTAATATTGATCCTCAAAGAATTTTTGCCCTTGGCATGTCGAATGGCGCGCTAATGGCCTACAGGCTCGCGTGCGAACTTTCACGCATGATTACTATGCGTGTCTTGGATTAGGTGAAATCGAAGTAAATCAATGGGCGTGCCGGCCTGTTCCAGACTACATTGAGGAATGGAAGACCATAAACGGCTGTGATGATCATACGGTCATCACATACCAGAATGGCAGAGCCGTCTGCGTCACGTTTGACCAATGCCTCAATGGTTCCGCGGTCACGCTTTGCACCATCGACAGCATGGGTCATACATGGGCCGGACATGACTACGGCCTGGATGCCTGCATCACACGTCCGAAAGGAACTCTGTGTACTTGTTATGTGGCCATGGCCGGGGATACGTGTTCGGATATGGATGCAAACAACGCCATGTGGGAGTTTTTCAACCAGCATCCCATGTCCAGTATTATTTCTGAACCGCTAAGCCGGTCCAGGTCATGTGGATTGGTCGTTTTTCAGAACTACCCGAATCCATTCAATCAAACCACCAACATGGTTTTTCACATATTTGAGAACCAAAAAATAACTGCGCGCATTTTTGATTTGCAGGGAAAAATCGTCAAGAAGTTGATTAATGGCAGGGTGAATGCCGGAAGGCATACGATAACCTGGGACGGCATGGATGAAGAAAAATATAAAGTACCAAGCGGAATATATTTGATCAAATTTAAAGCGAACAATTACGAGCGGACAAATCAAATATTATTGGTGAGATAAGGTTTTTAGCGCAACAACTTTTCGAAATAGTCGGATAAAATCCCCAGCCAATTTAAAGAAAAATAAGCCTGAAAACAGAGCTATTTCCGGAAAAATCCCTGGTTTTCCGGAAAAGTAGTCGTTTTTCTGGTTTAATCTGCATTTTCAGACAGCTATAGTTTCTAAAAAACAACCAATATACGTTATATTTTATAATACCCGACATCATGTGATAATGGCTTATGAAACAATGGATTACAACAAATAAAGGGGGACAGTATGCATAGGGAACTTTTTTTAAATCGTTTTCTTTTTCTGGCTGTGTGCGTCACGATATTAATATTAAATGCGCCAACCTCGTCCGCGACCCCTGCCAATCTTACCGCGCTGCATAAACATGGACAGACATTTCTAACATGGAATGATGTGAGTGGTGCAACAAAATACCGGATTTACCGGTCAACATCCATGTTAGCAGCTTCAGATCTGACGCCAGCGCACAGGATAGCTGAAATAGATAGTGGATCATCATATATGAAATATTGGGCTGATCTAAGCGGCCTCAGGGGAAGTTTTAAAGACGCTGTGGGAACCGGTTATTTCCGGATCACTGATTTGGGCGCCCCTCTGGGAGGCTCGGATGAATTATTTGTATGGACCTGCCAGGAAAACGGCGGTGGAAATTTTTATTATGCGGTAACCGCCGTATCGGGCAGCAGTGAAGACGCCTCAGCGGCTTCCGGCAATACCACAGGTCCGGTCTCGGAAGAGCAGTGTACTATGATCTATCCCGTTGAACAGGTCTGCACTTCCGACAGTTCCGGCCACGTTTTTGTGCAATGGATGCCCTATGATAAATGGAATACCCAATTGGAAGGCTATGCCTACCCTTTTTATTTAGCGGCAAAAAAAGAGTTTAAGGGATTGACCAAAAAAATTTCAGTGAATGTGCATGGACGCGGGGCCTACTTTAACTCCTGGATGTCCGACGGACCAACGCTTCGAACAGCCGAAGCAGCCTATAACAGCACTACCCTGGGACTGTTTTGCGACGATCCCAGAACTACCTGGCATTACGGTTTTGCCGATCAACTGGAGTTTGGAGGGCCAAAACCAATGGCCATGAACGGAAGTACTGTGAAAAACTTTACAGAGTACCGTAACTGGTGCCCCTTGCGGTGGCTTCTTTCCGGAAACGCCCCATGGCGCGCGGATCGTAACGACATGTACATAGCTGGTCATTCCATGGGCGGTACGGGTTCCATGACCTGGTCCATCCACCATCCTGAATTGTTTGCCTATAACGAATCCTCCGAAGGCATTAACAGCTGGCCAAGCGCCGGTACCCAGGGTGGCACCTACTGGGCTGAATCTTCCCAATGGGGTTCCACATCAGCCGGCGTATATAAAAACCTGGCATGCCACGACCTTATCCCGCTCCAATCCAACATTCTTATCGATGACCGGAACGTGGGCTTCTCCATAGCTGGATGGATGGATGTACGGGACAGCGTGCTTCCAACGATTGCGCAGCGGACCGACCTTCCCTTTCTTAATTTTTCCCATGGGACTCAGGACGGTACAATTGAATGGCCGACACAGGGCAGGCCTGTGTGGTCAGACCATGCAAACAACAAGTTTGCCGCCAATAAAATCCCCTATTCCGGAGCATGGATTGATGTGGGTCATACTAATTCCCAGAAAGGGCATAACCCTTGCGGAAAAGTGCCCAAAACCCATTTTGTTTTGGCCGTGGCCAGTGCGACGAGTGATGAAGAATTGGCCCAAGCCTGCCTGACAGGCTTTTGCAATGATGACGGGCAGTTCAACGCCAGGGTATTTTGGTCCACGACGTATAGCGTTATCAACAAAGCACCAGTTGATTCGCCTGAATTGTTCGAAACTACAATTAAACTCAAGACTGCGGTAACATGGGGCATCCCGAATTATACGGGCAGCGGAACGGAACATGCCAATATTACACCCAGGCGCCTCCAGCGGTTTCCCCGGTACGCACACGGGACATATCATTGGGTAAATACCCAGATAAGCGGAGCAGTGGTTGCGTCGGGCAACGTGACTGCCGATGAAAACGGGATATTCACCGTAGGAAATTTTGAATATAATGCCGTGGGAAATGTTTTAAGCGTCACTGTTGCCGATACGGGTGACGGGCTGGTTGCTTCGATCAATACTACCAGGTCATTAGCCGGTCAAACCAATCTGAGCGTTTTCCCCAATCCGTTTAATCCAAGCACGACCATCACTCTGACCGCGCCCGCAGACCTGGCTGTGCGGCAACATTCCTTTGAAATTTATACTGTCGCTGGAAAGCTGATTATGCGTCATGTATTTCCCGGGATAAACAGTTCCCGCTATACGTATTCCTGGAACGCGGCACAGTTACCGTCAGGAGTCTATATAATCAAAGCTATTTCCGGAAACCACACAGTCAGCAAGCATATTTCTCTTATCAAATAAGGGGCGAATATTATGAGTGCGTCAAGAATAAACTGTCCTGTGCAAGTTGAACAATTCAACCCGGTCAAAGGCTAACCACCAGACCGGTACGGAACCCCG
>MFYT01000078.1 GCA_001789205.1 Candidatus Raymondbacteria bacterium RIFOXYA2_FULL_49_16 | reverse complement strand
TTCCCAGCTATTGATGACAAGGGTATCGGCAAAGGACCAGATATTGGAATCGAGTGTGCCGTCGATGACCGGCGAAAGATACCGGTCAGGATTCTCCGGGTTTGCCGGTGGCAAATAGACTTTGTATTTCAACGTACCCTGCCAGTGCTGGTTGTGTTCAGCGCCCATACCAGTGGTATCGCACTTCATGTCATTGGGATAATTCGACGGATCGAGATACTCGTACTGGCCAAAGACCAGCCCTGCTAATAGCAGCAGGAAAAACCCATGCAATTTTCTCATGAATCCTCCGTACTTTTTATGGTTGGTTAAAACAGTTATCTTCCCCTAAAATAATTAAGTAAATATTAATCTATTGGCGGATTCAAATCAATGAAATTTCTACAGTACCAACCTGTGCTATTGTAATTGCTCTTGAAATATAGTATTAATTTCATCTTCAGATAGGGGAACGGGATTGTTTTTATAATCCGGTTTTCTCATGATTGTCTCTGCCATGGTATGGGAAAAACCGAACGTTGCAAGCTTTTTTAAACCAGCTGAAGCGCTCCATTGGGCTATTTTTTCCAATAGATATTCACACGCCTCTTTAGGAGCCATGGTACCGGTGCCAACAAGAGCGTGTGCTGCTTTTACAAATTTGGCAACAGCAGGTCCGTTAGGGCCTTCTTTCTCGAGGAGCCTCTGTATCGTGGCCCGGTTAGTTTGGTACATGAGGGTTGCGCACGCTTGTGCGTGAGGAACTTGGCACATGCCGCCGATTGCGCCTGCCAGACCGTGAACCGCGCCCAGACCACCAAAGCAGAGGGAAAGGCCTGAAAGATAGGCAGCATAGGCCAGGCCAGTCCTGGCTTCGAGATCGCTACCGTTTGCTAAAACCCGGTTAAAGTATTTTCCAAAATAGCAAAGACCGTCAAAGGCGCAAGTCTCTGAAAAAAGCGTTGCCTTGGTGGAAACGTATGATTCCAGAAGCTGGGAAAGTGCGTCCATGCCACAGCATGCGGTAAGACTGCGCGGGCAGGAAAGCGTGAGTTCCGGATCAATGATGGCATAATTCGGCATAAAAGCGTCATGCCTCAGGGATTTCTTGAAGCCCGCGGATCCGACAACGCTGATAACGGCGTTTTTTGTCGCTTCTGAACCGGTTCCCGCAGTCGTAGGTATGGCGAAAAAAGGGACTTTCTCCCCGGAGTGGATGCGGCTGCCAACTGTTTCGAGATAGTCTGCGACAGAACCGTCAACACGCAGCATTGCGGAAACGGCTTTACCTGTATCAATGACGCTGCCGCCGCCAATTGCCACTACAGCCTTGATGTTATACGGCCGGAAATTAGTGACGAGGTTGTCGATGGTTTTAGGTGATGGCTCGCCAAAGATTGGTGCGCTCGGAAATTTTTTAAAAATCTCCCATGCGGGTGTTTCCGCGAAGCGCTTTCCCGTGATCACTAAAACTTTGGTTTGAAATGGTTCCAGAAGTTTGGGCGCTACATGTATTTTTCCGGGGCCGAAAAATGTTTTTGGTATGGGGGAAATTGCGAAGTGGAGATTCACAGTCTTGGTTATTTTTCCGGCATGAGCATGGTAAAGGGGTCGCCCTGTCTTGGTTTGGCCATGTACGGGGCGACCGTGTCTTTCCATATGAAATAATGGTCTGTTTGCTTATGAGCTGCCGCGGCCTCTTCAGAACTGAACGCCTCGTAGAGCATGAAACGTGTGGGCTCGTTTTTGCTCTGGAGAATATCGAACCTGATGTTCCCGGGTTCGCTGACAGAGGCAAGATGGTTTTTACGGCACGCCTCGATAAAACCAGCCACGTGTTCGGACTTTACCTGTACATGTACACACGTGGCTATCATGATTTTTGTGACAGGATAGGGGTGATCCCTTACACCTGTTCCTTGTTTTCCTCGGCTGCAGCTTGAACCGGTTGAATAGGAGCAGTCTCTTCACCAGCGGGCTGGTTTTCGGCCATTACTGAACCGAGTTCCGCGCCATTCTGAGATTCCTGCTGGAGTTCGTTCAAGGCACGGCGTTTGAAAACAGGCCTGCGTCCATGAAAAATCTCAGTCTTAGATTCACCAGCATCCTCGGTTTGTTCGCTGGGGTTCTCAGCTTGGATTATAGTTGTTTCAGGAATGTAAAGCTTTGGTTCTGTTTCACTGACCATTTTGACCGGGGTTTCCTGCGGCTGGTTGATTTTTTGGTCGGGCACAGCGGTCTTCGGAGCACTCTCATTCTCGAATTGCCTGTTACTGCCGGGCAATTCGCGGTTACGATCACGGTCTCGGAAATTTCGGTTTCGGTCGCGATTATTCCAGTTGCCCTGACGGTCGCGGTCACGGCCCTGGTCGCGGTCGCGGTCACGGCCCTGGTCGCGGTCGCGGTCACGGCCCTGGTCGCGGTTGCGGTTCTGAACTTCCTGGGGCCGGGGGGCGCGATCGCGGTTGTCTTTGTTTTCCCTGTTACGGGGATCGTCAAAATTACGGCGGATGCGTTCCTGTTCTTTTTCCGCGTTACGGAGTTTGTCGCTCACCTGTTTGAGAGCATCGTCGACCTTGGCATTTACCTGAGGATGGACTTCTTCTTTCTGTGAGCCCAATTCCGTGATTTTTGCCGACAGATTGAATACAAAGACAAGGGTCAACAGCTGCAGCGCAACGATGAGAACAAGAAGGAGCGCCAATACATTAGGTTGCGTTAACACTTCTAACACTTACTTACCTCCTTTGGAGTTTTGTTTGGTTGGAGCGGGGGTGCTTTCTGCTTTTTGAGGTGTTGCATTCTCCTTAATGATTTCAGACAGGCCCACATCTTCTATTTCCTTGAACTGTTTTAAAATGGCAAGCATTCGCTGCACCCGCCGATTCAACGCGTTTAATTTGCTTAAAATGACAAAAAACAGCAGAAATAGAAGGACTACTGTCAGGCAGAGAAGAATATAAATACCATGAAAAGGCATCTTATTGCTTAAAATAAATGGTTTGTAAAGAAAAATACAATATAAATGATTGATTAATACTTTCTTAGGATACCGACGACCTTTCCGGCAATGCGGAAATCGGGGACATTTTTATCGATAATGACAGGGCCGTACTGGGGATTTTCGGGTTCGAGCCTAATGCGATTTGACTCGGGAAAATAACGTTTTACCGTGACATCGGAACCAATGACCGCTACTACGATATCACCTTTTGAGGCAGGAACCGATTGGCGGACAAAGATAAGGTCGCCATCAAAAATGCCGGCATTGACCATGCTGTCGCCCTGGACCCTGAGAGCAAAGATGTCCCTGGAACGTCTGAAAAAGGTGGCGTCGACGACCACAGTACCCTCAATATTCTCAACCGCGAGTATCGGACTTCCGGCCGCAACTCTACCCACGATGGGGATTTCAACAGCTTGATCTAAAGGCGCTTGGGTATGGACTAACTGGATTCCCCTCGAAACCCGGGATTCAATGGTGATATGGCCTTTTTGCGATAAGGCAGAGAGGATGGAGCGTACGCCGTTTGTGGACCTGATGTCGAATTCAGCGCCGATTTCGCGGAACGTAGGGGGCTTGGAATGAAGCTTTATATAATCCGCAATAAAATCGTAGATTTGTTTTTGGCGGCGGGTAAGTTCCTGTGTTTCTTTCATGCCTATAATATAGTGAACAAGCGTTCAGGATGCAAGCTTTTTTAATACTTCAACATTTTACCGATAAAAGGCGTCTGATTGGCGGAGGAGAGCGTGTCCGAGGACTCTGAGGATGTTTCACTCTTTTTATAGTTGATTGCATAAAAATAGACGCCGCGCGCAGCCGTATTGCCGGCCTCGTCAGCGCCGTTCCAAACACTGCTTGCCCGCTGATCATACGGTCCTAGTACGGCAGTGCTCTTAAGCACCCTAATCAGTTTTCCAGCCTGGGTGAAGATCTTGATGGTAATGTCGCTTTCAACCGGTGTCTGCCAGATGAAACGGGTTTCATTGGTAAACGGATTGGGATAGTTGAAAACCTCCCCTGAATTCAGCGTTGAAGTTTTTTCGTCCACAAACCGGGCCTTGAGCGTTTTCCGCGACCGGTTGTCGTAGTTGTCCTGGACCATGATCATGAAATCGTATTCGCTACCCGCGAGTTCCTGGGTAATACCCAAAAGCTCGGTTTCCATATTGAGGTTGAAGTATTTTTTGTTGGGGGTATTATCAAAGCTGTTCAGCGAGATCATGCGTCTCCGGTCAAAGAGGCCCTTGAATTCATAGAGCACGCCTTCGTTGACCATTGCGCCCGATGTTTTGATGCCGTCACTGTCTTCGAGGACCACAGTGATGATCGAATTTTTCTGGATGACCATGGTTTCGCCTGCAGGGGGATTGGTAAAGTCGGTGCCCACGCCCTTTTTGCTGCTGACGTACACTGAAATCTGCGGTCCTATGCCGCTATTGTCCGTTGTCGAGCCCACGCTGCCTGAGAAATATATGTTGGTTAAGGCGGTTTCCGCGATTTTTCCCTGGTACCACGAGAAAAAAGTGAGTTTGGCCCCTCTTCTGAGAAATGGGATGCTTTTGGGAACAATGAAGTCAAGGGAAAAGCTGTTGTTGTGCACAGTGGCCAGGTTCGAGGAAATTTGATATCCGTCTTTGGCAATGCGCATGGTGCTGTCGAGTAATTCAGTGCGCATGTAGGTGATATTCACTGTATCGGCCGGAGCGATAAGCTGAACCGCGATGGTGCCTTCAACCGGTATATTTTGCAGGTCATGTACCGTTCCTGTGACGGTGAGACGCTGTAGCGAAGAGAGTGTGTCGTACTGGTGCGCATTGGTCACCGCTACCTGCGCGAAGCGGGGATAGAGGTACATGGCCGGGTCGCCGAGAAGGTTGTAGAGCTGCGCGTTTTCACGATTGACGCTATGCATGTATCGTTTGGCCGCGCTCATGGCCTGGCCCAGGGAAAGCGGCGCTCCAACGGGGGAATTGGAAAAAAGCTGGCGGCAGAATTCGCGCATGTGCGAACTGTTGGGTGATGGCTGCGACTCGCGCGAGGCGCCGATCGACGCTACCATGCCGGCGTTGTCGATGGTCATCAGCTTCTGGCAGATGCATTCATCGTTCGGATTGTCGAATTCGCCCACATTGCACGAGGCTGCCCAGAAAAGGCCATATTTATTATAGTTCTTCAGCCGGGAGATAGAACGGTTGATAGTAAAGACTTTTTCATCGGTCAATTGCGCAAAACTGCCGTGACCAACGAAAAAATAGGCGAGTGAACCCTTGTTTATTTCGTCCATGAGGTCGCGCTCGCACTCAGGTTTTTCGCGCGACATGGGATCCACGGGATATTCCTGAAGATAGACCTTCACCTTTTCCATGGACGCGGGCATGAGCTGGGCTACGTATTCGGTGACGCCGATATGCGGGGTGTTGTTGTTAATAATGTCCGGTCCCGTGAGCTGCTGATCGTCGTCGGCAAGAAGAATGACGCGGTTCTTCCATGTTTTGTCGTACAGGTTTTCCGTCTCGTAATTCATGATCTTGTTTACCATGAGATACGCATCTGTAACGCTTTTTACCGGCAGACGGCCTATATTGAGGACCAAACCGGCACTATCGGCGCATCCGCAGTAAAATTCATCCGTGACTCCGCCGCCCGACCGCCGCATGGGCGAGGCGACCAGATCGTTCTCAAAAGACTCAAAACTTTCGTACGGAGGAATGAAATTGGGCATGGTAATGCCCAGGTAACCCTTGAAATCCCAATGGCCGTTTCCCATGAGCACAGCGTGGGTTGTTCCCCAGTATTTTTTCGCATAGAAGAGAAAATTCCTTATTGCTGTGGGGTCGGTTTTTCCGCCGGCAAACTGATTGTATATGTCTTCGGTGAGCACGACAGCAGCGGTTTTTACCGCATCGCCGCTGAAGGAGGCGCGGTGTTTTGCCAGACGCTTGGACGCCTCGAAAAAGGCAGCGGGAGTAACCACCAGATAGTCGAGTCGCGTGTTCCGGCTTCGCAGGTCGCGGGGTATAATGTTGTCCAGGGACGGGGTGACTATTTGGGCGTTGGTGATTGGTTTCAGGCCATTTTCGTCGAATAAGCAGAAGACGCGGTTTTCGAGCGAATCACGCGACCGCGCATAGCCGCGTCTTTTTAGCAGCAGGGTATCGTTAGACATAGCGACAGGTACATACGCGGGATTCAGTGGATCTGATACGTCGAGGCAAAGCGCGCTGTCTGAAAAGCCGGTCAGCGCGTATGTGAAGGTTGAATCAGGCCCGGGTTTGCCGAAAAAAACCAACGAGGCATTGTGTGCCGTGAGTTTTCTGGGATAATAGAGTTCGTACCAGTCGACATAGGTATCGCTGTATTCACTCGAATCGGTGCCAATGGAAATGGTGTCGCGGCCGTCCGTATTCAGGGTCGAGAAGGTGAACCATTCGTTCGATACTTTGGTCATGGCTATATTGTTGAGCCTGACACCCAGATGAAGCGCCTGGTTGACTCGCGTCGAGTATTTATCGGCCTGTACTGTACGAAGTGACAGGGCGCCGTTTGACCCGGCAATATCAAAAAGAAATGGACTCAATGTAGTATCGGGACGGGCATATCCGGGATTGGGCAAAATGCGCCAGAGCCAGAAGACTTTGTAGTGGCCAGTACCGTTTGAGGGGTTTGACCAGTTATTTTCCCTGTGCAGCCGTTCGGTAAATGAGGCGACCCTGCGATTGGCAACGCTGGAAAGGGCCGGGAGCGTATTGAAGCGTTTTGGAGCGCTTGTTGTCTGCGCGTCGAGAACCAGCCAATAGTAGTTCGCGGAATCAAAAGGATGGTTCTGAAAAGAGAATGAGGTATCGTTGGGGAAAAAACGGGAGCCGCCATGGCCGAAGAACCTGATTTCATCCACGTTATCAAAAAGGCCATTGGTGTTGCGGTCGACAATGGCAATAGGGATTTCGGTAAGAGCGTTTGCTTCTGTGGAGTCGGAACAATCCCTGTTGAGCACGAAGAAACTGGGTGCGAACATCCTGATGTCATCAATATCGACACTTGAGAGGTTCATGCCCCAGTTTTCAACGGATGCAGCGGGGATCTTGTACATGCCCTGGGTTTCAGTGGAGAATTCATCGCGGCTTTTTATCCGGATTTTGAGGACTTTGTTGTACAGAAAGGGTGAATCGCCCGGCAGGGAGCGCGTTTTTGCCAGATCACCCCTGATCCGGAAATTCTTTGCCGTGGCGTAGTTAAGAAGCGACCGCTGGAGCACGGGTTCAAACGTTGGATCGGCGCTATACGAGCCGCGCGGAGTAAAAGAAACAGTGACCCTGATTTTTTTGTTTATCTCAAGCGCGTGTGCCTGAGGAAAATACCTGATAGGCCAGAGGACGATGGTGAGAATACGCTGCGCGCCCATATAATTGACGGCACTGGTGACAATGCCTGTTGCGGGCAGCTGCGCTGCGGCGTAGGCGGCTTTGTCGGGCGCATAGCTGTAGCCAGCCATAGCACTGTTTTCCCGCTTGCTGAGCGTTGGCGCGGGAATTATTGGAGAGGAGAGAGGCAGCGAAACCCGATCGTTTGCGGCGCTTGAGACGGAATATGCGCCCGCAGGTATGCCAATTGAATACTGAAAGAGGGGCAGTTCGGGCAGTCCTTCCTCGCCCCGGAAATCAGCGCCGTCAAGTACGATTTGTGTGAAGACGCCTTCAGCGGTCTTTATGATTGCAAGCCGGGGATTGGGAAGAGTGACCTCGAAAACGCACTGGTCCCTTGTATCAGTTATAATTGTAACGTTTGCCTGCAGATTGGTGCAGAATATGACCGCCAGAAAAAGGCCGGCTGCTGCTTTGTTCATACGTAATAAAAATATACTAAAAGTTACTGATGGGATGTGATCAGGTTTTGTAATTTCTGGAGCTCTTCAAAATAATAGGCGCCGGTAAGCGGATAGGAGCGCCGGATTTGGTCAATGAGTGAGAGCGCTGTTTGCGTATCGCCGGACCGGATTATTTCGTAGAGCAGCAAGATCTTGCCGGTTTTATCTTTGAGTTCTGTTTTGTCTATGAATTTCTCTTCCAGAAAGCGCAGATCCAATTCCTCGCGGAGCAGTTTTTTCAGTATGCCAAAGACCTCATCGTCGAGCAGAGGATCAAAGTAAACCGCAAGCCAGCATTCAATATTGAATCCGGCCACCCAATAGGGTTCCTGGTAATAGGGGGCGAGGGGTTCGTTCATTTCCATGAGCAGGGAAAGCCAGGCCTTGAGCTTTTCAGGAGATACCTTGGGCAGTGACGCGATATTCATTTTCCTGCAATTCTCGATATTGTTCAGGTCCAGTTCGTCGATTACCGGCAAACCAAAGAGGCGGCACGCCATGGTGCGGGCGGGATGAATGATACAGCGCAGTGTTTCCTTGTCCTGGAATTTGCAAAAAAGGTTGCCTTCGTAATTAGGATGGATTTTAGGTTGGGCAAGCAGAATTTTTTCAGTGTTTTCTTTGCTAAAGTTTTCCAGCAGATATTCGCACGCCACCACAAATTCAACCACTGTACAGGTTGGCGAGACGCAGCATTGGCCGCAGCCCTGACAGGGAACGGGCGGCGGCTGGGTATATAGGGCGTTCAGGGAATCGCGCATGGGATAAAAATGCATAATTAATAGGGCTGGAATCCATGAAAAGACAATTTGGATCCGGCAGCGGCCGCACTTTGTTATTTTCTTGTTTTCGCGGCTTGGAAGGGTTATTTTCCTGACGAAGAGGTCGAAAAAAGAATGCGCCCGAAAGAGAAATTGATGAAAGAATCATATTGGCGCCACATTCCATTTGTTGCCCTGTGCGCTGTATTCGTGGCCACGCGTCTTTTTTTTATCTCGCATACCCCCTATGAATACGATTCAGTCAATTATGCGTTCGGTCTTTACCATTTTTCCATACCCAACACAACCCCCCACGCGCCAGGCTACATTTTTTATGTTTTTTTGGGCAAATTGATGCTCCATGTGATCCACGACCCGTTTCGGATGCTTCCTGTGCTGAATTGTATTGCCGGCCTTTTGGCAATGGTATTTTTATTCCGTATCGGCGGGCTGCTTTATTCCGTGCGCACCGGGTATATCGCGGCTGGATTGTTCGTATTCAACCCTTTGGTTTGGTATTGCGGCGAAGTGGCCGAGATATACTCGATCGAGGCGGCCTTAAGCGCAAGTCTCGGATATCTGTTTCTCAAACACTTTTGTCACGGAAGGATTTTTCCGCTTTACTGGGGATCCCTGCTGCTCGGTATTGCGGGCGGTTTCCGTCAAAATGTCGAGGTGTTCCTGATCCCCCTGTGGCTCTATATGGTGTTCCGCACGGGACGGCGCAGGCGCGAACAACTGCTCTGCCTGGCGCTTTTGATAGCCGCGACAGCGCTATGGGCGATCCCCACCATTGCCAATTGCGGGGGTCTTGGCGAATATATGCGCCTCAATCGCGAGACCTTGCTGTTCTATTTCAAGGAGTATTCTGTCTTCTACGGGGCGCCCCTGGCGCGGAACCTTTTCATGGTATTAAAGGTTTTTTGCTGGACAATGCTCTTTATGGGACCCATGCTCCTCGCTTCCGCGCTTATCGCGATACATCTGAGACCACTGCCCTGGCGCCGGTATGGCGTCTTTTTTGCCTTGTGGATACTCCCTTCTCTTTTCTTTTTCTGCGGTGTCTATATTGCCAAACCGGGATACCTGCTGGCGATTATCATTCCCGTCATTGTTATAACGGCCGCGGCAATCGATGCGTTCAGCCGGTCGCGCGTTCAGGCGGCGGCGCTTTCCATCGCCATAGCCGTGCCCGGGCTTGTCTATCTGTTCTCGCCCGGTGTGGGTGGCAACGAAATTCCCCTGCAATTATCCGCCGGACAGAACAAGGCCTCTGCGGCGTTCAAACGCCTTTTCCGCTATACAATCAATGATGTGAAATACAGCGACGCGCTGAATGACGCCTTTGTTTCGTCGCTCCGGGAAAAGACCGGAAAGCAGCGGCCGGCGCTTTTTATCTTCACCAATTTTTCCGATTGGAATTTCCGGTTCGCCAACTATTATTTCCCGGATGTTGAGGCGCACGAATTTATTTTTCAGAGAAATTATTCATTCATATCACATACCCGGTTTGCGCACGGGAGGCTTGGTGAATGCCAGGACATAAGCATCCCCATTGACAATCGCGACCTGTTCATTTTTTTAAGCGATGCAAGCGAACACGGCAGGGCGCTGAATAGCCTGGGTTACCGGAAGATCGCCGTAATGGAAAATGTGGGCTATTATTATTTCCCATCGGGTTCCTTCTCTACAATCGGTTTCGATGGCCCGAAAATATTCCTGAGGGAAAATCCAGCGACCTGTCCAGGGCCTTGAAGAACACCTCCAAATCATACAGTTTTTTTGGATATCTCATCGTACAACTTGAATTGTCTTGGAGAAAGTACTATGGTAAAAGTATATTTATGCCCTATGAAAAACGCCCCGGAACGTACACGTTGCCCGGGGATTTTATTTTGATTTGATTCCCTGGGGCGTCGTCCAATTGGCAGGACACCGGATTTTGGTTCCGGGTATCGGGGTTCGAGTCCCTGCGCCCCAGTTAATTTTATTTCGTTTTTTTTTATTCAGTAGCAAAGCCCTGGTCTGGATTTTATATTTATTTCCTGACTGATGAACAACCCACTTTTTTCCCGGTTTTATTACCAGGCCCCTTTTTGCGATCTTTATTTTACGGCAACCTCATTAGGAATCACCAGCGTACGTTTTTCCCGAGGAAGTACTGTCAACAACGGCTTTGATTTCGCATCCCTTGCATGCGAGTTGGACGCCTATTTCTCAGGTATGCCGGTCAGTTTCTCTGCTCCCTATGTATATAATAAATCTACCTTTGCGGGAAGGGTGCTTTCGGTTCTCAGGAAAACATTATTCGGTACAATGATTTCATATGGAGAATTGGCCGCCAAGGCCGGTTTTTCCGGAGCGGCCCGGGCTGTTGGCACAGTCATGGCCAACAACCCGCTGCCCTTGCTGATACCCTGTCATAGAGTCATTACAAGCGACAAGAAGCTGGGCGGATTCAGTAGCGGCATTGGCCTCAAACGAAAATTGCTGCGTCTCGAAGGAGTGTGCTTATGAATTTTCTCGCTAATTCAGGCGTCAGTCTGCCTCCTGGCCACCGGGTCATGACTTTTTGCAATGCGCCTCAGGCCAATATACAGGTCGACCTTGGCACAGAGGATTTTGCCGCCGTTCTCCGCAAACTTCCTGACGATTTCAGTCCCGACGCGGTGCTCATTTTTTCACCCATGTATCTTCCTATTCCCCATGGAATCGAAGATTCACCATATCCAGTGTTCGCCATTGTCTCCGATTGGAACCTGGGATATTTCCAACTTCGGGAAAATCTGAAAAGATTTGATCATATTTTCGCCGACAAGGCTGGCGTGAAGGTCTTGAAGAAACTCGGATATGCCAATGTCGATTACTGGCCCATGTTTGGCCACAATGTGCGCAAGAATTTTAAAATGCTGGGCGTTGACAAGAAATACGATATCGGATTCGCGGGTAATATAAACCACGCCATCCATAAAGAACGTTCGCAATGGCTCTACCGGCTTACGCAGCTTCCTGACCACCTTTCCGTGCGCATTGCCAATGGTATCTTCAACGAGGAGTACAACCGGTTTCTCAACGAATGCCGCATTACCTTCAACCGGAGCATCCGTGGGGAAATGAACATGCGCGCGTACGAGGCGGCGGCTTCTGGATCACTGCTTTTTATCGAGTCGTCCAACCTTGAGATAGGGGACTTCCTGGAGCCTGAACGCGAAGCACTGCTGTACGATGAAATCGACTTTGAGGATATGGTGCTCAAATATGTTGAAAACGATGCGTTGCGGGTGGCCACGGTGGAGCGGGCGCGGGAAAAGATATCGCATTATACGGGAATTAAAAACGCCGGGGTGCTGGTTTCAAAAATTCAGGACATTATCAGCGGCAAGGCATGGGGGAAACGGGAGCAGTGGAAGGCGTTGCCCGCGTACGTACGCGCGCTCGAGGAGGGCATACAGCATATTCTCGCCTCGGATGGGAAGAGCACCAGCGGTTTTGCGGTCAAATCATTGCTTGCGGCTGCGGAAAACAGCGAGGAATCTCACGTGTCACTTAACGCCATTGCGGTTTTTTACCTGATCAGCGGCCTGAGCGCCCAGGGCAGGGACAAGAACGACTGTCTGTTGAAGGCGGAGAACTGGCTCGGCAAATGTTTGGGCAAAAATCCGCGGTTTGTCCCGGCCCTTTTTAACAAAGCGCTGCTTACCGAGCATCTGCTGGGCAGGGAACAGTCTATTCACGGATATTTGGATGCTGCCGCGGCAGCGCAGGGAGCAATCTTGTTTAATGATTTTGACGGATATCCGGTATTGCCTAATACCGAGGAGATTTTCCCTCTCTGGCACCTGAATATGTATCACTACCGCCTCCACGGCAATCTCGACCATATAAAAAGTCTATTTGCAGCCCACTGTTTCGCGCGGGCCGGCGAACTGCTGGCCGGCGCGGGAAGGCTGGCCGAGGCCGGGGAGGCCCTTGAGAAGGCGGCGGAACTGCTGCCCGCGTCTTATAAAGTCCATTTTCTTCTCGCCCAGGTGTACAAGTCCAGAGACCTCGATACGGCCATTGAATGCCTCAAACGTTCTTTCAGGCTCCATCCCTTTTTCACTGAAACCTGGTACTTGTTGAAGGAGCTGCTCCAGGCGGCGGGCAGGGACGGTGAATGGGCTGATTTCCGCGCAGCAATCGCGCGGGTCTGTTCGCGTTTCGACGCCTACCGGGACCATGCGCAAAAATTTTCGTGAATTTTCCCGTTGGAAAGGGACAAGCCGGGGCAACTATCTTTTTAGCGCTTGACGCGGTAGTCAATAAGAAGCTATTTTCATTTCGTGAATATTTTTCTAATCAGGACGCGTCCTTTTCTCTGTTTTCTCGCGATCGCATGGATCCTTGCATCGTGCAGCGGCGTCTTTGTAAACCCTGATCTTGTGGGTGTTGAAAGTGGCAATAGCGCGCATCGGCTGTTTACCCTGGACCTGCCCGCCATACCTCCCCAGGAATCGCGTATTCTCCAGGATTTGAAATTTGAATGCATTACCTTGAATGATTTTTTTATTCTTCAGGGTATGTTCCTTGATGCGGCCAGGGCCTATGCGGCTGTTGGCGACTCGTTTGGCTTTTCGGGCAGCGTCCCGCCCATCAACCACAAGGACGAATTTCTGGGCAAACGGGACCGCTCTTCGTACGACCATACGCAGTGGCTATCAGGCAGGTCGCGCTCGGGACGCCCGGTATGGCAGCTTGACGGCCTATCCAGCGATCAATTGGTGAATATCCTATCAGCGGGGTTTCCTGTCGTATGTTTCGGCCAATGCAGATTCAAGCACAGGATGCAGCGAGACAAAGGCGCGGAGGACGTTACGTTCGTCTATGACGGGTTTACCCTCGTTTCCGGCTATGAACGGTACCGGGAGCGGGGAAGCGGGTATGACAATATCAGCGACAGCAGGGTCAGATTTTTCACCAGGGATGGACTTGGCATCCGTTGCGAAGACACTACGGCCCTGACCGGCAGGACGTTTTCCATGGACAACAGCATTGATAAGAACGGAAGATGGCTGTTTAAAGAGTTTTATCTTTTTCTTCCAAGCGCCATGGACGGTGATTCACTGAAGACCCTGTGCGGCCCTGAACTCAAGGTTTTCGTCATGAATCAGACCCAATCCCGTGCGTTCCAGGACCAGTATTCCTGCGAGCGGTCCAAAAACGAGGATGCTGAAAAAGAAAAGCGCGAGCAAGAGGAAAAAGAAAAGCAACAGAAAACCAATCCGCAGTTTACGCCTCCTCCTATCAACTACGTACCGCAGCGTTTTTAGCCATCAAGCGTAATTCCCATTGAAACCTCCAGCCGATATTAACAATTTTTAGTACCTTATGGAAAAACAGTATATGCCTATACTAGGACTTTCGATAATTGCCGAAAGCATAAACGACTCCATTCCCTCGACCAAGGAACTCTTTGACAGGGGCGACATCGGCGCGATTGTCGAACTGGCGCGCAGCCAGGCGCAGGCGGGCGCCGCGTATATCGACGTCAATGTTGGTTCGCGCGAGCCCGCGTTTATGGCAGAGGTTGTTGTCGCTATTCAGGCGGCGGTGAGCGTACGGCTGAGCATTGATTCGCCATCGTTCGACATCCAGGCCGCGGCGTTTGCGGCCTACGACAAGGACCGTGCCGGCGGAATGCCTGTTGTCAATTCAGTCTCCGAACTGCGGCCCGATTTTTTCGAGCTTAACACCATTATCCCATGCATGCCCATACTCATGTGCACCGAGCGTCTTGAAAACAGCGGGCCCATGCCGAACAAGACCGCGCCCGAGATCCACGCCACAGCGCAGCGCCTGGCAGCAGCGGCAAACGCCCAGGGCATACCCAACGAACGGCTTATTATTGATCCGGGGCTTGCGCCTATTGGCGCTGATTACGAGTATCTCACCAAGGCCACGCTTGGCGCCATGGCGCTTATTCATTCAGACCCAATACTCAACGGCGTTCATATGTCGGTCGGGCTTTCAAACTTTACCCAGATGCTGCCACCAAAGCGCAAAGACGGCGGGCTAGTGAAAACGCCGCTTGAAAGCGCTTTTATCACCCTGGCAATGCCGCGCGGACTTGACCATGTTATTGGCAGCATGAGAAAGAAATACCGGATACTCTCACCCGGCGATGAGGCGCTCATGGCCCTTAACGAGGCCATTGTCGCCGGTGGCATGGATACCATAGCGCGGATCAAAAAATTCTATAAATAAAACTGTCTGAAAGGCCTGCCCATGACTATTTCGGTGAATGCTCTTCTCAAAGGCGGCGTTTATTTCAGTGATGGCGCCTGGGGCACTGAACTCATGAAGAAAGGGTACAGCATTGGCGAGTGTCCTGAACTGCTCAACAAGGAAAACCCGGACATTGTCAGCCAGGTGGCCAAATCCTATGTGGCCGCGGGCAGTACTATTATTCTCACCAATACCTTTGGCGGAAACAGGATCGCGCTTTCAAAATTCGGTCTTGAGGAACAGGCCGCTGAGCTCAACATGCTGGGTGTTTCCCTTTCCCGAGAAGCGGCCCAGGGAAAAGCCCTGGTTTTTGCTTCCATGGGGCCCACTGGTAAAATGATCGCCATGGGCGAAGTGAACCCCGAAGACCTCTACGATGCTTTTTTTGAGCAGGCCGATTCCTTTAAAAAAGCGGGCGCGCATGGCATTGTGGTTGAAACCATGGGAGATCTCGAAGAATATTCCGCGGCCCTTTTTGCCGCAGTTGCCACAGGCCTACCTGTTGTGGGAAGCATGTCCTTTGACAGCGGCAAAGACAACCGCTTTACCATGATGGGTGTTTCTATTGAACAGATGGTTCGCGCCGCGGAAGAGGCCGGAGCAGCCATGGTTGGCGCCAATTGCGGAGTGGGTATCGAGAACTATGTCTCCATTGCCGAAGGTCTGCTTGAAGAGACCGATCTGCCCATATGGATAAAAGCCAATGCAGGGCTGCCCCAGATAAAGAACGGCCAGACTGTTTATACCATGACTCCTGAGGATTTTGCCCTGCATGCGCGGAAGCTAGTTGAAAAGGGCGTGCGTGTCGTGGGCGGATGCTGCGGTACCACGCCCGCGCATATCAAGTCGCTCTGCAGCGCAACGAAACAGACGCATTCATGAGATCAAAGAGTGTAAAAATAGGTGCGGGCATCGCCATTACCGTAGTGGCTCTCTATTTTTTTCTCAAGGGCGTTGACGGTCATGCTGTGGCTGAATCGTTCAAACGTGTGAACCCAATCACTGCCGCGCTTGTGGTGGTTCTGGTTATTTTCTCCCTGTTTTTACGGGGCGCGCGCTGGGGTCTGCTTCTGCCCGACGAACCAGGTGCTTCCAAAAAAGGTCTTTTTCCGCTTGCCACGGTTGCTTTTATGATCAACAGCGTGCTGCCCGCGCGTATTGGCGAGGCTGCGCGGGTCTATTTTCTATGCAAGAACAACCGGTATTCCGTACATGCCTCACTTGGGTCGGTCGCTTTTGAACGTGTTCTCGATTCTCTGTTGTACGGCATATTC
This sequence comes from Candidatus Raymondbacteria bacterium RIFOXYA2_FULL_49_16, assembly GCA_001789205.1. GTDB lineage: Bacteria > Fibrobacterota > OXYB2-FULL-49-7 > OXYB2-FULL-49-7 > XYB2-FULL-49-35 > XYB2-FULL-49-35. The sequence continues at coordinate 31,809 of MFYT01000078.1, read as the reverse complement.
CTGATGTTTCCAATCTTTTTTGTCGACCTCGCTGAAAAAAAATTCTTCGGTACGGTTGATGTCATTGTTCCTGCGCATATTGCCGCCGCAGGCGTTGCCGGAATAATCGGGGCCATTCTTTTTTATCGGTTTTTCCCCAATCTCTTCGTACGGATAGGGGGGGCGATTGCTCTGCGAAGTCCTGCTCTTCTGGCCAAAGGCATCCGCCACGGGCTCAAACTCATGTCCAGCGCCACTGCCTGGCTTTTTGATCTTAAAAAAGTTGCGGGCGTGGCTGTTCTCTCGCCCCTGATTGTACTTTGTTATGGATTGTGTCTCTGGCTTCTTGCGAACATGCTGGGGATATCACTTGGGCCGCTGCAGGCGACTTTTGTCATGAGTGTTGTGGCTTTTGGTGTTGCCGTACCGTCTTCACCAGGATACATCGGGCCGCTTCACCTGGCATGCAAAGAGGGTCTGGTATTGTTCGGGGCCAATCCCGCTGACGCGGTCACTGTGGCAATACTCTATCATCTGCTCAGTTGGACGCCTGTGGTAGTGACAGGAATATTTTTCTACTTCAGGATGAATTTGTCGATACGGGAAGTCAAAAAGGAAGGGTCAGAGGCGCAAAGGGCCAAAGAGTCAAGGGCGTCTTCATGAACAAAAACTTTGTCCCTTTGGATCTCTGACCCTTTAAGCCTTTTTAAATAAACATCATTCCATTCACATATTCATCGTTAAAATCCTGGCGCATTGATAACTCAATATATTCACACTGCTTTACTGTTTTTTCTATTTCGCGTTCAAACTCAACTGATTTCAGCGCCAGGCGCGCGCCAGTGCCTGCGCCATTGCCGATCTGTTTTATTTTTCCGCCTAATTCACGGGGTATGAGGCCTATGCGCATGGCACTGTCCGGATCCATGTAATTGCCAAACCCTCCGGCCAGATAGACGGTATCAATCTGTTCGAAGCTGATCTTGGCGACTTTCATCATAATTAAAATGCCCGCATAGATGGCAGCCTTTGCTAGCTGGGTCTCGCGTATGTCCTTTGGCGTAAGCACAATGTCGTGGTCGGTGCCGGTATGTGCCTGCTTTTCAATGATAAAGTCGTTTTCCATGTGCCCGGTTTCATCAATCGCATTGCTGTCGAGCAGATACGCTATCACGTCTATGAGACCCGAACCGCAGATACCCGCGATTTTTTCATTGCCAATGGTTTCGTATTTTCCATTTTTGAACTTTGAGAGCGCACCTTCGACGCCGCCGGTGCCGCAGGCAATGCGCGCACCCTCGAAAGCCGGACCCGCGGCTGTTGCGCAGCAATAGATTTTGTCTTTGTTTCCCAGGGCAATTTCGCCATTAGTGCCAATGTCCAGATAGAGTGAGTATTTGTCAGAAAACGGAATCGGGGTTGCCGCAAGTCCGGCAATGATGTCCGCGCCAACGTATCCGGCAAGGGAGGAGAGGGTTTTTACTATTGCCCCCGGATCCGCATACAGGTTCATCTCTTTGCCGGTTCTTTGCTGCATGTCCACAAAGCGCGGGGTGAAAGGCGCCACGGCAATGGGCGAGGGGTCTATGCCCAGAAGCAGGTGGAGCATGATGGTGTTGCCCACGAAAATAACCTTGGCGATCTGGATTTTATCAATGTTGTTTCTGGCGCAGAGGGTCATCAGGGAATTGTTGGTCGCATCAATGATGGTTTTCTGAAGGATATCGAGTCCCTGCCTGTTTTCTATTGTGTAGTTGACGCGGGAGATGACGTCCTGGCCATAAATATGCTGGGGATTAAGGAACGCGGCCACATCGACAAGGGAATAGTCAACGAGGTTTTCAAGATAGATGACAATGGTTGTTGTGCCAATATCAACAGCAATGCCATAGACAGGGTTGTCACCCGGAGCTGGTGAGGCCAGTCCAGCGTCAAACATGACTTTTTTCTCAAGCGTTTCAGACAATTCGAGTATTTTTGCCGCGTGTTTTTCAGACAGTTTGATTGAGATGTCCTTGTGTACAAGGTATTGGCAGGCAAGGACCTTGCCTTCACCCTCCACCTCGACCGTGCATTTTCGGCACGTGCCCTTGCCTCCGCACAGGGCGTGGATGTGGCGCTGACTCTGTTGAATAACATCGAGCAGGCGAGTGCCTTCGGGCGCTTGTGCGCGCAGGACTTTGTCGCCCTGGTGAATGGCGATGTTTTTCATATATCATTCCCTTTAGATGGGTTGCCTGCTGGTATGCCGTAACCGCATGCATACTACTGTTTTGCCTCTAACCGCATAGAAGATGTTGAACGAACCATAGGGCAGGAACCGGTATCCACGGGCGCAAAATACTGGAAAGTGCGCAGGTTTGCTCCCAATCTCCGGATGGTCCCTAAGGTGTTCAATTTTTGCGCACATGTCCTGGTAAAAAACCGGTGCGTCCGAATGCCCCTGGTCCAATTTGTAAGAGATTGCTTTTAGAACGTCTTTTAAAAATGAACGGGTATAGACTAATGAATGTTGACAGCTCATTTGGCCGGACTCTTAAGTGCTGTCTCAACACGTTTTTTGAACTCAGCATGGCTGAATGTGTCATTATTTTTAATGTCTTTTTCAGCTTCATCCATCATTTCGAGCAATCGTGATTCCTCAACATTGTCCTGTAGTCGCTCGTAGATATCTGCGGCCATGAGAACGCCAACAGCGACCCCGTTTTGGGTGATGACGACCGGGCCGTCTGATTTTTTTGAAAGCTTGAACAGGTCATCGGCCCTGGTTCGAAGTTCTGTAATAGGACGTATTGTTTTAAGGCTGAATGTCATAGTACCTCCTGGTTATAATATACATTTAAATGAATGTTTAAACAATTAATTATGATTGAATAAAAGTGTTAAAAAATGCTTCTGGTTTTCTCAGGCTGATGCTGAATATCTTCGTGGGCGGGCGTATTCAGGTTTATTGTTGACAAACTATTCCACAAATAATATATTAAACAAGTAGAATAGTGGAAGGGAGCTATCATGTCATTACCGTATGGATTACTCGGCCTGCTCAACTATTTTTCCATGAGCGGATACGACCTTAAAAAGATATTTAACGACTCAATCAATTTTTTCTGGGCAGCTGAAACCAGCCAGATTTACCGGGAATTAAAATCATTGGAAAAGAAGGGGGACATTCAATCCAAGGTGAAACCAAGCGACAAAGGGCCGCATAAACGCGTATATGGAATAACAAAACAGGGCAAACAAAGCCTTGCCCAATGGCTGGAAAATCCGCCAGAAACCATCGGAGAAGACCAGCGCAATGCGTTTTTGGTGCGGGTGCTTCATTCGTCCCATATTGGATTTGAAAAGCTCCATGCGCAGGTGGAGAAACGGTTGATGGCGTATAAGCGAGAATTGCAACAGCTTGATATGGTCGAACAACAGCTAAAGGAATATCTCAGGCTCTCTGGAAAAGAGGACAATCTGCCCTATTGGCGGATTGTTCTAAGCAGGGGCAGGTATGTGACCAAGGCGAACGTCAAATGGGCAAAAGAGACCATGCAGTTTCTGAAGGAAAATATTGAAAAAGGGAAGGCCTGATGCATCGTTGCTATGGTTTAATACTTTTCGTGGTGCTTCTGTGCTCTGTGCGCCTCATGGCTGCAGAGGAAAAAGACCGGTGGGGTGTTGGCGTTCAGCCTATTATTGGATATGATGATGACGCAAGCTGGACCTTTGGAGCGCACAGCGCGTTTTATTTTAACCCTGATCCGGACAATGCATCACAGGAATTGGATGAGCTGGACCTGACAACCACCATTTCCCTGAATGGCGGGGCCAATGTGCACGGCGAAGTCACCAAGAATTTTAAAGGCAATGACCGTGCGCTCAATGTAGTCCTCGGTTGTGAGAAATACATCGACTACTTCTATGGCGATGGTGAACATGCGACTAATGCTGACAAGCAGACGTTTACCTCGATTGATGTGCCGTTTGGCGTCTCATATTCGTTCAGCGTTTTGGACCATTTCTATGTCAGCGCTATGTATGATTTTTTGTATCATGATATACGTGATATAGAATCAGGCGATATTCTTGTGGATGATGAGTTGGTGGCAAGTGATGAGACACAGAGCTCCGGCCTGGGGATCGGTCTGCTCTATAAGACCACAAACCCGGGAATATATAAAAGAAGCGGATACCAGATATCCTTAACCAGCACCTATTACTCACCCGCATTGCTCAGTTCGTCGCAATTCGAATATACCGGCTTGAGCTACCGGTATTATATTCCTTTTTTTTCCACGTGCGTTTTAGGGTTCCATATAAAGGGGGAAACGACCCGCGGTGATGTTCCAATCAATTATTTGCCGTCCCTGGGCGGCAATAAGCTTGTCAGAGGGTTTGGAGGCAGCCGCTATAAAGCGAGAAACTGCATTGCAGGACAAACAGAGTTCCGTTTTCCCATTTGGTGGCGGTTTGGCGCAACTGTTTTTGCCGGCGCAGGCGAAACGGCGGATACGTTCCAAGACTTTGGGTCGCATATCAAGGCAGCGGCCGGGATTGGATTCAGGATAGCTGTTCAAAGGAAGCAGAATATCAATATCCGGTTCGACCTGGCATATAACAGCGACGGGGAATTGGTGAAGTATATCAAATTGAAAGAAGCGTTTTAAATGCTCAGGAGGCGTACCATTATGGTGACCGCAGGCATTACTCTTTCGTCCCTGCTCGTGATACTCGGCATATGGGCGCATAGTTTCTCGCTTATTCCTGATTTATTCAGATTGAACAAAGAGTGTCAGGAAGAAGGCTATTACATGGCTGAATTTGAGTTCAAGATGTTGGGCTTTGCCTATGATCTCGATAAGGGGCAGTATGAAAAAGCAGTCTCTAGCATTAGAAAATATCACAAACAGCTCAAAGCACGGCAGGGGTTAATCAAATTACCCGCATTCACGGATAAAAAGCAGGAGATGGACTTTTATCTTAACCTCCAAAACCCTAAAACAGGCGCGTTCATGGACGATGCAGCGCCCTATTGCACCTATGAAGGGCCAACAGGCAATGTATTGCTGCTTCTCGATGCCCTGGCAAAGGAAACCGGGCAGCCTATGCAGCTCAAATATCCGCTAACATTTTTTGACGCAATCAATACGCCTGAAAAATTAACCGCCTATCTGGATGATCTTGCCAATATCGGCTGGCTTGCGGCCAAATTGCCGGAAAGCTCTTTTCATATGGTCCGTGACCTTGCGGGCTATTCCAGGGACGATGATATTGTCAACAAATACCATTTATACACCTTTTCCCCTGAATGGAAGCAGGCGCTTTTAAAATGGTTATACGACAATCAGGACCCTCAAACCGGGTTTTGGGGGCCGCGGTCCCGTTTTTCTGGAAAATTGCTAAAACTGGACCTGCACAATACCGGGTCAATTGTCAAAGCGTTTGTGGATAACAATGGCAATGATAGACACGTATTGTTTCCTTTACGGTACAAAGATAAAATGTTCGCGAACACACTCCTGGTTATGGCTGAACCACCACCTGATATCAGCGACCTCGATGAATGGCATGGATGGACGCTGAGAACAGGGAAAGGCGTTTCGCTTCTCACGCGGTATTTGTGGAAAGGAGTTTCACGGGAAAACAAGGAAAAAGCCCGAAAATCCTTTGAGACCTTTGTGAGAGTCAGGTTTGAAAAATATTACCTGTCTGACCAAGGTGCGTTTTGTTATTATCCTGGTTCGCTCCAGGCGACTTTGGACGGCACGGGCAGCGCAATGGGTTTTTTTGAGAACATAGGGGCGTTTGTGCCTGAGAAACAGAGACGTTTGTGGGGCGGCGTGGAAGAAACATGTGTTGACCTTGGCAGTTTTTCCATTAAAACACTGACAGAAAAGGATTTTGACCCTATTATGGCTCAAGGAGCTATCAATTCAGTGCGTTTCTATTCTGGTTCGCCGGATTCAATGAATTTTATGGCCAAGGTGCAGAATATATGGTATCCACGGAATACTCAGATGTTGGATATCGTGGACCTTGTTCCAAGGGTCAAAAACTGGGTCAATACCACAACGCAGAGCATGGGGAATTGGACCTCAAGAGAAGAGACAGAGGCTGATCTGGCGGATGTGAAAATAGAACCGGTTTCTGTATCAAAAGGGGATGTCCCGCTTGAGAAACTAGCTGAGCTGTTGAGAGTGCACAAAACGGTTACTGTAATTGGTTTTGATGTGCTTCAGATTCCCAGGTGTAAAATGGTGTTTCGTCTGTCGGATAGCTAATATAAGGTGCTCTTGTCGTATAAGAGGCTATTTCCGGTCTTTCCGGATTGTCTTGAGATTAATTGTCTTCTTTTTATTGTTTTTCCACGTGATCGCGGTTGTACTGTCAAAGCTTGAGATGGGGTCAAGGACCGGATCAACGACAACCTCATTCTTAGCATTAATAAATCCCCATTTGCCGCCAGTGTACGAGCAATGCTCTGGGTACTCCTCTATTGTCTCTTTGCGGGTCTTGTGATCTATTGAATAAACCGGGGTTTTTTTACATCCAACACAGAACGCGGACAATCCGTGGTTGAATGGTGTGGCAAAGTCGTACTGGGCTTTGATGACAGCAGCGTAATTTGTGTCCGCAAACCCGATTTTTCCGTTTTCGATATACCGGAAAAGACCTTCTGAAGCGTAATCCGGACCATTATCAAAGGGGAAGATGGTGAAAAGCTCTTTGCCGGTGCTGTCGATGGCCAGAAACTCGCCGTTGCAGTTGATGGCGTAATAATGGCTGGAATAGATTGTGTCCTGGTCGATGAACTGATATTTTGCCGCAGTGATAATGCGACCGGCTTCGTCCTTGAAGCCATAACAATCTGTGCGTTTTCCATTGCAGGTGCATGAATCTGAGAAACTGATCATCAGTCTGGCCGATAGAGTGGACACAATTACGTTGAATAACAGACAGAAGAAAAAAGCGGTTTTCAATTGTTGGCGTCCTTTTTCAGTTGTTTGGCATATTTACTGATGTTTTTCCAACGGGCTTTTTCAATTGCACTTGCCTTCATGGTCTGGCGATCGGCTATATATGCGAATTCCTTCTTCAGTTTTAGATAGCTTTCCCAGCGTTTGGCATCGAGGGCGCCATTCTGTATGCCTGCCTGCACAGCGCAGCCAGGTTCAGTTTCATGAGCACAGTCTTTGAAACGGCAACGCGTTGACAACTGTTCGATATCACTGAAAGTGTGTTCCAATCCTGTTTCATCCCCCCATACCTGTAATTCACGCATGCCAGGGGTATCGATGACCATGCCTCCGTTGGGAAGGAGGATTAATTCCCGGAACGTTGTCGTATGACGGCCGCGGCTGCCCAATTCACTGACTTCATTTACCGCAAGCCGGTCAAACCCAAGAACCGCGTTAATGATAGTGGATTTGCCCACCCCGGAAGAACCAATAAAGGCAACAGTTGTTCCTGATTTTATATAGTTCTTTAAAAGGTCCATGCCGCTCTGGCATTTGGCGCTGAGTGTGCAAACATCGACCCCATGTGCAATGGATTCAACAGCGGCTTTTTTTTCTTCTGCATCCTGGCACAGGTCGGATTTGTTCAAGACCACGACTGGTGTTGCCCCGCTTTCCCAGGCCAATGATAAGTAGCGTTCAATCCGCCTTAAACTGAAATTCTGATCCAATCCAGTGACAATGAAAACAGTATCAATATTTGCGGCAATAATTTGTTCATCTGCTTTCTGGCCCGCGACTTTGCGGCTGAAGGCGCTCTTTCTGGGAAGAACCGCATGGATCATTGCTTTTTGTTCCTTTGGAATCTCTGATGCAACGACCCAGTCACCTGCTGTGGGAAAATCGCCTTTGCCCTCGGATTGAAAGCTGAATTTGCCGGTTATTTCGCAGGGAAAATCGCTGACGCCATTACTTGCGATATAATTTGCTCTATTTACTCTGACTATTCTCAACGCTGAATAGCCTTGGAGGCGATGTTTTTCAAAAGAACTCTCAAAAAAGGGAGACCATCCCAAGCCGGTTAATTGCATCTTGTTATTTTTAAAGTGAGTGCCGCATTTTGTTAGAAATTGCCTTGGACGGGAATTACTGACTCTTTGCAACCTCAACACCTAATGAGATGCACTGTTGGATGCTGTCATCGTCTGGATTCCACAGGCATTTAAATCCTTTATTTATCATAGCAAATCCGGACTTTTCAAGTGCATTGGTGATTTTTATAATTGATTCACCACTCCAGCCATAGCTTCCAAAAGCAACAGCCTTTTTATTTTTGAACTGTAATCCCTCAATCTCTTCCAATAGGCCCGCTATTGCAACTGAAATACCCTTATTTATAGTAGGGGAGCCCAGTAATACGGTTTTAGATTTAAATATTTCACTTATAATATCATTCTTGTCGGTTTTTGAAACATTAAACAATTTAATATTGACTTTATCATCGGCCTTCTTAATTCCCACGGCAATATTTTCCGCCATTATTCTGGTACCATCCCACATTGTGTCGTAAAGAATGGTGATTTGATTTTCCTGATACTTATTTGCCCAGGCCAGGTATTTTTCAACTATCTGAACAGGATTGTCTCTCCAGATTACCCCATGGCTGGTGGCTATGATATTAATCGGAATTTTCATTTCCAGGACTTCATGTATCTTCTTTGTGACAAAGGGACTAAAAGGAGTCAGAATGTTGGCATAATATTTAATGCATTCATGGAACAGCTCGTTTTGGTCAACAAGATCGTTAAACATATATTCGCTTGCATAATGCTGTCCAAACGCATCGTTGCTGAATAAGATGTTGTCTCCAGTCAAATACGAGGCCATGCTGTCGGGCCAGTGCAGCATTGTCATCTCAACAAAAACCAATGACTTTCCATTGCCAACATCAATTGTATCACCGGTCTTTACAGGGACAAAATTCCAATCTTTATGGTAATGGCCTTTTAAAGAGGTGACTGCATTTTTCGTGCAATAAATGGGTACGTCAGGAATATGGTGCATTAATTCAGGAAGGGCGCCGCTATGGTCTATTTCGGCGTGATTGGCAACCACGTAATCAATTTTCTGCAAATCTATTTCTTTCTTCAGCTTTTCAACATATTCCTTGGCAAATGGTTTCCAGACAGTGTCGATAATGACATTTTTCTCTTCTTTGATAAGGTATGAATTATACGTGGACCCTTTGTGTGTTGAATATTCATTCCCGTGAAATTTTCTTAATTCCCAATCAATTTTGCCGACCCAGCTGACATTGTTCGTGATTTTCATGGTTTATTCTCCGTAAAAGAGTCTTTTTCTTTTGTAAGACAATCTACACTAAAGATAAGACTCTTTTCAAGACATCCACGCGTCTCTGCGCATATGTTCCCCTGGGCGCGCGGAGTTTTGTAATCGTGGCCTCGCAGGACTTGGCTGCATAGGTCAATTCCTTGCGGGCTTGTGGCATGTCTATTTCAAGCAGGGTAAAGAGGGTGTAATATGCCGGAAATTGGGTCCATCCTCCTTTGCCATTACGCCACTGTTTCAAGGCCTTCATGCCGTCTGACAGGACTTTCTCCGCAGTCGCGTTTGTACGCGCGGAATAATGCCGCCAAAGGCCACAGGTGCATTTTGGGCAGCAAAAGAAGGCCTTGGGAAATGTTTGTTTGGGATTGCGCTTTCTCTGAAGGTGGTTTACTACGATAACCTCATTTGCTTTTGATATAGCTGTGGTTGTTTTATGATTATGTATTCCCAGGAGCAAGAGCGCCCGGCAGCATTCTTCGCCTATTATATGAATTGCAGACAGGGGAGAGGGAGATTCTCCGGTAAAAAGACGGTAGTGGGAGATGTCTTCTTTTGGGAAGGGCGCGAACATGGTGCTGTATGCTCCTGGCTTGCCTTGCCTGTCTGTAATCAAAGCTGTGAGATTCCGTTTTTGGGTTTGAGGGATTGGGCGTGAGTAAAACATGGATTCGTTGATGAAATCAAGAGCATTTGTTAGTGTATTCATGTTTGTCTCGGTTTGTTTAGCTTTGAACGACATTTTGGTTTTATTGTGTTCTTATAGAGGCGTACAACGTGTGCAGGGTATCACTGCCGTCGTCCTACATGCCCAGCCCGGCACAAATTGTGCACCCAATAGTTTCCTACGATTCGTCCTTTATCTGTTTTTCGCACGCATGACGTATTGCATGTTAAATATGCAATCTACCCAAAGTCATATCAAGATAAATAATCATTCAATTAAGCAAGTCCGGATACGGTGGCGGTTTTAACTGATGATAAAGATTGATTTTGTTCGGAAAAAAAGTTATACTCATTATGTTAGAAGGTGAGTATAACTTTGCTTTGGAGGCGGGTCAATGACGCGAATCAACAGTGAAACCATAGCGCTCTACGCTGATTTACACGAGCGCCTTGAGATATATGACGCCATGCGCAGCGTGGCCACGCTCCCCGGAGAATTCACGACAAAAAAGATTAAAGGTGTCACGTATCATTATTTCCAGGCAACGCTTCCCGGAGGTAGAACGCAGATATACCTTGGCCCTGACTCCGATGGTATCCAGGACCTGATTCAACGCCGGAAAATGGGAGCATCGCAGATAGAAGCAGACCATGCCCTCTTTAAGCGTCTTGGCGCACAGATCATTGCCGGTACCGTGACCCCTGTGCCGTCGGAAATAGCGCGGATAATCGGCAGGTTGGCGGATTGCGGTGTTTTTCATGCCGGCGCCATCCTGGTAGGGAGCATGGGCTTCAAGGTTTTGGAGACCCACCTTGGATTCAAGTTCGGAAACCATGTCACCACGACGCAGGACATTGACCTTGCCGGGGGGCTCCGTATTGCACTTGCCGTGCCTGGCATAACTGCAGATATTCCGTCGGCTATAGAATCTTTGCAAATAGGTTTTTTCCCTGTTCCAGGATTTTCGAGAAAAGAGCCGTCAACATCCTATGCCATACGCGGTAAAGCGCTCCGCATTGATTTGCTTACCTCTCAAAAAAAGGGGAGGGAAGCGCCGGTACATATACCCCGGTTCAATGCCGCTGCTCAGCCGCTCAAGTTTCTGGACTATCTGATTGAAGGGCCTATCAAGGCGGCGTTTATCTGCGGCACGCCCTTTTTGGTCACCGTGCCTCAGCCTGCCCGGTTTGCGTTACACAAACTGCTCGTTTCTCAGGAAAGAAAAACCACTTCAGCACCGAAAAAACAGAAAGACATTATGCAGGCAAAGTTGTTGCTTGAGGTCCTCCGCGAGGACTATCCGGGAGAGCTTGATGCCGCACGTGCATCGCTCATTAAAAGAGGTCCCGGCTGGGAGAAGAGACTTTTAAGGGCGTGCAAAGAGAATAAGATAGATTTCTAGCCGGCCTGTTGAATGGTCGTAGGCCTATTTACCCTTTTTCAAGATTGTCCTCAGGTCTATTGTTTTCTTTTTGTTGTTTTTCCATGTGGTCACGGTTGTATTGTTAAAGCTTGAAATGGGGTCCAGGACCGGGTCAACGACAATCTCACTCATGGTCTGGCGATCGGCTATATATGCGAATTCCTTTTTTAGTTTTAGATAGCTTTCCCAGCGTTCAATATCTCTGACGCAATGACCCAGTCGCCTGCTGTGGGAAAATCGCCTTTGCCTTCAGATTGAAAGCTGAATTTACCGGTCACTTCGCACAAAAAATCGCTGACACCATTACTTGCGATATAATTTGCTCTGTTTACCCTGATTACTTTCAATGCAGAATAGCCTTTGGTTCGGTATTCTGCGAAGTGACCCTCGAAAAAGGGAGACCATCTCAAGGTAGATAATCGTATAATTGGGCGTAGTTTTCCGGCACCCCTTCTTTCTGGGTTCTTTCGGGGTCAGGGCGCTGGGTTTTCAGGAGATGGTATTGCTGGTGCGGTTGACTGACCGAATGCCTGGAAGAGGTCAGTACTGCATCAGGAGCTGGGCAAGTTCCTTGGACGCGGCAAGCCCCTGGTTTACAAATGCGTTCTTGGCGCCCCGTTTAATGGGGAAACTTTCGAGAGCGGCCTGGGCCTCGTGGCGCGTTCTGTAAGCGCCAAAGCAGACCCTGCACGCGGTTATTTTGCCGTCGCGCACAAGGGGCCGTATGTAAACGTCAATGCCATACTGTTTGCGCAGCCGTTCGCGTTCCTTTTGCGCCAATTCAATGGTGGGCAGGGAGGAGAGCTGGAGAAAGAAAAATTCCTCGTCAATTGACAGCGCAGGGGCTTGGACCGCGGGCGCGGCCATGGGCTGCGGTTTGGCGGCAACAGGAGCTTCTTTTTTTACCAATGTCTTTGCCGCAATTGGCGCTGGCACGGTGATTTTGACCGCGGGTGCGGGCGCGGTTTGCGGTTTGACAGCCACAGGGGTTTCCCGCTTTTCCGGTACTTTTACCGCGACCAGTACTGGCGCAGGGGTTGGGGTTACTGGTACGGGCGCCTGAGTTAGCGCCTTTATTGGCTCAGCGGGTTTTGCCGCTTTTGGCGCGGGTTTTGCCACAGGAGGCGTTGGAACAACCGGACTCTTTTTCATCGGTAATAGTTCCCGCGCTTTTGCCTTGTTGCGTTCGCTGTCAGAGCGGCTGGTTGAAATTGCCTTGAACGCGCCAAGACCCAGAATTGCCGCGGCCAGGATGCCGATAAGGGAATATTTCCTGATCGCCTCGACAGCCACTGATGCTCCAGTACCTGTTGCGAGCGAAAAGAGCAGGGAATGGGCTGTTGCGCTGCGATGTTTCTTTTTACGCTTGCGCGATCCTTTGTCGTCCATATAATATTTGTAGTAGCCGCTGAAATAACCACTCATTTCAGACTTGGTGTCGTTGAGCACCAGGCCAAGCACCTTTGTTTTCACGCTTTCCAGCTTCATCTTGGCGCGACGCAGGGCATTCCGGGGCACGCGGCCCGCCTGATATACAATCACCGTACCGTCTACCTTGGTGCCAAGGATGGCCGAATCCGTGACCGGTAGCGTTGGCGGAGAGTCGATCAGGACTATATTATAGTGTTCACGCACCTCTGCGAGGAATTTGTCCATGTTGCGCGACTGGAGCAGTTCCGATGGGTTGGGCGGAATGGCGCCGCATTCTATAAAGTGCAGGTTGCTCAGGTTTGAGTAACCGAACTGGTCGTAATTGCGCAGCGCTTCAATTTCAGAATCAGCGAGCGTCTTAATGCAGTTCTGCCATTTTTCCTTTTCAATCAGGATGTCGACAACACCCGGTCCCATGGAAAAACCAAAGGTCTTGTAGAGCGAAGGCCGCCGCAGATTGCAGCCAATGACCAGGATTTTGTATCCGGCTTGGGCAATGGTGAGCGCCAAGTTGGCGAGCGTGGTGCTTTTGCCCTCGCGCATGACTGAGCTCGTAAAATTAATGACCTTGATCTTCTTGTCAATATCGAGGAACTGGATGTTTGTGCGCAGGCTGCGGTACGCTTCCGCGTCGGGCGACTTGGGGTCAAAGTGGGAGATCAGGTGGCTTGCCGGAAGATCGTTCGCCACCGCGTATTCGCCCATGCGGGTCTTTATAATGTCGAGGACGCCGTCTTTGTCAATATGCGGCAGCACGCCAATGACCGGGACCTGGAGATATTCCTCCATGTCCTCGATGGTGCCAATGGAGGTATCAAAGGTCTCAAGCACCAGGGCGATGATGACCCCGAGCATGATGCCCAGCACCAGGCTTATGATGAGCACTTTGCTGGAATTCACGTTGAAGGGGCTATTGGGCGTTACCGCATAGGAGAGGACCACTACTTCGTCAGCGCTGCCCGCTTCGCTGATGAGCGCGAGCTGGTACCGGGTTGAGAGCAGTTCATACAGTTTCGTATTGGTCGATATGTTGCGCTGGATGCTGGAAAACTGGCGTTGCTCCTCAGGGATTTCCTTGAAGGTCTCCTGGAGCTTGGTAATGGTTTCCGTATTGGCTGCGTATTTTTTCTGGTAGAAATTCACCCGGTTCGTATACTCACGCAGTATCTGGCTGATTATATTGAATATTTCAGTCTCGATATCATGCAGCTTCGGATGGGTCGGGTTGTAGAAATTGAGTAGTTCGCTCTTTTGGAGTTCGAGCTCAAGGAGCTTCCGGTTCATCTGTTCAAGACCGGGATCAGTCTCTCCAATACCTGAAATCCAGTCCATGTAGGGCCGCTGTTGATCAGGCTTATTCTTTTCGTTGATGTTGAACGAGGACCATTCTTTGCGCTTCTGCAGGTCCTGGGTCTGGCTCAATATGGCCTCTATCTTTCCGCTCAGCTCTTTGTTGTCCTTCATGAGGTCAGACTGCTGTTCAATAGTACGCCGTATCTTCTCGTCGAGGGAAGGGAACTGGCTTTCCCGCATCAGGTCTTTGAGCTCCCCTTCGTTTTTCGCAAGACTGGCCTTGCAGGCGTTCAACTGCTGTTCTATGAACACGCGGGTATCGCGGATCGCCTTGCTTTTTTCCTGGCGTGTGAAGCGTTTGTAGCAGTTGGCCACTGAATTGGCGATGTTTTTCGCCTCTGTCGGGTTCGCTGATACAACAGTGATGTCGATGATAGTTGAACTGCCGCGGACTTTGGCCGACACCTTTGAACTGAGGCCTGTTATGGTTCTGATCAGTTTCTCGTTCTGCTTGATGACTTCCGAAGGGATTGTGCTGTCCACCAGGCCCAAGTCTTTTGCCACAAGTTCGATGACCGGGAAACTGTTGACCACCAATACCTGCGTTTCCATGTTGTCCCAGTAGCTGTCCGTGACCAGCATGTCTTCCTGCTTTTTGCTCTTGTCGATCTTTACGCTCGAAAAGGCCTTGTACAGCTGCGTCTGCGAGCGCATGAAGAAGAGGCTCGACCCCATGACCAGGATAATGCACAATAGAATGATCTTATATCGCTTTTTCAGGATATATTCATATTCCATTATAGACATTTCAAACTTATGCATAGTATTCTAATTCCCCGTTATGCCAATGTCGCTGGTCAGAGTGCGGCCCGCAAAGTACGCGGGAACCCACAAGGTCAGCAGGTCAATGATCCGCTTGGCTTCAGTAAGTTTGCTTTCCTGAACAAAGAGGATGTCACCGTCGGCAAGGAGCACGTCCTCATCAAGGCGGCCATCGATTACAATGCGGCGCATGTTAATGTCAAACACCCGTACTTCGCCTTTTTCCTTGCGCACCAGTTTGACCGGGCCAAGATACCTTTTCTCAGCATTGCCGCCAGCAAGGGCCACGGTCTCTACAAGGCGCTGGCCTGGCTTCAAGCCAAACACCACGGCCCGTTCCAGGTTTCCCAGAACGCAGACCTTTTTGCTGTTGTATTCAATAATCTCAATCTCACAAAAGGGCTTCTTCAGATAGGTCTTGAGGCCGTTTATAATTTCTTCCTCAGCTTCTTTGATAGTAAGGCCCTCAATCTTCAGTTTGCCAATAGGCAGGACTATAATGGTGCCTTCATCGCGGACAACCACTTTTTTTTCGTACGCGTCGCGAGCATAGGGCCATTTTTCATAGATAATCACGTTTAGGACATCGTCCATGCCTATAATATAGGTTTTATCAAAGGCGGTTTTTTTTGTGATTGTTTCAAAATCAGGATGGTTGTACTGAATTCCCTTGGGCATGCAGCCGCATGCCAGTAGCAGAAAGAGAAAGGCAGGGAAAATGAGGCGCTTCATTGTGCCACCTCCGGTATCTCGGCATCGGTTACTTGTATGAATCTGAGAATCTCCGTCATGGTGCATTTGTATTCGCGCCCTAGTTTTCGTGCCCGCAACTCGTTTGTTTTTATAGCATTGCGCAGCGTGCTAAGGCTAATTCCCGTGGCCTTTGATATTTCGACCAGGTTGTAGAGCTTCAGTGAATTAAGGTTTATCTGTTTCATGTTGTTAATATCTGTTTATTACAGGTTGTCCTCCATTTGAAGTATATCGGAAATAATTGGTTGGCACTTGATATCTTTTTGAAAAATCGAAAGTTATAACGATATTTAAAGAAGTTTTTTAAGGTTTTGTTAACAATTTGTTCCATTTTGCAGACATAGGAAGATTTTGCCAGGTGTTTTGAAGCTTTTACCAGGTATTTGATGGTATTAGCATGCAAAGTGTTGTTTTTCAATTTCATGAGGGCATTGCCCCAGGGGGTGGGGGGCGTCATTCTTCTGTGGCAGGCCTTTATTGATGAATGACGCCCGTACAGGTGGCAATGCTATCTATTACCCATAAGTGCGGCACCGCGGAGGGCGCCGCCTAATCAATGTATTTTAGGCCTATTTATAGCGAGGCCAGACGGCCTCGCCTAATGGGCCGTCCGTCTGGCCCATTAAAAAACGGAAATAACTGATTAGCCGGCGGCGCCGCGCCGCCGAAAAAGATGTGGGTAATAGATAGGGTGGCAATGCCCAATTGCGTGGCAGGCCTTTATTGATGAATGACGCACGTACGAATTGCAATGCCCAATTCCGTGCGATTTCCCATGCCTTTTTTATATTGTATATAAAACGTTTTTATATTAAATTATATATGTAGGCTTTTGGAAAAAACAATGGAAAACACATCAATCCCTTATGAGCTCAATAAATCCGCTGCGTGCAAAAATATTCCTCTGAATTTTTTTGCTGAAGTGACCTACGCATGTAATCTTAGATGTTATTATTGTTATAATTGTCCAGATGCAGGCAGATCAGAGCTAACCGCCAGTCAATGGCAACAAGTTTTTGCACACCTTGCTGATATGGGATGTCTCTTTCTCACTATTTCCGGAGGCGAACCTTTTGCACGCAGTGATATTTTTGAAATAATTGAGGGAGCAAGAAAATTTTCTTTTGCCGTAAGTCTTATCACAAATGGCACTCTTATCGACGCTGACAAGGCAAAACGTCTTTCAGAACTTTCCGTGGTCGATGTGGGAGTCAGTTTTCATGCTGCAGATCCGGTTATTCATGATATGCTCACAGGTTCCGCTGGCAGCTTTGCAGCAGCCTATAGAGGCATGAAACTGCTGCAGGAAAACAATGTACCTGTTATCATGAAACATACAGTGTCGAACAAGAACTTTGGCCAATATAGAGCATTGTCAAAAATGGCAGAGAAAGAAAACGCATTTTTTGAATGTGACGCGGTTATTTTTTCCGGTAAACACCTCGCTGTTTCAATGTTCTCGGTAGAAATTGAGCAGTACCAGCAATTTTTTGATGATATGGGCATTGGGGGAGCAGTGGCTGGTCCTAAAACCGATGCAGATGATAATCTGCACTGCGATGCGGGCAGGAACCTTGGCGGCATTACCCCTTACGGCGATGTATATCCCTGCATCCAATTACCTCTATTATGGGGAAATGTTGGAGAAATGCCGATATATTCTATCTGGAACAGCCAAGCAGCGCATCAATATCGTATGGATGAAAAAAACGTGGGACAAGAGTGTACGCAATGTTCAACCAAAAGGTTTTGTTCACGGTGTCCCGGGCTTTCGTTTGTTGAAACAGGCCTCTGGCAGGACGCATCACCGAGTTTGTGTAAAAGGGCAAAAGCGCTGGAACAAAAAAGCATGGGAGTTGTATGAACGGGAAACAGAAAGAAACTGCTGATAAAAAGAGAGCGGAATACGAACCGCCGACCATTGAATCGGAATCGGTTTTCGAACGCAGGGCATTATCGTGCGGGAAATGCCGGACCGGTCCGCATAGGCAGCATGCGTGCATGCAGTTGCCATCAACATCATAGGGAAAAAATAGTGTGACAGCTCGCAATTGGACTGTAATTACGTTATTGCTGGAATTTACGGGTATGGTGTGCCTATGGAGTCTTCTTTTTTCCGTGTCAGTGTTTGCAGAAGAAGAGATACATTTCTCCGACAATTTTGAGTCCGCCACCCTGGGAAATTCCCCGCCCAACAGTGATGGCTGGACCATCGCGGGCGCAGGGGGATGGTACACCGCCAACGCCACGACCGTCAACACCCAGAACAACACGCAGGGCGGATCCAAATCCATGTATTCCTCCGGCGGCAACGCGGGCCAGGGCATAGGCGACTGGAACGCCCCTGGCTTTGGGGGCGCAGGCGCAATAACCAACGGCCGCGCTGAAATCTGGTTCTACGACGATATGGCCGCCACCAAAAGACAATATATCTGCGCCGACAACAACACCGGTAACCAGTGGGCGGGAATCGTCATCAGAAACGCGACCAGCGCCACCAAATATTGTTATACAAGCCAGCTCATCGCCACTACCTTCTCGTCGATTGACCGCACCCTGGGCTGGCACAAGGTCGAGTGGATCCGCGACAACGTCAACACCACGCTCTATCTGGACGGGGTTTCCATCTACGTCATGGCCAACGCTTCATTCGCCAACTTCAATGACTTCGACTGCGGCTCTTTCAGTTGGGACAATGTAAACGGTAACACCGGGCTGTGGGTCGACGACGCAAAAGTTGTACGCGGCCAGAACCAGTCCAGATACCGTTGGTACCAGAACGACAACGCCGAAAACCCCACGGCCCTGGCCGCGGAGAATACGGCCATTACCAATGTCGCCAACGGAACCACCCTGCGCCTTCGCCTCCAGGCGCAAAACGACATGTCCTACGCCTGGGTGGGCGCTTATGTGGCATTGCGGTACCGTGAAGGGACTACGGGTACGTGGACTGACCTGGGGACCTCGGCGCACTGGAGCTATGCGGACGGCATGGGCGGAAACGGCGACCAAGTGGGTTTTACGCGCCTGACCAATTCCAACATCAGGGAGCACTTCGCGGAAAACGTCCCCTCAGCCGGTATCTTATCGGTTCCTTCAACCCAGTACGCGGAATGGGACTTTTCCCTTACGCCCGTCTGGACCAATGTGTCCAAGGGAGCGGTTTATTATTTCAAGCTGGTTCTGGTGGACGGCTCTGGAAACTACCTCAGTGATCTGGTCTCTTACCCTTACCTGCCGCAGGCCACAACCGCCACAGGCAAGACATGGGTCGGCGGTTCCGGAGGGGCCGCCAATAGGAGACGATGGGCGTATGCGGCCAACTGGTCGCCATCCGGCATACCCGTTACCGGGGACGAGGTGGTCATCCCTGACGTGACTTACGACCCTGTTCTGGACATGAACGCCGCGGGCGCCAACAGCATCGCAAGCCTTACCATCGCTGCGGGCGGGGTACTCAATCTCAATAACGGCACGGCTTATACCCTGCAAATCGACGGAAGTTTCAGCGTCAGCGGTACCGTAACCCATACCACGGCCACGGTCAACATCCTGGGAACCGGGGTCACCATCGGCGGCGCTTACAACCACACGGGTGCCGGGGACTTCAACGCGGCCAATGCCACCATGACCGTGAACCAGGGGGTGACCTATACCATGTCCGGTGCAGCCGGGAACGTCACTGTGCAAGGGCTGGTCGTCAACGGCCTTTTCCTGCAACAGACCAATGACAACACACTAACCGCAACCGACATCACCATCAACAACGGCGGTGAATTCAGGAACACCCGTGTCACCACCGCCAGTCTTGTCAATATTTCAGGGGATTTCACCAACAATGGCACCATGTCCAATTCCACGGGCGGAAATTTCACCTTTTCCGGGGCCGCAAGCGTCATTGAAGGAAGCTCCACCACCACCCGTTTCTATCGTTTCACGCTGCAGAGCGGGCAGACCACCCTGAACGGCACCGGCGCCCCGGCCTTCACGGCACTGGCCGGCGGCGCAGTACTGACCGCTGGAGTCCTGGACGCCGCGGGCCAACGGATGGATGTCGCGGGCGGAAGCTGGACCAACAACGGCGCCACGCTCACCGGGGCGGGTTCCACCGTCCAGTTCACCCTGGGAAACGGGGTGAACATCGACAACGGCACTACTCAAACGACCTTTCAGAACGTGACAATCGCCAAGACCGCGGGTCAAAACCTCACCGCAAGCCAGGCGTTGAATATTGACGGCAATGTTACCATTGCCACTGGCAACTTTGTTCCTGGCAACTTCACGCATAACGTGGCCGGAAACTGGAGTGATGCTGGAGGCGGTTTTGTTCCAGCCGCGGGTACCATTGTTCTGGAGGGCGTTTCGCCATCCATTACCACTTTGGCGAGCAATTATTTCTATAACCTTACGGTTTCCACGAGCGGCACAGCCTCTATGGGTGCCAGTGAACTTGACGTGAACGGTGTGTTGACCGTTTCCGCAGGAGCAACGCTCAATTGCGGATCAAGTACTGCTAATGATGTCACAGGAACGGCCAGTATCTCCGGGACACTTGATATGGGCGCAGGCACTACCATTATGCGCGGCGCTGTCACTGTCAATTCCGGTGGTACGCTTAAATTGGCTACCACGACTGGCGCGCCTACAGTTCAACTGGGAAATGGCGCTGTCGCCGGTTCTATCACTGTGAATAGCGGCGGGACTTTGACCGCCTCTGGTTATCCAAAGCCGTTCATCACCCGCCAGGGAACGGCGAATTATGGTCTGACCATTGCAAGCGGAGCAACGATCAGCGTGGATGGTCTGACATTAAGCTATCTTAACGCTAACGGCCTTGCCATCGCAAATGGCGCCACCATAACCAAAATAGACAATTGTGCGTTTTCCCTGGGCACCAAATACCTGAGTGTTGGGGCGAACAGCGGTTCGTATGTATTCTATTTTTGCGATTTTGACGGTACCGCAAACCCCAATGTTACCGCGCCAAACGGCGCGACGATTGTGATGAATAACGCCGCAGGCGCAAGGGGCGCTGAACCCAATGGCGAGGCAAACGACGGGACTATCGACGGCAACATAACCTGGGTTTATGGAAAGCGATGGGATGGATCGGCAAGCACTGCTTGGAACAATGTTAATAACTGGACGCCTGTGGGAGTTCCTGTAAGTACCGACAGCGTGGTGATTCTGTCAGGCATGCCCAACCAGCCTCAACTGAACATGAATGCAACTGGCGCTAACCGAATCAGTACTCTGATGCTTGTGGGCGGCGCCACCCTGAATCTTAATAATGGTACAACCTATACCTTGCAGATAGACGGCAATGCTATTTTCAACGGCGCTGTGACCCACACTACCGCGGCGGTCAATATTGACGGAACATCCGTTATTTTAGGCGGTACTTATACGCATTCCGGCGCCGGTGATTTCACCGCTGCCAATGCTACGATGACCATCAATTCCGGTGGTACCTATATCATGTCCGGAGCCGCGGGAGACGTGACCGTGCAGGCACTGACAATCAGCGGTCTTTTCCGTCAGGAAACAAACAACAACACCTTAGCAGTGACCAATCTTACCATCAATAGCGATGGAGAGTTTAGAAATACCCGGGTAAACATCGCCAGTCTCATCAATATTTCGGGGATATTCACCAACAATGGTTCCATGTCCGCCAATACCGGCGGCAACTTCACCTTTCTGGGAGCGACATGCATACTCTCCGGAACTTCCTCTTCAACCAATTTTTACCGGTTTACGCTCCAAAGCGGACAGACCACGATAAACGCAACGGGCAGCCCGGCGCTGACTGTCATTGGAGGGGGCGTTGTGCTGACAGCTGGTGAATTGAATGCTGCGGGCAAAACCATAGCTTTGCAGACAAGCGGATGGACCAACAATGGCGCCCTTTTTTCCGGTTCTGGCTCCACGGTTAAATTTACAGGAGCCACTGCGGCGACCATAGATAATGGCGCATCTCAAACTTCTTTTCAAAACGTGGAAGTTGCTAAGAACGCAGGGGTAAGCCTTACAGCGAGCCGCGCCCTTGACATCAACGGAAACTTCATCCTTTCAAGCGGAACCTTTGCGCCGGGCAATTTCACCCATACCGTGGCGGGCGATTGGAACGACGCAGGCGGAAGTTTCGCCCCCGCCCTGGGGACCGTCGCCCTGGACGGCGCCTCTCCGGCGATTGTCACCGCGGCCATCAACAATTTTTACAACCTCACCGTATCGACCAGCGGCACGGCTTCCCTGGGCGCCTATGAGCTGGATGTGGACGGCAATCTGACCGTTTCAACCGGCTCAACGCTTGATTGCGGCACAGGCACAGCCAATGACGTGACCGGAACTGCGTCTATTTCCGGCACCCTTGATTTGAACACCGCCACGGTCACGCTTCGCGGCGCCGTCACCGTCACTTCCGGCGGCACGCTCAAGCTCCAGACTGCCTCCAGCGCGCCGCAGCTCCGTCTGGGCAACGGCGCCGTGGCCGGTTCGATTACCGTCCAGAGCGGCGGCACGCTGTTCTCCTCCGGCTCCCCACGGCCCATCATCACGCGCCAGGGCACGGCGAACTACGCCCTGGCCGTATCCTCCGGCGGAACGATCAACGTGGACGGACTGAACATCGACTATCCCGGTGCCAATGGCCTTGATATCGCAAACGGAGCGGCCATCACGAAAATAGACAACTGCTATTTCTCCAACGGGACGAAATACCTGAGCGTCGGGGCGGCCAGCGGATCCTATCTGTTTTATTTCTGCAGTTTTGACGGGACCGCGAACCCGAACGTGACCGCGCCCAACGGTGCGACCATTACCATGGTGAACGCCCTGGGCACACGTGGGGTGGTCGCAACCAGCGAAACCTGGGACGGCCCCGTGGACGGCAATATCACCTGGAGCTACGACAAGATATGGACCGGCGGCGCCGGGACCACGGACTGGGCCACAGCCGGCAACTGGTCCCCGGTGGGCGAGCCTACGAGTACGGACGATATCCTAATCCCCGACCAAACCTTTGATCCAGCCATACCTGGCGCAGGCGGTTCCTGCCGGCGAATCACCATCACCAATGGGACGCTTTCTTTGGGAACCAACACGTTATCGGTTTACGGGGATTTCATCATTCAATCCACGGGCACGCTCATCGCCGGCACGGGCCGGGTGACCATGACCGGCGCAAGCGACAGGCAAATCAACGCCCAGGGTAAGACCTTCTATAACCTGACCATCACCAACAACCGGACAGATACCTTGAATTCCACTATCACGGTCAGCAGCGCCCTTACCGTGGACGCCGGTTCGGGCCTGATCGTAGCCTCAGGCAAAAACCTGACCCTTACCGCCGGCTTGACACTTAACGGAACACTCGATCTGAAAAACAACACGATTCTTTACACCGGCGGCGCCATTTCCGCCGCTGTCGGGAGTACCTTCAAGGTCTCCGGCACAAGCCAGCTTGCTGGTGGATACGCAATGGTGCAAAACACCGGATCGGGTAATTACGGCATGACCCTTGCCGGAAACGTGGAAATCAACTGCGCGCGGGTTTACAACCTGAGTAACGCGGGCCTGACCCTATCCGGCACGGGCGGAACAGGCCGCACCTTCACAAATACCTATTTCTATTCAGGCCAATCCTCCGCCATCTGTTATCTCCATGTGACGAATTCGGGCTGGAACGGGTATCTCTTCACCGGCCTGGCCTTCCAGGACCTGGGTTCGGGCACTAAAAGCGTTGAAATCAACACGGTTCCCGGGGACATCGTTACCATGAGCGATTACACAACCGGAACAGGATGGGTGAGTGGCGACGCTTCGGAAATCGAGACGTCGGGAAGTATCAACTGGGGTGTCTCCTCCCTGGCGCCGGTCTGGTCCAGGAATTCCATCGGCACGGTTAAAGGCGGGTCCATTGGGGGACCGGTCTTTGTGGGCACGGATAAAAGCGGGCAGGAACTGATCGGCCTGAACCCCGCGACCGGCAGCACCAATTGGATCTATGATGCCTCGGCCTACGGAGCCTGCGGCACGCCGACTTATATATACGGATCCAATTCCAAGTACAAAATTGTGGCTTCAGCGGGTAATTACGTAATCGGCCGGCAGGATGAGGGTATCATCCCGTCTACGCAGCTTTTTCCTCCCCAGGCCCTGGCCTCTCCCGGCAACCCCTATGCCAGCCCGGACGACGCTACCTTTTACGTGGCTTATACCGGCAACATCACAAAAAAAAGCATGACCACCGGCGCGAACATCGCCGGCTGGCCGCAGGCCCTGGCCGATGTGAGCAGGACCGCGGACCCGGTGGTGTTCAACGATGAGATCTATGTGGCCACAACCGGCGGAATGGTTTGGAAATACGACGAGGACGGAACGCCGCTCTCCTCCTTCAACGCAGGGGCCGGGGTGCTCCAGCCCCTGCTGGTGCAGGGTTCGGCGCTTTATGTCACCCCAAACAGCGCCAACCTGTATGCGGTCAACGCTTCAACCATGACCGCCAAATGGGGCTCTCCTGTGTCCCTTGCCGCGGCGAGCACGGGCCCGGCCTTTTGCGCCTCGGGCAGCCAGGATATTTATGTCGCCGCGGGCACCAGTATCCAGAAAGTGACCGATAACGGGGCCACGGGAAGCGTGACCTGGACCTATGGCGCTGGAAACAACGTCGAATCCGGCCCTATTGAATACAACGGCGTCGTCTATTTCGGAAGGTACGACGGCCGTTATTACGCGATACAGGATCTCGGTTCCTCCGCCAGCCTGATCACAGATTGGCCCTATACCAACGCCAGCGGGAACAGCAACACAGGGCCATGGATAGATGTTGGAAATACATTGGTGATTTTCGGCACCACTAGTCAGAATTTGGACGCGTTTACATTAGAATAACGATTGGTATAAAATGGCAAAGACTTTATTGATTGTTTTGTTTATCGCGGTCGTCGCTTATGCCAGTGATTGGCCCTGTTTCCGGGGCAACCTGGAGCGGACAGGGTACAGCACCGAGAAAGTGGGAATACCCGGCGACAAACCTGTTTGGGTATATTCGCTCGGAAACACTACTGTTTCTTCGCCTTCAGTAGCTGACAATCTGCTCATAATCGGTGCGCGTGACAGCAGTGTGTATGCGTTGGAGACAGGGGATGGAACACTCCGCTGGAAACGGAAAACACAAGGCTGGGTCGATTGCTCTCCAACGGTGTCTCAGAAAAAGGCCATTATAGGAAGCCGGGACGGCAGAATATACGTGTTCGATCTGGCAACCGGGGACAGCCTTTCCACGCTCAATGCGGGTCTCCAGCTATCGTCACCGGCAGTGCTTGACGATAGCATGGTTCTCGCAAGTTTAGGTCCGCCGTTCAATGGTTTTGGCGTTTACGATCTGAGCAACCCGGCGACGAAATGGTTTTTGCCTTTCAGACAGATTTCCTATTCTTCCCCGGCCATTTCATCGGGTATGTCTGTTGTTGCCGACAATAGCGGACTGCTGTATGGGGTTAGTCTTTCTGGGAAGAGAATTGCCTGGACTTTGCAGACCAACGGCGGCGCGTATCTTTCAAGCCCGGCAATAGACAATGGTACGGCTTTTTTCGCTCCGGGCAATTATGACATGAATATTTACCGCGTGGTCGCTGGTACCGGCCAGTTGCACTGGAAAAGTTACGGTATACCTGTTGCGAAAAGAAGGGCGGATACTATAGGTTCATCCGGATTAATAGCACCGAAACAATTTATTGAACTTCTGCGCCTCAGTCCTGTTCATCGCCAAGCGGCAATAGATCGTCTGGCAAAGCGTGGAATATCAGTCCCAAAAGTCTTTACCAGACAACTGGGTAAATCAACGGATTCCAAGGCCGACAGTATAAGTGTCTGGGATTTTTATCCCTATGGCGACATGAAAACATCGTCCGTGGCAGTGGGTCCGAACTTGGTGTATGTGATACAGAAGGAATTGGGATACCCCAAGCCGCGGTTTACCATTTTTGCCCTGGATAAAGAAACAGGGAACGAGAATTGGTATTACGCTGAATTAAGAAACAGCGAAAAGCTTGGATATTGTTCGTCGCCTGTTGTGGCGGACAACAAGGTTTTTTTTGGATGGGGAGAGGGAATGGCTTATTGTCTTGATGCAAAAACAGGCGCGAAATTATGGTCAGACACTCTTGATGGTGATATTATTTCCTCTCCAGCCATTGCCAATGGCAGGCTTTATATGGCGACCATGAATGGTTCTTTATACGCTTTTGATTTGACGGGAACACCGCAACCCCTGAATTTTCAGGATGGCACGTACGGCTATCCAAACCCTGCTTCACGGGTATCGAAAATACAGTATTTTATCCAAAAGCCAGGCGATATTGAGGTCTTGATCTACGATACTGCCGAACGAATGGTAAAGGTTTTCAGGAGGTCGGGCGTACAGGGAAACACCAAGGCTGCGTTTACCTGGGATATTTCCAACGCTGCCAATGGTGTCTATTTTGCCAAAGTGATTGTGAGGTACAGGGACGGCGGCAGCGAAAGCAAGATACTCAAGATCGCGGTGATTAAATGATTACCAGAGCGTACATGCGTTCACGGTTTACACAGGTTTGGATGCTGATCTGCTTGGCAAGTGCAGGGTTGTTGTTTTCCCCGGCCAGCGCAGTTACAGGTGAGAACTATGTTGCTGATGCCTCAAACAGTGCATTATCGTATCTCAAACTGCCGGTTGACGCGCGTTCAGCAGGTGTTGGCGGGGCAATGGCAGCGCTTGGGAGCGATGCCGCGGCGGCTGTGGTGAATCCCGCCCTGGTTGCCGCTGATACAGCTATTGGTGCGCATCTGACAGCATCGTACGAGAAGCTTACGTTAGACCGAAACCATTATTTTGGCGGTCTGGTAAAGCCATTGCCATTTTACACATCAGCTGTTGGCATTGGTTATGTCCAATACGGGGTAGACGCAATTGAACGTAGAAGTGAATTTGGGATGTTGACCGGTGAATTTGCTGACCAGGAGAATACCTTCTTTTTATGGGCCAGTGGAGGTCTGACTGAAAAACTGCTTTTCGGCATTGCAGGCAAATATCATATGCAGCGCTTGGATGAGTCGCGTGCAAGCGGGTTCAGCGGTGATATAGGGATATTGTATCATCCTCTGGAACGAATTAAGGTTGCTGCATCGTGCCAGAATGTGTTTGGTAGTTTTGGATGGGAGAACGGGTACAATGATGAACTGGCGCGTGTTTTCAGGTTTGGGGCAAGCGTACGGCCATATAAGGAGCTTCTGTCTGTTTCGTCAGACCTTGAGTGGACGCCGGGGAACTTTGTGCAAGGCCATGGGGGAGTGGAGGTCTATCCGCATCCGTTGTTCTGCATACGCGCAGGCGCGCAGGGGCCCAATCCAGTACAGGTGATGGGCGGAGTTGGTTTCCGCTATGGCATGTTCTCGGTTGACTATGCTTTTATCTACCATAATTCAGGGCTTGGCCATTCGCACATGTTTTCGTTGGGGCTCAATCTAAATCCAAGGGAATGGAGTTTGTAGGTGCTTTTGCCATGGCCTTTCGACTTCGCTTAGGGGCCGTGGCTGTGTGGATACAGTGCTGCTTGTTTAGACGAGATCAGCCGAACCCCGAACGGAGTCGAGGGGTGGCTGACTCACGAATTTTTAGTCAGACTTTTCAATAACAAAAACCGCATCAAGGTTCAGGTCGCACAGAGAGTTGTATATTTGGGTGTTAGAGCACCTGAGCACCAGTTTGGTCGCGGTGTTCACGGCATATTCTTTTAAAATGATCAGATGACGTATTCCTGTCGAGGTTATCATGGTCAGGTTGCTGATATTAATGGTTATTTTTTTCAGGTCTTTTTTAAAATAAGGTTCGAGCGTCCTGGAAAGGGGAGGATCGCCGGGTAATGCGAAGGTGCCGGTTATCGATACGACGACTTCTTTTGCCGTCTCGTTATAGATGATATTATTTTCGTAATTCATGCAATATTTTCTCCTTTATGGTTTGGGGCTGAGGGTCCTCAAGACTTTTGACCGATTTCTCTGACCAGAAGAGCCCAATGATGGCGCCCAGGAACATGGTAAGCAGTAGTACCGAGATAATGAGGGCTTTATTTTTAATCAGGGATGTTGCCAGGGCTTTTATCGTATGATTACTGGTCTCTTTTACCGCCTCGATCCGCCGCATATGGTCTGCGGCAACGTACCAGTCGATTATTCTGCGCAGCTTTTCGTGCTCTGCGGGCAAAATAATTGATCCGTCGCACATCAGATAGCTTTTTTGGACCGCGATTTTATCAAATGCAGGCAGTATAAGGACAATATATGCGTTTTTGAAAACTTCCTGAAAAGAGCCGCATTTTTCAGTGAGAGACGGATTGTTTATCGCTGATTCTATAAAGACAATATCATATGAATCGCCAGAAGCCTGTTGGTCCGCTTCTGCAAACGAGAGCGCTTGTATGGTGTGTGGTACGGTTTCAACCGCGCTTCTAAAGAGCGAAAGGGTTTTGTTCCCGGCATTTATCAGCAGAATATTGGCCATAGTACATTCTTAAATATAATTATTATCTTTTCTACGTGAAACCCTGGAACATTTTTGTCAAACTGTCTGATCTGCGGGTGTCAATCGTGCTTTTCGCCCTTATCGGAGTACTCTCCCTTGTTGGTGTCGTCAACCCCGGGGTTTTTGACTCTCCTGTTTTTGCCGTGTGTCTCTATCTTTTTATCCTGAACCTTGTTGCATGCATCATCGTGCGTATTGGCAGGAATTTCCATTCCCTGCGGACCATTGGACCGGACGCGGCAGGCCGGGCAAGGGCGCTGGGTTCCATTGTCCTGCATACAGGAGTCATCTTCCTTTTCGCGGGCGGTGTGGCAAGCCAGAAAATGGGCTACATCCGGTACGGCAGCCTTGGCATTGGCGCGACCATGCCAGTGCAAGACCGGGATTTTTTGCTCAGGGTCGATGACTTCTCTATTGATAACAACAGCAAAGGTGAAATTAAAGATTATTTCTCGACCCTTTCCATTGTTCGTGACAGCGTTGTTTTGGTGACAAAAAAGATACAGGTGAACGATCCCCTGATTTTTGAAGGGATCCATTTTTACCAGAGTTCGTATGGCAAAGACCCCTATGTCATCCAGGACGCCGTGCTCCATATATCGTCAGACCTCATGGCCATTGATACAATGGTTTCCGTTCCATATGACGATACCATTGCCCTGGGAAAACGGGGGATGTTTGTGTGTGTCCACGATTTTTTCGGCGATTTTGTCATTGATATGAAAACCCGGGAACCCTCGTCACGTTCGGAAACGCACAACAATCCGGCGCTCAAGGCCTCTCTTTTCGACAGTTTCGGGTCAGTGCTTTTCGATTCATGGCTTTTTGCCCTGCACAAAGGCTTTCATATGCAGGAAAACCCTGTAGTCTCAATAGAACTTACTTCATATACGCCGCAACTTTTCACCGGTATCCAGATACGGAAAAACCCAGGCGTACCACTGGTGTGGGCCGGCATAGGCCTTGCTTCACTCGGGCTTGTTCTTATTTTCTATGGACCGCTGTTATTACGGAAGAAAAAGAGGGAATAGCATATGGACATACAGTTGTTTTGGATCTCGTTTGCGGCTTATTTTACGGCAACGATATTTCATGTCCTCTTTCTGGGATTAAACCGGACACGGCTTGGGCATGTTGCTGCTGTTTTCATGGTTGCTGGTCTTGCGGCCCAGACTGCGGCCCTGATTGTCCGCTCAGTGCATACGGGCCACGTGCCTCTGACCAACATGTACGAATACATCACTATGCTCGCCTGGTTTGCCGGAGCAGCATATATTGTATCGATTTTTTCCATTCAATCAAAGATTGTGCAGGCCATTACAGGACCGGTCATCTTCATGCTGTACGTGAGCGCTTCCCTGCTTCCCAAAAAGGCTGAGCAGCAGCTTGTACCCGCGCTCCAGAGTTACTGGCTGCAAATCCATGTATCCATGGCCGCCGCGAGCGAGGCGGTTTTCCTCGTGGCCTTTGTTTCTTCCCTGCTCTATCTGATAAAAGCGGGCGTGCAACAGCCAAACCCCGGAAATTTTATATCCCGGCTACCCGAAGCGGAGAGGCTTGACCAGATAACATACGGAGCAATCGTTATTGGCTATCCGCTTTTTACCCTGGGAGCGCTCTTTGCCGGCGCTATCTGGGCCTATCGCGCATGGGGAAATTTTTGGTCCTGGGACCCCAAAGAGACCAGCTCGCTTATCGTGTGGATCATCTACTCGGTCTATCTCCATGTTAGGTTGATAAAAGGTTGGCGGGGCAGGGCAACCGCTTTTCTGAGCATTGCGGGATTTCTCATGGCGCTCTTTACCTTTTTCTCGAACATGATCCTGGGCGGTCTGCACTCGTACGGGAACTGATTTCATCACCATTGCATAGAGGAGCACTAGACATTATTTTTCTAAAGCCATGAATGACTACATTTTTACCCCTGTAAAAGAGCGCATGGACACACTGCACGAAGACTTGCAGGAGGCGGGAACGGCTTTTCTCAACCAAACGGAAACCACGACCTTTTTTGTGGACCTTTCCGGGCTGCACACTCTCAACAGCAGGTCTCTTGGGGCGCTGGTTAGCCTGACCAACAAGTGTATTAAACGGGGACGCTCCCTGGTGCTCAGGAACCTGACGCCAAAGGTCGAGGAGATACTCACGCTCACCAATCTCATCCGCGTGCTCAGGGTCGAAAAATCGAGTGGAGGAGAATTTAAGCACTCAGTGCAATCCGGTTCTATTCTGCAGCTCGATTATACAACCTACCAGGGAATAGGCGTCTTCAAGTTTTCGGGCACTATTGAAAATTCCCGTGATTCAGCCATGTTTCTTAATATTGTCAATAAAATCATACACGATGGCCAAAAAATGCTCATCGACATGGGCGATATCGAATATATCGACAGTCTGGGTATCGGCGTTCTGGTACGCCTTTTTAAACTGATTCAGGAAGGCAGGGCCCTTGTGCGTTTTTTCGGCGCAAACGCCATGGTACGCCAGCTTCTTGAAGTGAACCGGCTTACCACTATCATCAAACTGTACAACTCCCGGGACGAAGCGCTCCTGGGATGGATAAATTCCGCGAATTAAGGTATATTTACTGACACGGGGGCGATCTTGGCATTCGACGGAAGTCTTATGTGCGGAGATTGCATGCCGAGGATTCTGGTTGGCCTCGTTAATCATCCAGAAAAAAACAAACGGCGAAGAATACTCTTACGCCATGGCTGCCTAATATAGCGTAGCCCGTCCTTTTTGCTTGCTCTGTCCGCGGCGGGCTTAAAGGGCGTCATCAATGCGGACTGGCCCTGCGATGGCGCTGCAGCGTCGCAGGGCGAGAAATACTGCGGCTGGTGTAACCGGTACCCTGTCCTTCGGGAACGGCGGCACGAGAAACAATGAAGGAAAAAGCATGTAGGAGTTTCTGTTCAGGGGTTTTCGGACGCGGGTTCGATTCCCGCCGCCTCCATAAAAAGCCCTGCCATTTGGCAGGGCTTTTTGTTTAGTCCTGCAACCATGGCATTTCATTATTAAATACTTTTCTAAAGCGCTGTTTTTGCAAGTCCTTGATAATAAACAGAGAAAAATTTGGCATGTCCTTTGTTATATACGGGACAGAAGCGAGAAACAAAAACAAAAAAAAGGAGGAATGTATGGCACTCTTAACAAGGTACGAACCTAAAACGCTGACCAACTGGTTCAACGACTTCTGGTCCGATGAATTTTGGTCCAGGCCCAGGGACTTATCATCGACGTTTCCATCGGTCGAGGTCAGGGAGGAAAAGGACCACTTCAGGCTTCTGGCTGAAATGCCGGGACTTGCCAAAGAAGACGTCAAGATCGAGGTGAACGACGGCGTATTGACGCTCAAAGGAGAGAAGAAACATGAAAAGCACGAGCAGGAGAAAGGATACTATTACAGCGAACGGAGCTATGGATCATTCGAACGCTCCTTTAACCTGGGAGCTCATGTTGATGAAAATGATATCAAAGCTTCTTTCAAAGAAGGCGTTTTGGAATTGAAGATTAAAAAGACGGAAAAGCCCGAAGCGCGTCAGATTGAGATTTCCTGACGAGGATCATGTGTAGGGGCGGGTTT